>NZ_OX296583.1:0-600000 GCF_946463545.1 Methanothermococcus thermolithotrophicus DSM 2095 | reverse complement strand
TCCATCCTGCTACAGGCTTTTAAGTGTGCAATTCTTTTACTAGGCTCACTCTCTTGTGAAAGGAGATATAAAATTTTTTGGAAGCTTATATCCTTAATTAACCAGGATATGATATTGAAGGTGGATTCCTTTGCTATTTTAAGGTGCTTTGTATCGTAGAGTATGCCACACAAGAGTGCCATTCTTACCTTTTTTGGAGGGTATATGTTCATATCTCGAAAAATCTTAGAAACAATTTCACATGTGGAAGGCGAATTTTCATCAACAATATAAAGATCACAAATATTTACCAGGTCTGTTTTTTTATGGTGGTCTATTAGAATTACTTTTGATTCTTTTAACTGATTTTCATTTACCGTTATTTGATTTAGGCTGGATGTATCTACTAAAAATACGAGCTCTGGAAGTTTAGGGTACTCTACAATTTCTATTTCTTCGTTTAGTTCCTCTATAATGGATCTTGATAACTTGCTTACAGAATTGGCAGAAATTCTAATGTTTTTGGATTTGTGGTTTTTAAAAGAAGTTGCCAGATATTTTAAACCAATTGCAGCACCTATTGCATCAGGATCTGCATTGTGGTGACATAGAAACAGTATTTCATTGGCAGTTTTTAAATACTTTTTCAGTAGTTCATTCATAAAAGCACCTTAAAAAAGATAAAAAAATTAATAAAACAATAATAAAAAAACTTAGATATTAGTTACCTTGTAGGTTTTTTTGTAGGTTTTCCTGTAATTCCATGAGTCTTTTTTGCATTTTTTCTTCCTGTTTTTCTAAGCTAGTAACTTTTAACTTTAAAGTTTCAATTTTTTCATTAATTTCTTCTTTAACTTCTTCTTTTTCTCTCTTTACAAGGATGCCCCCAGCCATTTTGAATACTTCATTAGATGTGGATTTTTCCATTTCTTCGAGAGCCTTTTCCATTTCTTTCAACTGAGTTTCTATTTGCTGTTTTTGGTAAACTATCATTTGTAACTGCTGTTGAAGTTGTTGAAACTGCATTAACTGATTTTGAACATTTGGTGGTAATTCCATAATTTCCCTCCTGTTTTTATTATAATATTAATTATTAAATTAATTATGAGTTTATATATGTTAGTGTTATTTATAGTGGTGTGCAATTAAGTGAAATCAAAATATTATATATGAAGTAAATAAAACCTATATTTCGATTTAACAAGAATTTTATATTAACAAAATTAATTGTATCCATTAATTAAGTACGTAATGCACACCACCATATTTAGTTCTTATTTTCATTTATTTTCATTTCTTGTTAGGTTATATATATTTTCTGCAACCTTTATCCATCTTAGGTAGGAGTAAACGGAAGCTTTTAAAATACTCAGTTCATCGGCAGCCCCCTCTAAATACAAGGTATCTCCTTCAAGTTTCATAACGCATTTTGATTTTATCTGAGAATCTAAATGTTCTAAAAAAATACTTTCATAGACAACCTTAGCCTCTTTTGTAGAGTCGAATTTTATCTTTAAACTAAAAGAAGGTTTAACGTCCATATTATCAACTTAGGATTCAATATCCATTATTTTAACAGACTTGACCTTGATTAGTGGACCCAATTCTTTATCTCCCTTGTAGAATTGAATATAAAAAACATTATCATCTTTTGACGACTTTTTAAAGCCAACTTTAAAACTGGATTCATTATCATCTTCATTTAATTCGTCAAAACTATCCAAGTTTTTGAACAGAAAATCGTAAAATACATTTTTATATTCGCTGGTGCTTTTATCAAATTCTGCACCTAATTTTTTAATCATGCCCACATTTTCCCCACATACTTCTTTTTGAAGCTTAGTGGCAATTATTAACGAGAGTACCTCGTTCTTTTTAGTATTGTAAAATTTTAGTTTTCCGGGATTTCCCTTGAATTCCTCGACAACTATGAAATTATCATAAGTTTCAAGGATATCTTTTAATGGAGTTTTCCCCCTATTTAATATTTTAATACCTAAAACAGAAGCTAAATCTTTTACAAAACTTCTTGTTCTTTGAGAGGGTTTTCTCGATGTTGTAATTATCATTTTATCGAACCTTTAGGAAATATTGTAGTTCCTGAATTTTACCTAGCCTGTATTTTTTTAACTATTCTTGGTCTTAATTTTATCAATATTCTGTTACTACAGTGTGGACACTTGGCTTTAAGGCCTATTTCATCTAAAGTTACGATTCTACCACAGTTTGAACATTTATACTCTGCCATAATCTCACCAATATTGGGATATATTTACCATCTATCAGTTAATATCAAAAAAATCAAAATAGTAATTGTGTTTATCAAATAAGATAAAAAGGAAATATATGTATCTTATGGTTCTTAGGATCTTCAAATCTTAGATTTCTCTGCTTTTACTTTCAATGACTCTTCTGATAGCTTTGGTTACTACTTTACCAGCACCAGTTTCTGGAGTGTAAGCTCCTCCTGCTATTTTAGCGTTACACTTTTTGCAGACCCAGATTGATGTACTCATTCTTTTTAATTTAGGGAATCCACAAACTGGACATTTATAGTTTTTCTTTTGTTTTATTTCAACATCTCTTAATCTTACTCTAATTTTTCTACCGTATCTTGATCCAAATCTTCCTGCTGAACCTACTTTTTTTGTATGGCTAAATTCTGGCATTATATCACCTTCCTTTTAATTAACTGTTATTAACTGTTAGTCGTATCTTTTTAGTATCTTTGTTTGGACGTTTGTCTTTGTAATTTTATTTAAGTGTGCGTAAAATTCACTTTCAATCCCACTCGGAATTTCAATAACAACTATTAGGGAACCATCAGGTTGCCATTCCTCCTGTTTTATAGTACCATACTCGTGGAGCGTATGGTATGCTGTCCCCGCATACTCTGAGGGAATTCTAACGGCAATATCTCTTTTTTCGAATTTAATAGGTAAAATTTTCCTAAGTTCTTTGATAACGTTTGGAACTTGTTCTTCAGCACTTTTATAAATATCAATGTTCACCCTGGCTTCCTCTAGGGCGTTTTCAATCCTTTTTGGAGGATGCGGAGTATCTGTTTGAGGATTTATGGTGTTTCTTGAGATTATGGAAATGATTTGCTTTTTTTTCTGTTCCTTCATTTCCTTTCTTTGTTGGGCAGTAAGTTGAACTTGCCCTTTCAATATAATCTTTTTAGCTATTTCTTTAACATCCGTAGTTCCAAAAACTTTATTTAATAAATCTTCTGGAACTTTTTCTCCTTTTCCAGAATCTTTATAAACTGCTTCAGCTGCTAAAATTTCAGAAATATCTATTTTTTGCCCTTCTTTGAATTTAGCTGCTAAATAAGGGTCCACAAGTATTTCAAACTTTTCCCCGTGGGATTGAAATCTTGCTATAACTGCCTTGTCTAATGACACCATAATATCCCTTCTTTTTATTTATATACCTTTCCATATTTAAATTAAAAATAAATGTTCAACAACACTGGCAAATATTGAACAAAACCTCAGTAGCCCCCTGGATCTTAATTATCCATTCTCCCCAACTAAATATAAAATAGAAATATGATTAAAAAAGGGTAATATATTATTCTTCTTCTTTTTCTTCTTCAGATTTCTCTTCTTTCTCTTTTTCTTCTTCTTCAGCCTCTAATTTTTCAGATGCTCTCTTAACTAATTTTTCAATTTCTTCCAGAGGTATTCTTTCTACGATTTTATCGTCATCTTTTATAACCGCCATATCTATATTTTCAGGCTTTAACTCTTCAGTAGTTTTGCTCAATGCATATATTGCCAATTCTAAAGCTTCTTTAACAGTTATCTCTTCACTATATTTTTCTTCCAATATTTCCATTGCTAGCGGTCTTCCAGAACCTATTGCAGTTGCCTTATATTCGATTAAAGCACCACTAGGATCGGTTTCAAATAATCTTGCACTATGTCTGTCTATACCTGCTATTAGTAAAGCTACACCAAAAGGTCTCGCACCACCGTGTTGTGTGTATGCCTGTTTAATGTCACAGATTTTTTTTGCAAGAGATTCAACAGTCACTGGCTCTCCGTATGTTATTTTATTTACCTGGGCTTCTATTCTCGCTTTATCGACTAATACTCTAGCATCTGCAACCAAACCTGAGGTAGCTGCCACGATATGATCATCTATCTGGAATATCTTTTCAATTGAACACGTTTCTATTAAATTACTAGTTATTCTTCTGTCAACAGCTAAAATAACCCCATTTTTACATTTAATGCCCACCGCTGTAGTACCTCTTCTTACCGCTTCCCTAGCGTATTCGACTTGGTAAAGCCTTCCTTCAGGGCTAAAAACTGTAATTGCTCTGTCGTATCCTGATGTTGGAACCATTTGCATAAAATTCCCTCCACGATGTTAATCGGATTTAATAATGTTTGATAATATTGGTAAACCTTTAAATCTACAGTTATAGTTATTTACATCTTATTATTTTATATATACTTATCTTTTTATATTATTTTTAATCGTCATTGTGTTAGTAATTGATTTTACATAATATATTTTGTTATAACGCATATGTGCATGTTTATGTCACAACATTTATATATTATAAAATCTAATATCCTATTTATAGGTACGAGGTGATGATCTTATGGTACCAGTAACTATATCTGATGATGCAATGAATTTTATTAAGGAGAAATTGAAGCATGGAGATTCCGATTCTTTAATAATATTCTTTGAAGGGTTTGGATGAGCAGGACCTAAATTCTCAATAGATGTTTTGAAATCTCCAAAAGAAGGCGATGAATTAATTTATGAAGGAGATTTCAAAATATATCTGGACAAAATAGCTAAGCAGTTTTTAAATGAAGTCCACATAATACTGAAAAAATCACTATTTGGTGGACCTCGCTTAGCTGTTAAAGGATTTGGTGGCGGCTCTTGCTAACTTAAGAACCCAGACGGGATTAAGTTAGTGAATAGGAGCCGGATACTCTGTCTAAATTTTATTTTAATATCGATTTTATCTTTAATTATATTTTGTCATTTATTTTGATTAATTGGTTATTGACTATTGACTATTATCAGTGCATCGCCTACACATCCACCTTTTCCATCTTCTTTTACAAATAACGGATTGATGTCTATTTCTTTTATTTCATCGTAGAGCTCCATAATCACTCCGATTTTTGTTATTAATTCCACTATAAATTCTATATCTCTTTTAGGTTGTCCCCTAACTCCTTCAAGGACTTTGTATGATTTTAGCTCCTTTAGCATTTTAAGACCGTATTCCTTTGTTATTGGATGAATTCCAAATGAAACATCTTTTAAAACTTCTACAAAGATACCTCCAAGCCCCACCATGGTTACAGGACCAAACACTTTATCCCGTTTTCCACCAACTATGAGCTCCAATCCTTCAACAAATTCTTCAATTAACACTCCGTCAATGATTCCATCTGGTTTGTTTCTAGCCAAATAATTCTTTCCATTTTCCATTATGGTGTTAAATGCTTCCTCAATGTTTTCAGGTTTTACAACTACGCATCCTGCATCCGATTTATGAAGAATGTCTGAAGAGGATATTTTCATAACTACATTATTGTTCAGCTCAGCGGCATATTTTTTTGCTTCTTCAGCAGTTTTTGCCAAGTATCTCTTTGGGGTGTTGATCCCATGGAGCTCTAAGAATTTTTTGGCATTGTATTCATTTGGATTGTTAAGTAAATTCTCGATAGTTTCACTATTTTTGTTCTTTATTTCAAGAACTTCTTCTCTAATTTTGTTTACATATTCAATATTCTCGTCCTCTATCTTCATTAAATAGTAATTATACAGGTTTGATAGTGCTTCAATACCATTTTCTGGGGAAATATACGCAGGTATTCCATTTTTTCGCAGGTGACTCTTTGCCCCTTTAATGGATTTTCCACCAACAAAGGATGCAACAATTGGCTTATTGTTATTTTCACATTCCATGGATCTTTTTATATTGATTATTTCCTCTGCAACTTCCATAGGTTTGGTCATCTCTTGCGGAGTCAGAATAACCAATAAACCGTCTATATTCTTGTCTTTTTTAAGTATATTTAGTGACCTCTTGTATCTTTCAGTGTCTGCATCACCAATTAAATCAAGAGGATTTGAAATGGATGATGTTTTTGGAAGATATTTTTTTAACTCATTTACTGTAGATTCTTCAAATTCTCCAAGTTTTAGTCCATACTTTTTACACATATCTGCAGCCAATACTCCAAAACCGCCGGCATTGGTCACTATACCTATTTTGTTGGATTTCATGATAGGTTGAGTTGAAAATACGTGCATTAAGTTTACGAGCTCTTCAAAAGTTTCAACTGTTATCACTTTTCCCTTTTTAAATGCTGCAGAGTATATTTGGATATCTCCTGCCAAACTTCCAGTATGGGAAGAAGCTGCTTTTGCCCCTTCTTCTGTCCTACCACTTTTTAATACAATAACCGGTTTAATTTTGGCAAGTTTTTTTGCAGATTCTATGAACTTACTATCTTTCAAACCTTCAATGTATAGTACAATAACTTCTGTAGTTTCATCCTCTGCCAGGTATTCCATTAGATCGCTTTCTTGAATATCTATCTTATTGCCCATGCTAATAATTTTTGAAAATCCAAGATTTAAAAGGGGAGCTATGTCCAATATTGCAGTTAATATTGCACCACTCTGTGAAATAAAAGTTATATTTCCTTCTTTAAAGTATTCCTTGCTAAATGATGCGTTTAATCTGTTATGCATGTTGATTATTCCTAAACAGTTCGGACCTATTGTTCTTATATTGTATTTTTTTATTATTTTCTTGACTTCTTCCTCAAGTTCAATATTTCCAACTTCTGAAAATCCTGCTGAGATTATCACGGCCCCTTTTATTCCTTTTTTACCGCACTCTTCCATGACTCCAGGAATAAACTGCGCAGGAACAACTACAACTGCCAGATCTATATTATTTGGAACATCCAGTACTGATTTGTAGCATTTAATGCCCAATATTTCTTCATACTTTGGGTTTATTGGATATACTTCGCCACCTTTTTCTTTAAATGATATCAAATTTTTAAGTATGGAGTACCCAACTTTTCCTTCAGTTTCAGAAGCTCCAATAATGGCAACTGATTTTGGATTAAATAAATGGTTAAAATCATTCACATTTTCCCCCCGATAAACGGTTATAATTTTATTTTTTATTTTAAAATATAAAAAAATTATATAGTTTGAGATATAGATACTTTAGTATCCTACATTGTGTATATATCTGTATGTTGGATTATATCAAGTATGCGTCAAAGAAATTATTGAGATTTAGTAAATTCGGTGTTAATTTATTATGTTTAAATTTAAGTTAAATTTTTTTAATTTTCTTTAAATTTCTTATTGGAATTATAATGAATGTATAGTGTAGGACAAAACCTTTTAAAAAATCGAAGCAAATCTTCGATTTGCTGATCGAGACAAATCACAAAGTGATTTGTCGATTCACAAAAACCTTTGGTTTTTGTCGAACTCACGAAACCTTCGGTTTCGTCGAGAGGTTTTGATTGAACGAAAACCTAACGGTTTTCATAGCTCACCAACTTCGTTGGTGATTCCAAAACCCGATACCTACTCAACGAAGTTGAGTAGGTATATTTTGAAGGATATATTTAAGTTTGTTATGTCCGAGACTATAAATTCGTACACACTATAATACGGTTTTAGGATATATGATGAAAGGGGATTAGAATGAAAAAAGAAACTATCGACAATAAAGTACCTCAAAAAGACCTACAAATGTTTAGGTACATAGTCAATAAGTTAAATATTAAAGAAAAGGATGTCATAACCCCAAAAGAAATGGAAGTAATAGATAACAACTGTGAATATCTTGGAATTCCAAAAATTTTACTTATGGAAAATGCTGGAAGGGCAGTGTATGAAGAGCTCTTAAAAATTCTTAATTCCAACGAAAAAATATATGTTTTTTGTGGGACAGGAAATAATGGCGGGGATGGGTTTGTAGTTGCCAGACATCTTTCTAAGTGTTATGATGTTAGCCTGATTTTACTCGGCAGGAGCGAGAATATAAAAACCTATGAAAGTAGGGAGAATTTTAAGATTTTAAAAAACATTTCAGAATTTGGGGATTTAACCATTGAAGAAGTTATATTACCCAATGATATTTTGGACATAATTGAAAGGATTGAACAAAATACAAAAAAAGGCGAAGTTATTGTAATAGATGCAATGTTGGGAACTGGAGTTAAGGGGGAATTAAGGGAGCCTTTTAAAACTGCAGTAACTGAATTAAACAGAATAAAAAAAGAATTTAAAGAATCCCTAAAAATAGTAAGTGTGGACGTTGAAACTGGAGATCTAAATGCCGACAAGGTTGTTACATTCCACAAGAGAAAGACCATATTACGAAAATCAGAGATTTTCGAATCCAGTAGGTTACGAAAACCTTCGGTTTTCGAATCCAGTAGGAATTCAAATGATGATAATTTAGTTGTTAAGTCAATAGGCATTCCAAAATCTGCAGAGTTTATCGTCGGTACTGGAGACTTTAAAACACTGATTAAAAGAGGTTCAGACTCACATAAGGGAGAGAATGGAAAAGTTTTAGTTGTTGGCGGTTCAAAGGAGTTTTTCGGAGCTCCGATTTTATCCGCACTGGCAGCTTCAAAAATGGCCGATTTAGTAACCGTAGCTTCTGTAAGGAATGTTATGGATGCATTAAGGAATTATCCTGAATTAATGGGTTATGAATTAGAAGGCGATTATGTTGGAGAGGAGCATATTGATGAAATACTGTCGGTTTCCAAAAAATATGATTGTATAGTTTTGGGTAGTGGTTTAGGAGTGAATAATAGAACTAAGGAATTTGTAAACTCTTTCCTTAAAAAGACTGATAAAAAAGTTGTTATTGATGCAGATGCTATAAAAGTAATAGATTATTCAAATTTTGAATTTAAGGATAACTTTATTTTTACACCCCACAAAGGAGAGTTTGAATATATGAAAGAGTATATTGAACAAAATACCTTTAATTCAACGATAGTTTTAAAGGGAAGATACGACATAATATTCAATAGACACAAGATCAAGATAAATAAAACCGGTAATCCTGGAATGACTGTTGGGGGTACTGGTGATGTTCTTTGTGGGATTATTGGAGCATTGTTTGCTAAAAATGAACCTTTTGTGTCGTCCTGTTGTGGAGCTTTTATCAATGGTTACTGTGGAGATTTAATGCTGAAAAAAAAGGGATATTATTACACTTCAATGGATATTATTGATAACATTCCTAAAGTTTTGAAACTCTTTGGGTAATTTTTAAAGATATTTGGGGGATTTTATGGATAAAGATAATATCAAAGCAGATATGCACATACACACCAAATATTCGGGATTGATGAAATACATGGGTTTAAAATTCCCAGATTCTGTGGAAGAACCAAAAAATGTGATGAAATGGGCAAGAAAAAACGATATAGATGTTGTGGCAATCACAGATCATAATACTATAAGGGGAGCTCTAGAAACCAAAAAACTGGAAAAGGAATATGGTGTTGAGGTCATTGTGGGAAGCGAGATAATGTCAAAGGATGGGGAGATCATTGGTTTGTTTTTAAACCAAGAAATTCCAGCTGGACTGTCAGCAGAGGAAACAATCGAAAAAATACACGAACAAGGAGGTTTGGCAATAGCTCCCCATCCATACAGCCCAATATGTAAGGCCCTTGGAGATAAAATTTTTGAATTGAAACTTGATGGAGCTGAGGTATTCAATGCATACCATAGGGATGGTATTGTAAATAATCTTGCATTGGATAGAATTATGAAAAACTATCACAAATGTCCTATAGCAGTTTTAGGTAATAGTGATGCTCATCTTGCTAAGATGGTTGGAAATGGCCATACAAAATTTAAGGGAAATTCAGCTGATGATTTATATGATGCAATAGTTAAGAGGAAAACTTCATTTGGAGGAGCTCCAACTCCGCTTTCAGATATAATTCTATGGAGCTACAATGTAGTTTATGTATCGGAAAAAATTTTATTAAAATCGGCAGTTAGAAAGGAAGATACAATTTTCAAAATGCCTACATCAAGGGTTAAAAAGCTCCATGCAGTTTTTGGAGGATTGATCTATATTGCCACGCCACTTCCAATAGTTGCAGGAATTCTCGGAAACTTCTATCTAAAAAAGAAAGCCAAGGCTAAATTAAAAGAAGTATTTTAATACTTTCAATAGCATTATTAATTTTTATTTTAAATTAATTCTACAAAGTTTTCTATCATTTTTAAGCCAGATTTTCCACTTTTTTCAGGATGAAATTGCGTAGCGTATATGTTATCTTTGTTCAATACGCATGGAAAACTATATCCATATTCGCATAGACCTGCTATAACTTCTTTTTCTGAAGGGTTTACGTGATAGGAATGAACAAAATAAAAGTATTCGTTATTTTTTATTCCTTCGAAAAGTGGAATATCTTTAACCTGTTCTACGTTGTTCCATCCCATGTGCGGTATCTTTCCTACGTCTTTGAATTTAACTACATTTCCTTTTATGGCACCTAAACCACTTAAAGCACTGTTCTCTTCACTTCTCTCTAAGAGCAACTGCATCCCTAAGCATATGCCTAAGAATGGAACTTTATTGATGCTATTGTTAATAATATCCTTTAATGAGCTCTCGTCTTTATCTACGCTTTTGGATAAGTTTTTCACCGCGTCTCCGAAATTTCCCACACCAGGTAATATAAGTTTATCCGCACTTAAAATGGTTTCAGGATCGCTAGTTACAACTACATCGTTAGTATATAGTTCAACAGCTTTTTCAATACTTCTTAAATTCCCAGCATTGTAGTCGATTATTGCAATCACGATATCACTATTAAACTTATTTTTAGACAACTTTTGAACAATGAGACATTATGATGATTTTAAAAAGTAGATCAAGTTGATGTTCAAAATATAGTGGTCATAGGTATGGGTATATTAACGTCGATATAGTACTAATTATGCGACCAACTATAAAAATAAAATTTAGTAATATTCTTCTTCTAGTTCTTTTAATGTGCTCAAGATTTTATCAAGTGCTAAATATGCATCGTCTTTTTTCTTTAAGCCGGTGATAACAACTTTACCACTGCCAAATATTAAGACAACAACTTTTGGGTCGCTCAGTCTGTAAACTAAACCAGGAAACTGTTCAGGTTCGTATTCAGTACCTTCAAGTGTTGAGATATCATCCAAGTTAGGTTCAATACCTAGGTCTGCTGTAGCCACCATGTTTTGAACATTAACTTCTGGATTATCTATTATGTCCATTCCTGCGTCTTTTAACTCTTTTATTATTTTTTTTATCGCTATTTCAGCATCTTCTTTGCTCTTAGCACCGGTACAATTTAATTTACCGCTTCTAAATATAAGCAATGCAACTTTTGGATCACTTAATCTACAAACCAAGCCAGGAAACTGTTCAGGTTCGTATTCTGCATTGTCTAATATATCAGCAGCATATTCCAAGTCTATATCTGTTCCAATCTGTGTGGAGACAACCACGTTTACAATTTTTATTTCAGGTTCCATCCTTTTCACCATGTATTTATATACCTTATATGTTTTGGTTATATATTATATAAATATTTATATAGTATATTTAAATATATGGATTAATTTGCCTAAAATAAAAAATAAAGAAGAAATTTGTTGCAAACAAAGTTGCAAACTTATCCGAATAAAGCACCGAGACCTGCTGCAGCTGCAGCTGTGGTGTCTTCTTCTTTTTTCTCTTCTTTCTTTTCTTCTTTAGGTTCTTCAGCAGGAGCTGCTGCAGGAGCTGCTGCAGCTGCAACTGGCATAGCAGCTTTTTCGATAGCTTCTTCAATGTCTACTCCTTCTAATGCAGCTACTAAAGCTTTAACTCTAGCGTCTTCTACTTCAACACCAGCTGCGCTTAATACAGCTTTAACAGCGTCTTCTGTAATTTCTTTACCTGCTGAGTGTAATAATAATGATGCGTATATGTATTCCATAATTACACCTCCGAATATAAATTTCCTTTTTCTTTGATTATTTATTTGAATATATATTTTTTTCGGTTAGAATATTTACTACTTTTAAGAACTTAGAAGAGTAATCCTAAACCAGCTGCTGCAGGAGCTGCTTCTTCTTTTTTCTCTTCTTTCTCTTCTTCTTTAGCTTCTTCTACTTCAGCTTTGGTTTCAACAACTGCAGTAGATAATTTTTCTTTTAATTCATCATCTAAAGCATCGTCACCAACTTCTCTTGCAACAGCAAGCATTTGTGAGTATGCTTTTCCAAGGATGTCATCTGTGGTTTTTTCAGTCAAGAATGCGCTCTCAATAGATACAGCTCTTGCGTTAGCAAATGCTTTTTGCAACAATGTTTCGATTGTCTGTGCTGTTGGTATTGCAGCGTTGACTGACAAGTTGAATGCCTTGCTGTAAGCATCTTGTATTTTTTGTACGAATTCTTCTTCGTCTATTTTTAACACATCTGGTGTGTAAATGACACCATCTTCGTAAGCTGCTAATAAGTTTAAACCTACTGTAACAGGTTTTATACCCAATGCAGAGAGCACAACTGCGAGTTTGTGTGAAACAACTTCTCCAGCTTTAGCAACTACTTTATCTTCTTTAATTCCTATTTTACCTTTTTCAATTGCAGCAGGAATTCCTACGCTTTTTAATTCACCTAGGAATGGTCCTGGAGGCATTCCAGTTGATCCCGCTTTAACCTCGATATCGCAAGGAGCAACTGCCCCACCTTTTATAGGTGCAGGACTTTTGCTTTCTTCTAAGGTTTTGTATAACTTAAATGGGTTCATATCTGTGGTTATGATTGCTGCCCCTTTATCGATATAGTCTGCTAATTTTGCAAACTCTGGGTTACCGGTTTCTTCAGCAACCTCTTTGATAGCCCTCTCGATTAAGGTGTTTCTTGACATTTTTAGGGTCATTGTTCCCCTAATTTTGTCCCTGATTTCCTGAAGTTGTCTTGCAGGGACTTCCATCATGTCTACCAATGCGACAATTTGGCCATTTTTAAGTAATTCTTTTAATTTGTTAACTTCCTCAATCTTCCAAGGGGCAATTTTATGTTCGGATTCTGCCGTTATCATATTTTCAACCCCTTATTTTTCTATTTGGGCTGGCGGCCCCATTGTAAGTTTTGTATATGCACTCTTAACGTGATAAAGCCCTTTCTCATATTTTCTGGAAACGGTGTTTAGAATTGCTTCAATGTTCTCAGCAAGTTCTTCGTCACTCATTTTTTCGTTTCCAACTAAAACATGGAATAATGGTTTATCTCTCGTGTTTATTAAAACTGTTTTCTTAAGTCTTTCAACCAGTGGGGTTAAGTTTGCATTTGCAGGAACTGGCTGTGGCATTTTTCCTCTAGGACCTAAAACAGGACCTAAAGTTTTACCTACAAGTGGCATCATATCTGCCTGAGCTATAAAGAAATCGTGTTCATTAGCGATTTTCTTAGCCATTTTTTTATTTTTCCCTAATTCTTCCAATTCATCCTGTCTTATAACAGTGAGGCCCATCTCTTCAGCTTGTGCCGCTAAGTCACCTTTTGCAATTACAGCTATCTTAGGTTCCTTGCCTCTCCCGTTAGGTAATACTACCTGTTCTTTCAACCTGTTTTCAGGTCTTGAGAGGTCAAGTTCTTTTAAGTTTATAATCAAGTCTAGTGACTGTGTGAAGTTTCGCGGCTTTGCGAGAGAACGAGCCTCCTTCACTGCTTTCAATATATTTTCTCTGTCCATGTTGTGGCCTCCTGTATTTATTAACCGCAATATGCGGTTTTGAACATGGAGCAAACCTACTATAAAATATCTATTATATAAAGATTATGATAATATATATTATAAACTTTTTGGAAGTTTTTTGACCGTGTTTTGGTCTTTATACTTCTTTCATTTCCACACTTGGAGAAATATATTTAGTTGAATAGCTAGTTTATAAGTCTTCTAAAACTTGATTACATAACCCTATTACTTCCTTTAGAACATCCTTTAGAACTTCTTCTGCATTAACTCCTTCTGAGGTCTTAATAATTAACTTTGGATTGGAAATGTACCTACCAGTTTCAGGATCTAAAACTGGATGGTCTATAGCATAGGAGGCCATTAAAACTCCATCTTTCTCTAATAAAATGTCTTTTAGAACATTACATAAGGAATGGTCTTCATTTAATAATTCTAGTTCAATATCATTTTCTGTTTTATGGATTATTTTTATAAACTCACTCATTGTTTCCCTCTAACAAATGTTTTTTAACTAGATTAATGTCTTTGTTTAATACAATTCTTTCGTCTTCTTCCCTGAAAAATTCTTTTTCAAGACATTCATCAATAATATCTTCAACAGCTCTTCCAGTCATGTAGGATGCTAATACAATGACATTTTTTACAGGTTTGGATCCAATGTTCATAAAATTGAGCTCTGAGTTTATGGCATGGAGCTCTTCTAAAATCTTGTTAAGTTCTTGTATTTCAACTGGGCACTTAATTAAGTTTTCATCCTTTATGTATTTAAAATTAATTTTTAAAGCTTCAAGGGTGTCAATTATTAGCTCCTTGTTTATAGGAACTTTCAGATCACTCAATCTATATTCATAAAAGCCTCGAGAATCTGCACTATATTTTTTATGTATTCTGTTTATTAAATTTAAAATATCCTTATGATTTTCAACCATTTTGTTTCTATCGTAACCATATATTTTTATTCTTATTATATTTTCACTGGCATCGATATCTTCTGAATAACTTGCTTTTTTTGTTTCAATGGCACAGTCAATGTTCATCTTAGATATTTCATCACATATTTCCATGATTTCTTTGTTAGATCCCTTTACAGTAATAACCCTTTTCATAGGCAGCACCACGTATAATCAATAAACTAATAAATTATAGTAATAGTAATTAAATGATATCCAAAATAGTAGTATGGGAATTGGTTGTGGATAAAATCTTAAAGGTCAGGTTTTAGTAGTAAGACATAAAATCTATTATATCACAACTTTACCGCAATTGAGAAAATATAAAAACCTTACATTCTATATGTCACAATACTAATATATTAAATATATGTATGGTTATTTTATCATTTTTATTGATTTTATAATTTAGGTAGAGGGATTGAATAAAAAACCGAAGGTTTTTTATAACTCACCTTCACTTCGTTCAGGTGAAAAAATGATTGAGGATATTTTAAAAAACGCTTTAGAAGTTGTATCAGTTGAAGAACTAAAGGAAGTAATAAACAAGAAAGAAAAAAAGGCATATATAGGTTTTGAGCCCAGTGGAAAAATACATCTGGGGCACTACCTTCAAATTAAGAAGATGATAGATTTACAAAATGCAGGTTTTGAAGTTATTATACTGTTAGCTGACTTACACGCCTACCTGAACCAGAAAGGAACAATGGAAGAAATAAGGGAATTGGCAGAATACAACAAAAGAGTATTTGAAGCCATGGGTTTAAATGCTACCTATATTTACGGTAGTGAATTCCAACTTGAAAGGGAATACACATTGGACGTATATCAACTTGCATTAAAAACCACATTAAAAAGAGCGAGAAGAAGTATGGAAGTTATAGCAAGGGACGATGATAACCCGAAAGTTGCAGAAGTGGTTTACCCCCTCATGCAGGTGAACGACATTAAACACTTAGGTGTTGATGTGGCAGTTGGAGGAATGGAACAGAGAAAGATCCACATGCTTGCAAGGGAAGTTTTACCAAGTATGGGATTCAGAGCTCCGGTTTGTATACATAACCCAGTACTTACTGGGTTAGATGGGGAAGGTAAAATGTCATCTTCAAAAGGAAACTTTATAGCAGTAGATGATGAACCAAATACAATAAAATCAAAGATAAAAAAGGCATACTGTCCAATTAAAGTTGTTGAAGGTAACCCTATAATGGAAATCGCAAAGTACTATTTGGAATATCCGGTTACCGTAAAAAGACCTGAAAAATTCGGTGGAGATGTAACTTTTAACAGCTATGAAGAATTAGAATCAGCATATATTGAGGGTTTACATCCTATGGACTTAAAAAACGTAGTTTCTGAGGAAATCATAAAAATTTTAACGCCTATAAGGGAAAGGCTGAATAAATAGCCAATGGTGACTTTATGACGATACTGGATGCCATATATCTGGGAAATCCACTAAAAAATTATATTTTATTTTTGGTTTTCATTTTTTTAGGGGTATTTTTTGGAAAACTTGTTAGAATTATAACTACAAAATATTTAAGAGCTCTTGCAGGTAAGACAAAAACAAAATTTGATGACATACTTTTAGATGCACTCGATATGCCCTTAATAATTTTGATTTTTGCAGGATTTTTCTGGTATGGTTTAAACTATCTAGTTCTCCCACAAAAGATTGGAATTCTAGCTAATGAGGCTATTAACGTTGTTGTTACATTATCTGGAGTTTGGTTTCTTGTTAAGTTTGTTGATGATTTTATTATCGAATTCATCGCCCCACTTGCAGAAAAGTCGGAAACTAAGTTAGATGATCATGTAATTCCTCCTTTGAGGAAGTTAGTGAGGATTTTAATTATAGTAATAGGTTTTTTGGTGATGTTGGATAATATTGGTTACGATATAACAACACTCCTTGCAGGATTGGGTATTGGAGGTTTGGCGGTAGCACTGGCATCAAAGGAAACTGTGGAGAATTTTATTGCAGGGATTTTGATTATAATGGATAAGCCATTTGGCATGGGGGACTGGATAAAATTTGGGAGCTCCGAAGGAATTGTGGAGGAAGTAGGCATTAGAAGCACAAGAATTAGGACATTTGATGATAGTTTAATTGTGGTTCCAAATGCGAACATTCTAAGAACAGAGATTGAAAATTTCTCTGCAATGAGAAAGAGAAGGGTTTTGATTAATATTGGTCTAACATACGATACTCCAGTTGAAAAATTGAAGAGAGCCAAAGAAATAATTAAAAACATTTTAGATGAGCACCGCGGAGTTATACTGCCTATAAGAATAACATTTAAAGAGTTTGGGGATTTTTCTCTGAACATAAGGGTAGAATACTTTATCAGAAATTTTGGTTTTGATTACTACTTAAATACAATAGATGAAATAAACCTGAAAATAAAGGAAGAATTTGAAAAAGAAGGTATTGAAATGGCATTCCCGACTCAGACGGTATATCTAAAGAAGGATGATTAAATATAGTTTTCTTTAAAAAGAGATGATTAAAATAATATTAAAAAAGATTAAAAGAATATTTCTTTAATTCCTCCCAACATCATTTGGACAGATATAGCGGCCAATATTAACCCCATCATTCTTGTCATTATTTTAATTCCTATTGGACTTAGTCTATCTTCTATTTTCTCCGATGATTTTAAAGTCACATGGGCAGCAATAACACAAAGGAATATTGCTAAGAGGACTGCTAATTTATCATTATAGCCCTGCGCTTTTGTCATTAGGACTATTACTGAAGTTATGGCTCCGGGACCTGCCAATAATGGCATTGCAAGAGGGATGACTGCTATATCATCCAATTCTGTTGCAGCTTCCTGTTCTGTTTTTGAATGCCTAACTCCTGAAATTTTCCCATGAAGCATATCTAATGAAATAGTGAATAACAATATTCCCCCTGCTATGCTAAATGCCTGAATGGATATTCCAAAAAATAATAGAATATACTTTCCCATCAGTGCAAAGGTGACCAATATTAAGAGAGTTGCCATTGTGGTTTTTTTTATTATTTTAAGTTTCTCTTCATGAGTGTATTGAGAAGTTAATGCTACGTATATTGGAACTAGCCCAACGGGATTTATTATTGCAAATAATGATGTGAATGCCAGTAATACAAATTGATAATCCATATTTTCCCACTAATTTTTTAAATTATTTATCTGAACTTTTAACTTTTAACCAATTGTGTTAAATCTTCCTATTATGCCATCGTACAAATCAATAACATTTCCGTTTAAGAATGCAGACATTGTGTATATTACCCCTGGTGGCACTATATTTGTTGGAGAGCTCATTCTTGTGAAGTAAACTCTATCAAACCCTAAAAGTCCCCCATAAATCATTCCAGCTAATTTTGGTAGATTTTGAATATTTTCAATGGTTATAACAACTACCGGATCATCGGTGCATGTTCCAGAGTAGCCTATTCCAGGGATTTCAACTGGTTTAGATGATACACTTGAGCTTGAATCGTATCCAAATTTCCTACCTATCTCTTCTACAAACAACGCCATTTCATTTACAATACTTTCGCCACAGTATGTATCAAATGAAACTATTATTGAATCTCCGTATTCTGATCCAGCTTCTGCAATGGCATAGGATACTCCTTCTCCAGCAGTTTCAGGATTTTTACTAACGCCTTCTAGATCATCAAAGCTTTCAGCATGTTTTTTTAACATCTGAAATATTTTTTTGTTGGTTTCTTCTACAAGTTTGTCTGGAACAAGGGATGTAATTACGATGTCGTCCCCAGTAATGTTTGTTAAGGCAGATTTAACCCCAATTTTTGATAGCTCTAATTTTAGTTCTCTTTCTATTTTTTCGTTTACCCTTGGATTTGTCTGAACATCATTTGAAGATATATCCACACCTATCGATGAAATATATAATTGTGACATAGCCGCTCATCTCTTTAAATAGTTGCATCAATGGTTTTACAGATTCCCATAGTCATTACACTCTTTCTCCAGGTTTCTTTCCATTCTTCTTTAAACCTTTTTAGGACGTAATTATCATAGATGTAGTTTAAACTAACATTTGCATCTACCAATATCAGCCCTTCTGCAGGGGCGGGAGAAACACCTTCTCTGTGTTCTTTACTCAAAATTTTATTTAGATATTCGTCCCAGTTTTCAATTTCTTTTTTACCGACCTTGGACAGAACAGAAACCATCCTTCTAACCATATTCCATAAAAAGCTTTTTCCAACTATATCAATTGTAATGAAATATTCGTTCTCACTTAATTTAATATCATATATTGTTCTTATTGGATCTCTTTCTTTGCTTTTGTCCTTTCTAGATAGATTGTGAAATGAATGAGTTCCTATAAGTTTCTTTGAAGCTTTTTTCATCAGTTCAATATCGTGGCCTTCGTTTGGTAGTATATACCTATAATGTCTATAATTTACCGCCGGGATTTCGTCTATCTCTTGATATCCTAGTACCCAAACGCCTTTTCCTTTTAATTTTGAGTAAATATGTGATAAAATTGGCTCTTTTTTCAAATCAACAACTACAAAGTTTCCAAGTGCAGACACCCCTTTGTCGGTTCTTCCTCCGTAGTATATAATTCTCCCATCGTTTAAATAATTACACTCTTCAAGTGTATCCATTAATACATCACAAACTGTATTTTTATGGGGCTGCTTTTGAAAACTGTATCTTCCATCGTAGGCTATTTTTAAGATATACATTTAATCACCATGGGGTACTATCAAAACACAAAATTCTCTACGAGCTCTAACAAATATACTAATCAAGATTTGAAGCAAGAGAATAAATATATAATAAATAGGGACTGACTCCATAACATAGTTAAATAAATTGTACAAATCTTACTTAAATAAAAGTATTTAAAAGATATAAAAAATTAATTCTTTTCTCTATAGTCGTTCCACAATTAATGCAGAATATTGTAAAAAATGGTTGGAACGACTATTCATAGGTGGAATTATGAAGACTTTAATCATCGATCCAAAGATTGCCGGGATATCTGGTGATATGTTTATTTCTGCACTTCTGGATCTCACAGAATCTTTTGAAATAGTTAAACAACTTGAAAATGCCATAAATGAACTTGAAAACTGCCAAGAGTTTAAAGTAGATGTAGTTGAAGAAAAGGTAAATGGGATAATGGCAAAAAAACTCGACATGAAAATATCTGAGGAGAGACTAGAGGATCCTAAAGATTTAAAGGATGCTATAGTTAAAGTATCTAAAAAACTTAATTTGTCCGAAAAAGCCCGTAAAATAACAGAAAATATTATAGATGATCTGATATATGCTGAAAAAAAACTTCATAAAGATCATTTTCATCTTCACGAGGTGGCCTCTCTCGATACCATTTTTGATGTAGTAGGTTCTGTCTTTTTACTCGATAAAAATGGGTTTTTAGACGGAAATATCTATTCCACACCTCCAGCACTTGGGGGAGGGCATGTAAAAATGGAACATGGTATTATACCAGCTCCAGCTCCTGCAACCCTTGAAATTTTGTGCAAACATAAGATAAAGTATTCAAACTTACAGGCAAACTTTGAACTTACAACACCAACAGGAGCTGCGATTTTGGTAAATGTTATAGATAAAATTGTTGATGTTTATCCTCCAACAACTCCAATTAAGGTAGGTTATGGGGCAGGGATAAGGAGGATGAAGGACATCCCAAATGTTCTTAGGGTAGTTGAAGGAATGGAGACATCCAAACTTAAAGAGAGAACGGTTATTCTTGAGACAAATGTGGATGATGTTCCAGGGGAAGTTATTGGCTATACTGTGGAAAGGCTTTTAAGAGAAGGAGCTCCTGATGTTTTCGTAACATCTGCAATGGGTAAAAAGAACAGGCCTGTGGATATTATTTCGGTAATTGCCCCTTATTCAAAATACGAAAAGTTTGTGGAAATTCTTATGGAAGAAACAGGAACTTTAGGGGTAAGAATAAACGAATTCACAAAGATAAAAGCATGTCGATCAGAAAAACTGCATGAAATTAAATTATGTGGTAAAAAATTTCAATTCAATGTTAAAATCTCAAAATTGGGGGATAAAGTAGTAAATATAAAGCCAGAGTATGAAGATCTAAAAAAAATAGCAAATGAATTAAATATTCCACTTAGGAGTGTTGTAAGGGCCGCAAATGAAAAAATTAGAGAGGTTTATAATTTTTAGTATATATTTATCTGATTTTTAAATCCATACCTGGATACGAGCTCTTTTTTCTTCAACTTTTGTAACCACACTGTTATGAACTTTTTTACGCCAATAATGGTTTACGCTCATTAAATTTGATTCAACACTCCATGTAGACCTTACTACCCCAATATTTCTCCTTTTTTACAGCTGATTCTCTAACTTTTATTAGAACCCCTCAGTTTATATGTCCGCCAATGATTTTGATTTAGTTAAGGTTTATAATACTACGTATCCAGGGTATGATCAATTAGATTTTTCCAAAGGTATCTCCCCTTAAACCTCTTCTCAACGTTTCTAAAGAAATAACTTCATCATGAGCTATATTTCCTAAATTTACACTATTGCCAAATCTGAGTATAAATTCAACTTGCTGGTTCTTATTTGGGGCTTCAAAGATAATTTTTTCAATATCTACATTTTCAGCAAGTGTTTCAAGTTCGTCTTTCTTTATCTTTCCACATTCGTCGAATAGTCCTATCGATCTACCACTTTCTCTTCCTTCCATAATCACATAATCTGCTCCGGCTTTTAAGTCGTGATTTATAAGTTCTATTCTGTCCTCTATGGATAGTTCTTTGTCTTTTTCAATACTCTTTTTTCCTACTTCAGTAATTGCAAGAAATCCTTCGTTTTTAACTTTCTTTATTGCATATGCTCGGTCTTCCAGGCTTAAGTCCATTGAACCATCGGATATTTCTATACACTCAAATCCTAGTTCTTTACATTCATCCAAATATTCCTGAAAAACCCCTTTTAAAAAAGAAGCTTCAAATAGTGTTCCTCCAGGATACACTTTAATTCCGTATTCTTTGTAGTATCTTATTTTTTCTTTTAAAACATCCCGTTCTTGAACTGCACTGGTTCCCCATCCAAATTTAGCAAATGTTATGTATTTTCCACAGGTTTTAAGGTAGTCTTTGGTGAAATGGGGAGGTAAACCTTTGTCTAAAACCATTGTTACTCCATTTCTAGTATTAATATTTAAAAATGAAAATGCGTTCATATTTATCACATCCTTTCTTATAAGAAAAAATCATATGGTGATTAGTACTAAAATGATATTATTAAACAATATAAGGACGATAATTTATATAATTGTCGATTTCTTTAAGAAATTCTTTTTATAATACGATTTGGATAATTGGAATTATTAATAGTTATAGATCATAATAACATGTACATTATAATTTATAAGTATTAGATGAATAGGGGATTATAGTGGTGTATATTACATTACACCAATAATACAGTTATTTATGGGTATATTAATTATTCGTTGAATTAAAAATAAAGTAGTTTTTTGTATTTTTAAATTTTATAATATCTATAAGTTAGTTAAAATGCACACTACTATAAATTATAATCGAATAATATGACATATGGCTTTAAAACATTTGGAGATGGTTTTATGAGAATTACTAGAATGCATGGTGCTGGCGGAAAGGTTATGCAAGACCTAATTAAAAATACAATTTTAGGTAATTTGGAGAATACCTCTGTAAATGGAGGAATAGGATTAAAGGATCTAGATGACGCATCGACAATACCTATAGGGGATAAAGAAATTGTTTTTACAGTTGACGGTCATACAGTTAAGCCAATATTTTTCCCAGGTGGCGATATTGGAAGATTATCTGTCTGTGGTACGGTGAACGACCTTTCGGTTATGGGGGCAAAACCCCTTGCTATTTCCTTGTCCTTGATACTTCCAGAAGGTTTTGATATAGAAAAACTTGATAGAATCATGAAATCCATAAATGAAGCTTGTAAAGAAGCAAATGTTTCAGTAATAACCGGGGATACAAAAGTTTCAAATGTAGATGATATTATAATCTCATCTGCAGGAATTGGGATTGTGGATACTGGAAAGGCGATAAGAGACTGCGGAATGAAAGAAGGAGATACCATAATAGTTTCTGGAA
Organism: Methanothermococcus thermolithotrophicus DSM 2095; assembly: GCF_946463545.1. Taxonomy (NCBI): domain Archaea; kingdom Methanobacteriati; phylum Methanobacteriota; class Methanococci; order Methanococcales; family Methanococcaceae; genus Methanothermococcus; species Methanothermococcus thermolithotrophicus. The sequence continues at coordinate 577,139 of NZ_OX296583.1, read as the reverse complement.
ATATTGGAGAACATGGAATGGCGATTTTACTTACGAGGGAAGGATTTGATTTTGAGACTGATTTAAAATCCGATGTTGCACCTTTGAATGAATTGATTCATAAGGTTTTAGATGAGGGGATAGAAGTTCATGCTATGAAGGACCCTACAAGGGGAGGTTTGGCAGATTCCTTAAATGAGATGGCAGAAAAAAGCGGTTTGGGAATAACCATATATGAAGATAAAATACCAATAAGTGATGAAGTGCAGTCAATAGCCGATGCTCTTGGAATAGATCCCCTAACAGTTGCAAATGAAGGTAAGGTAGTAATGGCAGTTAAAAAGGATGATGCAGAAAGAGCTCTAGAAATTTTAAGAAGTCACCCTCTTGGAAAAAATGCTCAAATAATTGGCGAGGTTACCTCAGAATACAATGGGGTTTTAATGGAAACCATCGTAGGAAAAAGAATAATTGATACGCCGATAGGGGACCCTATCCCAAGGGTATGTTAATTTTGATGAAATCGAAACTTTGTTTCGAGCATGAAATTGCAAAGCAATTTCAAGCTTTGAAAGTTGAAAACTTTCAATGCAACGAAAACCTAAACGTTTTCGTTCAACTTTTTTTAAAAGTTTCATGTGGGATCCTGTCCCAAGGGTATGTTAAAGAGTATCAATATCAGTTCCACCGAATAAAATAGAATAAATAAAAAAATAGAAAGAAAATGCTTGGTAGTGCCTTTTAGATAGTTAATAAGGAACTGGTAATCCATTCTCCTTCCAACCCTTTTATAAAAAGTGTTGGATCCCAAAACTGAAAGCTTAATCATCCAACGAAGTTTCGTCGAACTCACGAAACTTTTTGCATTATCACGGTAAAGCCGTGAGTAATTAAAGATTCTAATAAGGAACTGGTAATCCAATTTCTTTTCTATGTTCGATTTCTTTTGCGTTTTTCTCTTTTTTAGTTAGTGATAGTTTCTCAACTAATCCTAAACCAGGTTTAACTTCTTCTATTGGTTTAACTTCCAATGCTCCGGCTTCAACCATTTTGTTAAAGAACTCTTCTCCTTGAGCAGTTCTTATGAATACTGTACTCCAGCCATCTGGGCTTCCCACCGAACCTGTGGAAATATCAGCCAATTCAGCTGTGTAATCCATACATACGTGGCAGGATTGTTGTTCGTATGGGTGGGTTTCTTTTAATTTGATGGATTTAACATCTCCCCATTTGGAATATACCCAGAATTTACCTTTTCCAATATCAGTTTTAGCAACATCTTCCATCTTTATTCCACAGTGTTCCTCGATGATGGTTTTCATACCATTGTATGGGAAGTTTTCCATACAGAATATTCCCACAATTAATGCCAGTTTATCAGGAACGTGCCTAAATCCTATAGGATATTTCATTAATTTTCTAGTTGCAATTATTTGGCATGGAGTTCCAACAACTCCAAGTTTTTCACATCCATACTCTCTAACTGCACTCTTTATCACACTTATAGTTGGACAGACTGTGTATTTGGTTCCAGCAGCCTCTAAAACTTCATCAACTGTTGTTGCAACTTTAGGAGTTGTTTGTAATTTGTCATCTTTATCTGCAACAATAACACCATCCAAGAGGCCATTTTCCAAACCGTATATATATGCGGCTGAAACAATACCTCCATCTTGACATTTTTTCAGTATGGTTTTATCTGCAGCTCTTGCAGATACCACAGTTTTATACTTTCCAAAGGGATCCATACATACCACCTCAAAACTTTTGAGAAGTTTTATCAAAATAAGTACTGGCTTTTTACTCAATTTCTTCAATTAATTTAGGAAATCTTATTCTTGGACACTGTAAACTACATGCCCCGCACTTAATACAGAGCTCCTTTAAGACGTTTGGTTTTCCGTCAATCATCTCTATAGCTCTTGTAGGGCATGATGCGGCACATGATCCACATCCCATACAAAGAGACTTGTTGATCACGTTAACCAATAGGTCGCAACCACAGGCTTCTGTTTTTTTCGCTAACTCGGCATAAATTTCCAAATATTCAGTATCTCCATTTAATGCGGCAGTGATTAGGTTTACAAGGGCTTCAGGCGATGGAGGACATCCTGGAAGTGCCAAATCAACCTTTATTAAATCCCCTATTGGAACAAATGAACTATGAACTGGTTTTGACATTTGTCCGCCTCTGCAAAACCTGGTTATTCCACCAGTCGCAGCACATGCCCCTAAAGCAACAACAATTTTTGATTTTCTTCTTGCGTCGAAGACATCTTTCATTGAATGTTCGTCCTCTAAACAGACGCTACCTTCTACAAGTGCTATGTCAATATCATCGGGAATTTCTCTCTCAATGAGTATTTTATCGTCAGTTTCTCTTATCTCGGTTTTTTCATCTACCAAAGTCAATGCATAAACCAGCTCTACACTATTTAAAATATCTAAAAGCTGCTCGTAAGTATCTGCAAGAGATATTAAACAGCCTGTGCATCCACACAAGTGTATATGTGCTATTTTAACCATGATCTCACCTTCCTATTAATGATTAAGCAAAATTTGGCTGAGCATTCAAGTGTCGAAGTAAATTCCTTTGGAATTTACAGATTTAGACAAATCGAAGATTTGTCGGGAAACGGGTAGTAAGAAACTACAATTCGATTGGTGGTTATAAACATGAATATTTATTCAACGAGCTCTACAGTTAAGTCTTCGAGACAAAGATCAGCATTTACAATAATTCATCTAAAACCATTTCAACTGCGTTATCAACTGCATTTTTAACTTCTTCTGATAATTCAAGACATATGTCTGGTGCAGTCATGTTCTTCGATTGGCATCCAATAACTACGGTTTTTACGCCATACTTTTCATTAATTTCCTTTATCATTTCTGCAAGGGGCATATCGTGGGCATCTATGTGATATTTTTTTATGTTTGGCAAATCTTCAGGATATAGTTTTGTTAATTCACCAGGTTTTAAACCAAAATCGATTGCATCTATGATTATGATCTTCTTGATCGGCGTGTCTTTATCAATTAACGATAGTATGAAGTGAGAAGCCCCAGTTCCCGCATCAATAATTTCTATTTTGTCAGAATTTAATTTTGCACATTTCGAGATGGGATAATTATCTCGGATTTCTTTCAGCTTGTTTATTACAGCATATCCAAATCCATCATCGCCAAACAGAATATTCCCACACCCGAGGATTAAAATCTCTTTATTAAGGTAATCTGGCAAATACTCACCTCAGTTTATTTCAGTATCTTCTCACCAATTATTTTGTCATCATAATCCTTGATGATCATATGGGTTGCACATGAGATACATGGATCATAGGCTCTAACAATATGTTCTGCAAACTTGTAATGGGTTCCTTCAACAGCCTTACTAATAACAGGAATGTTCCACGTTGTTGCAACAATTGCGTTGTAATAAACTATGTTTCCATCTTTATCAATTACTGCCTGGTGAGTGTTATGCCCTCTTGCAGCCTCATGAACACCTAAACCTAATTTTTCACCATCTCCGACTATTGGCTCATCGGACATGGTTTTTCCATTTACATTTAATTCGTCAAGAATCTCCATGGCTCTTTTAACAAGAACAGAAATTTCATATGCTCTTGCTATATGTAATGCCATAGCACCTTTTTCTTTGAAATCGAAGAATTTACTAAATCTTGCCCTTGGACCAACTTCCATCAATCTTCCATTATAGGTTGGAACTGTAGTAGATGACTGAATTGCTACGTCTTTGTCGTACACATCAAAAGGAGTATATTCAACAACCTTATCTTGGTCTATTTTGGTTCTATCCCCGTAAGTTGGATGTGTTGCAATATATCCAAAATCATGATATCCAAGTTTTTCTGGGAGCTCAGTTCCATCATTCAAGGTTCTACTTTCAAATATTGGGATTAAATACTCCAGCTGTTCCTTTGCAAGTTTTTCATATTCTTTGCATTTGTAGTACATCTTTGCCTTTGTACTTTCGGTAATTTGCTTTGCCATTCCTCCAACCTTGATATTTGGAGAGTGAATTGCTTCTCCTCCAACGGCATCAACAATATATTGTCCTATTCTTCTCATTGCCTGAACCCTTTTAATAAACTCATTTGAATCATCCTTGGGTACGTAGTCAGGAGATATCAAAAATTGATGTAATGGGTGTGAGTGCATTTTATTGCCTATTCCACATAGTTCTCTTAACAACAACCCATCTTTTGGTGGTGTTATATCACATGCATCTTCAATTGCCTCTACTGCTGAAGTTGCATGAGCTACGGGACAAATTCCACAAAATCTTGATACTGCAATAGGAGCAAATTCTGCAGGTTTTCCAACTAAGAATTTTTCAAAACCTCTTACTGGGGTTACGCTTAGATAAGCTCCTTTTTCAACAATACCTTCATCATCGACCTTCAAAACCAACTTTGTATGCCCTTCATGCCTTGTTGTAGGGTGGATTTCTACAATTTTCCCCATATTAATCACCTACCTTATTTGGATAATTAATATATCTATTATAAAGTATGATATCTATTAAAATTTCTTATTTAGTTAAAATAAAAAGGTATATATGTTAAAATAATTTTCAATATTTTTATTAAGGTAATAATAAAAATTTAAAAAATAGTAATAAAAAATTCAAATCATTGTTTTTCGTATTTATTTTTACGTTTAAATTTTCAAAAATTTAATTTGATGGATATATCCATTAGATTTCCTAATACGTTATATAAAGTTTTCTATTTGGGCTGTATAAAAAATTTTATGTACATCTATGATTTATGTAGTATGTAATTAGTTTTTGTAATATAGATATTAAACTATTTAATGGTGATTCTATGTCTGAATGGGAACCAAAAATTATTGGATTTTGTTGTAATTGGTGTACCTATGGTGGAGCAGACACTGCCGGTGTTGGAAGGATGCAATACCCACCAAGTATAAGAATAATTAGAGTAATGTGCTCTGGAAGAATTGAACCATCCCTTATTTTAAAAGCGTTTAAAGAAGGGGCAGATGGTGTTTTTGTCGGAGGTTGCCACTTAGGAGATTGCCACTACGATTCTGGGAATTATAAATGGCAAAGAAGAGTTATGATGCTCTACGAATTATTGGAAGAATTAGGCATTGAAAAAGAAAGATTAAACCATGAATGGATTTCTGCATCAGAAGGTGAAAAATTCCAAAATACGATGAAGGATTTCTATAATAAAATAGAAGCTCTTGGACCTTGCAAACTAAAAGAAGAATTAGACAAATAAAATTGGTGATTTAGATGGTAAAAATAGCAACAACATGGTTAGGCGGTTGTTCCGGATGTCATATAAGTTTGTTAGATTTACACGAAGAACTTTTGAATTTGCTGGAAAATGTTGAACTTGTTCATTGTCCTGTGCTTATGGATGTTAAAGAAATCCCTGATGAAGTTGAAGTTGCATTGATTGAAGGTGGAATAAGAAACGAAGAAAACCTGGAAATTGCAAAAGAAATGAGGGAAAGGGCAAAAATAGTCATAGCATTTGGAACCTGTGCTGCATTTGGAGGTGTTCCAGGGTTAGGTAATCTGTATTCCAACGATGAGTTATTGGACAAGGCCTATAAAACAACTATCACTACAAAAAACGACGATGGAATTATTCCAAACGAAGAAGTTCCAGAATTAGTCTCAAGGGTTAAACCGCTATCTGAGGTTATAGAAGTCGATTACTTCATCCCAGGATGTCCACCAAATCCTGAAATGATTGCTGAAGTTGTAAAAGCATTGTTAGAAGGAAAAGAACCAGAATTGCCTAAGAAGAATTTATGTGAAGAGTGTGCAAGGAAGAAAAGTGAAGAAGGAGTTGCAATTGAAACAATAAAAAGAAACTATGAAGGAAATCCAGATCCTGAAAAATGTCTATTGGAACAAGGATATATCTGCTTAGGTATCGCAACAAGGGAAGGTTGTGGGGCACCATGTCCGAGCTCAGGTGTTCCATGTAGTGGTTGCAGTGGTCCAACAGATGCTGTTGTTGATCAAGGAGCAAAAATGATTTCTGCACTATGTTCTGATTTTGGAATTGATAACGATAGAGATGTAGATCCAATGATATTACCGAAATCAATAAAAGATAAAATAGGAAGTTTTTACAAATTTACACTCCCAAGTGCTTTTGTTCCTATCAGATTGAAATAATAATTTAGAGAGCGATTAAATAACGGTGATAAAATGGTAAAATTGTCAGTTGAACCAGTTACAAGGGTTGAAGGGCATGGAAAAATATCAGTATCCTTTGATGATAGTGGAAATTTAGACAAGGTTCGTTTCCATGTTGTGGAAGTTAGAGGTTTTGAAAAGTTTTTGGAAGGAAGGTATGTTGAAGATGCCCCAATATATACACCAAGAATCTGTGGAATATGTCAAGTTGCCCACCATTTAGCAAGTGCAAAAGCGGTGGACAATGTATTTGGCGTGAAAATTCCAGAAACAGCTGAGCTCTTAAGAAACTTAATGCATCAAGGGGCAACAGTTCACAGTCATGCACTCCATTTTTACATGCTTGCTGCACCAGATTTAATGTTTCCAACAACAGATGATGTTTTAAAAAGAAACTTAATGGGTATCGCAAAGGAACATCCAGAAATTATAAAGGATGCTATTGAATTGAGAAAAGCAGGACAGAATGTTGTTAGAGTAGTCGGAGGTAGAGCAATTCACCCAGTTACTGCAGTAGTTGGAGGTCAATCAAAATCACTGAAAGAAGAAGAAAGAGACGAATTGCTAAAACTATCTGAAAGAACGATAGAGTTATCTGAAAAGTCTATTGAAGTTGGAAAAAAGTTACTTGAAAATATAAAAGATGAGGATTTATTGGACATAGGCTATTTTGAATCAGCTCATATGGGTATGGTAAATAATGGAGTCCATGACCTATATGATGGAAAACTTAGGGTTGTCAATTCAGAAGGAAAAGTTGAATATGAATTTGATCCATCTGAATACATGAACTATATTGCCGAAGGAGTTAAGCCATACTCATACTTAAAATTCCCATATTTAAAAGATAAAGGAGAAGAAGACGGAATTTATAGGGTGAATACATTATCAAGACTTAACGTTTCCGACAAGATGGCTACACCACTTGCACAGAAATATTATGACGAATTTGTTAAAGAATTTGGAAAACCTTGCCACCATCCAATGTTATTCCACTATGCAAGGTTAATAGAGCTCCTCTCAAGTGCTGAAATGGTAAAAGAACTTTTAGAAAACGATAAAATAGTTGGAGAGGACATAAGAGCTGAACCAGAGGAAGTTGTTGGAGATGGAGTAGGATGTGTTGAAGCTCCAAGGGGAACGTTAATACACCACTTCAAAACAGACGACGATGGAATTATAACAGATACTAATTTAGTTGTTGCAACAGTTCAAAACAACCCTGCTATGGACATTGGTGTTAGAAAAGTTGCTGAAAAGTATATAAAAGCTCCTGAAGATGCAACACCACAAGTTTTAAACTATATGGAAATGCTCATTAGGGCTTATGACCCATGTTTGTCCTGTGCAACTCACATAATTGGGGAAGAATCAAATAACCTATCATTGGATGTTTATCAGAAAAATAAATTAGTCAAATCAATTAGGGGATAAAATGATAGTAGTAAATACGGAGGATTGCTATTTATGCAAAGCATGTGAAAGGGCATGTCCTACTGAGGCACTAAAACTTAATCCCCTTAAAGTCTGCATGCTGTGTGGAAATTGTGTCAACGCATGTCCTAATGATGCCTTAAACCTAAGAGAAATCGAATTAAATGGCAAAAAAATCAAACAGATTGAGTACAACTCAAGTAAGTGTGATTTATGTGGAGAATGTGTTAAAGTCTGTCCAAATAATCTAACAATCAAAGATGATAAATTAAAAGGCTTCTGTGTTGGATGTATGAAGTGTATCGATGCCTGTCCAGACAAATTCGTTGGAATGGAAGGCGTTGTTGAACCAAATAAAAAAGAAATAATTATTCCACAAGAACCAATAGCAGTTACCGACGACTGTGTGGGATGTGGAATTTGTGCAGAGGAATGTCCAGTTAAGGCAATAGAAATCAGTGATGATAAGGCAGTAGTTGACAAGGATAAATGTATCTATTGTAGCGTATGTGCTCAAACATGCCCATGGAATGCCATATTCGTTGCAGGCAAGAAATCTCCAAAAAGAGACAAAAATATATTGAAATTTGAAGTTAATGAGGAATGTATTGGGTGTGGGGTTTGTACAGACGTATGCCCTAAAAATCTAATAAAAGTTGAAGATATGATGGCAAAACCACCAGTTGGATGTCCAGCATGTGGTCTGTGTGCAAATGCATGTCCTGTAGATGCCATAACTTTAGAGGTTGAGTATAAACCACCTAAACCAGTAAGTGAGGAAGGCATTGCGTGGATTGAAGAGAGCTGCAATTACTGCGGTTCATGTGCTATGAAGTGTCCAACAAGTGCTATAAAAGTTGTCAATAAGAGGGGTATGGAGCTCCCAACAAAGAAAAAAACAGATGAGAAAGAGAAGTTCAGAATGTGCGTTAGATGCGGGGCATGTACAACAGTTTGTCCAACTGGAGCATTGAAACTAGGAACGGTAACTTATGATGGGAAAGAATACAATAGGATTGAATTCAACCCTACTCTGTGTAATAAATGTGGAGAATGTGTAAAAGTTTGTCCATACGATATGTTAGAATTAACTGAAAATGAAAAAATGCCTTTAAGCGGTTTTTGTGTCATGTGTTTAAAGTGTGTTGACGCCTGTAAGAAGATTAAAAGAAATGCGCTGGCATTGAAGTGAGCTGAAATAAAGCATAAATTCCAAAGGAATTTATAAACGAAAGTTGATGATTTGCTTCGACTTCGGAGCAGATGAAGGATTATATGGTTCTTCGGATTTTACCATCGCTTGAAAAGACTTGAATATTTTGCATATTACCATATTAGAAAATCCAATTACAATATTAGTAAATTGGTTAATAATCAAAAATATTAAAATGAATTATAAAATTGGTGATAACATGGAAGAGCCAAGAATTGGCGTATATGTTTGCCATTGTGGAGTCAACATCGGAGGGACTGTTGACTGTCCAGATGTTACCGAGTTTGCTAAAACCTTAAAGAATGTTGTTGTGGCAAGAGATTACAAATACATGTGTGCAGATCCTGGGCAAGAAATGATTAAAAAAGACATCAAAGAACACAACTTAAACAGGGTGGTTGTAGCTGCATGTTCTCCAAGATTACACGAGCCAACATTTAGAAGGTGTGTTGCTGAAGCAGGATTAAACCCATTCTTATTTGAGTTTGCGAACATAAGAGAACACTGCTCTTGGGTACACATGCATGAAAAAGAAAAAGCAACAGAAAAGGCAAAAGATTTAGTAAGAATGGCTGTTGCAAAGGCAAGGTTGTTAGAACCTTTAGAGTTCATCAAAGTAGGGGTTACACAAAGAGCTCTGGTTATTGGAGGGGGAGTTGCAGGTATTCAGACTGCACTAGATTTAGGAGATATGGGTTTTGAAACCATATTGGTAGAAAAAACTCCTTCTGTTGGAGGAAGAATGGCCCAACTTGATAAAACATTCCCTACAAACGACTGTTCTATTTGTATTTTAGCTCCAAAGATGGTAGATGTTGCAAAGCATCCAAACGTTAAACTTTATGCCTATTCTGAAGTTGTAGATGTCCAAGGATATGTTGGAAACTTTAAAGTCAAAATAATGAAAAAGGCAAGATACATCGATGAAACAAAATGTACTGGATGCGGGCAGTGTTCAGAAGTATGTCCAATAGATGTTCCAAATGAGTTTGATATGGGCATTGGAATGAGAAAAGCCATCTATAAGCCATTTCCACAGGCAGTTCCTGCAAAATACACCATTGATAAAGAACACTGTATAGAATGTGGATTGTGTGCAAAAGTTTGTGGGCCTAATGCCATAGACTTTGATCAAGAACCTGAAATTATAGAAGCTGAAGTAGGTACGATAATTTGTGCAATAGGTTATGATGCATTTGATCCAACAGTTAGGGAAGAGTACGGATATGGAGTATATGATAACGTTGTAACTGCACTTGAATTGGAGAGGATGATTAACGCCTCTGGTCCTACAGGTGGAAAGGTTATAAGGTTAAGTGACGGGCAAAAACCAAAAAGAATCGCATTTATCCAGTGTGTTGGTTCAAGGGATGCAAAAGTTGGAAACAAATATTGTTCAAACGTCTGTTGTATGTATGCAATGAAGAACTCTCAGTTAATTAAGGAAAAATCACCAGATACCGAGATAGATATTTATTATATGGATATAAGGGCGTTCAGCAAAGGATACGAAGAGTTCTATGAAAGAAGTGCCAAACAGTACGGTATTAAATTCATGAGAGGAAGGCCATCACAAGTTATAGAAGATCCAGAAACAGGAAACCTTGTAGTTAGGGCAGAAGATACCTTGTTAGGAGAAATACTTGAAAAAGAATATGATTTAGTAGTTCTCTCAGTAGGTATGGTACCAACAAAATCAGCTGATGAGGTCCAAAAAATATTGGGTATTTCAAGAACACCTGACCAGTTCTTTATGGAAGCACACCCAAAATTAAGACCTGTTGATACTGCAACAGACGGTGTTTATCTTGCTGGAGCTTGTCAGGGGCCAAAAGATATCCCTGCATCAGTTGCACAAGGTTCTGCCGCTGCTTCAAGAGCTGCGATTCCACTTGCTAAAGGAGAAGTTGAAGTTGAACCAATAATTGCGTCAGTAGATGCAGAAATCTGTGGTGGATGTGGAGTTTGTGTAAAACAATGTCCATACGGAGCTCCAAGATTGGTTGAAAAAGACGGTAAAGTAGTAGCTGAAGTTATCTCAGCCCTGTGTAAAGGATGTGGAACCTGTCCTGCAGGATGTCCTAGTGGTGCATTAGAACAAGACCACTTCAAAACAATACAACTGTTTAAACAGATTGAAGGGATGTTTAGGGATACAGCATAACTCAAATTAATCATCTAAGACTTTAAAAACGGAATCTATGATTCCGTTGATTAATTCCTAATTTTATGTATATTTACTCAAGATTGAATGAAACATTTGGGTTTTAGCACTCCTTTGGAGGTTGGTGAAATCCTAACAGATTTTACGATTCATGAGAATTAACAAAATCAAAGTTGTAACTCCTTCTTGGAGCTCCCATATTTTTTCATGTTTCATATGAAGGTGGTATTATGGAAATAATAAAAGATGTGGTTTGTCCATTCTGTGGAACATTATGTGACGACATAGAGTGCTATGTTGAAGGTAATCACATAATCGGGACAAAGAACGCATGCAGAATTGGATACAGTAAATTTACCCATAGAGAAGGTTCTACAAGACACACAGGACCTTTAATGAGGGAAAATAAAAAAGACGATTTTAAAAAGGTTGATTGGGATACTGCAATAGAGAAGGCGGCAGAAATACTAGTAAATGCCAAAAAACCATTGATATATGGATTTTCAGCAACAGAGTGTCATGCTCACGTGTATGGGATAGAATTGGCCGAAAAGGTAAAAGGAGTAGTAAGTAATACTGCAGAAGTATGCCACGGACCAAGTGTTTGGGCATTGCAGGATGTAGGTTATCCTATTTGTACATTAGGTGAGGTAAAAAATAGGGCAGATGTAGTGATCTATTGGGGATGCAATCCAATGCATGCTCATCCAAGACACATGAGTAGGTATGGTGTATTTTCAAGAGGATTTTTCAGAGAAAGAGGGAGAAATGATAGAACATTAATTGTTGTAGATCCGAGAAAAACAGATACTGCGAAGTTAGCAGATGTTCACCTACAAGTCGAACCTCATAAAGATTATGAGTTAATAAGTGCAATGAGGGCGGCATTGAAAGGGTTTGAGTTGAAAGGGGAAAAAATTGCAGGAATCCCTGTGGAAACTATTTATGAGGCAATAGATGTGCTTAAAAATGCCCAATTTGGAAATTTGTTCTTTGGTATGGGTGTCACCCAATCAGGAAGTAAGCACAGAAATATTGACAATGCCATTGAACTTATTATTGATTTAAATGCCCATACAAAATTCACACTTATACCGATGAGGGGACACTACAATGTGAATGGATTTAACCAAGTGTGCACCTGGATAAGTGGTTATCCACTATGTGTTGATTACTCAAGTGGAAGCCCTATATTCAATCCAGGGGATACAAGTGTAACCGATCTGTTAATGAGAAGAGAAGCTGATGCCATGTTAAACCTTGCATCAGATCCTGGAGCTCACTTCCCTCAAAAGGCAGTGGAGAGAATGGTTGAAATTCCTTTAATAGTGATGGAGCCCCACCAAACTCCAACAACAGAACTGGCAAATATAATACTACCTCCGGCAATTGCTGGAGTTGAATGTGGAGGAACCGCTTATAGGATGGATGGCGTTCCAATCGCTCTTAAAAAAGTCATTGACCCTCCAGAAGATGTAATGTCAGATAAAGAAATCCTAAAAAGAATGATGGACAAAGTTAAAGAGCTTTTATAAGCTATTTTATTTTACTTTTTTATTACACCTATATTTTTAAAATTTTTCCTTGTTTTTTATTTTTTAATATCCTAAAAATCTTGGTATAAAGTAAAAGGTACCTATGGCACTTCCTAAATTTGCAAGTGCAGCCACTATTAGTACCTTCATTGCATTATTTTTAATTAGTTTTTTAAAATCTTCAGTGTTAAATAATTCTTTTATGTCTTCAACAGTTATTTTTCTGTATTTTAACTCCACAAGACCTGCTATATACCCTGCTCCAATAACTGGTATTAGGGAAGTTATCGGTGCAGCTAAAAACGCTGCAATTGCAGTTTGAATACGTCCCCTGGCGATTAAAACACCTAATGATGAAAGACTTCCATTTACAAGTATCCAATCTAAAGTTAGTTTTTTTAAAACATCTAAATTTGAAGAAGCCATATAAAATCCATAGATGATTAATAAAACCAAACCAATTGACGCCAATTTTCCAAGTATGTTGGACTTCTTTTTAACTTCCATTAACTCTCCTAAATCAATATTTTTTCCAGATTCAAGTTCCCTTAAATAGTTGGCAATTCCATTTAAATGGCCTGCCCCAACAACTGCAACTATTTTTTCTTTTCCCTTACTGGATTCAAAAATGTTCTTTGCCATGAACTTATCTCTTTCATCTACAAGAACTTCGTAAATTGCTGGTGAAACTTCTTTTAACATTAAAATTAAATCTTCGGCGTTATTTATCATATTGTTTAGTGATTTTTCATCTATTTCAATATCGTTTTTTTCAGTTAGGAGCCCCAATAAAACATCTATTTTTTCCTTTAAAGTCATTTTATTCATGGCCCTTGAAAGAGTAATGTTTATTGGCCGGTCTATAAGTGAAACAGGTTTATTATATAAAATAGCCAAATCTACCGCTTTTTTCATTTCACTACCTGGTTTTATGCCAAACTGTTCCCCAATCTTTTTTTGAAAATTCGCTAAAATTGTATGAATCAAAAAGAGCCCAATCTTTCCTTCTTTAATAATCTTTAAAATATCTATATTATGTATATTATCCGCATTCTTTGAGTTTCCGCTGTTCATAATGGAAAGAAATCTGTCTTTATCGAGTTCAACAGCAATTAAATCAGGATCTATTTCCATTATTGCTTTTTCCACGTTATGTATACTTTCGTCGGAAACATGGGCAGTACCTATTAAGTGAATATCACATTCACTTATTCCATTGTTAATCCTTACGTGCATTTTTTTCACCATAAGTATAAGTATATTAAAAGAGAGGTTATATATATTTTAATATGTTGATAAATTTTCTGGTGAGTATATGATCGAAGTGAGATCAGTTATGAAGGAACCAATAACGGTAAATCAAAATGACCGTATCGAAGATGTCATAACTTTATTTAGAAAAAATAGAATAAGTGGAGCTCCGGTTGTGGATGCAGATGGTAAAATAGTTGGGGTCATTTCAGAAAGTGATATTGTAAAGACAATTACAACCCATGATGAAAGATTTGATTTAATACTACCTTCTCCACTGGATTTAATTGAATTACCTTTAAAAGCAGCTATAAAAATGGAAGAATTCAAAGAAGATATGAAAAATGCCCTAAAAACCGAAGTATGGGAAGCTATGACAAGGGATGTTATAACAATTACACCCGAAACTTCAATAAATGAAGCTGCTGAAATAATGATTAAAAATAAAATTAAGAGACTTCCCGTTGTTGAAAACGGAAAACTTGTTGGAATTGTCACAAGAGGGGACTTGATAGAGGTACTGGTTTCTGAGAAGGAATAGTATAATTTGGAGTGTTTCAGGTTTAGGTGAGATGATGAAATTAAAGTTAACTTCCCCTTCAAGAATACACATGAGTTTAATTGACTTGAACGGCAGTATTGGAAGGGTAGATGGTGGTGTAGGGGTAGCCTTAGATTATCCAAATTTCGTAATTGAAGGTAAAGAAAGCGATGAGATAGAGATAGATTTAAAAGCTGATTTAAATAAAAGTATGAAAGAGGATATGGAAAAAAGGATTTACGATTCTGCAAAAAAGGTTTTAAACCATATAAATGAAGATGGGATATCTTTAAAAATACGCAATATAATTCCTCCACATACTGGTTTAGGCAGTGGTACTCAGATGGCAATCTCAACTGGAAAGTTGACCTCATTAATCTACGGAAAAGAATTAAGCGCTACCGAAATTGCAAAAATAACTGGGAGAGGCGGTACATCAGGTATTGGTATTGCAGCATTTGAAAATGGAGGTTTTATAGTTGATGGGGGGCACACATTTGGACCAGGCAAGGATAAAGAGGATTTCAGACCTTCTTCTGTGTCAAAAAATGTAAGGCCTGCGCCCATACTTTTTAGGCATGACTTTAACTGGGATATAGTTTTAACGATACCAAGGGGCAAAAATATACATGGAAACAAAGAAGTAGATATATTTAAGACATACTGCCCTATCCCATTATCTGAAACCCAAAAGCTATGCCATCTAATCCTAATGAAGATGATGCCATCAATAATTGAAAAAGATTTAAATTCCTTTGGAGAGGTTATAAATAATATACAAAACTTAGGTTTTAAGAAGGTAGAGGTTGATCTTCAGAGTGAAACTGTCAAAAAACTTTTAAAAACATTGCAGGATGTTTCATACAGTGGTTTGTCCAGTTTTGGACCTACCATATATTCAATTGGAGATAAGAAGATAATAATTGAAGCTTCAAAGAAGTTTTTTGATGAAAATGGAATAGAAGGCGAGATCATAGTAACTACTGGAAATAACAAAGGATATAAAGTAGAATAAGAGACAGTCTCAGAATATGATTGAATTGATTATCCTTTTCTCAAGATATTTATAGAATTTATATTTATAATCATATTTGCAGTTTTATAAAGAAATACGGTTTAGTAGGTTGAATGAAATCCTTAGGATTGAATGAAAACCTGATGGTTTTCATTGCTCAAAACCGAAGGTTTTTATCTCATAGCTCACCTTCACTTTGTTCGGTGATACCTTATGGAAAAATCAAACACTAACGAGTTAATTAATAACTTAAATCTGAAGTTCAGAAATATTGATGGTAGAGAGCTCATAACTGCAATTGTGATGGATGAGAACAAAAATATTTTAATGACCGCTTTCATGAATATGGAATCACTGAAAAAAACCCTTGAAACCAAAATTATGCATTATTATTCAACAAGCAGAAATAAGATTTGGAGGAAAGGGGAGGAAAGTGGAAATACACAATATGTTAAAGAAGTTTATCGTGATTGCGATGGCGATGCTCTTTTATTCGTTGTAAAACAGAAGGGATGGGCTTGTCACGAAGACTATTATTCATGTTTCCACTATAAATTAGATTTAGAGAGTGGAAATTTATCCATTGTAGGGGATAAAATTATGAAAATCTAAAAGATTTTTAATACCCTTAACGGGAACGATAATAAAAATACAATATAAAAACTTTGTTAAATTAACTTTTTTGTTTAATACTAAATTTGTTGGCATTTATTACTTACATATTAATAACTTATTTAGGTGATAGTATGGACGATAAACAAGATTCTAGTGGTTTAAATCAAGAACCAATATTTGTTGGCGGTTCACAAAATGAAGATGAGGATATTCCAACTACAATCCCTGATTTAAAAAATAAAAAAATAACAGTAGATACCTGTGTAGTTATTGACGGTAGAATAACTGACCTGATAGAGAATGGAGTAATAGAAAATAGTAAGATAATAATCCCTGAGGCAGTTATATCTGAGTTGGAAGCTCAGGCAAATAAAGGTAGGGAAATAGGTTATTTAGGAATTGAAGAATTGAAGAAAATGGTAGATGTTGCAAAGGAAAGCAATATTGAAATAGAATACTACGGGGAAAGACCCTCAGTTGATATTATTTCACTTGCCAAGAGCGGGGAAATAGATGCAATGATTAGAAATGTGGCAAAAGAAACCGACTCAATACTTTTAACAAGCGATAGAATACAATACAACCTTGCACTTGCTCAAGGAATAGAGTCCTACTATCTACACGTTAAAAAAGAAAAAGTTGAATTGGTGTTGGATAAATATTTTGACTCTTTAACAACATCAGTTCATTTGAAGGAAAACTGCAAACCATATGTAAAAAGAGGAAAACCTGGGGAAGTTAAACTTACCCCTGTAGATGATAAGGAGCTCACAAGGGAAGAAATGGAAGCTATAATTGATAATATTTTAAAATACAGTGAGCAAAATAATGGATTAATTGAGATACAGAGAAGAGGGGCAACAGTAATCCAGCTTGGAAACATGAGAATAGCCATAACAAGGCCTCCGTTTTCAGAAGGTCTCGAAGTCACGGCTGTAAGGCCTATCACAAAGGTTTCACTTGATGATTACAATTTATCAGAACATCTAATGGATAGACTAAAGAAAGCAGAAGGTATATTTGTTTCAGGAGCTCCAGGTAGTGGAAAATCAACGTTTGTTTCAGCATTGGCAGAGTACTATAGGAGCAACAATAAAATAGTAAAAACAATGGAAAGTCCAAGGGATTTACAGGTAGGTACTGAAATTACTCAGTATGCACCACTTGAGGGGAGTATGGAAAAAACCTGCGATATTTTACTTTTAGTAAGGCCTGATTACACAATATACGATGAAGTCAGAAAGACAAGGGACTTTGAAATATTTGCAGATATGAGAATGGCAGGAGTTGGAATGGTTGGGGTAGTTCATGCTTCAAAGCCAATAGATGCTATACAGAGACTCATAGGTAGAGTAGAGCTCGGTATAATTCCTCAGATTGTAGATACTGTTGTATTTATTCAAGATGGAAAAATTGAAAAGGTTTATGAAGTGGGCTTTACAGTTAAAGTTCCGCATGGAATGAAAGAGGCAGATTTGGCAAGGCCTGTTATTGAAATTAAAGACTTTGTAACAAAAAAACCCGAATACGAGATATACACCTATGGGGAACAGGTTGTAGTCATGCCTATAAAGGAAGAAGAAATTAGCGAAGTACCTCCAGTTTACAAATATGCCGAAGAAAATATAAAGAAGGCTTTGAAACCATACATTCCAAAAAAGGCAAAACCTGAGATTAAAATATTGGGCAACGATACAATTGAACTTAGAGTTCATGAGAAGTACATTCCTTCAATTATAGGAAAAGGGGGAAAGGAAATATCCAAGCTGGAAGATATAATAGGATTAAAAATAAGTGTTAGAGAATTGGGTTCAGATTCTGGAGCTGAAACTCAAGGTCATTATGATGAAGAAGTTGATAAGTACGAATATATGAGCGATTATGAAACTACAAGATTAATTGAGACTGGAAAACATATCGTTGTAGATGCAGGGGAGGATTTTGTTGGAGCGAATATTAAAATTTATATTGATGGAGAATATCTCTGCTCTGCTACCGTAAGTTCAAATGGTACTGTAAAATTAAACAAAAAAACATCCATTGGAAAAGAGCTCTTAAGTGCAATGAAAAAAGGAAAAGACATATTTGTTGAGATGTAATTTAAAACATGTTTTTAACTTTTTCATCGGATTTCATAACCTTCTCTTTTTGTTTAGTTCTGAAATCTTTCAATTTTGATGCAATGTTTTCATCAGATATTGCCAGCATTTCAAGGGCTAAAATAGCAGCATTTTCACCTCTATCTACACCAACAGTAGCTACTGGGATTCCTGGAGGCATTTGAACAGCACTTAGTAATGCATCCATTCCATCCAGTTTGCTCTCAACAGGAACAGCAACAACTGGTTTTGTTGTTAAAGATGCTACAACACCTGGTAAATGGGCAGCCAATCCTGCAATCGCTATAAAAACTTTTGCATCTGAATTTTTAACTATTTCTTCAACTAATTCTGGTGTTCTATGGGCTGAAGCTACTCTAACTTCAAATTCTACTTCAAAGTCCTTTAAAATATTAACAGCCTTTTCGGCTATTTTAACATCGCTTTCGCTTCCCATTACAATACATATCATCTTTTTCACCGTTTATATTTTTGAACTATATATTGTATATTGTATGGAAAGATTCTTATTGTTTGAGATTTATATATTTATTCACAAAAAATAGGGGAGGTACACTATGGGTACTATTGAAAACTTGGTTAAGGCATTTGCTGGAGAGAGTATGGCAAGAAATAGATATAGTTTCTATGCAAAGATTGCAAAGAAGGAGGGGTATGTATTTATATCCAAGGTCTTTCTTGAAACTGCTGACAATGAAAAAGAACATGCTGAGACTTTTTTTGAGTTTATTCAGGAACTTAGAAAAGATGACGCCATAAAAACCGAAATTGAAGCACCATTAGTTTGCGGAAACACCGTGGAAAACCTAAAAGCTGCGATAGATGGAGAGCATTATGAAAATACATACATGTATCCAGAATTTGCAGAAATAGCTGAAAAAGAAGGACTTAAAGATATAGCAGAAAGAATTAGGGCGATAAGTAGGGCAGAAGAGCATCATGAGGCAAGGTACAAAAAAATCCTTGAAGCAGTTGAAAACGGAACAATGTTTAAAAGAGATGAGGAAACAGAATGGGTTTGTCTTGAATGTGGGTATATCCATAACGGAACTGAAGCTCCAGAAAAGTGTCCATCATGTGGGCATGCAAAGAGCTACTATGTTGCTAGGGACATGCTTTCTCTTTAAAATAAAATATACTTAATTATTATTTATTTAATCATTTAACAGTTTTTAACTTTTGCAGTCTTTGTGGTATGTTAGGGATTACTATGAAAGAGAGAACTTTTGTGGCTTTAAAGCCAGATGCAGTTAAAAGAAAATTAATCGGAAGAATTATCCAGAGATTCGAAGATAAAGGGCTTGATATTGTAGATATGAAGATGTTAACCCTTTCAAGAGAAATGGTTGAAAAGTGTTATATGGAACACAGAGGAAAAGGGTTTTATGAGAAACTTATAAATTTCATGACATCAGGTAGAATCGTAATTCTTATTGTTGAAGGAGAAAATGTAATATCGATTGTTAGGAAAATGATCGGAAGTACAAATCCTAAAGAAGCAGAACCTGGGACTATCAGGGGAGATTTTGCTTTATCGACTCCTGATAATATAATACATGCATCTGATTCAAAAGAAAGTGCAGAGAGAGAAATAAGTCTATTTTTTGGAAGATAATTTATGGCGATATTTCTTAAAATTGCCATAAAAAATAAAAAGTGGTGCAGTGCAATATATTTTAAATAATAAATCTTTTTATATAACCTCGATCTATTTTAGTAAAATATCTATATTATAAGTGATTATCGTCTCTATTTAAAAAACGTTTATTGATATGTATTTTGATAAATATTATATAACAATGTGAATTGTGAGATATCGGATATTTTTAGTGTGAAACAATTTACAAAACGGTGATTTTTTATGGCTTTAAGATTTCCTATAGTTAGTGTTTTAGGGCATGTGGATCATGGTAAAACAAGTTTACTTGATAAAATAAGAAAAACAAGGGTTACAAAAAGAGAAGCTGGTGGAATTACCCAGCATATTGGGGCCAGTGAAATCCCAATAGACGTTATAAAGAAGATTTCTGGAAACCTACTAAATATGTTAAATGCTAAAATAACGATTCCTGGGCTTTTGGTTATTGATACCCCAGGACACGAGGCTTTTACCTCCTTGAGAAAAAGGGGAGGAGCTCTGGCAGATATTGCCATATTGGTAGTAGATATTAATGAAGGGTTTAAGCCCCAAACGATTGAGGCTATTAATATTTTAAAACAATGTAAAACCCCCTTCGTGGTAGCTGCAAATAAAATTGATCTTATCCCAGGATGGAGCTCTGTTGAAGGGCCATTTGTTTTAAATTTTAATGAGAAAAATCAGCATCCTAATGCATTGACTGAATTCGAAATAAGACTCTATGAAAATGTTATAAAGCCTTTAAACGAAATGGGCTTTGAAGCAGACCTTTTTATGAGGGTTAAAGACATTGCAAAAACTGTTAACATAATTCCAGTTTCAGCTATGACTGGAGAAGGAATCCCAGATTTACTGGTTATGATTGCAGGTTTGGCTCAGAAGTTTTTAGAACAGAACTTGAGCTTAAATGTTGAAGGTTATGCAAAAGGTACCGTTTTGGAAGTTAAAGAAGAAAAAGGACTGGGAAAAACTATTGATGCGATAATTTATGACGGTATTGCAAAAAGAGGAGATTATATAGTGGTTGGAAATCCTGATGGAGTTTTAGTTTCAAAGATTAAGGCCCTTTTAAAACCTAAACCATTGGATGAAATGAGAGATCCAAGGGATAAGTTTAAACCTGTTAAAGAGGTTGTTGCATCTGCAGGGGTTAAAATATCAGCTCCTGAATTGGAAAACGTTATTGCAGGAAGTCCTTTAAGGATCGTTCCAAAGAACAAGGTAGATGAGGCTAAAGAGGAAATTTTGAAAGAAATTGAAGAAGTAGCCATAGAGACAGATGAAGAAGGAATCATCATTAAGGCAGACACTATGGGTTCATTGGAAGCTCTTGCCAATGAGTTAAGAAAAAATAATGTTAAAATTAAAAAAGCAGAAGTTGGGGACGTTTCTAAAAAAGACGTTATTGAAGCTTCATCCTATGCTCAATCAAACCCATTAAATGGGGCTATAATATCATTTAACACAAAAATACTTCCAGATGCAAAAACAGAAATAGAAAAAACCGATGTAAAGGTATTTGAAGGAAACATTATCTACAAGTTAGTTGAAGACTATGATGAATGGTTAAAAGAAATGAATGAAAAGATGAAATCCGATGAATTAAGTAAACTTACAAAACCTGCAATCATTAAAATACTTCCTAACTGTATATTCAGGCAGAAAAATCCTGCGATCTGTGGTGTTGAAGTTATATATGGGACCTTAAAAGTAGGCAGTCCTTTAATGACTGAGGATGGAAAAAAATTAGGTTATGTGAAAGAAATTAAAAACCAAAAGCAGGAGAATATTAAAGAGGCAAAAGTTGGCATGCAGGTTCCTATTTCAATTGAAGGTAATATAGTGTTGGGAAGGAACGCCAAGGAAAATGATATACTATATGTGGAAGTTCCTGAACATGAAGTTAGAAAGCTCTACCATGAATATAAGGGAGAATTAAGAGGAGATGAACGGGAAGCCCTCTCAAAATACATGGAATTAAAACAAAAACTCGAAGGGAACCTATTCTGGGGAATGTAACCTTGTTTCATTTTCTTTTTATAGCATGTCTTAACATTAAAATTATATACCATTATTTTGAGATTATATTAAAAGTGATGTTTTAGACCCCATTATTACTTACATTACTACGTACTTGTGAACTATATCGTTTAGAATATAATGTCCCATGCCTTTGGAGGTATACTATGATATTAATTATTGGTTACGGTTCGTTTGGTCGTAAAATCGTGAATAATGCCAAAAATCTTGATAAAATCGTGGTAATTGATAAAAACGAAGCTGTATTTGAATCACTTGAGGAAATTGATTTTGATTATATTGTGGGGGATGCCACTGAAGAGGATACTCTCAATAGAGCAAGAATTAAAGATGCTGACACAATACTAATTCTAACAAATAACTACGAGATAAATAGAAAAATTGCAGAACTAGTAACTCAATTAAATCAAAGGGGTTATCTTATAGCTAGAGGGGTAGTTAAGTATCCTGATCTTTACAGCGGTCTTGATGTCGATAAGGTTATATATCCATTAGAAAGTGCTGCAAAAGATGTTATAGCAGAAATTGAAAAGTCGAAGTTAAGGAGAAAATTGGCAGACCTTAGGGAGCTCGCTTTAGATGCTCGGAGAAAATTTAACAAATATTATGGTGAGAAAGAAGATAAGGAGTCAACTGATAGTGAGTTTAAGGCTCCTTTTTTAATAGTTACGCATAAAAATCCCGATCCTGATGCAATGGCAAGTTCAATGGCCTTAAAAACAATATTAGAAAAATGGGGCGTAAATTCTGAAATTGTATATGGGGGGAAAATAGGTTATGACGAAAATAAGGCAATGATAAACTTATTGGGCATTAAATTAAAGCACATAGATGATGTTGATTTGAAAAACTACTGTTCGATTGCAGTGGTGGATTCTTCAAGTTCAAAAACCCTTCCAATAGATGCCGAAAACACGGAGATAGCTATATTAATAGATCATCACGAGAACGGAGATCTAAATGCAAAATATGAAGATATTAGGCAGGATGTTGGTGCAACTGCTACTATTTTAACAGAGTATTTAATGCAAATGGATATGACGCCAAGTAGAGATTTGGCAACTGCACTTTACTATGCAATAGCATCAGATACGAACTATTTTAAAAGAAAAACTTCAAAAAAGGACTTTGAAGCTGCAGGGTATTTGCAGGGGCTAATGGATGCTAAAGTTTTGGAAATGATAGAGAATCCTGAAATGGATACTGAGACAATGGAAGTACTTGCAAGGGCCATACTAAACAGAAAAATTATTAAAGGTAATATTGCTCTTTCTTACGTTGGAATGATAAAGAATAGGGATGCATTACCAAGAGCTGCAGAATTTTTACTTAAGATGGAAGGGATTACAACTACCTATGTATTTGGAATATCTGAAAATGAAATACATATTAGTTCAAGGACAAAGGATCTGAGAATTGATGTAGGGGATATAATGAAAAAAGCCTTTGGTGGTGGGGGTCACCAATCATCTGCAGCAGCAAGTATTGAATTGGGTATTTTTGAATCAGTTTCAGATAAAAATGCACTTAGAAAATTAGTCGAGGAGGCCATACAGGCTAAAATTTTTGAAGCTGTAGGGGTTGAAGAAGGAAATAATGGTTCAGAAAGTAACGAATAATATATCGTTTCAAAACAACATATATTTAGTTAATTTCAGTTTTTTCAGTTTTGGAACTATCTCAATATTTTCTTTGTCTTAATTAATTGGGGGTGTTATGATTAAAGTTAAACGAGATCGGAAATTTCGGAGCTCTCCACTGGAGAACTTAATAAACAAAATAATCTGGCATCCCGAACTTAATCCAGGAGATTATGAAATAGTTTATCTGCATAGAGGGGCTGAAAACAATAAAAAAACCATCCCAATGGATAAAATTTCTATCGAGGATTCTTTTATAATTTACGAGGAATCTCATATTCCTCTCCATAGGATTTTGGAGATTAAAAATCTAAAAACAGGGGAAATAATTTACAAAAAGAGGGTTTGACAACATGGTAAGAGTAAAGGAATACATGACAGTAAAGGTTGATTGCGTTAGCCCAGAGGATACAGTTAAAGATGTAATTGGTTTGATAAAAAAAACGTCCCATGATGCTTTTCCAGTTGTATCAGATGGGAAACTTCAGGGGATTGTTTCAGTTCACGACCTTATCGGAAAAGACGAATCCGAAAAGATAAAGAACTTAATGACAAAAAGGGAAGAAATGATAATTACTAAGCCTGAAGCAAATGTAATGGATGTTGGAAGGATAATGTTTAGAACAGGATTTTCAAAGCTTCCAG
Organism: Methanothermococcus thermolithotrophicus DSM 2095; assembly: GCF_946463545.1. Classification (NCBI taxonomy): domain Archaea; kingdom Methanobacteriati; phylum Methanobacteriota; class Methanococci; order Methanococcales; family Methanococcaceae; genus Methanothermococcus; species Methanothermococcus thermolithotrophicus. The sequence continues at coordinate 553,097 of NZ_OX296583.1, read as the reverse complement.
TTGTTGACGAAGAGAATAATTTAGTTGGGATAATTACGAACACCGATGTTATAAGATCTCAAATAGAAAAAACTACTCCAACTAAACTTGAAAAAATAATTAAATCTTATAAAAACCTAGGATATGATGTTGAATTAAAAAAAGAATCTATTCCGGTTAATGAACTTAAACCTACTCAATCTAAAGTTTATGAAGATGAATTATTTGGAAGAATATATGAATTGAATAGAGGTCTTGCAGAGCCCATCATAGTTATAGAGACAAACAACAATAAATACATAATAGTTGACGGTCACCATAGAGCTGTAGCTGCCTGTCTATTAAAAGTACCTAGTTTAGAAGCTTATATATTGAGTATGGATACTGATAAAACTCTAGGGATAGAAAAAACAGCTGAAAAACAGGGTTTAAATAGTTTAAAGGATGTTAAAATAATCGATGAAGATAAGAATGACTCATGTGACCTATACAAACTTAAAACTGCAATCAAAAAGATATGAAAATTAGGTTAAATTCTTTTATACTTGTAAAATATTCTGCAGGTTCCTTCGTCAGACACCATACAGCTTCCAACAGGATTTAAAGGATTACATACGTTTCCAAAGAGTTTACAATCACTTGGTAATTTATCCCCCCTCAAAATCTCACTACATATGCATCCTTTAACTATTTTCTCTTTTATCTCTGGAATGTCTTCATTTTCGTGAATATCATATTTTTTATACTTCTCTTTTAATTTTAAACCGCCATCTTTAATGACGGGGAAACCTCTCCACGGGACATCTGAAGGTTCAAATACTTCATTCATTATTCTTTGAGCTATTAAGTTACCTTCCTCTTTTACACTTCTCTTATATTCATTTTCTACTTTTGCCTCACCATTTATCAACTGTTTTAAAATCATAACCAAAGACATTAAAACGTCCATAGGTTCAAAACCTGCAACTACCATAGGGGCATTGTATTTTTCACATGGTTCATAGTAAGGTTTTAATCCAACTATTGTGGAAACATGCCCTGGACATATGAAACCATCTATTTTTCTTTCAGCTCCCCCGCTTAAAAGAAAATCCATCACAGGAGGAGTTTGTCTATGACAGTTTAAAATATAGAAATTCTCTGGATTGGTCAATATCTCTGCTGCAGTTGTTGGTGCCGTAGTTTCAAAACCTATGGCAATAAATACAACTTTGTTTTCCTGCTCTTTTGCAAGTTTTACAGCATCCCCTATACCATAGACCAGTTTTACATCCGCACCTTCTGATTGCAATTCCATAAGCGATTTTTTGCTACCTGGAACCCTGTACATATCTCCAAGTGTTGCAATTGTGTACCCCTGTTCTGCCAAGTATATTGCTTCATCTATTTCCTTCTGAGTTGTAACACAGACCGGACATCCCGGGCCTGGAACAACAGTAATATTTTTAGGTAAAACATCCCTTATTCCATATTTACATATTGTATGTTCGTGAGAACCGCAAACGTGCATTATTTTTACATCGTCTTCTATTTTTTCAGAGAGCTTTTTAATGGCTTGAACCGCTTTCTTAATTAATTCTTTGTTGTTGATATCCATATTTTTCCTCCGAAATATAGTGGTGTGCATGACTTATTAATGATATTGATTATAAAATTATCATAAATATTGCTTTCATAATAAAAATAATGTAATTTTTTGTATTTCTCGACGAAACTTTGGTTTCGTGAGTCGACAAATTCTAAAATGAATTTATCTCGATCTAAGTTTAAATAGTATGAAATAAGTATGGTTAAAATTGCACATTACTATAATATGCTATGACTGTATATATTTTACAGTTGAATGTTTTATTAGTGTTGTTTTTAATATCGTCCATATTGGCGTATTCCAGTCCATATATTTATATTAGGTTTAGGTTAATACTTATTTTCATGTGTTTATCAATCAGGTAATTTGCAGAATAATATATTAATGAGGTGAATATGTATGTTTCCAGGAAGAATGAACCCAAGAATGTTAAAACAAATGCAAAAAATGATGAAAGATTTTGGAATGGATGCTAAGGATTTAAAGGCGGTAAAAGTCATAATTGAGCTCGAGGATCAAGAATTGATTTTTGAAAATCCAAAAGTGCAAATAATGGATATGATGGGGACAAAAACCTATTCGATAACTGGAAAGCCTAAAAAAGTTAAAAAAGAAGCTGAAAAGATAGCTGATGAAGAGGTTAAATTAGAAATAACCGACGAAGATATTGAAATGGTGGCTAACCAGTGTAATGTATCAAAAGAAGAAGCGAGAAAAGCATTAGAAGAATGTAATGGGGATTTGGCAGAGGCGATTTTGAAATTGAGCGAATAATTGAATTGAAATGATTTTTATCTATTTTATTTTCAGTTTTATGGATTTGATTACGTGTTAATTGTATGAAAACTCAGATTTAACTTTATAATTTTATAATTTGTGGAGAAACTGAAGTTCGGCTTATTTACATACTATGGTGAAAAAATGGATATAGAGGGTTATATAAGGAGATGTTTGAGGAAGAACACATCTGAAGATAAGATTATTGAAGATGGGTTCAAAAAAGTAATGGAGATAAAAGAAGGCGTTAGTGAAGATTGGGCGGAGAGATTTGTTAAGGCTGTTTTAGAGGAAGTAAGAACAACGGAAAAATATAAAGAAATTGAGGATAAGGATTTGAAGTATATTTTGGATTTCCCAAGGTCGGAAGTTACAATGGGCAAAATGGGAGTAGGAAGTCGGGGAGAAGGAGACTTTTTTGTTCATAGAGAAATAGCAAGAATTATTGAGAGTACAAAACAAAAAACAGAAGTTGACAGTAGAGAGCAGGATGATGCGGGAGTTGTAAAAGCAAACGCCCAATATATTGTAGTTGCAGTTGATGGGACACACTCAAGATTAAGTGATTTTCCTTTTTTAGCAGGTTTTCATGTTACACGAGCTGCGTTAAGAGATGTTTTTGTAATGGGAGCTGATGCAAAAGCCCTCATAAGTAATATTCATTTAGCAGACGATGGAGACGTTTCTAAGATTTTTGATTATACCGGCGGAGTTTGTGCAGTTTCAGAAGCTATTGGAGTCCCTTTGGTTTCAGGAAGTACTTTAAGAGTTGGAGGAGATATGGTTTTAGGGGACAGGATGGTGAGCTCAGTTGGAGCTATAGGAGTAATTGAAGATGGAAGACCAACTGCAAGAAAGAGAGCTGAAGTAGGAGACGTTATTTTAATGACTGAAGGTAGCGGTGGAGGGACCATAACAACTACCGCACTTTACTATGGAATGTTTGATGTAATCTACGAAACCCTGAACGTTGATTTTTTAAAGGCATGTAAAAATCTCATAAAATACGATTTATTAAAACACATCCATGTAATGACTGATGTTACAAACGGTGGATTAAGAGGAGACGCATACGAGATTTCAAAAACTGCAAAAGTTTCATTGGAATTTGATAAGGAGAAAGTTTATGATTTAATCAACCCTAAAGTATTGGATATGCTCAATAAGTTGAATATTGACCCATTGGGAGTTTCAGTAGATAGTCTTTTGATTATCGCCCCAAAAGAGTATGCAGATGAAATAAGCAAAAAAACCGGTGCAAAAGTTGTTGGAGAGGTTAAAGAAGGGGATACAAGTTATCTAATAGATAAAAATGAAAAAATTCCATTAATACCAATGTTCAGGGAAGCTGCATATACACCAGTTAAAAAAGTTGTTGGTGAACAAAAACCAGAAGACTTTGAAATAATGAAAGAAAAAGTTAAAGAAGCCTGTGATAATGCCATTAAAAAGAAAAACTTTATTGTGAAATTATTAAAAAAGAAAATTTAATTTAATATAATAATTTTATTTAATATTCAATTCTTTTATTAACTTCCCAATATTTGATGGTTCTACAATATTGATATCTATATTTTTGTTTTTTATAGTAATTTCAACTGTTTTTTGTCCTTCAACTGATAACTGTAATCCCACTCCTTTTTTTTCAAGGGTATCTATTATATTAACTAACATTTCCATGTCCATGTAAATCACTTCTTTAGTTATTATTTTCTTATTTTTATTTAGGGTATCTATTATGTTCTCGTTATGTATTATATGCCTTCATAGATTTTTAAAGCCTCATCAACGGTTTTTCCTTCAATTGTAATTGCATAAATTGCATTGCACATTCTTACGGCATCATCAAGGGATTTTTGATGTATATTTCTACCTGTGGCGTTTCCTGCGGCACCGCTTATATATATCTGGTCATAAAGCTTCTGTAAAAATACCCTTACATCTGTGCTTTCTCCACCTGCACAAACGACTTTTGTTCTACCTGCAGCCAATACCGCTTCTTTAAAAGCCTCTGCTGGATTTTCACCTTCAGGATAGTTCACTTTAACAAAATCTGAACCTAAACAGGCTCCAACTCCTGCAGCACCTGCTATTAAATGAGGGTCCTTTTCATTTTTAACAGCTTTTCCCCTTGGATACATCCAAAGTACAGCGATTAACCCGTTTTTATGGGCTTCATATATTATCTTTGAAGCTTCAGACAACATGATACTTTCATACTCACTTCCAAGATAAACCGTATAACCAACACCCAATATATTGAGTCCAGAATTTTCCTTAAATTCAACTACATCTTTTACATCAACTAGAGCTCTACTTATTGGGTCTTTTTGTGAAGTTTTGACAAGGTGTGTTTTTGAGTTTAATTTAACTAAATAAGGTACTTTTTTGTAATCCATACCGTACCTTGCTATTAATCCGAGCTGAGTTGCAAATACTCCAATTTTTGCCTTATCTGCAATTCTAAATAGATGTTCGGGATCTGAATCATCCATTGATATGCCTTCCCCATAAAAATCATCGTTTAAATGCTCTATTTTCTGATCTCCCGCAAAAAGCATTAATCTCCCGGTGTTTTTTGTAATTTCAAGATAATTTTTTATGTATGTCTCTTTTGCAGATTCTGGAACATCAAGCGGTACTACAACATCTTTTTTACTTATATTCTTGAGATTCTCCATTTTACCCTCCCCAGTTTAGTTTTATCTATTTTATCAACTGATAACATATTTATTTTATACGCCAACTTTTAAATAAATATAGTCATCTAAATTATCAGTAGTTATTCAATATAAATCGGTCGTTAAAGTTAAAACATAGATTTTATTTAATTCGGGGTAGTTTCATTAAATGGTAAAAAAAGCTAGGGAAATTAAAATATAGTAGAGTATTAAAATAGTACATGTGGTATATTTATGTCATGTTTATTTTGATTAGAGATGTAATTTTAGGTGACAGTATGAAAAAAGTTACAGTATGTTCTCCAGGAACCTCTGCGAATTTAGGTCCTGGTTATGATGTATTTGGATTGGCACTTTCTAAACCTTACGACATAATTACAGTGACAAAAACAGACGAAGACGGAACAATAACCATATCTGTTGAAGGAGAGAAGTGTGAAGAGATACCAACTGAAGTAGATAAAAACACTGCCGGCGTGGTAGCTAAAAAGATGCTTGAAGACTTCAACATATCAGATGGAATTCATATTCACATCAACAAAGGTATAAAGCCAGGAAGTGGTCTAGGCAGCAGCTCCGCATCATGTGCGGGAGTTTCAGTTGCCATAGATGAGCTCTTTAATTTAAACCTTTCAAAGTTGAAGTTAGTTGAGTATGCTTCACTAGGTGAGGCTGTAGCTGCAGGAGCTCCACACGCTGACAACGTTGCTCCAGCTATTTTTGGTGGCTTTACAATGGTAACAAATTATGACCCCTTGGAAGTTCTTCACATACCTTTAGAATTTGAAATTCTCGTAGCCCTACCAAACATTCAGGTAAACACAAAAAAAGCAAGAGAAATTCTTCCGAAAAAGGTAGATATGAAGGACATGGTCAACAACGTTGGAAAAGCATGCGGTATGGTGCATGCACTATATACAGATGACCTTGAATTATTTGGAAAATATATGATGGAAGACCGTGTTGTTGAGCCTTGTAGGGCCACTTTAATAGATGGATATGAAGAAGTAAAAGAAAAAGTTATGGATTGGGTGTATGGAATAACAATTAGTGGTTCAGGACCTGCGATTATTTCTCTCCCTAAATTAGAACATGTTTTAGATGTTAAAAAAGCATTTAAAGAAACATGGGACTGTCCGGTCTATCATACAAAAATGGGTCCTGGAGCTTATGTATTAAAAAGTGAATAATTGGATTAATTATCTATGATATCCACAATATAGTTTAGACCTTCTTTTTTGAATATTCTTAATTTTTCCCCTTCTTTTAGATCCTCAAATTCAAATTTAATTTTATCGTATTCATAAACTTCATAAGTTTCATCATCCATAGCCATGATCATATCTGGGGTTATGGATATTATTGTGGCACTTCCACATTCGTCTTTTCTTTTAAGCAACTTGGTATTTTTTTCAGCATCTGCCCAGTTCAAAGAAATTTTTTCCCTTCTATCCAATTTTAATAAATAGATTTTGTTTTCGTTCATAGAAAGTACTTTACAAGGATTTCCCTCATATTCTACAACATCCCCAATCTTATACTCTGGGATTCTAACTGCTATAGTTATTCTGTACTGATTTTTTCCAGTATCTTTTTCAACACCAACTAGTTTTGCGGTCTCAGTTATTTTACCGCCGTATCTGGATTTTATCGCAGAAGCTATGTTTCTTGCACCGCCCATTGATCCGATCTGATAATCCAAACCTTCCTTCTGGATTATAAACTTTGATACAAACGACATTCTATCTTTTTTTAATCTTTTAGCAACTTCTTCCCTAACGAAGTTATCCAGCTCATCTTTTTCTTCGTCTGTTAAGAACCTGTTCATAGCCCTTACCTGTAATGTGGCCTCATAGTAGTTTGAGATGGATCTTACACATCTTGGACATTGGGCCATCCTTAGGTAAACTGTAACATTTCTTTCCTCGGATCTTTCATCATCTTCTCCAGCAAGTTTTCCAGTAGCAATTACGACTGTAGGAATTTCAACTCTGGAACGTTTTCCACCAGGGAGCTGCCTAGGTTCTTGAGGTATTATTTCGACTTCTATGTTCTTATTTCTTTTTTTAATATTGTCCTTTACTCCGAAATATGCTATTTCATCCAGTATTTCAAATAATCCCCTTTCATTGGGATCTTGCCATGTTCTTCTTTTATAGGAACCGCACATATAGCAAACTTCAACATAAATCTCTTCGGGGATTTCAATTAATGGATTTTCATTTGCATAGCACACCTTACAAAGACCATCTATTAATTCTCCCTCATAACCACATCTATAACAAAATCCTTTCATTTATATCACCGAAAATGAAGTAAATTAAAACTATAGTAATAAAATAGTCGTTCTGCGAATATGTTCCATAGAATGTTTCTTCAAATTGGAATTTAAAGTATATTATAACACCTATTAAAATTAAGTATATTGACTAATCTAATTGCGGAACGACTAAATCACAAATCAAAATCTCTGCCAGTAAAAAAGTAAGAAAATGAAACAAATGAATTAATATACATCCGTAAACCTAAGAAAAACACTATATATAATTTTCTTAGATTAACTTTATAGGTTTCATTGCACCACAAGCGGTACATTTGAGGAAGTGTATTCTTCCCTCTTTAACGATCTTTGTATCTGGTTTTCCACATTCATGGCAGAGAACGTATTCATCTACAAAGTCCTGGATTTTTGATTTTATTAAGTAGTTACCGAATTTACCCTGTAATATTAATCTTGAACCTTCAACATCCCCTGCAGTACCTAACTCTCTCATTACGTATTTTGCAAAGTATTGAACATCTCTATCAATGATTTTGGCGATATCTCTGAAGTTTTTGACAATCGTCCTGCTACCTTCAACAAAGCTTTCTGCAGGTGGGATTTCAAACCTAACATCTTTAAAGACATCTTCAGGAAGCTGACTTCTCGCTCTTTTTAAAAGTTCTTCATAATTGTAGTAATCCATTATTATCACCATATATATGATTTAAATTTAAATATAACTAATAATTACATTTAATGTAATTAAAAAAGAGTAGATACTTTAACGAAATATTAATATAAATATTTTTAATATTTTTACCAAACTGTCAAAGCACATCATATACTTACAACTGAATTGATATTATAATCCATTGTTTATATAATTACCGTTAAGTTAATATATTAATTATAACACATCAATAGAAGACTAGGTCCATAAATCTAGTAAGTCAGTAACGGGAAAAAATCCCGTAGGAAATGTGGCTAAAAATGCCGAATCCATAAACAGTAACCTAGCAAAAATATATTGAGTGATAAAATGAGCATGTACAAATACGTTAGAGATGCATGGAAAGTACCTAAAAACACTTACGTTAAAGAGTTGTTATGGTCAAGAATGCAAACATGGAGAAAGGAACCTACTGTTGTAAGAGTTGAAAAACCAACAAGAGTAGATAGGGCTAGAAGCTTAGGATACAAAGCAAAACAAGGAATTATTGTTGTTAGAGTTAAGGTAAGAAGAGGTGGATTGAGAAAGCCAAGACCAAAGAACTCCAAAAAACCTGCAACATTAGGTATAAACAAAATAACAATGGCAAAATCAATCCAAAGAATAGCAGAAGAAAGGGCTGCTAAAAGATATCCAAACATGGAAGTTTTAAACTCATACTGGGTAGGTCAAGACGGTAAACAAAAATGGTATGAAGTAATTTTAGTAGACCCTCACCACCCATCAATAAAGAACGATCCTACCTACAACTGGTTATGCACCGGTAAACACAAAGGTAGAGCATTCAGGGGCTTAACCTCAGCAGGTAAAAAAGGAAGAGGATTAAGAAACAAAGGTAAAGGTGCTGAAAAAGTAAGACCTAGCGTAAGAGCTAACGGTAAAAAAGCTAAATAATTGAGGATTGAATAAATAAAATCTCAATTATTTTTTTATTTACTTTGTATTTACTTTTGTATTTTTGACTTAAATGTATTTAATGTATTTAACAATAAGTTTTTATTAATGGTTTTACTGATTTTATATAATTCTAATATTTTATTCTAAATTTTAATTTTAAATTAAAGTGATAACATGATAAACAGTATAAGCATATCCTCAATCGCCCATGCTACAGAGGACGAAGATAGAGTTTTAGAGGCAATGACTTATTTTTTACCTGAAGGAATCGATGAAGAAGACTTAGAATTGGAAACAATAGAGACAGAAGGATATTTTGGAAATCCAATAAACATACATAAGATTTCTGTGAAGAAAAAGTCAAAACAGGTTTTCAAACACATAATGAATCTTCTAAAGAGTAAAGAAGAAAATATAAACAAGTTAAAAGAAGATATGAATTTGAGAATAGAAAGGAATAAAATCTATTTGAGATTTGACAAGCAAAAGGCATATCTTAATGAATGTAAGTTGGTGGATGGGGACGATACCGTAAGAATAGTTATAAACTTTAAAGTGTATGTACCTAAAAATAAAGAGCAAAAGGTAATGGAAATAATGTTAAATGAACTTGAAAAATAGGTGTATTCTATGCATGAACTTTCTTATGCTACTTCGATACTAAATTCAATATTGGATGCTGTAAATCAGCAGGAAGCTAACGGTAGAAAAGTTACAAAAGTTTCTGAAATAAACTTGGAAATTGGTGAGCTCACCCTTATAAATTTTGAACAGCTTAAATTTGCTTTTGAAGTTATAGCAGAAGATACCATCTGCAATGGGGCTAAATTAAACGTTCAATATATAAAACCATATATAGTATGTAGGGATTGTGGTTATGAAGGTAATTTGGAGATAAAAGATGAAATTGAAGCATTATGTCCAAAATGCGAAGGTATGAATTTGAAGTTAAAAGGTGGGAAAGAATTCAATATAAAAAATGTGACAATAGAGTTTGATGAGCCAACTGAGACTGTACAAAAATAATAGTTATAAAATAATAAGCTGTAGGGATATTTAAATTAGTCTTCTATTCTTTCAAATAAATCTTTTGTAGCGCCACATATTGGACACTTCCAATCGTCTGGAAGGTCTTCAAATTTGGTTCCCTTAGGTATTCCGTTATTTTCGTCTCCTTTTTCTTCATCAAGAATGTATCCACATATCGTGCATTTCCAAACTGCCATAATATTCACCTATGTATATTTTGTTGATTTTATTTGTATATATAGTATGTTCGTTTATACTGTTATATTCTTTGTAAGGGATTACATATCCGATAGCTTAAAAATAAGCTTCAATTTTTGAATAAATGTCTCATTTTCAAAGTATTCTTTTAAACGCTCCCTAACTTCCTTAGATTTTCCCAAAACTGGCCAAATTATGGAATCGATATGAAGTGGCGGAATATTAGTTTCTAGTGCAATTCTATTCCAAAATTTTATTGGATCTTCTTCAGTATATCTTTTTGTATATTTTTCAATTCTACTATCTTTTGGAATTTCTATTTCCATAGGATATGGGATAAACTCGTTAAAAACTATCCTAGATGCATACCCAAACATTTTAACTGCAAATACTACAGTTTTAGCATCTTTTTTTGTTTTTAGAGTTGATACCAGATCATCTCTAAAGGAGCTCATATTTTCATAGTATTTCCTTAGGTCTTCAAGGGTCAGTTTTTCTAAAAACGGTTTTATTTTTTCAATCCGTTTTAGTTTGGCTCCTAAAAGCCTTTTATTGCCCTTTGAATTTACAATGAAATCCTTGTAATTTTCAAAAATATCAGTTGATTTATCGGCGGTATTTCTTACCTCATTAGACCAATACTCTGAAAATTCGTTCCACCAGGATTCACCAGTAGTTGAGAGCTGATAGCTAACTAATGCGTTAATTATAACCAATTTTATAAATATTTCGTCGTTTTCAAGGTTTCTATGGAGATTTTCAAGTGAAGCATACTGTAGATCGACTTTTTCTTCTATTTTTCTTGCACACTCTATTTTAAGTTCCTTTAATATTGATTTTAGTTCCTCTATTTTTTTAGTATCCATATTCTATCACAAGTATAACTTAAATCTCTGTTAGTTATAGTCGTAGTCGTTCTGCGAATGATTGTACAGATATGGTTATTAATGGGAAAATATTTAAAAAAATTAATTCGAAGTTAGTATTTGACCTAATTGTAGGACAACCACACTTATGATCTCTTCTTTGAATCCAATATTTCATTTATACGGTCTAATTTTGGTTCTCTTTTCCATAATGGAGTTTTATTGGACTTATAAGCAGGTATTTTTTCTTCAAATATTGGTCTTTCACACATGTAAAATATTCCCAAAGGATATGGTTCACTCTCCAACGCCCTTTTAAATGCTTCCTCCCTATCATAAGGATCATGATCTTTCATGAAGTACGTATTTTCTTTGTACCATTGAAATGTATTTACTTTGTTAAAAGAAGGGCAGTTTTGGAATATATCCACAACAGAAAACCCTTTATGCTCTATGGCTTTTTTTATTATTTCTTTAGTTTCTTCAATATATCCAGAAAATGTTCTTGCTACGAATGACGCGTTCGATGAGATAGCCATGGCTATTGGATTAAATGGTTCTTCAAATACTCCCCAAGGTTGGGTTGGTGTTTTAGTATTTATTGAAGTTGTTGGTGAAGCCTGTCCTTTAGTCAACCCATATATCTGATTGTTGTGAATCAAAACTGTAATATTTGGGTTTCTTCTTATCCCATGAATTAGGTGATTTCCCCCCTCTGCATACATGTCTCCGTCTCCACCTTCGGCAATAACCACCAACTCAGGATTTGATGCTTTAACTCCCGTGGCTATAGGTATGGCCCTTCCATGAAGTCCATGAAATTTGTTAATCTTAAGGTAATGTGGCATTTTACCTGCCTGACCGATTCCAGAAACTAATGCAACATCATTTGGAGTTAATCCAAGTTCTTCAAGTGCGTTCATCAAAGCTACTTTAATACTAAAGTTTCCACACCCTGGACACCAAGTGATATCTATTTCATCACTTCTTTCAAAAACTGAATCTAGTTTAATCATACCTTACCCCTCCAAAACTTCTTTAAGTTTTTCAACGAGCTCTTCCACTGAAAATGGCCTACCGTTGTACTTTAAAATTTTATCATCTGCTTCAATTCCAAATTCTCTTCTTAACAATCTGGCAAATTGGGCATTGTAGTTTTCTTCAATACATATTATTTTTTTAGCTTTTTTTAAGTAATCTATTGAATCTTCACTAATCGGATAAACTTGATTAAAGTACAGGAATGCCAAATCATCCCTATCTAGTTTTTTAAGAGCTCCTTCAATGGCGTAATAAGTTGGCCCCCAACCAACTACCAGGTAGTCATAATTCTCGTTTTCCTCAGGATCGGTAGTATTTCCATATTTTATTAACTCAGGTTTTAAAGCCTCTTTTTTCATTAATTCAAGTTTTTTATTTCTTTTTTCTTGCATCAATGCACTGAGCTCTTTATCTTCGGTAATGTCTCCAAGTTCATTATGTTCGTTCCCGGTTATAGATACAACGCCGTTACCGTATTTTGGAATACCTCTTGGAGAAATCCCGTTTTCAGTTAATTTGTACCTTTTATAGTTTTTTTCAGTTTCTACTATATGTTTTTCCATTTTTGTTCTTTTAAGCTCACTATCTGGTATATTGTAATAGGTGTCTGCAAAATATTCGTTGGATAATATAAATACTGGTATTTGGTATTTATCTGCCATATTGAAAGCCAGCTGGCTTACATAAAATGCGTCCTCTATTTTTCCGGGCGCATAAATAATTCTTGGGAATTCGCCATGGCCAGAATATAGGGCTAGTTCTAAATCCCCTTGTGCAGTCCTAGTTGGCAAACCTGTTGCTGGACCTGGCCTTTGGGCAAGATAAACTACAACAGGACTTTCAGTCATTCCTGCCAAACTTAATCCTTCACACATTAAAGAAAATCCCCCTCCTGAGGTAGTTACCATTCCTCGCCCTCCAGCATACCATGAACCTATAGCCATGTTTATTGCAGCTATTTCATCTTCAACCTGCTCAACCAATATTTCCAGGTCTTCAGATTTTTGAGCTAAGAATGTTGCTACCCCAGTAGATGGTGTCATTGGATAAAAAGAAACAAAATTACAGCCACCTATCGCAGACCCCAGTGCGACAGCTTCTGTACCGCTTAAAAGTATTTCTTCTTTAACATCCTCAGTTTTTTCAATTTCAATACTTAACTGTTCTGATAAGCTTTTTCCCAAATTATACCCTTCAACAGCGGCTTCAATGTTCTTTTTTACAATTTCTTCCCCTTTTGAAGAGAATTTTTCAGTTAAATATTTCTTAAATACTTCTAAATCCCCATCAAACAATCCAACTACCATTCCAGAGCCTATTGTATTTATGTATATTGGATTTCCCAGTTTTTGGCTTATATTTGATAGCGAGATCTCTATTAAATTTATATTATCGAGATAATCTTCATCAATATTGTCTTTTTCCCCTAAAACAACAGTTGTATCGGATATTCTTTCTTTTAAGTGGTCTAAAACTCCTTTTTTAAATGGGATTAATATGTCGATTCTATCAACAAATGCCCTAACTTTTTCTGAGGAAACTATAATTTCGGTTGTATTTATTCCACCTCTTACCCTTGACATGTATTCTTTTGTAGCAAAAACATTATATCCTGAGAGCTTCAATACCCTTGTTAATATCTCTTCGATAGTTTGGATACCTTGGCCAGCAGCCCCTCCCAGAACTATGGAAACTTCCTTCTTGAAATTCATTATTCCCCTCCCAATTGTTATATGTCACATATACTATAGTTTTGAATATTTATACTATTATCTTATCTAAACGATTGAATAAAAAAGTTATCAAAGTTCTATGTCGCATAATTAATTAATACATGCTCCAGTGATAAAATGGATAGTGAAATATACGATAAAAAAATAGTGGAAAGGGGAAAGGAGTACTACAGTAAAAATCTGGTTAAATTCTGCGTTGAGTACAATAAAAAACTTTATGGAAAGGTTGTAGGTGGAGAAGAGTACGATACAGTTTTGAACCTTGAAGACTCTTCAGGTTTTTGCTCCTGCCCTTACAAATATAACTGTAAACACGCTTACGCTCTTTTAGAATCATTTAAAAATAAGAATTATGTAAATGGGAACAAAATATTTGAAGATTTGAAAAATAAAGACAAAGATGAAATTCTTAAAATTCTCGAAAATCTGGTTTTAAAGTACAATCTATGGGAAGAGTTTATCAGTAAAGAAGATAATTTGCTAAATGATGCGGTAAATCTTTTAAAACTTACTCAGATCGAAAAAAAGAACATATTTACATTTATGTCTTTTTTAAGAAACAGGTTTTTAAGCAACTCTAAAGAAAATGAACTTGTCGAGCTAATACCTCAGGTAATACATTATTTAAAGGATTCAAAACACCTTGAAGAGATACTATTTTTAATTGTTGAAGAAGTCTTCCGTAGGAAAGACATGGGGACTTTGAAGGATTTAGTTACTATGTCGAAAAAGTATCAGGAGCTCTGGATGGTTAGGGATTATATTATAGAGTATGAATATTATGATCTACTAGGTTATTAGAATTATTGATAATTTTTTTGAATTAAAATATGCTAAATATCAAATAATAATCTTTATATATTCTTTGTAAGAATATAATTTTAAGGATTATTCATTATTTCCGTTAGAAGTCTAGTTTAAAGGTCATTATGGATATTAATAGCATTGTAGCCATAAAAAAGGGTGATATGATGGAGTTAGATGTTAGTGGAACAGTTTGCCCAATACCAGTATTGAAAACAAAAAAAGCTTTAGATTCAATGTCTGAAGGGGAGGAATTAGTTGTAGTTGGGGATTACAAACCAGCTCTTGAAAACCTAAAAAGATATGCTGAAGAACACGGGCATACCGTTTTATCAGCTGAAGAAACAGACAACGGATTTAAAATTGTAATAAAAAAATAAAAATTAAAGAGGGATAACTTGAAATTTACTGTAATACTATCTTCTGCACCTTATGGAAAAGAAAGTGCCTACACAGGTTTAAGATTCGCGCTTACCTCTCTCTTAGAAGGTATCGATGTTAACATATTTTTAATCGAAGATGGGGTTTTTGTGGCTAAAAAAGGTCAAAATCCTGCTGAAGTGCCAAACTATATGGAATACTTAAAAAACTGTATAGAAGCAGGGGCAGTTGTAAAAGCCTGCGGACCTTGTGGAAAAGCCAGAGGTTTAAGTGACGATGACCTCATAGATGGTGTTGAGTTTGGAACAATGCATGATTTGGTAAACTTTGTAAAAGAGAGCGATAACGTTGTTAATTTCTAAAATAGAATAGTATTGTAGCCACTAAAAGGCATTGAGCAAAGTGAAATGCCTTATTTTGATGAAAATTTTCAAAAGTTTCAAAGAAAGCGATAACGTTGTTAATTCTAAATAAATATTATATTAGGTATTTTTTCTATTTTTATTTTTTTATGGATTTTCTTTGTAGTACGTTCTACATATAAATATAATTACACTATTACTGTTTTTATGATATTAACAATTATATATGCCTTGTTGACCAGTAGTATCCGTTGAAGTATGTTCTCATTTCACGATTCCTTCGGCAGGAAGCCAACGACTCCGTAACTTTGTTGCGGGCTATAAACTCGTAAGAGTTTATTCAATTATTCGTTGGTAGCTGACAAACATGGTTGTTTCAGGAATTAAGTAAAAATTTAATTCGAATATAATTATGGTTAAAATTAAATTTAAAGAAATTATTTAAATTTTCGGAACAACTATAAATAAAATTTAAAGTGAAATCATGTTTGAGGACGATAAAAGAAATACTCTTAAGAAACTTAAACATGCTATAGAAAACAACCTTGTAGATAAAGAGGTCATGTATATTGTGGATAAAATAAATGAATTGAATAATTACTACACCACAAGTAGCTGCATAGGAAGATGCGGAATAATGGAATTCCCAAAAAATAAAAATACTAAAATTTACTCCAGATGGCTTGGAAAATGGCACCATTATGCTGAATACAATGAGATATTTGAAGCACTGGATAAGAAATCAGAGGACTTTGAATATCTGGTTTTTGTTATGAACTCCCCTATACTACATATAGCTTCCAAAGATATTCATTCAGCTAAAAAACTACTTGAACTGGCAATTCACAACGGATTAAAGGCGTCTTCTATAAAATCGGTAAATGATAGAAGAGTTATTGTTGAGATACTTCCTACCTATAAGGTGGATGCTCCCATCGGAGCTGATGGAAAAGTTTTTGTAAATGACGATTACTTAAAATTCTTGCTTGATATTGGAAATAAAAAGCTAAAGGAAGCTAGAAAACGCCTAAGAGTTCTTCATGAAAGATTGGACAGTCTCCAAGACAAATATTGAACGGAACTAGATGAATATATTAAAATACTTTAAAAGAAAATAGTTCTATTGAGTTAAATGCATAGAGTTAGGTGAAAAAAATGTTAAAAGAAGATTTAAAAAGAGGGGAGTTAAAAGATATATTGCCTATAGCTTATGCCGTTCATATGCTCGTAAACAAAATCCCAATAACCATGAGGTCTAAAGAAAAGCCTGGGGTAAGGATCGAGAAAGGAAAGGTAGTCGATGACAACTACGAAGGCTATGTTTTAAAATTGGCTATTGAATCGGGAGATATACTAAGGGTAACTCCAACAATGGGCCCATATGCTGGACTCCCTGTTATAGTAGTTCCAATAAAGGATGGCGATGAAGTTTTAGGGGCTATTGGGGCGGTTGATATTACTGCAGGAATATTTGAAGAAGTTCTTTTACTTGCAAGAAGGCCAGAGTTATCCAAGTTTTTGCCTGATGAGGTATTTCCAAAATAAATAAGTATTAATTAATTCTTTGGAATATCTTAATAAAATTATAGGTGATACAGTGAAGAAGGTGTTTATATTTCCACCAAACAGTTTGATATTGGCGGATTTGGTAGAAAGATTCGGTCACAAACCTTTAATGATAAATAACGTAATAGGGGATAAAGTAAGAAGTGCAGAAATCGACAGCCCGCCCTTAAACATTACAGATGAGGATCCTAAAAAGGGTCTAAGGTATGCGGCGGTAGAGGTACCTTCTGGAGTAAGGGGAAGAATGTCGTTAATAGGTCCTTTAATTGATGAAGCAGAAGCTGCAGTAGTTATGACAAAAGCCCCAATTGGATTTGGTTGTGTAGGGTGTGAAAGGACAAACGAATTAACAAAATATTTAATAAGAAGAAAAGATATTCCAGTTTTGAATGTTAAATACCCTGAAAATGACGATGAAGCCAAAGTAATAGTTAAAAAAATAGCTTTATTCTTAAAAGAACTTGAGGAAGAAGAGTAAGTAGGTTAAATATATAAGTTAGTAATATATACCATATTTATATTATAGCTATTATTGCACTTTTTTGGAAGATACAACAAAATACGATATTCTTTAAACTTTATATATTATATCAAATAGTTATATATGTCCAAAAAGTAAAAGGTAAAGGGTGAATTCATGGAAGAAAAAATAACTGTAAGCGTTATTAAAGCTGATGTTGGAGGATTGTGTGGCCATACAGTAGCTCCAGATGAACTTTTGGATACTTGTGAGTATGTACTTGAAAATGCAGTTGATGAATTGTTGATTGATTATTATGTTACACGATGTGGTGACGACATAGATTTAATCATGACCCACAACTTAGGAACCGATAATGATAAAATCCACGGACTTGCATGGAATGCATTCGAAGAAGCTACTGAAGTTGCAAAGGAACTTAAACTATATGGTGCTGGTCAGGATTTACTTGCTGAATGTTTTTCAGGAAACGTAAAAGGTATGGGTCCAGGATGCGCTGAAATGGAATTTGTTGAAAGACCAAGTGAACCTATTATTGTATTCTGCTGTGATAAAACAGACCCAACAGCATTTAGTCTTCCACTTTACAAGATGTTTGCTGATCCATTTAGCACCGCAGGTTTAGTCTATGACTCCTCAATGACTGGTGGATTTAGATTTGATGTATTGGATATGTACGAAAATAAACAGATTTCATTAAATACGCCAGAAGATCAATACTCATTATTGGCATTAATCGGAAACTTAGAAAAATATGCAATAAAAAGAGTATTTAGAAGAAAAGACAATGAAATAGCTGCAGTAGTAAGTTCAGATAAATTAAATAAAATTGCAGGAGAATATGTTGGTAAAGACGATCCTGTTGCAGTTGTAAGAGCTCAGAGTGGATTCCCGGCAGTTGGTGAGCTCTTGGAAGCATTCGCAAACCCACACTTTGTTCCAGGGTGGATGAGAGGATGCCACTGGGGACCATTAATGCCTGTAGGGGAAGACGATGCACTACCATCAAGATTTGACGGACCTCCAAGAGTTATGGCATTAGGATTCCAGCTATCAAAAGGAAGATTAGTAGGACCTAACGACTTATTTGCGGATAAAGGATTCGATAACGCAAGACAAAAGGCTTTGGACATGGCTGACATGATAAGAAGCATGGGGCCATTCCAACCAAATAGATTACCAGAATCAATGATGGAATACTCCTCAGTACCTAAAATCATGGAAAAATTAAAAGATAAATTCGTAAGCTTAGATGAACCTAAAAAATTGGATTGTGTAAGGGATAGGGGAGATATGGAGTAATTGCAGTTGTTTGGTGAGGCGATAGTAAATTCCTAAATTTCATTAGGAATGACTATGCCCTCAAATATTTATTTTTTTGTTAATATTTGTTATAATTAGAAATTCTTTTTAAGCACCGCTATTGTTCTGTTTATAAAAAAAGACCCCTCTAAATTCTCTATCCATAAGCATGAGATATACCTTATCTTCTGAGATGTATGGAAATTTAAATCTGCATAATCCCTTTTGTTGGGCTTAGATTATCACTAAAGCAATTACAAATAATATAATACTAAATAATTTTACCCATTCTTCATCGTACTTGCTCATGCTATCCCCCGTTTTATATAACTTTAATTTTAGTATTTTCTTCATATTGGGTATATTTTAATTATGTGCTACTATATGGCTCATGATATATATAATTCCGATATTCGTCCCATATGGTACGAATTGATAGCCACAAGTGATGAAAAGAGTAATATAGGAAATGTTATTCCGAGTCTCTCTATTATTTTGGTAGGTCTTTTCCTATATAAAATTTTCGATCTTGATCCTCTACAATAAAATAATCAAAAAATAAAAACTTGCAGAATTGTTTTAAAACTGCTCCTCCAACCTTTAGAAACCCTACAAACACAAAGTGTTGTGGGAATCATTCAATTTTATTGAATGATTAGGTTGGATCCAAAAAATATAGAAGAATATTTAGGTTATTATTTTAAAACTGCTCCTTCGTCAGCAGAAGTAACTAATCTTGAATATCTTGCTATGTATCCTTTTTTAACCTTAGGTTCTGGTTTTTTCCATTTTGAAAGTCTTTCTTTTATTTCTTCATCACTCAATTTTACATCTAATTTTTTACCTATCATGTCGATGGATATTATATCTCCATCTTCGACTATTGCAATGGGTCCTCCAGCCATAGCCTCTGGAGAAACGTGACCTATACAAGGACCTCTACTTCCACCACTGAATCTACCATCGGTAATAAGGGCTACACTGTCATCTAATCCCATACCACATATTGCAGAAGTTGGGGACAACATTTCTCTCATTCCTGGACCTCCTGCAGGCCCTTCGTATCTTATTATAACAACGTCTCCTTCTTTAATTTCTCCACCAAGTATTGCCTTTATGGCATCTTCTTCAGAGTTAAACACTCTTGCAGGACCTTCATGTTTGTACATCTTTGGATTTACTGCACCTATTTTAACAACACTTCCATTTGGTGCAAGATTTCCTTTTAAAATTCTTAGGCCCGCTGTCTCATGAACTGGTTTATCGACAGTTCTTATAATATCGTGGTTGATGTATTTTACACTTTCAATTATTTCCTTTGTTGTTTTTCCGCTTACAGTTTTTGCATCTCTGATTTTATCCTTTAAAACCTTCAATACTGCGGGAATTCCTCCAGCATTGTGTAGATCTATCATAAAGTGTTCTCCACCAGGTCTAAGCGATGCTATATGTGGCACTTCGTCACTTAACCTGTCAAAATCATCCAACGTTATAAATTTGTTCTCTATCTCATTTGCAATAGCTGGTATGTGTAATGTTGTGTTTGTTGAACCTCCCAATGCTAAATCAACTAATATGGCATTTTCAAATGACTCTTTTGTTAAAATGTCTGTTGGTTTGATATTTTCTTTTACTAAATCAACTATCTTCATCCCGCTCTTTTTTGCAATCCTTACCTTTCCTGCATCTACTGCTGGAGTTGTTGCACACATTGGAAGTGAAAGTCCGAGAGCTTCGGTTAAACATGCCATACTGTTTGCAGTGAATAAACCTGCGCAGCTCCCTGCACCTGGACAAGCACAGTCTTCTATTTCTCTAAGTTCTTCTTCAGTTATCTTTCCAACTTGGTATTCTCCAACTCCTTCAAATACACTTATAAGGTCGTAACATTCTCCCTGTCTCTCTCCAGGTAACATTGGTCCCCCAGTTACAACTATGAATGGAATGTTTAACCTCAGAGCTCCCATTATCATTCCAGGGACTATCTTATCACATGAAGGTATTAAAACTAAACCATCAAATCCATGGGCCTTAGCCATACTTTCAACGGTATCGGCTATAATTTCTCTTGATGGAAGGGAGTATCTCATTCCCTCATGCCCCATTGCTATACCGTCACATATTGCCATTGTGTTAAATTCAAAGGCGGTTCCACCGTTGGCATAGACTCCTTTTTTAACGGCTTCGGAAATTGTATTTAAATGTACATGTCCGGGAACTACTTCTGTAAAGCTGTTTACAACACCTATAAACGGCCTTTCTATTTCTTCGTCAGTATATCCGCAAGCTTTTAATAAACTTCTATTTGGCGATCTGTTTACTCCTTTTTTTAGATTATCACTTATCATTTGATTCACCTTTATGATTAAAAAATATTAAAGTAAGATATGAAAAGATTGTATATATTGGTAGTAACTACCTAACTTATAATTATTTAATTAAGGATTAAAAAGCCTTTCTCAAACACAGTAGTAAATTGGAGACATTATAATCTTAATCATTTGCGTTATTTGAGTATAACTTCAAGAAATTAAAAGCATGAATATGCTTTATTTAATATTACTCATGAACTACTATTATACTTTAAATTTATTATGTTGATAATTGACGTCAATTCCGCAAACGATTATAACACAACTAAATTTTTCTTGAACAACAACCGCAAGATTTTTGTTCAGTGATAGTCTCGTGTTTGCATTTTTTATGATTGCAGTTCAAAGAACTAGCTTCACATGCAATATCTTCGGTTTTTTTACAACCACATGTATTAGATCCGTTTCCACAGTTACAACTCATATTAAAACCTCGTTTTAGATTTATTTTAATTTTTTTATTATTGCCAATGACAGGTAATCCTTAAATTGGCTAAAATCAATTTCATTTATTTTCCCCAGCATAAATTTTTCATTCTCGCAGGTAACTCTATTAACTACTCCTATGAGATAGTCGCATTCTTTATCCTTTAAACTCTTTAGTTTATCTTCTAAATCGTTAGTTTTCATTACCACAAGGGTATCGAACTCATCCAAGTATTTTTCTAAGTCCCTACCCTGCGGTAGTATGGCTATTTTTTCATCCCCCTCAACTAATGGAATGTTTAACCTTCCTGCACCTGCAAATGGGGAGGATATTCCATTTACAATTTCTGTTTCTATATTGTTTTCCTTTAAAATACTCCAGACATAGGAAAAGGTACTATAAAGTGTAGGGTCACCAATTGTAATAACTGCTACCTCTCCTTCTTCATTCATTATAGCTTCAGAAGCTTCTTCCCAGTATTTTTTTAGAAATTCTCGGTCTTTACTCATCGGAAAAAGTAGTTCAACTATTTTTTTATCTTCACAGAGTATGAGCTCCTTTATTATTTCGTAGGCAAAAGAACTTTTATCTTTTTTAGATATCGGTACAAATATTGTATTTACTTTTTCAAGTATTTTAACGGCTTTTAAAGTTAATAATTCCTTATCGCCTGGACCAACGCCAATACCATAGACCTTATTTACCATGTTTTCACCAAAACGCAACTTAAAAATAAATAGATAATAATTGAATAATAAATAAATAGATAAATTAGACAAAGAATGTATAATAAGCATGCATATTGAAAATTAGAACTGCTCCAATATTTTTGCTCCAGAATTGTTTAACTGTGTTACAATAACATCTCCGTATTTTTCAAGGACTTTTTTAACACCATCGGTATTTTCTTTGTAACTTAGAGCTATATACGATGGACCAGTTCCCGATAACCCGCAGGTAACTGCACCATTTTCTATGGCTTCTATTGATATATCTGTTGGGAAATTTAAAGCTGATGCATAAAGTATCCCATTTAAAAATAGTGCATTATAATAATTTCCATTTAAACATTCTTTAAACGCAACTTCAACATAGTCTTTCAGAAGTTTCATCCTCTCCACGTTTACATTTTTCTTTAGGTCAGGGATCAGGACTAAAACATCTAAATCGTCTTTAAATCTATCTTTTTTTAATATTTTTCTTTCCATATTATCGGTTATTGTTATACCACCATAGTATGAAGCCGTTGCATCATCGTATGCTCCAGTAATCGTTAACCCTTCATCAAATGATGATTTTATTGCTAAATCAAGTACTAAATTATCATCTATCTTTTCGCCCAATGCTCCAATTGTGGCCAGAACAGTTGCATTTGATGTGGCACTACTACTACTTAGGCCGGATTTTATTGGGATTTCGGTTTCTGTAACAACCTTTGCAGAATATTTTAAATCAAAATGGTCTAAAACATTCTTCACACATCGTTCTATTAAGTTTGCCCTCACATTTGGACGATCGGCTATCTCTCCTATAATTTCATTTTTTTCATCATCAAAGAGCTCTACTGTGGCCTTAACTTTTAAGTTAATACCAAATGCAGAGCCTTTTCCAGTAGCTATTGCATTAATTATTGTACCAGAACCCATTGAAACTGCAGAACATTTCATAATGTCACCATAACAAAATCAATATATAATCCTAACTTATAGTCGTTCTGCAATTTATACAACTATTATGCTTATTATAATTTACATTAATTCTATTAATTTTAGTAGAATTTTTAAGTATTATAGTTAAATTTTAGAATTTCTTATGCTATATTTAGTGCCTGAATTTGCAGAACGACTATATATGTGGTTTGCATTAATAATAAATATAATAACTGCAGGATTTCTATAAATTCAATAAAATTAATGCAATTATATAAATTTTAGAAATGTGTTTTACAATATATATGTGGAACGACGATTTTACTTAAAATTATGCACAATTATGTATAATATGCTGTATTAGTGATCTTCATGAAGTTTGAAATTGTAGTAACATCAGGTAAAGGAAATAGGGCACCAATTGGGGCTTTTATGAGTGACAATAAAATAACTTTACATCTCTATGAAGGGTCCCACACTTATCAAAACTTAAAAGAAGATGATTTTTATATTTTAAATATCTGCGAGCCTTATTTGGTGGCAGAATCTGTTTTAGATGATAACGGAAACTATGAATACTTGGAATATGACGATAATAACAATAATGACAATGGTAATAACAATGATAATAAGAACGTTAGTAAAAGATTTTGTTACCTTAAGGACTCGTATAAAATAATCTTGGTGAGGATAAACAATAGGAAATTCATTGAAACAAAAAATGAATACGGTTCTTCAAAAATGATGATCGTAGATGGCACCCCTGTATTTGAAAAGGTATTAAAACATGATAATGAATTAAAACCTTACAATAGGGCAGATGGACTTATTGTGGAGATGGCTGTTTTATATTCAAGGCTCAATCTTGTATCGGATGATACTAGGGAAGAAATGAAGAAAGAAATGGAAAAATACCTAAGGAACATTAAAAAGGTAGGATCTAAAAAGCATATTGAATTAGGAAAGAGATTTATGGATATTATGGTCGTTCTGCGAATGTAGGCACATAATTATATCATCTAAATTAATTATATATTGTTTAAAAACTTCTATAATTTAAAATTTAAATTATGCCGTAATTTGCTAATTGCAGAACGACCATATACGGAGGGTTACAAATGGAATGGGTTGAAAAATATCGACCAAAATCTTTAGATGAAGTAGCAGGACATTCAAAAATAAAAGAGGAATTGAAAAAATGGGTAGAAGAATATTTATCTGGAGAAACACAGAAGCCCGCACTTCTTGTAGGCCCTCCAGGTTGTGGTAAAACTACGCTAGCCCATGCTTTAGCTAATGAATACGGATTTGATGTGATTGAATTAAATGCAAGCGATAAAAGAAACAGCAACGTCATGAAACAGGTTGTAGGAACTGCTGCAATGTCAAAATCCCTATCTGGAGGAAGAGTTTTAATTATACTTGATGAAGTAGATGGCATTTCTGGAAACGAGGATAGGGGAGGAGTAAGTGAGATAGTAAAGATAATAAAGAATTCAAAAAATCCTATAATCTTAACTGCAAATGATATATACAAACCAACCTTGATGTCTTTAAGAAACGTATGTAAGGTAATAAAAATAAATCCTGTTCATACAAACTCGATAGTTCCCGTATTGAGAAGAATAGCATTAAAAGAAGGTTTCAGTGTCGATGACAAGATATTAAAAATTATTGCCAAACATGCTGGCGGTGATTTAAGAGCTGCGATAAATGACTTAGAGTCGTTAGCACTAGGAAATAAATTAGATATTGAAGAAGTTAAGGATCTCCCTGACAGAAACAGTGAAAGGAGTATTTTTGATGCAATCAGGATAATACTTAAAACAACCCATTATGATATTGCAGTGTCGTCATTAAACGATGTTAAAGAAGATTTGAATACTATTGAAGAATGGATTTCAGAGAATTTACCAAGGGAGTATAAAAAACAGAAGGATTTAGTAGAAGGATTTGACTACCTTTCAAAGGCAGATCTATATTTAGGCAGAGTTTATAAAAGACAGTATTTTGGGCTTTGGAGGTTTGCTTCAGCTCTCATGACTGCAGGTGTGGCACTATCAAAGGAGGAAAAGTATAGGGGATTTATAAATTATTCCCGTCCAACGATATTTACAAAACTATCCAAAACAAAGTCTCAAAGAGAACGGATGAAAAAAATTCTAAGTAAAATAGGAATAAAAACCCATTCATCAACTAAAAGAGCTAGAGAGGATTTGATATTCTTAAAAGCCATATTTGAAAACAACACTGAGCTCGGAGCTGAGCTCGTGAAGTTCTACGGATTTACAAAAGATGAGGTAGAAGTCATAACCGATAAAAAAACAACAAAGAAGATATTTGAAGTGATAAATAGGACCCTAAAAGACGAGAAAAAAGAAAAAGAAAAAAGTAAAAGTAAACGTAAAACAGAAGCACCAATTACAGAGAAACCAGAAGCTCTAGAATTGAAAAAAGAGAGCAAAGAAAAAACTCCGGTAGATAAAGATGGTAAAAATAATAAAGATAAAAAGAAAACAGATAAAAAAGAAGAGAAAGCTAAACAGGTAACTTTGGATGCTTTCTTTTAATACTATTTTAAATAATTTTTAAAAAAGGTTTATTTATCAAAGTTATTTATTTTTTTAATATTTTAAAATCTATGGCAAGAACATATTCCCTAGGCGAATAAGATTTTACAATTCTCTTTTCCAGAATTTCAAATTCACATTTTGAACCAAATAGTTTTTCTGCATCTTCAAAGTCTTTTCCGATGGTGTAGTAGTGGATTACTCCATTTTCTTCCACAATATCCAATGCCTTATCAACAAATTCATGGGCATACTTAGGTAAATTCATTATAACTCTGTTTCCTTTGACATCAACTTTTCTAACATCTTCCAATATTGGGACAATTTTGTTTTCAAGATGGTTTAATTCGATGTTCTTCTTCAGGAGCTCTATTGCATCAGGATTTATATCGATTGAATATATCTTTTTTGCATTTTTACAGGCTATGGAGTATGGTCCAACACCGCAGAACATATCCACAACTATATCGTCATAATTTACCTTATCCATAATCCTTTTTCTTTCCCATCCAAGTCTTGGGGAGAAATAAACCTTTTCAACATCCACCCAAAGTCTATATCCGTTTTCTTTGTACAATGTCAATGTTTTATATTCTCCAGCTAAATGTTCCAATTCTCTAACTCTAAAATCTCCTAGTATCTCACTTTTTCTCCTAAAAACAGTTTTTACCGAAGGTATTAGTTTTAGGGCAGCTTTTCCAATTTCTTTTCGTGTTTCTAAATCCATTTCATCAGATATTTGGAGGATTGCAATATCTCCAACTACATCATAGGAATGGGCAATAATCCCTTCTTCAATTTCTTTTTCGAAATTTTTTAACAGGTAATCCTTAAAACTCTCTGATTTTTTTCTTTCAACTTTTTCTAGCTCATCTTCATTTAATTCAACTATCTCAAGTCCTAAATCGTCTATTCCAGAATCCCAACTGGATTCGAAAACCGAAGGTTTTCGTAACCTACTGGATTCGAAAATCTCTGATTTTCGTAATTTTAAACCTGCTGAATTTAGGGGTATATACAAATAATTCCCTTCCTTTTTTATTCTGTAGCTTTTATCAAGTATGTTATTTTCCAGAAGAACTTTCCTAGTTTTTTCCCCATTTTCAACAGGTACCTTAACACAGACTACCAAGAATCTCACCTTTGAGCAAATATATGGTGATGTACAATTTTAAGCTACAAACACGGATAAGAATGTTAGAAATAATACCAGATGGTATTGTATTCATTTATATCTTCGCCTCTCCTTTTTAATTCCATGAGATAATCATAGATAGGGACGTCTTTATAGATGTAAGTGTTTGTAAGGGTCATATTTTTCTCCCATGGATGGAATTCATAAACCCTACTTCCATCAGGTAGTATCGATATTAATTCATGATCCTGCCAGGATATGAGGTTGTTCTTACCTAACTTTGGAACATTAAATACTGGACTATCGGTTCTATTGTATCCTGGCAATAGCCTTGATTCCTCTTTATTTTCTTGCATTAATCTTGCAATAGGAACTCTATATTTTGCAGTTTCTTCTTTCCCTTTTGTATTGAATGTATAGTATGGTACCACACCAATTAATCTTAGGGCCACTCTTAATGCAGAAGTTTCAAATTTTCTACTATTTTCGACAGTAAATACTTGCTGATTATAAACACAAATTCCTCTTTTTCTAATTTTTTGAACGGCGTCTTTAAGGTCGTCTGTAACCTCGTAAACATGTTCTACATGTGTTGATATTGCAACTTCTCTTTTTCCAGGCTCATGATGATTTTCAAGCATGTCTGCAAAATCATCTGTGATTCTTTGAGGTAATACCACGGGCATCCTTGTACCTATTCTAATCCTTTCAATATGATTAATTCCTGAAAATTCTGATAAAAGCTTATCTAAAAAATCATCATTTAAAACGACAGGATCTCCTCCAGTTATTAATACTTCTTTCATTGATTCATGATTTTTAAACCATTCAACTGCATTTTCAATTGCACTTTTCGGAGCAATGGCATCTTCTGCAAGTACATTTTTTATTTGCCAGTTTCTCTGACAGTAAACACAAATTTGGGCACAGGTGTTATATGGTTTCAATATTGCTATCATAGGATATCTTCTTGTAACAAGACTAATTGGCGAAGTATCGTTTTCACCCATGAAATCCATATTCTTATTATTTTCCCTACCTTCAATTACTTTTTCAACGTAGTCTAACGGAGGGATTACCTGAGCTCTAACTGCGTGATCATATTTTCTACTAGGATCTTTGTCCATCAAAGAAATGTAGTATGGGGTAATTCCAAATGGGATTGAATTTTCTACAGCTAACTCTATGGCTCTTTTTTCTTCTTCAGTAAGTTCAATAAGATTTTCCAAAGTTTGTCTATCTTTTACGATATTTTTAAGGTGCCATTTCCAGTTTTCCCAGTCTTCCTCATTCCCTCCAAAATAATCCAAAATTCTTCTTTTATTTTCTTCTCTTTTTGATTTAACCTCTTCTAACAATCCTGAAGGATATTTTTTCATGAATCTATTGGCGTATTCATAAATTCTATCAAGCTCTTTTGACCTTTCTATTGCAGCTTCCCTGCCTTTTAGTTTTAAAAATTCTGGAACTTCTTTACTGTTATATATTCCTGAATTGCCAATTATGCCTTTTAACAAGTGTTTAAATTCCTCCAGAAATCCAATGCTAATATTTGTTTCTAGTTCGTCTATGTTTCCATTTGCAAGATTCCACAGTGTTTCTAAAGCACTGAATTTGCTTAATTTTTCGTTTTTTGGGGCCATGATATTTTTAAAGACTTTTATACATGATTTCATGTTAATTATCTCTAATGGATGAAGATCTATTTCTTCAAAATAAATTTTATTTTCTAAACTGGCCAAATATTCATAAATTCTTTTTCTTGCAGAGTCTATGCTATCGCTTGTCTTCAAAATTTCATAAAATTCTCTATTTGCATTCCACAGTTCATTCAATGTAAATTCCAAGTCATGATTTTTACTCATTTTGGCACCCCCGAACATTTATACATTATTATATTTAAATCGACCTTTTCTAAAAAGAGAATTCGATAAAAAAGCTAAAACCAAAATAGCCAAAAAACAAAGTATAATCCAACACTAAAATATTTGTTATATTTATATAAATATTTTGTTTTAAAAGTTACTAAAAATCAAAAACCTGTTTTGCGATTATGAACGAAGTGAATAATAAGAAAGCCACAATTTCAATTGTGGGCTACAAACACGAAGTGTTTGTTTAATCTATGATTTTCTAGATTTAAGTTTATAGTAATGGTATTCTACAGTTTTGAGATTGATGCCTGTTATTTTGGAGATTTCTTCAGGACTTTTGTCCAAGTATTTGGCTATAATTTCTTTTTTATTTGTTGGTCTTCCACATTTTCCCTTTATACACTTAACTTCCACACCTATTTCTTTTAATGCGTCTAGGATTTTTTTGTTAGTTCTCTTGTATCGGGATTCGGGAAGATAAATGGTTTTAACTTCACAATTTTCTAATATTTCAATAATTAAGTTTTTTGACAGCTCTTTATTTAAGTATATTTCTTCCACATCTGTACCGAGCTCTCTAATCTTTTCAATTAGCTCTTTGTAAGAGCGGCCCCTAATGTATTTCATAGTTTCACGCACGTATGATCTTGACGAAATCGAAAAATTATTAAAATCCAAGCAAGTAATGTCTTATTAACTTAGTAAATATAATTATGCCATATTTGACTGTCAAACTACTAAAATTGAGCTAAAAAAGTATTTTAAAGAGTAAATGCCTTAATTTTTTCAAAATTTAAATAATCATAATGTTCTAAAAAAATAAAACATTTGTATTTATTTTAAAAGACCCATAGCTTTATTTGTTTTTTCAATGGATTTCATATTGTCGTCTTCCATTTGGAGCATTGCCCTTATACAGTCAATGTTTTCTGGGATTACATCACTTTCTTGGTGTATTGCTTGCATTAAGAATATTTCATTATCTACTACGTTTACGCTTTCTTCCCAGATTGCGATTTCATTTAAATCGTATCTTGGTCTTCCTAAATCTCTTGCATATTCTATAATTGTCGCGGTTGAGTCCAAACCTTCTGAAGCTTTTACAGTAATTATCCTTGGGGTTTTTTCAATTGCATCTAAAACATCATCTTTTGTAACTCCTGTAGTTTCAACCATTAAAGAGTGCATGTGCATTAAGGTTGTTGGAACTATAACTGCTGAAGACATTATTTTACCTTCAAACTGTGGAACAACGGATACTACATCAGGTCCGTGGTGAGAAGGCACGGTTGCAGGATTCGGAACAATTGCATTTACTGGACCTGTTTTTGCATCGTTCGGGTCAGCTGCTCTCCTTACTAAAACTACTCTAGCTTTTAATATATCGGTAACAGAGTTGATGGCATAAAATGTCCTACACAATCCTGTTGTGTTGCATGAAACTACCCTAATATAGTCTTTTCCATAACATCTATCGTAGCTCCAAAGTGAGTTAAATGAATCTTCAACTACGTGAGCTTTTTCTCCACCTTGTAATATTGCCTTAACGCCGTATTTTTTGTAGATCTTTTCTAAGTTATCTGTTCCTATCTTTTTTGGTGCTCCATCAACTACAATATCTGCATCTTCAATTATATCATCAATGGTACCTTCAATTTCAATTCCTGCTTCTTCAAATAAATGTTTTCTTTCAGGAATTGCTGCAAATAATTTATATCCTTTTTCAACTGCCAATCTAGCTTCAAAATCAGGTTTAGTTTTTGTAACTCCTATAACTTCCATATCGTCTTGCTTGGATACTGCATCAGCTACTCTTTTCCCTATTGAACCATATCCATTTATTAAAACTTTTGCCATCTATAATCACCTGAAGCTGTCTATTGCCATTTCAAAATACATTATTGTACTTCAGTTTTGAAATAGCTTTGGTAATGCCATACAATATTATTGATTTTAATGTATGGTGCTTCCACAAAGTTAACAAAACTAACTATGTTAGTTTTGAAAAATATTATCTAATTTAATTTAAATTTAATATATATTATTGTGGAAGTACTATATATACCACCTTCTTAGTAACATAAGAAATATGATTTGGCTAAAATTTTTTTTAAGTGTAGTTGTTCCGAGAGCTCTGGTAAATCAATCTCATATTTTTAAATTAAATTCATTTTAGTTTTAAACAATAATATATATTTAAAAATGCTAATAGTTAAGCTAATCAATCACAACTAAAATACTATAATACGAATGTCACGGAGGGAAATAATGAAGTATCTTATTACAACTGCCCTTGCATATACAAACGGTCCTTTGCATCTTGGACATGCTAGGAGTACCTATATCCCAGCGGATATTATGACGAGATATTTGAAATTAAAAGGGGAAGATGTCATACATGTTGGTGGAACAGATAACCACGGGGTTCCTATTACATTAACTGCAGAAAAAGAAGGGGTTACTCCGGAAGATATTGTTGAAAAGTACCACAATGAGATAAAACATGATTTGGATAGTTTAAATGTGGTTT
This sequence comes from Methanothermococcus thermolithotrophicus DSM 2095, assembly GCF_946463545.1. Classification (NCBI taxonomy): domain Archaea; kingdom Methanobacteriati; phylum Methanobacteriota; class Methanococci; order Methanococcales; family Methanococcaceae; genus Methanothermococcus; species Methanothermococcus thermolithotrophicus. The sequence continues at coordinate 521,862 of NZ_OX296583.1, read as the reverse complement.
TTGATTCCTTTGGAAGAACCCACAGTGATATACATATCAAAACTGCCCAAGAATTCTATAAAAAATTAAGAGAGAACGGATACATATACGAAAAGGAAATTGAGCAATTTTACTGTCCAAAATGTGACAGATTTTTAGCAGATAGGTATGTCGAAGGTACCTGTCCGTTCTGCGATGGAGAAGCTAGAGGAGACCACTGTGAAGTCTGTGGAAGACACCTCGAACCTACAGAGTTAATAGACCCATACTGTGTTCACTGTAATGCCAAACCAGAAATCAGAAAGACAACACATTATTTCTTTAAATTAAGTGCCTTGAATAGTGATTTAGAGGAGTACATTAAGAGCTCAGAAGAGATGCCGGAACATGTAAAGAATTTGGCTTTAAGATGGATTGAAGAGCTCCACGACTGGGATATTTCAAGGGATATAAAATGGGGAGTTCCAATACCTGAGAATCCAAACCAAGTCATGTATGTTTGGTTGGAAGCCCCTATAGGTTATATTTCATTTACAAAACAGTTAGGGGACGTTTGGAAAGAATATTGGTTAAAAAATTACGAAAACCTTCGGTTTTCGAATCCAGTAGGTTACGAAAATCAAAGATTTTCGAATCCAGTTGGTAAAGAAAATGAAGAAGATGTAAAAATATATCACTTTATTGGAAAGGATATAACCGTTCACCACTCCGTATTTTGGCCAGGTATGATACTTGCCAACGGTGACTATAACCTACCGTCTTCTGTAATCAGTGGGGGCTACCTGACATTGGAAGGAAGAAAAATGAGTACAAGTAAAAAATGGGTAGTCTGGGTCAAGGACTTTGTTGAAAACTTTGAATCAGATTATTTAAGATACTTCTTGATGATAAATGCTCCATTAAATAGGGACAGCGATTTTTCATGGGACGAATTCCAGAAGAGAATAAACACCGAGCTCATCGATATTATTGGAAACTTCATCCACAGAACTTTGGTATTTACTCAGAGAAAATTCAAAGAAGTTCCAATTGCAGATAAGGAGAGCCTAAAAGAAGAAGATAAAGCACTTTTAATGAAATGTGAAGAAACACTAACTAATGTAGATAAGAACATAAGGAGCTACAACTTCAAAGATGCATTAATGAATATAATCCATCTTGCAAAGGAAGGAAACACATATTTCCAGAGTATGGAACCTTGGACAATTAAAGACGAAACAAGATTAAAAGAAGTTCTATACACCTGTTGTACCGTAGTCAAATACATACTATACCTGTTGTATCCATTCATGCCTAAAAAGACCTTGGAAATTTTGGATTTAATGGGCGAAGAAGTTGACTTAGAATTGAGAGGGAAAAAGTTAAAAAAACCAAAGGTTATATTTAAAAAAGTCGAAGACGAAGACATCAAAAAGATGAAAGAAAAATTGATGGCATCGAAGGAGCCAAAAACAGATGGAAAAAATAAAGGTAAAAACAAAACAAAAAAGTCTAATGGTGAAAAAATGGAATTAATTGGCATAGATTACTTTGATAACTTGGACTTAAGAGTAGCTCAAATTTTAGAGGCAGAGGACATCCCAAAATCAAAAAAATTGTTAAAATTGATTGTAGATATTGGCGATGAAAAAAGACAGGTTGTTGCAGGTATAAAAGGACACTATGAACCTGAGGAGCTCGTTGGAAAAAAAATTGTTTTAGTATGTAACTTAAAACCTGCAAAACTCTGCGGTGTTGAATCCCAAGGCATGGTTTTAGCAGCCGGAGATGATGTTGTAGCTCTTTTAACACCTGACAAAGATGTTCCTGTTGGAAGTAAGATTTGCTAACACAGTTTGTAATATTTATCTACTTATTTCCATTATTTTTAACTATTTTTCAAATATATCTACTCTAAGATTAAGTAAAATAATATATCATGTTCAATTCAAACATAATAATGTAATTATCACTTAAATCAAATTTAAGATATTGTAATGTATTCATTTGTAAAATTATCATAAATTTTTAGAATATTATATCATCAATTATTTATACCTCAAATTTTAAAGTTTGTATGTATATTAACTAGGGAGGGAGCTGATGCTATTTTTAAAGACTAAATATGTGGACTTGGATTTAGGTGCAAATGCCGTTATCATAAATGAAGAGGATTTAAAGGGCACTCCATACTACCCTCAAGATAGGGTTTTAGTGGAAACCTCAGAAGGTTCTTTTATAGGCACACTTTATTCAACAAAAGAAATGGTAAATAAAGGAGAAGTTGGTATTCTAAGCGAGATTCTTAAAAGTATTCCTATTAAGGAAGGCGAAGAAATAAAAATAAGACATGCCCAAAAACCAGTTTCAGTAAATTATATTAAGAAAAAGATGGAAGGGCAGACTTTAAAACCTCATGAGATACGTACAATAGTTGATGAAATAGTTTCAAGAAAGCTTTCAAATATTGAAATTGCAGCTTTTGTCTCATCTACTTTTATTAACGGAATGGGAATGGATGAAGTTGTAGAGATGACCAAAAGAATGGCTGAAACAGGAGATATGATTGAATGGGAAGATGGAATTGTTGCAGATGTCCATAGTATCGGGGGAGTTCCAGGTAACAAGTATGCACTTTTAACGATCCCTATTGTGGCTGCAGCAGGTATTAAAATTCCCAAAACTTCTTCAAGGGCCATAACTTCGGCAGCTGGTACTGCAGATGTGGTTGAAGTTTTGACAAACGTTAGTTTATCTTATGATGAGATAAAACGTGTTGTAAAAACTACAAATGGATGTTTGGTTTGGGGAGGTGCGGTAAACCTTGCTCCAGCAGACGACATCATAATAAACGTTGAAAGACCACTTTCTATAGATCCGCAACCTCAACTCTTGTCAAGTGTAATGGCCAAGAAGATTGCCACCGGTGTAAAATATACGGTAATAGACATACCAATTGGAAATGAGGTAAAAATTAAAAACGAACAGGAAGGGGCCCAATTGGCTAGAAAATTCATCGAATTGGGAGATATGCTTAACCTACGTGTTGAATGTGTATTGACCTACGGGGGACAGCCTATAGGTAGGGCCATAGGACCTGCTTTAGAAGCTAAAGAAGCTCTGGAAGCACTTCATGACTGTAAAAATGCACCTAAAAGTTTAATTGAAAAGGCAGTATCTTTGGCAGGTGTTATATTGGAATTAGGTGGCGTTGCGTCACCTGGAAAAGGATCCGATGTAGCTTGGGACATACTATGTACTGGAAAAGCCTTAGAGAAATTTAATGAAATAATTACCGAACAAGGTGGAGAACCTAAAAAACCTGAAGAAATTGAAATTGGAGAGTATAAGGCAGAGATATTATCTCCAAAAAGTGGTTATGTTACTAATATATCCAATAAATTGATAACAGATGTTGCTAAAGAAGCAGGAGCTCCAAGGGATAAAAAAGCAGGAGTTCGTTTAAATGCAAAAATGGGCGGTAAGATCCAGAAAGGGGATGTTCTATATACCATATATTCAAGTTCAGAAGAGAGATTAGATTCTGCGGTTAAATTGGCTAGAAGGTCATATCCAGTAAGAGTCGAAGGAATGATGCTTAAAAAAATAAGTAGATTTTAAATTTGACGTGCCTACTTAACATCGGATAGAGATTCAACCATTATTTTTTCATTTTTGATTGTACTTAAATTACGCGTTTTTATGGCTTCTTTTTGTCAGACACCAATATATTTAGTTAGAGAACATAGGTATATATCCCAAAGAGTATTTGCATGGTAAACAAAAAGATTGAACTTATAGCCAATGCTTTATGAGTACTTCTCTTTATTTTTCCCTTTAAAAAAAGCCTACCGCTAAACGCCGTTCCCAATATGTAGATGTAAATTAATATTCCTAATTTGCCATGAAATGAAGGGATGCCCCTAGCCCAATAAAGCATTATTCCAATTGCTATAGTCATTAAAGTTAAAGCTAAATAAATAAAACGATGATGTATTTTTAAGTTATGTTTTTTTGCATAGTAAGCACCTAAGATTAATGAAAAAAGGGCTAAAATTTGTAGGACGGCGTGAATTTGATATATCTGTACAATAAGGACCACCACCAATAAAAAATAAGCAATTAGTCTAATGTTAATTCGCCATTTCCTTTTGCAATATTGTGTTTAACATTTAGATCATCGCTATCTGCCATAGCCCAGATGAATCTTATTTTTTGACCTCTTACAAATGCTTTGTCATATTTGTCCTTGGTATCTAATTTACGTTTGAATTCTAGTGTTGTATAACCGTTTTCTTCTATGCCCCCATATTCGAGTATATCATTAGTTCCTCCAAGACTTTCATCTAGAGGATGAGGTCCAAAGGTCCCTGTTGAATAGAGATCTAAAACAACCACGTGCCCATCTTTAACCCAGCCAAAAACCATGTCTGCATCCTTCATTGCGTTAGTTGGTTCAAACCCTATAGCAACCCATCCGATAGATTGTCCCCTTAACCCCATGTAGATATACTCATCGTCATTTCCCCAGTAAGCTATGAATTTTCCACCATTCAATGAGATTTTGTGAGAATATTCATCTTTTCCAATAACTCCATCGGCCTTCCAATCTCCCAAAGTTTCAGAAATAAATGTTTTTTCAGATATTTTAGAATTGATGGCTTCTTCTGGAGTATTTCCAATACATCCGCTGAATAACAACACTATAAAAATTAGACCTATAATGATTATAAATTTCTTCCACATACTCCCCCCTATTATAGTTGTTTGTAAATTTATTAAAATTTATTATATGTTCCGAAATTAAATGATTGTAGAATGTTTACGCCTCAAATTTTAAAATAATCCATCTTTCTTAAATTTATTGGTGTATTTTTCAATATTTAACGCAAACTACTATAAATTAGGATTTAGGTTATATTTATCTTTTTTGAAAAAACTAATTAATAATTGGTAAAATTATATGAATTATTAATTACTAATGGTGAATATCAATCCATGGAAAGGTGATGAAAAAATAAACAGGTATTTATGCAATGTAGGCCATAAACAAAACGTATGGGTAATTCAAAAATGTTTAATACCCTAATATAACTTACTATGTTGAGGGGGTAGTATGAATATTTTAATTCTGTCTGCAGACGGTTTTGAAGATCTGGAGCTTTTTTATCCATATTTTAGGCTTATGGAAGAGGGATATAATGTCCAAATAGCTTCAAATAAACGTAAAATTGAAGGTAAGAAAGGATATAAAGTTATAGTGGATTTAAAATTTAGCGAAGTAAATCCTGATGACTATGATGGGTTAGTGTTACCTGGAGGCATAGGACCAGAAACGGTTCGTTTAGATATAAATGCAGTAAATATAACAAAAAATTTTATGGATGATAAAAAACCAGTAGCTTCAATATGTCAGGGAATACAGGTACTAATATCTGCAGGTGAAATTAAGGGAAAAAAAGCAGTATGTTGGTATGGTGTTAAGGATGATTTAATAGCTGCTGGAGGTATATTTGTGGATAAAGGTGTTGTAGTAGATGATAATCTAGTTTCATCTCGACATCCATGGGATTTATCAGAGTTTATGGGAGAATATCTAAAGAAATTTGAATAATTTGTTATGGTGATTAAATGGAAAAAGCCATAAACAAAATAAAGGGTAAGTTAAAATCAAAGAAGGGAAGTGCCGCAATAGCAATAATTATGGAAGCTGCTGCGGTAATGGTCGCGCTTTATATAGTATACATTATAGTAGTTAATTTTGGATATTTATAAAAAAGAGAGCATTTGCTGTTTGTAGATCATCTTAATCCAAAAAACTTCATTGCATTGTCATGAGAGACTGTTTTAACTATTGTTTCATCTATTCCAGCGGATTTCATTTTAACAACTGTTTTAGGTACACTTAGAATATCTGACGGGGCAGAAGAACTATCACTATTTAGCATAAACCTTTCTCCACCATATTCTTTCACTATGTCAACTGCATCCATTGGAGTTAATTTACTTGGTTGAACCGTGAGTCCCATAAACATTTCAGTGTCAAAAACGAATTTGACTGTTTCTTTTGTACAGTGTTCAATTACTATTTTTTGCTGAGCTCCTTTATCCAAGTCTAAAGAATCCAATATTTCTAGAATTTCCTTTGTAACTGCTTCTTTATTTCTTCTAGGGGTATGGACAACTACAGGCATTTTAAGCTCTTTTGCAATTAAAATCTGTTCTGTAAACACATCTATTTCTTCTTTAGTGCACTTTTCAAGTCCTATTTCACCAACCCCTACAACGTGATCTTTTTTTAAGTATTCCTTAACAACTTCAAAATCTAAATTTGGTGGAATGGCTCTTGGATGTACTCCTATACATACATATAATTTTAAACCGTTTTTAGCAGCTTTTTCAACTTCATTTTCTAAAATTCTATCGAAATGAGAAAGGAGCACGTCCATGGATCTCATTTTTAAAGGATCGTGTGCAAGGGTTACAGCTCCTTCCATACACGTTGCCATTAGTTCAAAATCTTCGTAGGGCCTAGTATCTGCATGAATGTGTGAATCAATCATAGTTTCTCCCCTCATGGAGTTATTACAGAACTTTAATTTAATATATTCAGCTTTTCCACTAATTAAGTATATATTATTAAAATCATATATAATAAAGTTATGAATAGTAAATTAATACAAAAATTAACTTAAGGGGTAATTTACTATTCCTAATGACCAAAATTTGAAATTAATATTGTAATTTGGAATTAGAAGGGAGGGTTTTTATGGAGATCTTTTTTAGGGGAGGAGCAATGGAAGTAGGGAGAAGTTGTATAGAGGTTAAAACTGATCAAAGTAGTGTATTATTTGACTGCGGGATTAAATTATCACCAGAAGGCCCTGAATATCCAATTTTGAAGGATGCAAACCCAGACTGTATTTTTATATCTCATGCTCATCTGGATCATACTGGTTCTCTACCTGTACTGGTCCATTCTGGAGTTAATCCTGCTATATTTTCAACACACATGACAAAGGCACTAACAAAAGAGCTCCTAAAGGATTCTTTAAAAATAGCTTTGGCTGAAAATTTAGAAGAGCTCTACGATAGAGGGGACGTACATAAAACTATAAAACTCCATAGAAAAGCGAAGTACAATAAAACAAAACATTTTAAAGATTTTGATTTTGAATTTTTCAATGCAGGCCATATTCCAGGAAGTGCCTCCATATTACTCGATTATGGAAATAAAAAGTTGGTTTATACCGGGGACACAAAGGTTTTAGATACTGAGCTCGTAAAAGGGGCGGATCTGAGTTACTGTAAAGAGAGTATAGATGTGTTAATAGTTGAATCAACATATGGTGGTGAAGTTCATCCCGATAGGGGAAAAATAGAAAAAGAATTTTTAGAAAAGGTGAAGGAAACTGTAGAAAGAAAGGGAGTTGCAATAATACCTGTTTTTGCAGTTGATAGGAGTCAGGAAATACTTTTGGTTTTAAATAATTTGGGGTTAGATATCCCGATTTATTTTGACGGACTTGCAAAAAAGATAACTGAAATAATGTTGAGATATCCTGAATACCTTAAAAATCCTGAAGATCTTAAAAAAGTATTTCTCAATGTTTATGAAGTCGATAACAAAGATAGGCAGCATGTAATTAAAGATTTAAAGGAAAATGGCGGTATTGTGGTTACCACTGCAGGAATGCTTGAAGGTGGACCTGTAGTGACATATATGTGGAATTTCTGGAATGATACCAAGAGCTCACTTATTCTAACAGGCTATCAAGTTGAAGATACTGTAGGAAGAAGGTTGATTGAAACTGGAGAACTTTCTCTTGGGGAGCTCAGTGTTAAACCAAAGTTTGAGGTAAGTTTGTATGAATTTTCAGCCCATGGGGATATGAATGAACTTAGAAAGATTGTAAAAAAAGCAGATCCTGGAGCTCTTATAGTACAACATGGAGAAGAAGAAAGTATTTCACTATTTAATGACTGGGCGGTTGAAAATGGTTACATTACATTTACTCCAAAACTAGGGGATAAAATAGATTTGGATAAGGTTTTGTAAGTACTATTATGATGCTATATTTTATTATATTTTGTTTTATTCTTCCTTTACAATTTCTATACCATACCTTACCACATTGTTCTTTTTTAGGTAAATCCTATAATCTAAAATCTTATTTGTGGTTTCCATTATCTTTTTTGAGTAAATAGGATCTATAAGGGTGTTTAAAAAACTCCTTAGGTCGTTTGGGGATTTTATACCGTAAATGTCCTTTGCACCGCTTGAAATCACAACTGGGGTATCGTATTTTCTTGCAAGAAATATGTTTCTCCTAAATGACCACAACAACCTCGCTCGTTCATAGTACTTTTTTTCCAACAAACTGTTTAAATTTAGTTCAATTGCTACCCTGTGGGTGCTTCCCAACCTTGCAAGTATGTGGTCAATACCGTTATCATTTCTATTTAATTCAGGGGTTGATAAAATATCTACTTCATGGGATTCAAGGGCTTTTCTATTGATTTTTACGATCCCTCCTTCGACTAAAAGAACATCTGCTTTATTTCTAAAACGTTTAATGGCTTTTGTTAAATCTTTTGAGGAATCGGTCTTTATTTTAATTCCACAATATATCTCTAAACCGTGTTTCTCCCCATATTCTTTGGCTTTATCAAATTTTTCCTTATCGTACTCATTGTGATATTGAACAGCTATTGACCTATTCCAGCCCATGTCCTTTAGTAGTTTTATTTCGTCCTCTTCAAAAATATGGTTGATATCAACAGTTTTGTCTATCATTGTATTCCTCTTAAAATCATGAGTATAGTGATTTTACAATTTATATGAAACGCTTAAAATTTTGGATTTAATAACTATCTTCGTTAAACGGGGTTCTCCAAACATGGTCAAATATAGACAATTATAGACATTTAACCAACTCTTATTAAGTATTTTCCGTTATAATCTACACAATAGACCACGTTTGGATTGGACGTCATCAGTTTTCTAAAGGAAACCTCTGTCCCTGTCGTGGTAACCCCTGAGCCACCCATCAACTCTTTAATTTTTCCTAAACCTCTTTTAAAAATATTTAAACAGCCAACTAACTGACGGTTAAAAGAGTCTGAACAATTACAGCAAACAACCTGCCCCTCTTGGGACTCCATTTTACTCCTGCATATAGGACAGGTTGTCGAAGTGTAGGCAGGATTAACTAAGATAACAATCGTTTTATAGCTGATTTTTTGTATTATGCTGTTCCAATTTGTCCTGTCTATTCTTCTATTGAAGTATTTATTTTTATACATCTTCCTCTTATTCAAATCCTCAAAAACAAAAATCGCGTTATGAAATAATCGAGATAATTGGATTGTGAGTTTGTGTAAAAAATCTTTAACTCTGTTCCTTCTCCTTTCGAATAACCTTTCTATCTTTCTCATAACTCTTAAAGGGCATTTTTTAAGCAATGATTTAAGAAAGTCGATTTTTTTATCATAAACTTCTTTAAGTCGATGTAATTCGGTTAAATCAACTCTTATCCAGCCTTCTATCGGATGGAACAAATCGAGAGATTTTAGATTGCTATCCACCCCAACAACTATTTCTTTATCTGAATAGTTTAGATTATCTTTGAACGTTAAAAATGCCTCATTTTCTTTTAAAATAATTTCTCCTATTGATAAATCTTTAACTTTATCGAAAAACCATTCGTTTTTAATGTTTAAAACTAAATATTCTTTTCTCGGTTTTATGGTTATCCTTATCTCTCCTTTTTCCTTATCGTATTTTATTAGAGTTGTCTTAACCCTAACGAATAGCCGCTCTACTTTCGGTTTTGTTTTAGTTCTATAACCTCTTTTATAGTTAGATAACCAACTTTCTAAGACTGAATAAGCGGTTTTTATAACCCCATCGATATAATGAGAGGCATAATTCCAATTTTCTAAGAGTTTGTTTCTTAAATTTCTTTTGAATTCGTTTGATTTCGGGAGTTTTGGATAACCTTTTTTAGTGTATTCGATGTTATTCCAAATTATGTCGATGCTTATGTTTAACTTGTCTTTACATTCAGTTAAAAAAGTTTTAAGTGGATAGTTATGACTAACTTTGTAAGATAGAACGACTTGGTAAGTCAATTCTTGGTTATTTTTCGATTTTGTTTTATTCGACATAGCATTGTTTGTTTGTTTTTAATAATCTCATCTTTTATCAGATATATAAAAATTTCTTTATTGTTTAACTATAAATGCCCATATTTGTCTACGAATTTTTAAACAGTTTCAAACGGCTATATTTAGTAGTTTGAATATATAGCAAAAATAATAGATAGCCGTTTTTATGTTAAATCAAAATAAAATAAAACTATATTTGTATGTTTGTTCAATTGAACAAACCATATGATTTTATAGTTCCTTTGCTATGGTAGGAAAAAGTTAATGCCTATCTTGTGGCGTTTTTACTTCTTCGATAATTCTTTTTCCAGCTGCGACCTCATCAATACTGTGTATAACTCCATTCATGGATTCAATGATTTCTTTGATAGGCTCGTATTGCAAATTTGTTCCTTCAATTGTTATTTTAATATTTTCCGTGGATTTATCTATCTCATAAACAGTAATGTTTACACCATCTACTTCTTTTAATCCACATAGTTTGAGGGCTAAATCGTTTAATTTAGGTTCATGAGTTTTTAAAACATCAAGAACTATTCTTCTTAATCCGGTCAACTTCTATTCCTCCCAGTGTGAAATATCGTAGTTTATTATATTTCTATTATATCACATGGGGTTTTTATAGTTTTATATATTATGTTTTTATACCAATAACTTGTAACATCTTAAAAAAAGTGATAGTTATGATATTACATCCAAGACCCTCTCCTATAGCTGCAGCAATGTATCAATTGAGAGATATTGGGGCTGATGCCATAGTACTACACGGACCAAGCGGATGTTGTTTTAGAACAGCTAGACTTTTAGAGTTAGACGGTGTAAGAATTTTTACAACTGCGATGGGAGAAAATGACTTTATTTTTGGAGCAATGGAAAAATTGAGAAGTGTTTTAGATGATGTAGTTGAATATTTAAAATCCAACAAACCAAAAGATGGAAAATACATTATCGGCGTTGTTGGGACCTGTGCAAGTATGATAATTGGTGAAGACCTATATAGTATATTGGACGAGTACGAAGACATCATAGTTCCAGTTGAAATCCACAGCGGATTAATGGATAATACCGTTGGGGCCATAAGAACCATGAAAAGCTGTTTGGAGTTAGGGCTAATAAGCAAAGAAGAATTTGAAAGGCAGAAAGACATGCTTATAAAAGCTACAGAAGTTGAGAAAAATAGGGGGATGGCTAAGAGTAAATATTTAAAGCCCACCTATGAAGATGACGTTGACGAAGTTATAGAGCTCTTAAGGGAACTAAAAGAAAGGGCTAAAAATGGGGAAGATATTAAAGTGGCCTGTGTATTAAATGCAAAAAAGGAAACTGCCTATTTATTTGCCCATCCTTTGATTGAAATTAACAGGATATTTGACTGTGTAAATATAGCCAATTTAGATGAAAATGTGGGCTTTGAGAAGGTTAAAAATGATGCAAAGAATATTTTTGGAGAATATTCGAAGAATAATATTAATATCGATTATATAACCGGCGGTTTAGACGAATATCCAATTACTGGAAAAAAAGCAGTAGAGATATTAAAAGAAATTAAACCTGATTTAGTTGTAGTTTCAGGGGTTCCCCATGCTCTACCTATTGAGGAATTGAAAGAAATAAATGAAAATATTGTAACCATTGGAATAAGTGATGGTCCTAGACTCTATCATCCAATAAAAGAGCTATATGATTATGGAATCATTGAATTGGATGCTCATGCAAAGGTTTTAGGAAAAAGAAATATTGTAAAATCTAGATTTGGAGAGATACTGAAGTATATAAACTTTGAAGAATGATTTTTTTTAAAGCGTAAGTATAATAAACTCATCCATAAATACATTTAATATCTAAATATTTATTTTTTATGCATTATAACGAATTTAACAATAAAATAAGAGGGTAACTATGGAAAAACCTTGGGTAGAAAAATACCGACCAAAAACCTTGGATGAAGTTGCTGGACACGATGAAATAACAAATAGACTTAAAAGTTATGTAAAAAATAAATCCATGCCAAACATGTTGTTTAGCGGTTCCCCTGGAACTGGAAAGACCACATCAGCTCTATGTTTAGCTAGGGATTTGTTTGGTGAACATTGGAGAGACAACTTCTTAGAGCTGAATGCCAGTGATGAAAGAGGTATTGATGTAATTAGAACTAAAGTTAAAGATTTTGCAAGAACAAAGCCAATTGGGGATGCTCCATTTAAAATAATATTCTTAGATGAAAGCGATGCTTTAACAAGCGATGCTCAAAATGCCCTTAGGAGAACCATGGAGAAGTATTTAGATATCTGCCGATTTATACTCTCGTGCAACTATTCAAGCAAGATTATTCCTCCTATACAGTCAAGATGTGCCATATTTAGATTTTCACCATTGAAAATGGAAGACATTGTAAAAAAATTAAAGGAGATAGCTGAAAAAGAAGGTTTAGTCTTAGAGGATAGTGGTGTTGAGGCTGTAATCTATGTATCAGAGGGGGACATGAGAAAAGCCATTAACGTACTACAAACTGCAGCGGCGGTTTCAAATGTTATAACCGATGAGATTGTTTATAAAGTTTCTTCAAGGGCTAGACCAGAAGAAATTAAAAAAATGATTGAATTAGCTTTAGATGGGAAATTCAATGAGGCTAGAGATCAACTATACAAGCTCATGATTGAATGGGGTATGAGTGGGGAGGATATACTCCTACAGATATTTAGGGAAGTTCCTAATTTAGATATTGAAGAAAAGAAAAAAGTTCATTTAGTCGAAGCTGTTGGAGAATGTGATTTTAGAATAGTAGAAGGTGCAAACGAAAGGATACAGTTGTGTGCCTTGCTGGCTAAAATGGGAGTTTTATAATAAACTTAATAAACTTAACCTATTTTTTTATTTTTCACATGTTAGAGTCCGAGCTCTTCCCCAACTATAACAACTGTGATGTCTGAAAGCATAGGTTTCTTTTTTATAACTGTGTAGATTCTACAAATTCTTGTTTCGCTATTGCAATCTACACAAAAACCTGTTTTAATACATGGGTTAGATAAGTTCAATCTTTTTGTGTTTTTAGGTGCTGCTATCATCTTTATTCTTTCAAATGCTGCATCTTCATCCTTGCAAATTTTGTTAGTTCCTGCTACGATTATTACTTTTTTAGGTCCAAATGACAGGGCTGCAACTCTGTTACCTACTCCATCAACGTTTACGAGCTCACCATTTAAAGTTATCGCGTTGCTACTACATAGGAATAAATCACAGGTGAGCTGAGCTCTCATAACTTCAAGTTTTTCTTCAGGGGATAAGTTAGGATCGCCATGATCTAAAACTACAGCTCCTTTTTCTTTAACTTTATCTTGGATATTCATGGATTTTACAGTCATGGAGCCCCCAAAACCTACCTTATCTCCTTTATTTACATAATTTAAAATGTATTCAACGGCTTCTTCAGCAGTTGGAAAATATACTGCGTCAAAAAGGTTCTTTTTCAGTGCGTCTACTACTTTCTTACCAACTGCTTCATTATGCCAGCTTTCTATTTCCTTCATCTCAATAACCCCTTATGAGTTTGTTATGGAAATATATTAATCAATTATATGGACATGCAAATCTTTATCACAAATCTTTATAGTTTCGAATTCTCCCTCTGGTTTGCTGTCTAAAATTTCAATTTTATCCTTATTTGTTACATCGTTTGCAACAATTCCGAGTACATACTTAAGTTCATCATCTTCGGTGTATAGATTAGCCGTTGTTTTGAATCTTCTAGCAAGTCTTGCAATATCCCTTAATGCCAATCTGGTTTCGGTGAATAAAATAATAAATTTCTTTGCATTTTCAATATTTTCCGGACTTCCATATAGTATGGGATATTCTTTATCCAGAATTTCGTCCTTTTTAACTTCGTATTCAATATTACAAATGTCAAGTAATCTAGCAATGATTGATTGTGGGATTCCAGGCGGTAAAGGTAATTCAACAATTTCAATGTTTTCATTTTCCAATGTTTCGATATTCATTTTTTCTCCTCCAAACTAATATTTAACTTCGGATGTTGGCTTTATCTTAACTAAAATATAATTTTTCATTTCAGATCTTGTTATGTATGCTATGTCCTTTAAAATATATCTACCAACTTTAACATTCTCTATTTTTTCCTTGTAGGTATCGTAGTCTAATTTAATCCTTAATCCATCCAACTGGGTTACAATAGGCATCGGGGCAAATATTCCATAGATTTCATCTACACGTTTTTCTATTTCATCCTTTACAACAACTGGAGGAACTATTGGGGGGTCGTAAGATAGTTCTGTCCTTCTTTCATTGATCAACCTTGTAACTTCATCTATCATTTTTCTTAATGCTCTTATTTCATCTCCATGCCTTAACCTATGAGCTCTCCTACCTAAGTTTCCAACATATACGTATGGAATATCTAATTTTTCTGGTCCGCCAGTAACAACTATTGGAATATCAACGTTGAATAAATGGGTTTTATCCTTTATACAGCTTTCAAAGTTACCCATAACATATATTGCAATGTCGTGTTCTTCAATCAATCTCTTTTCTTTTTCCCTAAGTTCACTAATATTCTTCCCAGCTCCGTGAGAAAGTCCTATCATGTTGGGTTTAGCACCAAATCTCCTTACATATTCAGAAACATCACAGGCTATGTGTGGGAGATGATGTCTTGATAAACTAGGTGCCACCACTGCAATTTCAGTTCCTGCAAGTGGGGTTTCGACTACCTTCCCCTTGTATTTTTTGGATTCTTTTTTGAAGTTTTCTATTTCATTTTGAGGTAAAGCAACAGTCATGTAAACATCCAGTTGCATAACGTGTTCCTGAATTATAAAGCCCCCAATATCCTCTATCCATTCCTTCAGGACGTTGTTTTTGTAAACTCCTCCTTCATACCTAACAATTTGATACATTATCTATCACACCTAAACTTTTATAAATATAATATATTTGGGGTTCAGAAGTTAATCTATTACAACAGGTGAGCTGCAAAAGAAATGATATAATATATGCGTTATTAGAAATCAGATCTTATTGTTATGGTACCAAATGTTTTTTTACTATCTCTAAATGATGTCACATCTGTTATGATCCTCTGTATTGATGATCTTTCATCAATCAGTGTTATATGGTCAGTTATGACGATTTCCTCAAAACTATATTTTTCAATAAGCCCCAATATCTCATTAACAATACTTAGTTCCAATATGTCCAATAACTTAGTGGTTAGGGAGATATGATCTATTTTGCCTCTATTCTTCATTATTTTAGCTAGTGGTTCCCAATCTCTTGTTAATATTTCAATATAATCTTCTTTTTCTGATATAATAAATCCTCTGCCCCCCAATAATATTACTAAATCATCTGCGAGTTTTTCCATTTTTGATTTTTCACAGTCATAAAAATAAAAATTAGTTATACGACTACATTCTTTGATTTTTGTAACTTTATTGCTGTATATTTGATACGTTCTTACAATATCTCCTTTACTTACTATTCCCACAATATTTTCATTTTCATCAACGACTAACAGTCTTCCTATGGCATTTTTGGCCATGATTTTTTGGGATTCCGATGCTGACGTATCGGGAGAAATTAGTATGAGCTGTTCTTTTGGGGTCATTATATCTTTAATTTTATTTTTCAAAAATAGGCCCCCCTTTTTCTTGCCCAAATCCTTAAATGTTACAATACCAACTAGATTTCCGTTTTTATCAACAACCGGATAGCCCATGTGTTTGTACTTTTTGATAATCCGTTCTAGTTCATCAACGCTATCTTCTTCATTAATCAATACAACATCCTTGGTCATTATTTGATCAACTGGGATCTTATCAAGTATTCTCAGATCATAGAGTTTTATTAAATCCTCCTCTGCTTCTTTAATAAAACCGCTAATACATTTAAATACATCCGATAGTACTTTTTGTTCTAATCCTATGTTGTAAACCCTTTCTACAGTTGAAAGTTTCCTGAAAAGCACATTAATCACCATGATATTATTATGAAACTATTATTAGTTTAAATTTAAAAACTTATGTTTTATAAAAGATTTGGGTTTTGAATTGAGGTGTGTATTTATTACTTACTTAACTAGTAATACAGGTAAATTTTATTAAATATAAAATAAACTGTTAATTGAAAATATGGTTTATTTTTAACGGATATTTGATTTACAAAGACTGATTAGTTAACTTAAAATTGCACACCACCCTATATAGAAATCTAAGATGCCATTATCATCGTAAAAGATAAAAAAGTGTTTTTAAGGGTAAGAGGATATCGAGGGCATCTGAACTAAAACTTATTGCCAATCTATCAATCGCTTTTCATAGATTTCATGAGGAAATAGGCTGAACCACCCCACAACACAATAGCTCCAAATAAGAACATTATTATGGCAGATGTGTTCATTCTGCATCATCCTCCTGTTTTTTAACAAATTCATCCCAAGGTTCTACTTTTTTCTTCCAAGGAATTCTTGAAAGGGCAAATGAAACTATTACACCAAGTATTGCGATACCTATGCCTACACCCAAGTATGACCAAGCGTAGCCTCCATATGGGTTAGACATCATACTTACTACATCAAGACCTATAACCGATAGAAGGACTACCGGGGTTAATATTCCTGCAAAGAACTTCCAGTAGTTTCCTATTTTTATATCCGATAATTTGTTTAAGTATGCTTCTAATTTTTCTCCTTTGAATATCCATATTGCCACAACCGCTTCAAAAACTCCAACAATTGGGAGGAGGTATGAAGCTGTGAAGTGATCCACGATATCAAGCCAATAAAGCCCTGACTTTGTGGTGTATAATAAACTTCCGAGGAATCCCAATATGGTAACTGATGCAACTGCTTTACCTCTGCTAATTTCAAATTTATCCATTACAGCGGAGGTTATGGCTTCTACAAGAGATACTGATGAAGAAAGTCCTGCAATAACCAGTGAAAGGAAGAATATGGCTCCCAATATGAGGCTCCCTACAGGCATTAATGAAAGGGCCTCCGGGAATGTAACGAATGCTAGACCGATACTTTGGGCCACAACTTCATTAAATGGAAGTCCTGATGTGTATGCCATATACCCAAGAGTACCAAATACTGCAAAACCTGCTAAGAACGAATATCCACAATTTAGTAGGGATATTGTGAAGGCGCTTGTAGTTAAATCAGTTTTCTTAGGTAAGTAACTTGAGTAGGCTATCATAATACCGAAACCAAGACTCAATGTAAAGAATATTTGAGAGAATGCATCAAGCCATATTCTCGGGTTTGTCAGAGCACTAAAATCTGGAGTTAAGTACCAATTTATACCCTCTAAACCTCCAGGTAGGGTTATTCCCCTAATCACTAATATTATAGTTAAAATAAAGAGCAGGGGCATGAATATTTGGTTTGCTTTTTCAAGACCTTTTTTAACCCCTGAATTAACAATTACATAGTTAATCAACCATATAAATAAAACTGAAATTAATATACCGTTTGCAAATCCTCCAATATCTCCGGGACCTGATGAGAGCTGTAATACACTCCCAAAGAAGAAATCACTAAAGTTGGTTGTAGGGAATCCATTTAGCAGCAATTTGTAAAGATAGTATGCCCCCCAACTAATAATGGCCATGTAGTACGTGGTTATAATAAAACCTGATGTAACACCAAGCCAGCCTATCCACTCACTTTTTTCGTGTAGTCTTTTAAATGCCAATGGTGCAGATCCTTTTGTTGAGTGACCTAATGCGAGCTCAAGTAGCAACACTGCAACTCCAACAAAAAGTAACGCTACAAAGTATGGTATTAAAAATGCTCCACCACCGTTACTGTAGGCAAGGTAACTGAATCTCCAAATGTTACCTAGACCTATGGCTGAACCGACCGCAGCCAATATAAATCCAATCTTTGAACCCCACTGTTCTCTTTCTGCCATTTAACCACCTAATTAAATAATAACCTAAAATGTTAAAAAACTAACAAAACAATAGTTAATCATCTATCATCAATATTTATAATTTGTTATATAATATGGTTTTATGCTCCTTTTAAAATTGTTAAAGTGACAAAAATTTAATCTATAAAGAATAGTTAATAAGATATAAATTAATGTATAAAAATAAATTATGGGTTTTACGAGCGAAGCGAGTAAATCAGCAAATCCTTCGGATTTGTGCGATTTCTTTTTCCAACCTGTTGATCACATCATCCCAGGATGGCAAATTAGTTTGACAACCTTTTTTTTCTACCACAAAAGATGCTACACCGGACCCTATAAGGCCGCATTCCCTTAAATCATAACCTTTTAAATAGGCAGTTAAAAACCCTGCTCTATAGCTATCTCCTGCACCAGTAGGATCCTTGGCATTTGCAGTTAGTGCAGGAACCTTTATTTCTTCATTTTCCTTATGAATTATACTTCCTTCTTTACCATGGGTGACAACCAGTATTTCAACCATGCTCATATATTCATCCGCATTATCGCCCAATAACTTTAATACTCTATCGTATTCATGATTGTTCATAAACAAGAAATCCACATTTTTAAGTATTCTTTCCATGTCTTCCTTACTGTAAAGTGGTAAATCCTGTCCAGGATCAAAGGATACTAGAGCTCCACATTCTTTAGCTTTTTCAGCACAGCTTATATTGAATTCAGGATCCCCCGTTGCTAAATGAACGATATCTGCACTGAAACATGGGGGATTAAGTTCTTTGTAGTGTTTGGCAGCACCCCATAAAAAATAGGTTATCTGATCGTTTTTCTTATCTGTAAATATCCATGCCTTTGGAGTTTCTTCTTCATCGGAGTGGTAGATGTTGGATGTATCAACACCTAAATTTTTCAGGTATCTTTCATAACCTGAATTTTTGAAGTCATAACCTACACAGGAGACAATTCCTGAATTTAAACCTAACTTCGTTACCCCTACTGCAACATTACATGCAGCTCCACCATAATATTTTTTTGCAGTTGGTATCTGAACAGATGTGTTTGGATCTGGGAATTTTTCTATGTTAAAAATATAGTCCAATGCAATATGGCCTACTGCGGTTATCTTTCCTGTTTTACATCGTGAGCTTTTTGGATCTTCCATTCTATCACCTACAGGCTTTAATAGCTTCTTTCAAGTCTATAAGGTTTTTATAAATTGCAGAACCTACAACTACCCCTTCAACACCGACTTCTTTTAGTTTAATCAGGTCTTCAATTGTAGTTACACCACCTGATGCAATAACTGGTATTTCCAACTCTTCCACCAACTGTTTAACTGGCTCCACATCTATTCCAGTTAATAGTCCTTCTACATTGACATTTGTAAACAAGATACTTCCTGCACCTTTTTCCTCCAATATCTTTCCCATTTCAACAGGAGTATATTTTGTTTTTTCTTTCCAACCTTTTATAACAACTTTGCCATCTTTTGCATCTAACGCCACCATTACCTTTTCTTTACCTACCTTTTTTGATATTTCTTCAACAATATCTGGATTTTCAACTGCAACGGTGCCTAAAATTATTCTTTTAGCCCCTATCTCGATTAGATTCAGTGCATCTTCAACTGTTCTGATTCCTCCACCAATCTGAACTGGCACATTTACAGTTTGGATTATTTCCTTTATTAGTTCTCTATTAACGCTTTCTCCTTCAATTGCACCATCTAAATCAACTAAGTGAAGCATTTCTGCCCCTTCGCTCACCCATTTTTCTGCAACTTCAACTGGATTCTCCAATTCAACATGCTTTTTATTGGGATCACCTTGAATTAACTGGACACATTTTCCGTTTTTCATATCAACTGCCGGAATAACGATCATTCTTTCACCTAGGTATTATACTACTGCTGTTTTTATCATGCCGTAAGTTCCACTGAATATGATCTCTATTGAGATTGCTGCTAGAATTAAACCCATAAGTCTTACTATGGCATTTATTCCCGATGTTTTTAGGGCCTTTGCAATAGGTTCTGAGAGATACAGCATAATTCCTGATATCATAGATACCAATAATATTGAAATTAATACTGTAATTTTATCAGATACTGTATTTGCACTATCCATTAAAATAATTGTGGTAGTTATGGTACCAGGTCCAGCAAGTAGGGGTATGCCCAAGGGAACTACTGCAATATTTTCTAAATATTCGAGTTCTTTTTCTTCTTTTGAAGTTTGTTTTATCCCAGATATCTCTGCGTGAAGCATGTCCCAAGCTATTTTTAAAAGCAACAACCCGCCGGCTAATTTAAATGAATTTATAGTAATGCCAAAGAACTTAAATATCCATGTCCCAAAAAAGGCGAATGTTAGTAAAGTCGTTAGGACCACTATTAATGTTTTGTGTATTATTCTTTTCTTTCGTTCTTCAGGATAATTTCCAGTTAAAACATAAAATATGGGGGCCAGTCCAACTGGGTCCATAATAATAAATAGAGATGTAAAAGAATAAAGTAATAGATTAAGATCCATAATTTCACCATCTTATAAGTATCTTGCTCTTTTTTCCACATCGTTCATCTCTTCAATAACCTCCTCCCATTTTTCATAATTTTTATAGCCTTCAATTATTCTATCCCATATCTCATTGAACCTTTTATAGTGTATGCTTAAAATGGACTTTTTCAAGACAATCATATCTACGGCTTTATCTTCAACAAGGTCAGAGAATTTTCCCAATCCAAAGTCTATAACATATACGTTGTTGTCATCAACTATAAAATTTGAGGTTGTCAAGTCATTATGTATTATGCCGTTTTTGTGAAGTTGTCCTACGATCCAACCAATTTTATAACAGCAATCCAAGTTTCCCTCTTCAATAATTTCTTTTGCAAGCTTTCCATGAATGTAACTCATCATAAGTCTCTTTTTTTCCCTATCAACGTCAAATACGTATGGGCAGGGGATTCCAAAGTCTTTAATTGTAGATAAAAATCTTGCCTCCTTAACTGTCCTTCTGGTCCTTATCAATTCATCGAGCTCATCAATTCTATAACTCTTTTTTATTCTTTCCTTGGTTACGATTTCCCAGTCCAAATAACATCCTTTTTTAAGGTCTGCTTCAGCTCCTTTTCCAACTAAATGTTCGGGAATTTCTCTTTTTCGATTTGAGCTATTATTATTTTTAATCCAGTTAACTTCCACCATATCTGCCCTATAATTTGATATTGGTCTGGTTTCACTTATGTCCATGATTTTTCCATTTATATGCTGCAAAATCCCGAGCCAAGCTATCATGGCACCATTATCTCCGCAAAACTGTTTTTCAGGGACGTAAAAATCTACGTTCTGTTCTTTGCACATTATACTAAGCATCTCTCTAAGTCTAATGTTTGCCGCAACTCCTCCAACAAGCATAACTTCTGGTTTGTTGGTATGTGCAAGAGCTCTTTCTGTTATCTCAGTTAACATGGAAAAGGCGGTTTCCTGAAGTGAAAAGCATACATCTTCAAGTTTTTCCCCAGCTTCGTACTTTTTTAGTGCAGAGGTTAAAAGCCCTGAAAATGAGATATCCATCCCTTTAACCGTATATGGCAATTTAAGTAGTTTTTCCCCATTTTTTGCAAGTTTTTCAACGTAAACTCCTCCAGGGTGTGGAAGATTACAATTTCTTGCAAACTGGTCAAGGCAATTTCCAATGGCTATATCAAGTGTTTCTCCAAAAACCCTGTATTTTTCCCCTACGTATGCCAATATTTGAGTGTTCCCTCCACTAACGTACAGTGTGAGTGGATCTTCTACATCTGTGGTTAATTTACCAATTTCAATATGCCCCACACAATGATTTACTCCAATTATTGGTTTTTTTAAAGATAGTGAAAGAGCTCTTGCAGCTGTTGCAGTCACCCTCAAACTTGGACCCAACCCCGGACCTTGAGAGAATGCAACTAAATCAATCTCATCTTTATCAACAACTTCAAAAGCCTCTTTTATAAGCTTTGGAAATGTCTCGGCATGATGATCTGCAGCCTCCCTTGGATGTATCCCCTGTTTTGGTGGAGAGTATATTATTGTTTTGTTGAATAGGACTTCCCCATCAGAAGTAACAATACCAACCCCTGTTTTTTCCGCAGTTCCTTCCAATCCAATACAAATCATAATTTCACCGATTACTTTTAATGATTTTTAACATAATTAACATAATGTTATATGGTGTTTTATTCGTTGATAATTCAAGACTATAGTTCTGCGAATGTTTAACATTTTTAATAGTACATTAATTTTTACAATACTAACAATATGAACTTATTTCCTTTAATATCTATACATGGGCATTTATCTTTTAATTAAAGTTATATACCAGCTTATTTAAACACCAAATAAATCCTAAATATTACAATTAATAGGGTAATTACCGCCGCCAATAATGACATAATTTTTATTTTTAATTTTAGCTCATCCTCTTTAAAAACAGCGAGATATAACACAAAGTACGATATTAGGGTTAAAAACATTGCAAAATCTACTAATGTCTTTGAAGGATATACTGAGAGAGTTACTATAACAAGTGAATTCAACAGAACTCCATTTATCGGAACTCCTTTTTTTAATTTGGTAAATGTATTCAACTTTGGAATAAGTAGATTATCGTGGGACAGTGCATAAGGCATCCAGCCTAAAGAAAATAACCAACTAAATACACAACCGCCGATTATAAACAACATACTAACCCATACAATAAGGTTATTTCCAATTAATACCTCTATAATATCATCCAATTTAGCAAATGTCATATTTGAAGAAACAACAACAAGTGAATATAGAAGATACAAAATTCCAATAATAAATGTCCCGATAATTAATCCATAATATATGTCCTTTTCTGGATTTTTAAATGCCTCTGATGGAATAGTTATTGCTTCCCAACCGGTCATAGTCCATAACCCGAAATAACTCGCTGTCATAACCTTAAATAAGTCAAATTCTACATTAAAGACTGATGGGTCAATTTTATTTGAAAATACAATAAATAATAATGTCATAATTGTTAAAACTCCAAAAGTTCTAATAAAGTTTCCTACTACATTGATTCCATTTATTATAAGAGAAGTTAAGAATACAACCAATATAACCTCCACATACTTAAAACTAAAATAAACATTAAATATTACACCAAAAAATGATACTACCGCTGAGATAGCCACCATTCCCGCAAGCCATAACGTATAGGCAAATGCCACTCCAGTCCGTTTCCCGAACATTCTCATTATATACTTATACGGTCCCCCACTTTTGCTTATTTTAGTCGTAGTATAGGCAAAGGGTAGGACTAAAATCATACTTATTATTAAGAGTAAAATCCACCCATATATTGCAGATTTTCCTGCAATTAAGTATGTTAAAGGGGAAAGTACGAATATACCCCCTCCGATAATGGAAGTTATTGTCAAAAATACCGCATCTTTTAATGTTAATTGTCCCATATTCCCACATTATAGTCGTTCTGCAATAAATAATATCTAACATACTTCATTTAATTTAAATTAAATTGGTGTTAAACAATCTAATTAAATTTAATAAAATTTTATACCACTCATTCGCAGAACGACCACCTTTTTTAGGATAATTATAAAATAAAGATTTAAATATTATTTTTGTTTTTTTTATTTATAAAATTAAACATTAGTTTAAATAAAATTGCACACCACTATATAGTCGTTCTGCAATTATATATCACTCAATATACTTTAAATTTGATTAGATATTTGTTAAACAGGTAAAATTAATTTAATAAATATTATAACACCTTCGTAGAACGACTATAAATAAGCTATCTCAAAGTTAAATTAAATTTGTTAATAAACCTATAAAACTTAAAAATTTGAGGGATAATAATGAAAACCTTATTGATACACTCTGATTATCTAGAATTTGAAGCAAAAAAGAAAACCAAAATAGCAGAAGATACCGAAGTATTAGCTGGAAAAATGGATGAATGTTTAACTGTATTCATAGCAGTTGAAAAGGAAGATGAAGATAATCCTGAAGGAATAATCAAAAGTGCCGTGGACGAGATAATAAAAACCACCGAAACCTTAAAGGTAAAAAATGTAGTGGTCTATCCATACGCTCATTTGTCCAATGAGTTATCTTCTCCAGAAGTTGCAAAAGAAGTTTTAAAAGGCATTGAAGCTGAATTAGTCAATAAAGGTTTTGATGTACTAAGAGCTCCGTTTGGATGGTATAAGGCATTTAAAATAAGTTGTAAAGGTCACCCATTAAGTGAGCTCTCAAGAAAAATAACCCCTAGGGAAGAAAAAGAAGATAAAGAAAAAACTTCTTCAAAAACTCAATTCTACCTATTAAAACCAGATACAAAGGAAATGATAGAATTAACCGAAGAAAATATAGATGTTATTGAAGACGAAGAATTAAAAGCTTTGGCAAAACACGAACTTGGAATCAAAGAAGAAAAAAACGAAAACAAAGAGTCAGAACCTCCTCATGTTAAATATATAAAAGAAAAAGAAATCTGTGACTATGAGCCGAGCTCAGATGCAGGTCACTTCAGATGGTATCCAAAAGGTAAATTGATAAGGGACTTATTGTCAGAATACGTTTATAATTTAGTTGTGGAAAATGGAGCTATGGCTGTCGAAACTCCAGTAATGTATGATTTAGGAAACAATGCAATAAAAGAACATGCGGATAAGTTTGGAGAAAGACAGTACAGATTCAAACAAGGAAACAAAGATTTAATGTTAAGATTTGCGGCATGCTTTGGTCAGTTCATGATGAAAAAGGACATGTACCTATTACCAAAACACTTGCCGTTAAAACTCTATGAACTTTCAACTTACAGCTTCAGATACGAACAAAGAGGGGAATTGGTAGGTTTAAAGAGATTAAGATGCTTTACAATGCCTGATATGCATACCGTATGTATGGATATTAAGCAGGCCATAGATGAATTCGAAAATCAGTTCTGGATGTGTTTAAAAACTGGGGACGATTTAAAAACACCATACTCAGTTATATTCAGATATACCAAGGATTTCTTTGAAGAAAACAAAGACTGGTTCTTTAAAATAGCGAAGGAATACAAAGAAAAATATGGAAAAGATGTTATATTGGAATTGTTACCTGGAAGGCATCATTACTGGGTAGGAAAAGTTGACATGGCAGTAATAGACAGCTTTGGAAGACCTATTGAAAACCCAACAGTTCAAATAGATGTTGAGAGCTCAAAAAGATTTGGAATCGTTGTTCACGACGGAGATAAAAAAATAAATCCAATAATACTCCACTGCTCACCAACTGGAAGTATTGAAAGAGTTATGTGTGGGTTGTTAGAGGGAGCATATTTAGACTCGCAAAAAGGAAGAGCTCCTATGTTGCCAGTATGGCTTTCACCTATACAGGTAAGAGTAATACCAGTTTCTGACTCACACGAGGAATATGCATTAGAAGTTGCAAAAAAACTTAGAGAAAATGGGATAAGAGCTGACTTTGAAGACAGAGACGAAAGCGTAGGTAAGAAGATAAGAAATGCAGGTAAGGATTGGGTTCCTTACGTTGTGGTTGTTGGAGATGAAGAGGTTAAAAATAATATTTTAACCATAACAATAAGGGAAGAATCAACCTTAAAGAAACCATTAAAAGAAAAAATGACAGTTGAACAGTTGATTGAAAGAATAAAAGAAGAAACTGCAGGCTGTCCATATAAGCCATTACCATTACCATTAAAATGCTCAGTACAGCCAATATTTAGATAATGATGCAATCACGAAACACATAAAATACTATTTTAAATACTTTTTTAAATCTAAAAAGAAAAAAATAATTAATTCATTAAACTTTAAATCTACTGGCTGATTTAGCCACCCTATCTGAAACTTTTGCTATTTCCTCGGTAGCTTTGCTTATTTCATCCATGATTCTATTCTGTTCTTCTGCACTAGCGGTTAGTTCTTCAGCAGTTGCAGCAAACTCTTCAGATATTGAAGCAATATCTTGAACGTTATTTAATGCCTGTTGTACGTTCTCTGACGCCTGTTTTGCACCTTCTTTTATTGCATTTATCTTTTCAGCGGCCTTATCTACACTTTCTTTAATTTTCATAAACGCGTTGTTTACCTCATCTATGGCTATAACTCCTTTGTCGACTTCATCTTTACCAGTTAACCCCAAATCAATAGTTTTTTCAACTTTGCCCTGTATTCCTGTAATGGTTTTGGCAATATCATCCACAGATTTACCAATCTCTTCTGCCAGTGATTTAATTTCACTTGCAACAACTGCAAATCCTTTTCCAGCTTCTCCAGCTCTTGCAGCTTCAATAGAAGCGTTTAAAGCCAGTAATCCAGTTTGTTCAGCAATATCCTTAATTAAAACTGTAACTTCGTTGATTTTCTTGCTCTCGTCTCCGAGCTCTTGAATAGCTTTTCCTAAGTCGTCTATTACGTTAGTGATTCTCTGCATTGTGTCTATTGCATTTTCAACCTTCTGTACACCAATTCCTGAGTTTTCTTCAATCTCATTTGCTGAATTTACTGCATCAATAGCTGCATTGTACGTACCCTCAACAACCTCTCCAGTGTTCTCCAAGTCCTGCGAAATGTCCTGTAGTTTGTTTGCCTGATCTGTTGCAGCTGTGGCAACCTGTGAAGCTGCATCTGCAACCTGATCTGAGGTTTCTTTTGCCCTTTCAATTTCTTCCCTTAGTGTTTTTATCTCTTTGTTTAAGTCGATTATTTGAGATTTTAGGTCTTTTATTAAGTTATTGATGTTATCTATGGTTTTGTTGATGGTTTTTTGAAGCCTGTTTCGTTCTCCACTTTCATCCAATCTAACAGTAAAGTCCCCTTCAGCGACTTTATTCATGACATCAAAGATCTCGGTAAATGTTTTTCCCAATAATTTGTTATTCTCTTCTTGTTTCTCCATATCTTCCTTAAAGTTATGGTATATTTTTTTGATACTGGAAAATATTTTCCCAATTTCATCGTCGTTGAAGTTTACTTTTCGTTTTATATTATAATTTCCATTGGCAAACTCGCTTGACATTCTTTCAAGGTCTTTAAGTTGGTCTAAAACAGTTCTTTTTATAAAAATCATTGAAACAATTCCGACCAATAATGCCAATACCGTGGATGCCATTGCTACATTATTTGCAAATTTAAGTTTTTCATCGTATAGGTTGCTATACAACATTACTGCTTTGTTCATTTCAGTTAATAGTTCCGCATCGTGTTCATCCAGGTAGTTTAATGCTTCTTCAACCTCTGGATCATCAGGATTTTTTGAATATATTATTTTTATTTTCTCATAGTATGGATCCCATAGTTGCTTTACTTTAAGAAGTTGTGGCTTGACTTTATCGGGAGCAGGAGGGATACCCAATTCCTCACTACCTGATATCAAGCCATTTAATGTTTTGTCGAATAGCTCTGAAGTTTCTTTTAAATCTTTTCTATCATTTTCTTCACGCTCAACCTTATATACAAAAGCCTCTTTTGTCATCTTTTGGATTAACATTCTCTGTTTTCCTGCAAGATTAATTACCTGTCCATCATCTTTCATGCTGTCATGAACTATTATTACTGTTGAGGATACCCCCATAATAATAAGCACCAAAATTGCTATGGTGGATAAAATCTTGGTCTTTACAGATATATTTCTGAGCACTTTCACACCCCTCCCGATTTATTTATGTTGTATGCCATCCAACACATGCCAGTATATAATTGTAACTAATTATGTTTCTGTAACTATAATATATAATATTTTTATGTAGGTAGTTGTGTAATTAGCACTTTTAATTACGATATTGGGAAAATTAACGATGAAAAATGAAACGAAATTGCCTTTGTAAAAATAGGTGTTCTTAAATTACCGTTATTTAACCTAAAAAAGAAAAAAGAATAAAATGTATTAAACGTTAAATCTATCGGCTGATTCAGATACTCTATCTGAAACGTCTGCTATTTTATCAGTAGCTTTGCTTATCTCGTCCATGATTCTATTCTGTTCTTCAGCACTAGCGGTTAGTTCTTCCGCAGTAGCTGCAAATTCCTCAGATATTGAAGCAATATCTTGAACATTGCTTAATGCCTGCTGTACGTTCTCTGAAGCTTGCTGTGAGTCTTCTTTAATAGCATTTATTTTTATCATTGCTTTATCTACACTTTCTTTGATTTTCATAAATGCATTATTTACCTCATCTATTGCCACGACTCCTTTATCCACTTCGTCCTTACCTGTAAGGCCGAGGTCGATTGTTTTTTCAACTCTTTTATGTATTCCTGTAATGGTTTTGGCAATATCATCCACAGATTTACCAATCTCTTCTGCCAGTGATTTAATTTCACTTGCAACAACTGCAAATCCTTTTCCAGCTTCTCCAGCTCTTGCAGCTTCAATAGAAGCGTTTAAAGCCAGTAATCCAGTTTGTTCAGCAATATCTTTAATCAATACAGTAACTTCGTTGATTTTCTTGCTCTCGTCTCCGAGCTCTTGAATTGCCCTTCCTAAGTCATCTATTACGTTTGTGATTCTCTGCATTGTGTCTATTGCATTTTCAACCTTCTGTACACCAGTTTTTGAGTTTTCTTCTATCTCTTCAGCTGAATTTACCGCATCAATAGCTGCGTTGTATGTATCATTAACAACTTCTCCGGTGTTCTCCAAGTCCTGCGAAATGTCCTGTAGTTTGTTTGCCTGATCTGTTGCAGCTGTGGCAACCTGTGAAGCTGCATCTGCAACCTGATCTGAGGTTTCTTTTGCCCTTTCAATTTCTTCCCTTAGTGTTTTTATCTCTTTGTTTAAGTCGATTATTTGAGCTTTTAGTTCATTTATTAGGTTTGACATGTTGTCTAATGTTTTATTAATGGTTTTTTGGAGTCTGTTCTGTTTTCCACTTTCATCCATTCTCACTGTTAGATCTCCTTCGGCAACTTTCTGCATAGTTATGGTAAGTTCTTTAAATGTTTTAGCCAATGCTTTTTTATCCTCTTCCTGTTTTCTCATATCTTCATTTAAGTTGTTGATTATCTGTTTGACATTGTTGAATAGTTCTCCAATTTCATCCTTGTTAAATTCCATTTCAGGTTTTACATCATAGTTCTTGTTGGCTAATTCGGCCAATATCCTTCTGAGCTCATCGATATAATCTAAAACTGTTTTCTTTATAATGATTATTGAGACGATACTGAACAATAATGCCAATACCGTGGATGCCATTGCTACATTATTTGCAAATTTAAGTTTTTCATCGTATAGGTTGCTATACAACATTACTGCTTTGTTCATTTCAGTTAATAGTTCCGCATCGTGTTCATCCAGGTAGTTTAATGCTTCTTCAACCTCTGGATCATCAGGATTTTTTGAATATATTATTTTTATTTTCTCATAGTATGGATCCCATAGTTGCTTTACTTTAAGAAGTTGTGGCTTGACTTTATCGGGAGCAGGAGGGATACCCAATTCCTCACTACCTGATATCAAGCCATTTAATGTTTTGTCGAATAGCTCTGAAGTTTCTTTTAAATCTTTTCTATCATTTTCTTCACGCTCAACCTTATATACAAAAGCCTCTTTTGTCATCTTTTGGATTAACATTCTCTGTTTTCCTGCAAGGTTGATCACATGACCATCATGCTCCATACTTTTATGAACCATTATTACTGTTGAGGATACCCCCATAATAATAAGCACCAAAATTGCTATGGTGGATAAAATCTTGGTCTTTACAGATATATTTCTGAGCACTTTCACACCCCTCCCGATTTATTTATGTTGTATGCTATCATGTCAGTTATATGCCACACCAATACATGCCCGTATATATGTAATTATCACTAGTTTGGAACTTATAATATGGACTATAGTACGCTGATTTTCACTAATCTGGTGGCAATAGTATTTAACAAGATAAACATGGGTCGTTCTGCAATGGGATGTATGCTTCCTTAAATTTCGTTAAACTGAAATTTAACAAACATCTAAATTTATTTTAAAATTGTAACTGACATATATTACAGAACGACTATAATAATTGCCAGCTGCATTTCGGATGTACTCGCATACCGGAGGTTACCGTCTGCGGGTTAGAGCTCATTTTAGTATACTGTAACTATAATATATAATATTTTTATGTAGGTAGTTGTGTAATTAGCACTTTTAATTACGATATTGGGAAAATTAACGGATAAATAACTATAGTATTTAAATAATTTTAAGAAATGAAATGAAATCCTTTGTAAAAACAAATGTTCTTAAATTACTGTTATTTAATCTAAAAAAGAAAAGAAAGGATTAAAATTTATTGAACAAAACTCTTTCGAGTTTTGCAACATTTCCGAACGATTGAACGAAAACCTTCGTTTTCGTAGTTCTTCGAAAGTAAGGAAAACTTAATTAAGCAAAATCCTTGTGGATTTTGCAGCTCTTCGCTTCGCTTCGAAACCGAAGGTTTTAAGTCTTCCCTTTAAGGGTTTTGAAAATCTATGATTTCGCTTACGAAGTAAGCGAGTAACAAAAACCTTCGGTTTTTGTCTAATTCATAACGCTCCTTCGAGCTCCGATTAAACTTTAAATTTACTAGCTGATTCAGATACCCTATCTGAAACGTCTGCTATTTTATCAGTAGCTTTGCTTATCTCGTCCATGATTCTATTCTGTTCTTCTGCACTTGCTGTTAATTCTTCAGCAGTAGCTGCAAATTCCTCAGATATTGAAGCAATATCTTGAACGTTTCTCAATGCCTGCTGTACGTTCTCTGATGCCCGTTTGGAGTCTTCTTTAATGGCATTTATTTTTACCATCGCTTTATCTACACTTTCTTTAATTTTCATAAACGCACTGTTTACCTCATCTATGGCTACAACTCCTTTGTCGACTTCATCTTTACCAGTTAATCCCAAATCAATGGTTTTTTCGATTCTACTTTGGATGCCTGAAATGGTTTTGGCAATATCATCCACAGATTTACCAATCTCTTCTGCCAGTGATTTAATTTCACTTGCAACAACTGCAAATCCTTTTCCAGCTTCTCCAGCTCTTGCAGCTTCAATAGAAGCGTTTAAAGCCAGTAATCCAGTTTGTTCAGCAATATCTTTAATCAATACAGTAACTTCGTTGATTTTCTTGCTCTCGTCTCCGAGCTCTTGAATTGCCCTTCCTAAGTCATCTATTACGTTTGTGATCCTCTGCATTGTGTCTATTGCATTTTCAACTTTATTAACTCCAGTTTCTGAGTTTTCCTCTATTTCATTTGCTGAATTTACCGCATCAATAGCTGCATTGTAGACTTTCTCAGCAGCTTCTCCGGTACCCTCTAAATCCTGTGAAATGTCCTGTAGTTTATTAGCCTGATCTGTTGCAGCTGTTGCCACCTGTGAAGCTGCGTCTGTTACTTGATCGGAGGTTTCCTTTGCCCTTTCAATTTCTTCCCTTAGTGTTTTTATCTCTTTGTTTAAGTCGATTATTTGAGCTTTTAGTTCATTTATTAGGTTTGACATGTTGTCTATCATCATGTTGATGGTTTTTTGAAGTTTGTTCTGTTTTCCACTTTCATCCATTCTCACTGTTAGATCTCCTTCGGCAACTTTCTGCATAGTCATGGTAAGCTCTTTAAATGTTTGTGCCAGTGCTTTTTTATCTTCAAGTTGTCGTTTGGCCTCTTCTTGCAGGTTTTCAACCAACGTACTCACTTTATCATACAACCTACCTATCTCATCATTGTTGAATTTTATTTTTGGTTCTATTTCCAAATTGCCTTTTATTAATTCGTCCAGAATGTTTTCGAGCTCTCTCAAATATCTTATTATTAAGTGCTCTAAGATGTAATATGCTGCAGCAGAGGACAGTAATGCCAATACTATCAAGCCAATTATTATATTATTTCTCAAGTCATCTACTGGTGCCATTGCCTCGGCTAAGTCGATTTCAGATAATATTCCCCATTTAATTTGCCCACATATTGTTACAGGGGCATATGAGCTCAGTACTGGAACACCCCTATAATCGGTGATTATTTTATGACCTTCTTTTCCTTCAATGGCCAATTTTGCTGTTTCAGTATCTACTTTCAATTTTAATGTTGTTGGTTCATTTGAGAATCTTGAATCAGATCTCATCAATAAATCCTTACCTACCAGGTAAGTTTCACCAGTATCGCCAAGTCCAGTTCTTTCGTTCATTATTTTACTTATCTCATCCAATGGTATTTGAAGAGCTAACACTCCTATTAATTCCCCATCATCATAAACTGGCACCGCCATAAACATTGCAGGTGCGTCGTTGGATGGTGCGTAATGTTCAATGTCAGTTATCTTGAATTTTCCATTTAATGCCTCTTTAAACGCTATTCCTAAACCTGTTGATGCATAAGGCCCGTTTATTAAGTTTGTTGCATAATCCGGTTCTCTACATACTGTATATACTACGTTTCCATTTTTGTCTATTAAAAATAAATCGTAATAGTTATGTTTTTTTGTATATGTTGATAAAATACCATTCCATTTTTTTTCACTCTCTTTATATTCTACTGAATTTATTCCTTTTTTATACGCCTCAGTATAGTCTCTCAGGGCCTTTCTTATTGATGGTAATTCAGAAAGTGTTTCAATGTCTTTTCTTTTAGTATTGAAATAT
Organism: Methanothermococcus thermolithotrophicus DSM 2095; assembly: GCF_946463545.1. NCBI lineage: Archaea > Methanobacteriati > Methanobacteriota > Methanococci > Methanococcales > Methanococcaceae > Methanothermococcus > Methanothermococcus thermolithotrophicus. The sequence goes on along the minus strand of NZ_OX296583.1, from coordinate 489,149 downwards.
GCTTCAATTTGATTCTTTTTAATGATTTTCACTGCGTCAAGTTTGTTAAACTCTTCATCCAATAAACTGCTTTTTGCTGTATCGTATGAATAAAAACCTGCTACTGTAATAGATAGTATAGACAGCATTGCAGTCATGATTATCAATTTTGTTTTCAATGATACATTTTTTAGTTTGTTCATTGTATCCCCCTTTACCGACTACGCATTTTATCATATGGGATTGATACATTTATAACATTATATCATATATATTTATATTATCTTATGAAAGCAGTATGCAAATATTATACATATTGCAATTTAAGAAATCGTGAAAAATTATACTACAATATACTTTATAAAGATTTTCAATATGGCAATCAAAAAAATAATTATGGCCTATCTATAAATGACGTTATAATAATTTAATGGTAAAAAAGATGGGGTAGTATATCATAGCTCGGCGATATGTTACTTAAGCTCTCCAAATAAACCGAAAGTTTTAGCTTCAGTTATTTTTATGGTTCTAAAGGTTCCAATCTCAGCATCTTCGTTAAACTTAACTGGTTTACAATTTTCAGTTATTCCTTCGTTTTTCCCAGTAACCAATATTTCAAATTTCTCTCCAATATGTTTTTTATTGTTTTCATAGCTCAGTTCTCTTCTTAATTCGTTTAATATCTCAGATCTTCTTTTTCTTATTTTTGTATCCACCTGTTTAAGTCTTGCAGCTTCGGTATATTTTCTTTGGGTGTATTTTGCCCCATGAGTGTAATCTGGCTTTAGTTTTTTCAATATCTCTAAGGTGTTCTCAAATGCTTCCTCTGTTTCAGTTGGAAAACCTACAATAACATCTGTTGTGAAGTTTAGGTTTTTTATCTTTCTTCTGAATTCACTTATTACCGAGATGAATTCATCAACAGTATATTCTCTTTTCATGTCCTTTAAAACTCCGTCATCACCGCTTTGGATTGGCAGATGTAAAAATTTGGTAACCTTGTCGTTTTTATAAGATTCAACCAGTTCGTCTAAAATTTCTAGAGCGTTTTTTGCATGCATCATTCCAATTCTCATTCCAAATTTCCCTTCTATTGAGCATAAATCGTTTATTAGGTTTGGAAGATTATCGTTTCTATCAAAACCATAGCATGCAGTATCCTGGGCGGTAACCAATAGGCATTTTGCACCGTTTTTTATTAGTTCATCGGCTTTTTTTACAATAAATTCTCTGTCGTAAGATATTAACCTACCTCTAGCAACTTTTACAATACAGTAGGAGCATTTTCCAACACATCCTTCACATATTGGAAGAGGTACAATTATTGAATTTTTTGAGGGCTTTAAATATTTCAATTTATCGTTTAAGTTATTGGAATCTATTCCAATTTTACCTATTTTATTTTTATTTCTGTCTTTCGGTATGATTTCTTTTTCTATACGCTCATTGAATAAATTATGGAGCATCTTTCCAGATAAATGGGCTTCTTTAGGCATTATTAAAATATCTGAAATACCTTCTAATTTTTCCCTTAGAGCTTTTGCCATACAACCTGCTACAACAACTTTTTTATTCAATGATCTGAGATACTTTATCCTTGAAATCATTTTATGTTCTGTTTCCAATCTAACTATACAGGTGTTTATAACTACAATGTCGGCATCTTCATCTTTGTCTATTATTTGGAAGTCTTTAAATTCTTTGATGGAATTTTCTATTATCGTGGTATCTGCAGAGTTTAAAGTGCAACCATATCCTTCAACATATATTTTTACAGTCATAATATCTCCCTTATTTTAGAGTCAAAAAGTTAGTAAGTATGGTGGTGTGCATTACTCACATAACTAATGATACAGGTAAATTTTATTTAAACATAAATATACATTGTTAAATTAAATTGGGCTTATTTACTACAGTATTCATTTACAATGTATTGAATGATTTACTTAAATTGCACACCATTATAATATGAAATTTCTTCTAAAAGTTTTAAGAGCTTATATAATATAATTTACAATCTTATCATATCATTATTTTAACAGTTAGTTGGTGAGAGAATATGAATGCAACTGAGGCAATTTATAAGGCAATCAAAAAATCAGGAATAGATTTTATAACTAGTGTTCCATGTGCAAATTTGAGTAATCTTTTAAAACTTGTTGATCAGTGTAGTGAGAAGGAATTAATTCATATTCCTGTAACAAGAGAAGAAGAAGGTATAGGGGTGTGTGCAGGAGCTCACCTGGCTGGGAAAAAAACAGCCATATTAATGCAGAATTCAGGTCTGGGAAATTCAATAAATGCAATAGGTTCCCTCTGTAAAGTTTATCAGATTCCATTAACTATGATAATCAGTCACCGAGGGGATTTAAAGGAAAAAATTCCTGCTCAAATACCTATGGGCCAATGGACTAAGAAATTACTTGAAACTGTTGAAATTCCATATTACTGTCCAAAAACTCCAGAAGAGGCCTATAAACTAGTTATTTATGCTTCTGAGCTTTCAACTACAATGGGATATCCTGTAGCTATTTTATTGGATGGACTTTATTGGGAATATGATTAAAATATTATGTAGTGGAAATCTAAAATATAATTTTATTTTTTCAATAAATCGGCAATTACTGTATCAACACTGACCTTACTGACTTCTGATAGATAGGTATCTGTACCTACAACCTCATCGGCCCCACCCATGTAGAGCTTGTTTAATGCATCCCCAATTAGAACAGGATGGACACAGGATGCCATTACTTTTTTAGCCCCCAGCTCTTTTAACATGCCTATTGCAGTTGCCATTGTTCCTCCGGTGGATATTATGTCATCAACAATTAATACATCCCTTCCATTTACATCTAAATTTTTAGGGGCTATTTTTATTTCAGTTGGTGAAATTCTCGTTTTTTCAAGGTAATCGTATTCACAGCTTAGTACTTCGGAAGCTCTTTTTGCCAACTCAATAGCTCCCCTATCTGGGGAAAGTATGATTGGATTGTCCAATTTATCCTTGAAATATTCTGCCAATTTACCAACTGCGTCCCCGTATATGAATGGAATACTAAAGAACTTTTCAATATGTACTTCATGGGGGTTTATGGTTATAAATCTGTCACAAACAGTTGAATATAACTTTGCTAAAGCCTTAATGCTTATAGGTTCTCCACTGTTGAATTTTTTATCCTGCCTAGCATATGCCAAATAAGGGGCAACTACAGTTATACTTTCTGCACCTTCGTCCCTTAGGGCTTCACATAGTAATATAGTTTCAATTATTGCATCATTTTGGCTACTCTGTGTTTGAATTAAAACAGCATCTTCTCCTTTTACATCACCGTGGATTCTAACATATATTTCTCCATCAGGAAACTTCTTTGATTCAACTCTCATAAGTTTTGAGTTTGATAATTTGGCCACCCTGTAGGCTAAATCTTGGGAATTGGAACCAGTTACTATTATCACTATATCACCTTAAAAATTTTTAGTATATGTAATGCATTATGGTAAAATTTTAAATATGTTAAAAAAATAATTTTAATTTTAACAAGTTGGTTTAAAATTCTTTCAACACCCACCTAAGTGAGGGTTGAAACCGTAAAGATTTTACTCAACTATTACATTTTTACTTTACTCCATTCGTGAGTGAAGGGATTAAATGAAAATCCAATAATGGATTTTCATAGTTCTTCGCTCACTACGTGAGCTCGATATTGTGAAAATTCTTTTAGAATTTTCACTTTATATATTTATTTACCCTATTATCCATAATCAATATGTAGTGAGGTTAGGACATGTATAATTATGACTTTATTGTGATAGGTTCAGGAGTAGGAGGCAGTACTGTCTTAAAGGAGTTGAGTAAATTCTTTCCAGATAAAAGAATACTGTTAATTGAAAAGGGAGATATGCCCCAATATGCAATAGAAGAAGACTGTGTGGATGTACTGTATTCAAACTCCCTTGGTGGTGCTGTGGTATTTTCAGTAGGAAATGCGATTAGGATAAAATTAAAGGACATAAAAATTGAAGATGAAATATATGAAGAGATAGAGAAGGAGTTGAATGTCAGTGCAGTTCCAATGGAATTTATCAACGATACCACAAAAAGATTTTTTGATTTTGGATTTGAAAGGACTCCAAAATATATAGATTTCAGTAAATGTAATAAATGCGGAATGTGTGCCCATAGGCCATGTGATGCAAAATGGACTCCTCTGGATTTTATAAAAAAATCAAATGCCGACATAATAATTAATTGTGAAGTAATTAACATTAAAAAAGACGGAGATATTTTCTCTGTTGAATGTATAGATAGAAATGAGAACAGAAGGAAGATCTTTAAATCCAAAAAAGTTATAGTTTCAGCAGGTGGAATAGATTCACCAAGAATATTGAGCAGTATATTGGATAATGAGCACCTTGGAAAAAATCTCTTTGTAGATACATTTGTTACAGTTGGTGGAATATTAAAAGGAGCAAATTTCAACAAAGAAGTTCCTATGTCTATACATAAAAAATACAAAGATTTTATTCTTGCAACCCATTACTCTATGTTACTCTACGATAGGATCAAAGAATACGAGAATGTAAATAAAGAAGATATAATCGGGTTTATGGTGAAGATAAAGGATGAAAGTGTTGGTGAAGTTGGAAAAGATTATGTAAAGAAACCTATAACAAAAAAAGATGCTCAAATAATGTCTGAAGGAGTTGGAACCGTATCCAGCATGCTTAGTGAAGTTGGGATAGACAGGATATACTCTACAATTCCAAGGGGCTCCCATCCTGGAGGAACCTGTGCAGTTGGAAAGGTTGTAGATAAAAACTTTGAGACAGAGGTGGAGAACCTGTTTGTGTGTGATGCTTCTGTATTCTCCGAAGCTCCAGGAGCTCCACCAATTCTTGCAATAATCGGAATTGGAAAAAAACTTGCCAATTATCTAAAAACTATAAAATCATAAAACTATCCTTATTTAACTATTTAATTATTTTATATTTTTTACTATTTCATCTACGAGATTTTGCAGATTAATGCCTTTTATAACCTCTGCTACAGGTATTCCTAATTCTAAATTTAGTTTATTTATAATGTCCTCCAGATTTTGGTTGTTTGAAGAACCCTGTTTTTCAGAATCTGAGATTGTGGTGGATATATTTTTGCCGTTTAATGTAACGCCGATGACTTTTTTTCCAGTTAAATCTTCCACTAAGTTAATGTTACGTTTTATTTCTTTTGAATCTGCAGTATTTGATGCCAATAGTATAAAATCAGGTCTTGAACCTAATAAGATGGATAAACTAATTACTCCGCCGCCTCTACCAGTTCCAACCTCTAAAGGGTCTGAAAAAATACCAGTCTGTCCTGAAACTATGATAATGTCCTTATTTTCCAAATCAACTTTTTTAATCGCCCCAAATATTGTGGAAGCTACATGACAGGCAGGTATAACCTGAGGGATTACCATTTCATCTGCACCACATATGGCTGACTGAGGTTCAGTTCCTACAATTCCTACGTTGTAGTATTTTTCAAGGCATTTTTTTAAAACCATTGATGTTGTGAATTTTCCACACTGCCGGCCTGTGCCCATTATTGTTATTACCGTTCCATTAATTCCATTTAGTCCCATTTCAGCATAATCTTTTAATTTTTCAAATTTGTTTGGGTCTGAACAATCGAAAACATTTACTCCATACTTTTTAGCGAGCTCCACGAGCTCAGCAAAATCATGAGCTCTGTAGAGTCTTGCCATATTGTATATATTTTTTCCATTTTTTATTTCGTTTTCAATGGTTTTCTTCCAGATATCGATTTCTTCAGGTTCAAGAATTTCCTTAGTCCATATGAATGTGTCATAGTCTCTGTCATCTATTTTTAAATCACTAAATCTCTTGATTCCACTTGAAACTTTGTTTTCATGGGATAATTTAGCCTTTTTAATCATAAAATCCCTTTTGCAATTTAGTAATAATTTTCAAACGTCCTTATGGGAAGGGGTATATAAACTTTTTCATTTAAAGCCAAATAGGTTATTTAATAAATTTAAAATCCCATATAAAATTGAACATTTAGTTTAAAAACATTTTTGGACAAACTGTTAACTATTAAACTCGGATTAATATATGGCATACAGGAGGGAATTTAATGAAAGAAATTATGGATGTAAAAGTCAAAGACATAATGACAAAGGATGTTGTTTCAGTTTCACCAGAAGAAGGTGTGGTTGAAGCTTTTGAAATCCTTCTAAAATATAAGATAAGCTGTTTGCCAGTAGTTGATAACGATAAAAAAGTTATTGGAATAATAACTACTACAGACATAGGTTATAATTTAATAATAGATAAATACACACTTGATACCAGGGTTAGTGATGTAATGACCAAAAACGTTGTTACGGTAAGTCCTGAAGATTCAATTGTTGAGGCAATAAAAAAGATGGATATGTTTGGAAATGGACAGGAAATAATAAATCAACTTCCAGTAACTGATGAAGAAAAAAAATTGGTAGGAATAATCTCTGATGGAGATATTATAAGGGTAATTTCCAAATCATTATAATTATAATTAATATTGAGTTTATTCCATTGGTAGTATTCCTTGTTCTCTACACTCTTTTATATCGATTATTTGCCCATTCCATGGGTCATCATCAATTAATACATCCCAATTTTCCTCGAGCTCTCGGTTACCTTCATTTAAAGCTTCTTCGAAGTTAGCATTTCCAACCATAGTAGTTTCTAATGCTACAATACCATATGCTCCGTTTTCATCAATATCCCATGCAACAAATGCATGTTCGGGAAGTATAATAATGTATGGACGCATCCCTAAAGCTTCAATAGCTGAGGCGAATAATACTGATCCATCAATGCAGTTTGTAGATTTAAGTTTCAATGACTCTTTTGGTAATCGTACTTTCTGAACTACATCTTTTCCATAGGCATTTGACACATCTATATAACTAACTTTATAATCATACTTTAATGCATCATATATTGCCTTAACTTGTGAATTAACATCTTCTGATTGATAACCACTTAAACTTCTCTCAGGATGATATTCTTTTGCTTTACTTAACACTTCCATGATGCTTTCATCTTTTGGAACTACAAAGACCGCAATATATTCATTCATTAGGATATAATTTCCATTATCGTCTTTAATTGCCCATAACATTGTATCCATGGGATAGACGTCAATCATTACAGTTTGTTCGTCGTGAGTTTTCCATTCCCCATTGTTATCATACTCAATTGTATAATGTAAACTGAATTTTGTTTTGGTCTTTATTTTTTCTATTTTATCTTTTATTAAGGGAATTGTTTGATTTATCTCTTTTGTTTCTTTTGGATCCATTGTTTCTGTTGTTACTGCTTTGTTACTATATCCTTGATATTCAGATGTGAGTTTTATGGTTGCTGGCTTATCTCCATTATTGATTATATTAAATGTTATATCCGGCTCTCCAAGTTCATAATGGGTATTGTAAAATGCTAATGGATATGGTCCATAATAAGTAGTTGAGGTGTTAAAACTTACCTCTTTCGAAATAAATTTTAGGGGATTATGAATATCTGATTTTAATGTTTCTTCCCCCTCATAACATTCTAATACTAAACTTTTAAGTGATACCTTTGCATCCTTATTTCCATAATTGACAATTACCAAATGGGATGAATTTAAGGTCGTTCCTTCTCCACTAAATGATAATGTTTTTTCTCTTGATAATTCTGGAATGTATTGGAACTTTTTCCCATTTTGCAAATTATTCAAATTTTCGTCTGTTGGAACAATAAATATATCGATTGGTTCATCGCTCTCTATTTGGAATTTTAAACGCATTTTCTCTGAATTTACATCCCATTTGTAATAATGAACCTCTCCTTTTTCAACAATAAATTTTTCTGGATTGACATCTTCCAAAGATAGTCCTAAATATTCATCTACACAGCCGGTTAAAGCTACAACTGCAAAAACTAAAAATACACCCATTAATAATTTTTTCATTAAATGCCCACCCCTGATGTTTAAAAAAGCTAAAATTAGTTTGGGGTTATTTGTATATAAACTAATATATTTAAAAAGAGTAAAAAATTATATCTGCGTTCTATTGAATTCTTTAATCCATTCTACATTTCCACTCAAAACACATCGTGCAACTGAAACAAAATCGGCATATTTAAGCATATTTTTTGCATCTCCAATGGATCTTATTGAGTTGTTTCCAATAATAATTTTATCTTTAAAGTTGTTTCGCATGGCTTTTAAATAATCCAAATCGGCATAGTCTTTGCCAGGATTAAAACAATCTATGTGTATCCCATGGAAATAATCTTTCACGCAGTTTAAGTTGTATATTAGTTCAGCGACACTAACATAGTTGGCCCTTACCTTTAGAAAAATAGGAGTTTTTAGATTTAAGTCCGATATTTTAACTAAAAAGTTTTTTAATCTTTCATTGTTTTCTTTTTTTAAGAGCTCTTGACCAATACCTAAATCTGTAATTTCTTTCTGCCTACAATGGCAGTTTAATTCAATTATATCGGCGTGTTTTCCAATGGTTTTTATTCTATCCAAACTTTTATCTATATCTATAAACCTTATATTTATCGAAACAAGAGCTCTACTTTCCTTTGCCTTTTTTATTTCAGATACAATCAATTCTTCAAAATCATTCAAGTTATAAACAAACTCTTTTCTGCCTCTTTTAGCAATTTTTTCACTGGCTACTAAAGTTTCCTCATCTAAATTATATGCCCCGATAGTGACGATACCAAATAAACCAGTGCCTAGTTTTTTACAAAAATCCCCGTCAGTTATTCCGGCCATTGGAGCCAAAACTATTTTATTTATATTATTTTTATTCAATACTTGCTGTTCCATATGACCCCCGCCAAATTGAATAAATACAGGTTTTCTTGTTTAATGCTCTCTATGTTATATTGGACACATGTAATTGTAAGCTGTTTTTTTACTATTCTCACCATCTTGTTTGAGTGTACATACAGGACTTTTGGTTTTTCCATCCCTTATGAGCTCCAACCCAACATCTGCAAGATTTGAAGCATCTTCGGCGGTTTTTCCAATACCTATTCCAGCTTTCAATTCTACGCCACAAGAATCTACGATATCATCAAACATATTTAAAAAATCATTCTCAGTCATTCCATTACATGGGCACATAAAGTTGTCTCCACCGATAAAAAATCCCATTGAGTTGTACTTCTTTAATCCCTTTATTAATTTCAACTGCACTTCATGAACATTTAAATATATGTCGTAGGCATTTTCTACATCGGTTAATGTCTTGGTGATGTTGTTAATATCAACGTGTGCCAATTGGACATATCCATTCATCACAAATTCATTTGCAACATCTAAAATCTCTTTTCTATATTCATCTTGAGCACTACCATGTTCTTGAAGTTTTTCAGTAGCCAATTTCTGAGCTTCATACGGAGTTTCTGCTGAAGCTATTACCATGCTAACTGTAAATGGATATCTATTTTTAATACTGTCTTGAATTCTTTTGTGAGTTGTTAAATCTATGCCATTTGTTATTGCAATTAAGTTGTCGAATCTTGTATAGAATACAAGCCCTTTATGGGCACCAAATTGCAGGTTCAAATCACTGTATAATCTTGATTGCAATGCTTGTAAATCGCTTTCTCTTCTTGGTTTTGGGGTAACAGTCCATGGTCCATAGTTGTCTATCTGTATAACCGTTATTTGAATCATCCTATCATCCTATCATCCTATGGGTTGTTATGTCTAATTTTATTATGATTCATACATTATCATTCTTGAAGTACTATAAATATTTAATAATAATTTTTTAAATAAATTTAGAACATAATTGATTTTCTAATGGCTTATTCACAATTTTATATTTCATCAAAGCATTTTATAATATCTTTTGCCAAATTTACTTTATCATTTAACCCCTTCATAATAGTATTTGTGGTTATGACTTCACACCCTATTCTATCTTTTTTATTTTTATCGATATTGTCTATGATCATAGTATCTACTATGTCTTTATAAAATTCATAAACTCCAACAACATCCACATCATACCCCTTTGCATTCATCAACATCCCTGCTGGACCGCTAATGGCACTTTCCCCAACTATTGGAGAAACGACAAAAACAGTTTTGTCCATAAGTGCCTTTTTAATATCTTTAATACTTAAAATTGGTCCTATGGAAGTTATGGGATTAGACGGACCTATCAAAACAAAATCACTATTTTCGATATCATTTAATGCAGCTTCGACAACTCCTGCATAATTTGAATTCTCATAGATAACATCTAAAACATTAACATTACCTCTTCTTTTAATCCAGAAATCATGAAATTTTAGGAGAATCGGAGAGCTACAAAACTGAAGGTTTTGTTCAATCGGAGAGCTACAAAAATCACTTTGTGATTTTTGTTTATCTTCGGATTTGTCCAATGCTAAGATTTTGGTTTCTACATGATCATCTGTCATTGGGTATATTTTCGCCTTAATACCTAATAATTTTCTCTCCATCTCTATGATCTCTGATAACTTATAACCATTTTTAATGAGATGGGTTTTATGCATTTTAAGAGCTCTATCTCTGTCCCCTATTCTAAGAAATTCATCATACTCCAGTTTTTTCAACTGTTCATGGCAGTGAAAAGTATCATTTTTTATTCCATACCATGTTTCCTCATTTATAAGATCTGAAAATGTGTAGAGAACAGTATCCACATCGGGAGAAATATATAGGTCCCCTACCCAAGTATCTTCTCCAGTATTTACTATTACCGAAATGTCTTCTTCATGTAATATGTTTTTTAAACCCTGTATTAATTTTGGGGTCCCAGTTCCTCCAGATAAAACAGTTACTTTCATTACTACACCTTATAATATTTATATTGGTTGCACTAGGGGTTAAACTTAACTCTATTAAATTCTTAAAACTATCGGTTGATTTATGGTTTTGTTTAATTTATTTTGAAAGTATATTATAATATATCGATTATTCGCCAAACGATTAAATCATCATACACAAATTTCTTTTCTTATATTTTTTCTCCCATTATATTTTTTACAAAGATTTTTCAATTTTTCAGCGTTTTTAAAGTATATTTTATTGTTCTGGATTTCATCCAGGGCTTCTTCAAGTTTGTTGTCCAAATCCTTATGCGATAATGCTATTCCACATTTCAATTCATCTATCTTCTTAGCATTATTTTCCTGTTCTGGATGATCCAAATCAGGAATAGTTACAATAGGTTTTCCAAAACTTATGGCTTCCATGAGTGTAGAATGCCCTCCATGGCACACTATAAAAGAGCAGTTTTTTATCAAGTCCTCCATATCGGTAACTAAAGGTATAATTTCTACGTTTTTAGATTTTATTTTATTCAGTTTTTTTGCGACCTCATGGCTACCACAAACCATTTTTACCTTTAAATTTTTCTTTTCTGCTATTTTGTTTAATAGCTCTAGTATTCTAAATCTATACTCAAAACCGCCTATTACGCATAGAATATAATCCCTAGAATTGTCATTCTTACTTTTATTGGGCTCAAATTTGTTAGATTCATCGTACAGGGAATATCTAATTAAGGGACCAACGAATACTAAATTATCAATTGCTTTTAAATTATATTCGCATATGGTATAGGGTAAAGGTAAATCTGGAATAATAACCCTTTCAGCAGATTTATTTATAATATTTAACAGTTCCATAACCGGATAAATAATAATTCTCTCTTTTTTATTAGTTTTAGTGTAATTTTGATTTGTTATAATATAGTACGGTTTTTTTAAAAATTTCGATGCCATAACTGTACTATATTTACAGTCCGATATAATCACATCTGGATCGTAGGTTTTTATTATTTCTACCTCTCTTTTTACGGCTTTTGCAGGGTTATAATCTTTATTAAATATACTCTTTTTAATATCGAACTTTCCATTATTCCCTGTTAGTTTTATCTCAGGATAGGTTTCAAAAACTTCATAATTAGACATCTCTATGAAGTTCTTACTTTTGCCGTAAGCTATGAATTTTACGTCGTGTTCTTTTGATAATTCCTCCCCTATTGCAATGCATCTTGTCGTGTGACCAAACCCTTCGCCACACACCGAAATCAGTATTTTCATAGGGTTCACCACATTATATTGTATGAGATTCGTAATCTAAGTCATTTATAAAACTGTCTTTTTTAATTAAATAGCCTATCCTTTCAAGTTTCTCTTCTTGAACGTCATACTTGTAAAAAAGAGGTACTCCTGTAGGAATGTTAAGTTTTGGGATCTCTTCAGTACTTAAGTTTTCGATATATGATACTATGGATCTTAAACTATTCCCATGAGCCGAAACTATTATGTTTTTATCCTTTTGGAGCTCAGGTATTATGTTTTCTTTAAAGTATGGTACGGTTCTTTTAGAGGTATCTTTAAGGGATTCTCCACCGGGAGGGGCAATATCGTAACTTCTCCTCCATAAAAAGACTTTTTCCTTTCCGTAAATCTTACTAGCTTCATCCTTGTTTATACCTTGGAGTTTTCCATAATACCGTTCATTTAATCGCCACGACTTATAGACTGGGAGATAATTTTTTCCATTTTCCGATGAATCTTCGATTTGTGAGTCTGAAATTTCTCGAATTTTGTCTAGATTATCATATATTTTCCCCCAATCTTTCATCTTGCCGCTTTCGTGTTCAATTTTAGGAAATCCTGAAGCTATGTTTTTTGACATCACTATCATAAGCGTCTGCATAGCCCTTATCAATTCCGAGGTATGTGCGATATCAAATTTATAATTTTTTAGGAGCTCCCCGGCTTTTATAGCTTCATTTAGTCCATTTTCACTTAATGGAACATCCACCCACCCTGTGAAAAGATTTAATTTGTTCCATATACTTTCGCCATGTCTGATTAATACTAAATAAGGCATAGAATCACCTGAATTGGAATATAATAATTTAATTATTTTCTACATACTTTTTAGCGTATCTATAGGGAATATTATATTTTTCAACAGGTATTTGTTTAGACCATAACTGAGTTTTTGCCTCATCTAATGCCTGATCAAAATCCCCGCCATTTATTCTGTAGAGCTCTTTAGTTTTTTTAAGGACTAAAATATCCACTGCAACAGTTATACTACTTTTAATTGGATCATCCTCAAGGTAGATTACAGTTTTTCCAGCGGTAATAACTGGTATATCTAAGTACTTTGACAGTAATAATGCCGCTGGAGTATTTTTAGTTATTAGAATTCCTTCATCTGTGCTAGTGCTTATGTTGGCCTTGGTATATCCAAATTCACATATATCGGGATTATAGCAGTATTTTGAATTCACATCAGCTTTTTCCAATATCACTATTTTGCCAGGAATTTCTCGAATTTGATTTTTTCTATATGTGCCAAAATATTTTTTTCCATAGTATCTATTTGAAGTGTATATTTTAACGCGGTCATTTTCATAAACTCTAATGGTATTTCCAGGATCTAAAACCAATATAAGTCCATAGACTGGAACATAATCATTTGAAACCGTTACAACTTCATTAAATTTATATCCGTTAACAATACATAACCTTTCAGAGTCATTTGGATCATTTATGTATGTTTTTAGTAGTTGTTCATTGGTTTTTATTCTATCAGTTCCCCAAACTCTTATTACATTTCCATATTGCATTAAATCATTTTCAACATCTTCTGAAACAGCCAAGTGGCCGCCCACAATAACTATTTTTTCAGGATTCACGGATTTTATTATATTTTCCACGTCAGGATTTAATCGGTCTCCATCCGTTTGAAGTATAATTCCTCCCGAAATATGGGCATAGTCAACTGCAGTTATATAATCTGGCCAGTTTTCATTAGTGATAATAACAACATTCGACAATGAAGGCTTTTCGCCTATTTTGATAGCAGTATTGGGGGTTAAACTGGATAAAAAAATCAAAAAAATAATTAATAAAATATTCTTATGGTCCATAACAATCACCTTTGAAGTCGTCAGATATGACTATCTTGTTTATTCTGCCTATTTTGACCTTTCTTATTATTCCCCTCTGTTCAAGGTCAGACACCATTCTTGAAATTTTTGGCTTGGTCATTCCGGTTATTTCAACAAGGTCTTTCTGTGTTATATCACCATGTTCTTTTATTAGTCCAATTATCATTTTTTCTTCATCTGTAAGTATATTCATCAGTGTTTCGCTTCTATTTTTCTCGTAATCTTCGATTTTCTTTTTTAAGATCTTTATCTGTTCTTCTTTTTCCTTCAATTTTTCACTTAATGTTTTTATTTCTTTTTGATATTCTTCAATTAAATTTCTACAGTTGATCAATTCTTTTATTTTTTCCTCTTTTTCCTTAATTTCTTTTTTTAGTTTATCGGTTAGTTCATTGTTCTTTTCCCTTTCCTTTTCACAGTTTGTTCGTAGATCCTCTATTTCGGAATTTAATTTTTCAACTTTACTCTCATAATTATCTATTTTTTTCTTTAGATCTTCTGATTCATCTACGATGAGCTCATTTATTTCTTCCAGTCTTCTAATTTCCTTTTCTTTATTGGCTAAATTTACATTTAATAGTTCCAACTCCTTATGCAGGAGCTCTATTTGGGAGTTCAATTCATAAATTTCTTTTTTGTTTCTTCTGTTATTCCTAATGTGTCTTATTATTAAAAATCCTGAAAATAAAACCAAGCCACCAATTATGAAATAAAGTATATTTTGGTTTTGGCCTTCCGGAGTTAATACTACATAAGTTACTGTTGTTGTAAAGTATTTCTCAGTACCATCGAGCTCCCTTTCCCACTTTATGAAAATTCTCTTTCCATCGGTATCAATAACATAATCTTGAGGAGTTATACTAAGTAATCCTTCTGCTGGAGAAACTACTGCCGCACCTGGTGGTAATTTTATAGACATCGAGAAATTTGAAGGAACTGCTGGGACACTCATGGATAGTAATTTCTTTCCCAGTTTATCCCATACTATATCACTATTAAATTCGATTTTTATTACTCCCCTTTCCCCTTTTTTTATTGGTTGTTCTAGTACAATAGTAATTTCTGTTGAGCCATCGTTGGAAACCGATGAGTAAGATTTGACACCTTTATCTGACTCGATAACCAAATCACTAATTTCCTGGGGAACAATATATGTTATGTCTTTAATTTCCTCAGAGTCATCATTGTATATCTTCAGAATTATGGTTTCGTGGATCTTGTTATTTTGATCTATTTCACATACGACGTTGTAGTCTTCGAATACAATGGCATTACTAAAATTCAAAGAACCGAGAAAGAAGATCAATATCAAAAATCCCCATAATTTCCTTTTAAGGTGCATTTTATTCTCCTCAAAATTTTTAAGGTGCATTTTGCTGCATTTTTAATGCAACTATAGAAGTTCTTTTTCAACAGCTTCTGATGCCCGAACCATATTTTTAAGTTTATTGTAGGCAACATCCAAAGGCAGGAGTCTCATACCACAATCGGGATCTATAATTATAGAATCCTTTAAATTATTTTTCAAATTATCATTATTCTTTAATATCTCTATTCCTTCATTTATTAAATCTTCTATTTCACTTACATCTTCGACAGTTTTTAATTTGGTGTTGATACATCCAAAACCTACTTTCTTTTCAATGAATTCAAGTATTTCTAAATTCTTTTTATTTGAAGCAAATTCATGGTCCAGTATATCTACATTAAACTTGTTTAAATCTTCAAATATGTCAACCACGTTTCCACAAACGTGCATAACAACAGGTACTTTTAAATTCTCAGTTATTTTATTGATAGCTCTTCTGGCAGTTTCTAAGTCATAGAGTCCTGTTGAGAGGATAGGTTCGTCTATTTGAATCATCTTAACATAATTTTGAATTGATTCAGCTTCTTTTTTTAGTGCAATAGACAAGTCATATATTAAGTTTTCATCCTTATTGTCTGAATAATAATTTTCAACCCTTATGGATGATGCAATAGTGCAGGGTCCGGTAATTATGCCCTTTACTCCCTTACCTGTTAAAGGTATTGAAGATCTTTTATTTCCATGACGTTCCCCTTTTGTTTTAGTTTTTAGGATGTTTAAGCTGTATTTTATATCCTTTAATGTTATGGGCTTCACATGTTCTATTTTGCCAACAACCTTTTTTCCTTCAAATCCATACATGCTGTTTATAAATATTTCTACCATGTCGCCTCTTACTTGGCCGTCACTTACTACATCGATACCTGCATTCAACTGGTCAATAACTGCTTTTTCTATGGCATAACTGTATTTATCATACATGCCGATTTTGTCCTTAATTTTCTCGATTAACCCTTCTGGTTCCTTTGTAACTACTGGATAACTTCCAACCACTGTTTTTATCATAAAGATCACCGTATAGTGTATATTGTAAAATTATAGTTATTATAGTTATATTCTATTAAATTAACAGATCTACAATCTCCATATTCTTAACAAGACCCATATCGGTTATTTTAAGTTCTGGAATTACAGGAAGTGTCAAAAACGACATTGATAAAAATATATTTTCAAAATCACTCCAATCTTTTGTTTTTTCTTCCAGAGATTCAGTCTTTCTCAAAATGTACTCCCCATCATCCCCCATAATTCCTGCAACGTTTAGCATTACATATTCAACAACTTTTCCATTCTCAACGGCCACAAATCCGCCGCCAATATCCTTTAAAAAATTAACTGCAACTGCCATATCTGCAGGATCGTTTCCAACCACAACAACATTATGACTGTCATGAGAGTATGACGATGCCAAGGTACCTCTTTTTAGAAAATCCACAACAAGGCCTTTTCCAATTCTATTTGTGTTTTTGTGCCTTTCAACAACGGCTATTCTGTTTAATTCTCTATCGTTTAGTTTCTCTTTTGCATCATCCAACTTTATAATTTTCTCTTTGGTTATTAATGAGTTATTTATTGGTTTTATTGCCCTACACCTTCTTATTTTAAAATCACTATGCCGATACTGATGATATAAACTATCAATACCGTTTATTAAAAAATCTTCTTCATTTTTGTAGTCATAATGTATCGTGTTTAGTTTTTTGATACTTTTGTTCTTTTGATTTAAATCATGGTTATTGTAGTTGTTATTGTTTAAGAGCTCATCTAAGAATTTCCCATTTACCATTATTTTACTAACTTTAAATTCATTTAAATCATCAAAAATTATCAAATTAGCTTCATTTGATGGTTTTATCCCTACATCAAAACCAAAATAATTACCTGGATTGATAGTTACCATCTGTATGGCTTCAACAGGTGAGACATATTTAGTGGCTTTTTTTAGTATATTTAGCATATATCCGTTTTTTAAATCCTTTGCAGAGATGTCATCACTAACCAACATCAAGTTTCTCATGTCGTTAATTTTTTCCCTTATTTTTAAAATATCTATATTCTTTGACGCAGAACCTTCCCTAACCATTATTTTTAATCCAAGTCTAAGCTTTTCAAGAGTCTCTTCAGGTTCTACACATTCATGATCAGACATTATTCCCTTTTCAATATACTTACAGAGCTCCAATCCAGTTAGCTGTGGGCAGTGGCCATCTATCAGTTTGTTATATCTTTTGGCAACTTCGATTTTTTCTAAAACTTCTTTATCTCCATTTATAACGCCTATGTAGTTCATAACCTCCCCAAGGCCAAGAATCCGATTATTATATTTAAATAGTTTCTCAATATCTTTTGCAGTAATTTCAGCTCCGTTAGTTTCCAAGGCTGTAGCTGGAACACAGGATGGAACCATTAAAAAAACGTTGAGGATTTTAGCATCGTTCAGCATAAATTTTATTCCATCAATTCCCAGAACATTTGCAATTTCGTGGGGATCTATTACGACCTTTGTAACTCCGTTTAAAAGCGCATATTTTTCAAATTCAGAGGGTATTTGGTGTGAAGATTCTATATGGATGTGGGAGTCTATAAAAGTCGGGGAAACATACTTTCCCTTTAAATCAATAACTTTATCCACTTTGTAGCCAATTGATGAATTATGAAATTCGTTAGAAATTTGGTCATTTAAATCTACAAAAGCTATTTTGCCATTTTGTATTCCAATATTCCCTTTTACTATTTCCCCTGTGTATATATCTACAATATTCCCATTTTTTAAAATTATCATAACAACACCTATGATAGCCATGAAATTAGAAAATCGAAGTTTTGTGCTAAGTCCTGTATACTAATTTTTGTAGTAAGTACATAGTTTTTGATTCATGGGAAGAAAATAAAATAGTAATAATAAATTTTTAAAATTAGATAATTTTGCCCTTTACCTTATTGATATCAAACTTTGCAGTATATGCGACAGCCATAACTGCTACTACTCCCGCCTGAACAGGGTCGGTAATCACCAGATCTGCAACTTTTGGAGCACTTCCAAACATGTTTAAGGATATTACATGAACGTCTGTTTTTTCCTTAAGTCTTTTTATGGCTTCAGTTATTTTTCCCCCCATTAAAGAGCCAGCAAGTACTAAAACTCCCACTCTTGGTAGTTTTTCAACAGCTAAAACTGCATCAGCTAAGTTTTCTTCCCCAACTACTGGCATGGTATCCACACTGATTCTTTCCCCCCTTATGTTGTGTCTATCTGCTTCGCTTATTGCACCTATGGCTACTTGAGACACCTGAGCTCCTCCGCCTACTATTATCACTCTTTTACCAAATATTTTTTTAAGACTATTGTGTATCTCAACATCGAGTACGCAGTCCAAGCTTCTTATATTTTCTATAAGTTTTTTTTCGTTGTCTATTCCTTCAATTTCCATATAAATTAATCCCTTATCTTTGTTTTTTATAAACTGCTGGGTGTATAGTATATTTCCATTTAACTTTGAGATAATTCCAGTCAGTTTATGTAGGACCCCTATTCTATTATCCGCAACCACCGTTAAACCAATCTCATCATGAAGGGAGTAGAGCTCCTTTTCAAATCCCATGTGCGGTTCTTTATCCTGTTTGTAGGTGTTGTTTATCTCCATAGTTATCCTCAATTATTGTCTGGTTTTCCCGTTAAGGATGTTGAAAATATTGATTTCCATAACTTGTTAAGGGTTTTGAAAACCTTTTGATATTCATAAATTACCCTAAATATCTTGGATTTCTTGCCATTTCCATTAATCGCCTTATCCTCTCTTCTGTTGGAGGGTGCGTTGAGAATAATTTAATTAAAGTATCTCCTTTAAATGGGTTTACTATGAACATATGCTCTGTTGCAGGATTTCCTTTTTCCATTGGGTGGTATCTAACCCCTTTTTCAAGTTTTGAAAGGGCATTTGCCAAATAGTATGGGTTGGATAGTTTCGCCCCGTCTTCGTCTGCAAAATATTCCCTCTGCCGTGAAATGGCAAACTGCACAAGTGTTGCTGCAATTGGGGCTAAAAATATAAATAACAAGGTACCTATCAGGTGTACTGGGTTATCTTCATCATCCTGCCCAAATCCAAAGAACATCCCCCACTGGAGCCAGTTTGCAATATAGACAATAGCTCCAGCCATTGTAGCAACAATTGTACTTACAAGTATGTCCCTATGTTTAATGTGGCTAATCTCGTGAGCTATCACTCCTTCGAGTTCTTCTTTTGATAGAAGACTTAAAATTCCCGTAGTAACCGCTACAACTGCATTCTTTGGACTTCTTCCTGTTGCAAAGGCATTTGGCGTTGGAGTATCAACTATGGCTATCTTCGGTTTTGGAATCCCTGCCTTATTGGCGATTTTTTCAACTATCCTGTGGAGTGTAGGGAATTCATGTTCATCTACTATTTTTGCACCGTAGCTCATTAAAACTAATTTATCGCTGTAGAAGTAAGCTATTAAGTTTGGCACCAATGCGAACATTATTGCCAGCACCGGATGGATGTTGAGCAACATAAATGCTCCATAAAGTAAACCTGTTAAAACTCCCATAAGTAAAATGACTTTTAGTGTGGCCATCATTTTCTCACGTTCCTATTTTTTGTTATTTTTTATTCTTATTATTTTTATGGTCGTTCTGCAATTAGATTTCATTTAACATACTTAAATTTTAAATAGTATTAAATATGCTTTAAATTTCAATTTAAAGAAATATTTATGGAATGTATTCGTAGAACGACTATATTACTGATATATTTTACAAACCATTGGATTTTTCAATATTGACAGAACATCATCCAGCTGATTTTTTTCGCAGATGCAGAATATCGTATTTCCAAGCATCGCCTGAGAAGCTCCGAGTGTAAATTTTAAGTCATCACATATTTCGAGTATTTTGTCATTTGCAAGTCCGGTATTTTTAGCAAAATAAAGAGAAAGATCCATGAAGTTTTTTAAAGTTGGCTTTTTCAAAAGTTTCCCAAGTAGCTCGTCGGAGGTCTTATTGATTTTATCTATCCAGTTGGGGTTGTTTATAATTGAGTCAGTTTCTTTTTTTCCGAGTATCTCAACTACTACATGGTAGTTTTCTATATCTTCAATATGAATTTTTTCAACAGATATTGGAAAACCTGGTTTTTTTCTTATTACAAAACCTTTGGTATATTGTGCAATAACATCACCTAGACCTGTACTACACTGTACTTCTGATATATGGGCCAACTTTACAATTGGATTTTCGATTTCATAATTATCTTTATTTTTATGGTTATATCTATTATCTTGATGATTATTTATAAACTTATATATTTCGCTCAACCCATATGCAGCTCCCAGTGTACAACTTCCAGAGGTTCCTAACCCACACCCAAGTGGGAAATCAGATTTATGAATAATATTGTAATCAAATTCATCTAAATTATAATATTCTTTGTAATTTTTAATTACTTCTTTAACTGGACATAAATCTATCTTTTCACCATTAAAATATATACCTCCCTTTCCTTCAACCAGTTCGGTGTATGTACCTTTGTTTAAATTTATGCCTGCCCCTGTAGAGCCTGTTTTTAATATATCGTCTTTATTTTTACATATTTTGAAAAAACCCGTGATATGACCCGGAATAAACATGTCAGCACCTGAAAATTCTTTTGAATATGGTAGTCAAACTTTTTGCACATATAATCGTTCTACAATATTTATACTCAATATTCTTTAAATTTCAATTATAACTAATACAGAATTATTGTAATTTGAATTTTTTAAAATCTTATATGTATAGTTTGTAGAATGACTATTCAAGAACATTGAAGTTTGATCAAAAAGTTATGATTTAATGACTTTTTGAGACCTCTTAACGCCAATATTGGCAGTTATGTGAAGACTACAACTGAAAAAAGAGGTGAATTTATATTAAATTTGGATAAAACTCAATTTATGATATATCCAATTTAAGACTGGAGAGCTCCTATAACTTTTGCCTTTATTGATTCGATATCATCAGAATACTTTCCTTGGGCAAGGTCGTCCTTACCTCCACCTTTGGCTATTGTTCTTATTAATTCTTTCATACTTAAGTTAACGTTTTTACCTCTCTTACAGAGGATATAGTTATTTTCATTTAGGAGTACGACAATTGAGTTTTCTCCTGTAATGTTGTCTGCAATTGACATTAATTCCTTCTGTGTTCCGGTTACTAATTCCACTAGAACATCATACTCTCCGACTTTTTCAAATTTGTTTGCGAGCTCGTATTTTTTAAATTCTCCAATTTTCTTTTGGAGCTCCTCGATAGTTTTCTTCTGTTCCTTCCATTCTTCGAAGAATCTTTTAACTGTTTTTGGGAGCTGAGTTGTTGGAACTCCCAGTATATCTGCAGATTCAATTAAGAAATCTTCAATTTTTTGAACTTCTTCAACTGAGTTTGTTCCACTTGTGTATTCCAGCCTTTCAACACCGTCTTGGATTCTTTCGGTTTTAAGTATTTTTATGAATCCTACTTCACTTGTATTTTCACAGTGTGTACCACCACAGGCTTCCACATCAGTACCTTCAATTTCAATTATTCTGAGTGTGTTGCCGGGTACAACCCCACCTTGGTATATTCTAAACCCATACTTTTGTTCTGCTTCGTTTCTGCTCATAAATGAAGATTTTACGTTTATTCCCTTTAGGACTATATCATTTGCTATTTTTTCAATTTCTTTTAGCTGTTCTCTTGTAATTCTTTCATAGTGGGTAATGTCCAACCTTCCTTTTTCAGTATCTACATTTGAACCTGTCTGCCAAACGTGTTTTCCTAAAACCTTCTGAGCTGCTGCGTTTATTATGTGGGTTGCAGTGTGGTTTCTCATGAGTTTTTCTCTGTTTATCCAATCTATTGTTCCTTTTACTATGTCTCCTTCTTTAAATCTACTTACTTCTGGGACCTTGTGATAAACTATTCCGTTTTTCTTTTGAACTTCTAAAACTTTTATATCGTTTAAATATCCTATGTCGTACTTTTGACCTCCACCTTCTGGGTAGAATATTGTTTTATCCAGTATAACATAGTCTCCAACTGTTCTCAATACTTTTCCTTCAAATTCTTTTTGTTTAGGATTCTTGTAGAATAAAAGTTCGGTTTCCGGTGCATCAACGTCAGGTAATTCTTGTTTTTTGGCTTTAGGTTCTTCTACACCCTCTTCTTCGTGTCTCTCTGCGACTATTGTATAGAAGTTGTCTGGGACTGTTACTTTTATTTCCTTCTTGCCCTTCTTATTTATTTCTTCAACGATATCCTGCACAACCTCTGGAGGTAGTCCATTACTGTCGTAGAGCTCGATTAAGTCATCCAATGATATTTCGGTTTTTGATTTAACCATTCTTTCGACAATTCCTCTTCCTCTGTTGATGGTTTGGATATATTTTTTCTCTTCAGCATCTACAACGTCCATTATATAATCTTTCATTTCCATTAGTTCTGGATAAAGGTCCTTTAAATCCTCGAGCTGCATGCATATTATTTCTTTGAGAGGTATGGAGATTCCAACTTTATCCATGTACCTTAAAGTTTTTCTTAAAACCAATCTTGCCAAATATCCTTCCCTTACGTTTGAAGGAACGATTCCATCTCCAAACATAAATGAAAGACATCTTGTATGGTCTGCAATAGCATAGATGTACTCCAATGGGCTCAATATCTTATCGAGCTCATTTACATCCATTCCGATTTTTTCAGCTACTTTTTTTCTTAGGACTCTTAAATCTCCAACGTTTTCAATATCCATCAATCCTGCAAGTGTGGCACTTTCTGCCAAAATTCTTTCAACATCCTGAGCGCTAGCAATGGAACTTGAATCCTGGCTTTCAAATATTTTATCTATACCTGCATTTTCCTTTAATTTTTTAACTATGTTGCCAAAGACAGCATCGTAAGCTGTAGGAGTGCCTTGTGAAGCCCATACAAATCTCTCAATACCGTAACCAGTATCCACTATTTTTAATGGAATTTCTTTGTAGGAGTCGCCTATTTTTTCATACTGCATGAAAACTAATGTGGCGAGCTCAACACCATGGGTTATAACTTCATAACAAGGTCCTGCGTTTCCTCCACCTTCCCACCAGCTCTCAATAAATGTAATTGATTTTTCATCTATTCCAAGTCTCTTCATGAAGTTGAAACAGAGCTCCACGGTTTTATCTGTCCAGTATTTGAAATCGTCTTCCTTGTTGAATGCGTGGTGAGCTGCCATGGTAAAGCAGGTCATGTGTCTACCTGTTCTTCCAACATTGTCTATATCGTTTAATCTTATACATGGTTGGGCAATTACAAGTGGATTTGCAACAGGTTCAACTATTCCTTTAGTTACCCAAGGCTGAAATACTGCAATAGATGCAATAGTTAAAAGGATATCGTCTCTCCATCTTCTTGCAATTACTGGAGACCTTTTTATTGGTGTGTGCCCATTTTCTTCAAAGAACTTAATGTATTCTTTAACCATTTCGTTGTAGGTGTATTTTTTCTTTGTTATTGGATTTCCGATAAATGAATACTTATCACAAGGACTGTCCCCGCAGGTTTCTCTATCTGGGTCCAATGTCCAGAAGTACTGTCCGCATTCCTTACATTTTTTTCTCATGAATCCCATTTCATCAAAGAGCTTAACTCTATAATCATGTTTTATTTCCACAGTGACCACCAGATAAATTTAAATTTAACTTAAGTTTATGGTGCATGTTTAAAAATTTTTCGTTGCATAAACTTTAAGTTAAGGAAAATAGAAAATATTTATAATTATTAACTTGTTTTAACTTGCTTATCTTCTTTCTAATCTTCTTTTGATTGCTATTAGTATGCTACCTATTAAAATTAGTGAAATAACTCTTATAGCCCACTCATAACTTGCCAATGTTTTTAACTGCTCTTTTTGTATTGTGCTATTTGTTGAATTTATAATATTATTATCAATTCCTAATTGGAAAAATGCCCTTAATGTTTGCCCAAGTAATTCATCATAATGTAAAATTGTAGTTTTTAATGGTTCTGGCGCACCATTATAAATGGATAAACCAATTGGTTTAATAATAACTTCCAAATTAATGTTTGGTAATAAAATAGGGAATGCAAACAACACAAAAATTAAAGAAATTACCAAAGGTTTTGCCATAGATTCTCCATAATTTGAAGTTGTCTTATATATGTCAAATGCAATTCCTTCTAAAATTTCTTTTGAATGTTTTAAATACTTTAAGATGTTGTTTCGAGCGTTATACAATATTATGGATGTTATCACTATTGTTAAAAATAATACGAATATAATTAGTGGATACGCACCCAATAATAATCCAACTATAGATAACATTATTAAACACATTGAAATTATAGGAATATCTTGATTTATCATATAGTTTCTAAATTTTTCATAATGTGGCATAGTGCTTTCTCTTATTAAATCCATTTCATAAATAAATAATTCAGACGCTTCAACATAAGTTCTATTATTTTCAAATGACATTCTTATGTCCCGATATTCTTTTACAACTGTCTCTTCCCTCAAATATGGTAAAAGAGTTTCTATAAAAATTTCTAAGAATAATGTATGGGCCTCATCATCTTCACAATTAATAATATTTTTTATTTTTGGCTTCATTCTATTAATTAATTTTTCTGATTCTTTCCGTTTTTCTTTTAGTTCATTTTCTAATTCTTTCCGTTTTTCTTTTAGTTCATTTTCTAATTCTTTAAGCTTTTTAACTTCTTTATCATATTCTATACTATCTTTGATTTTTTCTTTGTTATTTTTAATTGAGTATTTTAGTTCATTTATTTCTTCATTTACTTTTTTTATTTCTTCATTTACTTTTTCAATACTGTAGGTAAGTGTTTTAATTTCATTATTTTCCATTATTTCTATAATTTTTTCTTTATTTTCTTTAATTAATTTTAGTTCTCTTTCTAACTTTTTTATTTTATGATAATTTTCTTTTATCTCACTCATGTCTTCTTTAACTAACTTCAATAATAAATCGTCCAAAGTTCTATTATCGTTATTGTTTGTAATAATCGTTCTATTATCGTTATTGTTTGTAATAATCGTTGCGTTTTTTGTATCTGTTAGTAAGAATGAAGTTCTTGACAATGGGATATTAAAAAAAGTTGCAGAATTTTTAAAACTAACTGAGTTAAAAATTAAAATTCCTGCATTACACTCATTATTTTTATTTTTAAATGAAATAATGTCTTCAAAGATAATTTCTGAGAATACTGCCATCTTGAATGATATGTCCAGAAACTCTACTAATTTGAATATAGTTTCTGAAAATTTTGTGGATTTTTCAAATGTTAAATTTGAGAATTTAGCATACTTTTCAAAATACAAATCTATAAAATTGACATACTCCATAAATTCAGAATCAGATAATAATATATTGTTAAATTCTGAAGATTGTATGGTAATATTCCCAATAACATAGCTATTTGTTAATTTAAATTTTCTTTTAAACTCACATCCAATAACTTCAACATTCTTTTCAAATCTAATTCCATCAAATATAACTATGTAATTAAAAGAACAAGATTTAATATATACATCCCCTTTAAATACCGTTTCCATATCTTCTGTTTTGATATTGGGATATTCATTAGAAAATACAAAATCGCCATCACATATGCAAAATTCAAATGATACGCTTTTAAATTTAGTACCATAAAAATCCACATTTTTAAACTCAACTCCACGAAATAATACGCCAGTATTGAAATTGGAATATATAAATGAAGCGTTGTTAAATTTTGTTCCGATAAAATTAGTATATGCAGTATTATTTAGGTCTTCCTCATTGAAATTTTTACTAAAAAGAGATTTAATTTTTTCATCACTCGAACTGAATTTTGTCGAGATGAAATTAACACTATGATTAAATTCTGTTTCTTTAAATGATATTATACTTTCAAAACTACATGCAAATTCTGTATGGTTGTCAAATACTGATTTATCAAAACTAACAATATTTTTAAATACCATACTTTGGAAATAAGTTTCTCCTTTGAACTTACATTTTTCAAAATATGCCTGTGCATCAAATTCAGAGTTATAGAATGATGTTTTACCATGGAATTCGGATTCTTCAAAACTAACATTTTCAATAGCATTTATTGAATTATTATTGCTAAAATATGAACCAAAATGAACTTCTCCAAAAAATTTAACTTTTTTGAAAGAAACTCCATGTGAAAAATTAGAATATTTAAAACCAACTTCATCATTTTCAGATTTAAATAATAATCCTGAAAATTCAGCTTTTCCATAAAGCTCTGCTTCATCAAAAAAACATAAATGTTTGAATGTAACCCCTGAAAAATCAACATTCTTAAAATTGCTACTTCCATCATAATCTTTCATATATTCGCTAAATACCGTGTTGTTGAATCTTACCATTTCATGAAATTCAGAATTTCTAAAATCAGCATCTCTTACAAAAATAGAACTTGAAAAATTGGCTTCAGATTCAAATTTACAATTCATAGCTTTAAAATCCCCAACAACTTTACAATTCACAAATATAAATGGCTTTGAAAAAGTTAATTTTCCATTGTAATTATATCCCGGGATTGTTCTCTTACTATACGCTCCAGTATAAAAATTAACATGCCCTTTAAATTCAACATTTGTAAAATCAATTTTAATATCAATATCAATGCAAATATCCCCATTTTTTTCTTTTATTAATCTATTTTTTAAATTTTCTTCTTCTTTGATAATTTTATTGTAAATATCAACAATAGAAACGCTACCATCGATAACACAATCATTTAAATTAAAAACTTTTTCCTCACTCTTCAATGCGTTAATAAACTCTTCATAAAAATCTTCGTCTTTTTTATTTTTATCGTTGTAAATAATTTTAACATTCTCCATAATTCCCCCCAAATCATAAAAAAAGTATCAACTATCTAAAACAGACATCTGAAGTTCTTTCATGTATTTTGGATATCCGAGCTCCCCTCAATTTTATAAGTTTGACTGTATTTTGTGGTTCATTCCTCCCCCTTGCAGGAGCTCCGATTTTCTATTTTTTAGATGACCATATCAGACATTAAAGTTTTTGTTCAATCTTTTTAAGAATTTCTTTTATTTCATCTTGCCCTTTTATTATTGCATCCTGTCCTTTTTTAACCTCTTCCAAAACTCCAAAAATCATTTTAATGTATTTAACTCCTTCATCTAATTTTTTGTTTAATTCTATTAAGTCATCTGCTGAAATCCTATTTATTCCACTTGGAAACTCAATAAATGTATTTAGCTCTTTTTCTTCAATCTCCTCTATTTTAATTAAATTATCTTTTTTTTCCAAAAACTTTATACTTTTTTTAAAAAATTCTTTTAGTTCCTCATCATCAAAGTTTGCCAATATTCTAACAGTTCCATCCTCGTAGTTATAAACCACTCCATCAACGCCCAAACCTCTCCCTATGTCTTCTATCCTATCCCTGAACCCAACGTGTTGAACTTCCGGAGCTTTGCTTCGGGCTACAAAATCCGAAGGATTTTGTTCAATTCCGCATATTTTTAACTCATAGGTTGTAGCCATAACACCACCATTTAGTTCTTATTATGGTTATTATGTCATCATGATGATTATATAACTTATTCGATATAGTGTTTATTATGGCGGTGAGCTCCGAATTAACTTTCTTGATAATTAACCTTGTAAAAATAGAATAAAAAAGTAAAAAAATAGAATTATTTATTTAAAATGGACATCTGAAGTTCTTTCCAGCGTATTTAGGATATCCGAGCTCTTCTTCTATCCTAATTAATTGGTTATATTTTGCAGTTCTTTCTCCCCTTGCAGGAGCTCCTGTTTTTATCTGTCCAGCATTCAATGCAACAGCTAAATCAGCTATTGTTGCATCTTCTGATTCACCACTTCTGTGTGAAACTACAACCCCATAGCCGTTTCTAGATGCAAGGTTTGCAGCATCAATTGATTCTGAAAGTGTTCCTATCTGATTTACCTTTAACAATAATGCGTTACCTGCCCCAACTTCAATACCTTTTCTTAATCTTTCGGTGTTTGTAACAAATAAATCGTCACCAACAATCTGAATACCTTTTAATTCCTTTGTAATTGTTGCAAATCCTTCAAAATCTTCCTCATAAAGTGGGTCTTCAATTGAAACTATTGGATATTCATCTATTAATTCCTTGTAGAGCTCGATTAATTTTTCTTGAGGTACTTTTTCCCCGTTTATTATGTATGCCCCATCTTTTTCACTGTAGAATTCACTTGCTGCACAGTCAAGTGCAAATACTATTTCGTTTTCATAACCTGCCTTTTTAACGCTGTTAGATAGTAAATCTAAAGCTTCTCTTATGTCATTAATTGGTGGTGCAAATCCTCCTTCATCCCCAATATTGACCGCATCTTTTCCATATTTTTCTGAAATAACTTTTTTCAATGTTTGGTATGTTTCTGCACACATTCTTATGGCTTCTGCAATACTATCTGCACCAACCGGCATTATCATGAACTCTTGGAAATCTAAAGCGTTTCCAGCATGTTCTCCACCGTTTAAAACATTCATCATTGGTGTAGGCATTACATAGGAGTTGCATCCGCCAATGTACTTGTACAGTGGTAGTGAAGCGGTTTCTGCTGCAGCTTTAGCAACAGCCAATGAAACAGCCAATATTGCGTTTGCACCTAATTTACCTTTGTTGTCAGTTCCATCTAATTCTATCATTAATGTGTCGATTTCTCTCTGTAATCTTGAATCGTATCCTATTAACTCCGGCTTTATGATATTATTTACATTTTCAACAGCCTTTAAAACACCTTTGCCGCCAAATCTGTTTTCTCCATCTCTTAACTCCACAGCTTCGTGGGTACCTGTTGAAGCTCCACTAGGGACTATGGCTTTACCATATCCTCCTCCAAATGTTAATACTTCAACTTCAACTGTTGGGTTTCCCCTTGAATCCAATACTTCTCTTGCGTGAATATCGTATATGTCAAATGAATCATCTAGATTTTTTAACAAAATTTCACCTCCATAAAAATACTGTATATTTATTTTTAATGTAAAAATACACCAATATTGGTTTAATAATTTTATAATTGAGTTATGCACTTGAATGGATGAAAACCGAAGGTTTTTATTATATTTAGATCATCCTTCGCCTCTTGGATATGCCTTATAAATAAAAGTAGTTTAAAGTATAAAAACCATATTAAAAATCGAAGGTTTTTGATTTAGGTAGTTATTTATAATTTAAAAATCAATCTTTATATATCTTAAAGTTGTTTGGGGGATATGTTGAAAGAATATAATAATTTGATGGAAGTAGATGATAAAATAATCATAAAATCTATGAAAAAGGTATTTAGGGAAGAACTGGACGAAATGGAACAAGAATTAAGGAAGTTATATGATAAATACGATGTCAAAAGTAGCAAGGAGTTAGAGTTTAAGATTTCTGAAGGTTTTGTACATGGGGAGGATGTTAGGTTGGATTTAGATAGTATGAAGGAGCTCGAGGAAAACCTGAAAAAGGTAAGGTCTTATCTGAGAGACATAAATATGATGAGTTTATAATTTTCGTTGTTTAACGATTTTTAAACTCTTAATTTTTTATAATATCTTTATGTTAGTTGATTATGTTTAAGTGATACTATGAAAGTGGTAGTTACAAGACCTGAAGAAAAAGGAATTTATTTTGCTAAGCTATTGGATAGAGAAGGCTTTGAGCCCATATTAATCCCTACATTGGATCTCGTTTTTAAAGATGTTGAAGTGGATTTGGATAAATACGACTGGATAGTTTTTACGAGTCCAAGGGGTGCTGAAGGTCTCTTTAGAATTTTAAAAGAAGATGATTTAAAAAAGATAAAGGATAAAAAAATAGGGGCCATAGGTGTGGAAACTGCCAAAGAGTTTAAAAAAATTTTCAATAAAGATGTAGATGTGGTCCCTGAAAAATACACTGCAGAAAATCTATTGGAAGCCTTGCAAAAGGTAGTAAAGGAAGATGAAAAGATATTAATTCCCACAACCCCCTCAACAAGAGATGTTTTAAAGAAAAATCTCCCTAACGTTGATTTGGTTTTTGTGTATTCTTCTGAAGAACCTAAAGATATAAAAGAAAAGCTTGAAAAGTTAAAAGAAATTGTAAGGGAAGAAAAAGAAAATGGTAAAAAGATAGTTTTAACATTTACAAGTGGATTAACTGCAAAGAATTTCTTTAAGAATTCAGATGAGGAACTTTTAAACTTGTTAAAAGACCAGTATGTGGTTTCCATAGGTCCAATAACTAAAAAGAACGTTGATAAATATGGTTTTGATTCGTTAATACCTTCGGATGAATATACTATTAATGGAATGTTGAATGTGATTAAAAAACTAAGTGAATAACAAGGATAAGTAAAAATAGTAAAATGGCCAAAATATGACAATATGTATTCCAAATGGTGGTATTATGAAGATAGGGATATTGTCTGATACTCACGACCATCTACCAAATATAAGAAAAGCCATTGAACTTTTTAATCGTGAAAAAGTTGATTTAGTTGTTCATTGTGGTGATTTTGTAAGTTTGTTTGTTATAAAAGAATTTGAAAAATTAAACTCAAGAATCATTGCAACGTATGGGAACAATGATGGTGAAAGGGTAAAATTAAGAGAATGGTTAAAAGAACTAGATGAAGATAATGAATTGGAAGATTATCTTTCTTTTGAAGCCGATGGGCTTAAATTCTTCGTATTACACGGAACTAATAAGGAAATTCTGGATTTAATTATCGAGTCTAAAAAATATGACGTTGTTATTTATGGGCATACCCACGACAGGGTATTTGAAGAGATTGATGGTGTTTTAGTTATAAATCCTGGGGAATGTTGTGGTTATTTAACAGGATATTCTACTGTAGGTATTTTAAGCACCGAGTCAAGAGAATATCAGGAAATTGACTTAGAATCATTAGAATTTTAATTGATAATTTTTATATTTTATTAGTTGTTTTTTGTTTTACATTTATATTCTATTGAACAACCAAACATTATAAATATACCATAATATACTATGTTGATGTTTTTATTAGAGAGTTTTTAAGGTGATAAAGTGAAGGTTTTGCTTATTGGAGGCGGAGCAAGGGAACATGCTATTGCAGATGCATTAAAAAGAAACAAAGACGTTAAGTTATACACATTAATGAAAAATAAAAATCCCGGAATTGCAAAAATCTCAGAAAAAGTATCAATAAATAGTGAAACAGATTTAAATGCAATAAAGGAGTTTGTAAAAGAAGTTAATCCTGATTTGGCAGTAATTGGTCCAGAGGCACCACTAGGTGTTGGAGCTGCTGATTTACTCGGGGAAATGGATATCCCTACTGTAGGTCCAAAAAGGCTTCCAGCTCAAATAGAGACAAGCAAAGAATTCATGAGAAACCTATTTGAAAAATACGATATCAAAGGTTCTTTAAAGTACAAGGCATTTGATAGCTACTGCAGTGAGTTAGAGGAATTTATAGACGAAATGACTCAAATAGGCAAAGACGTTGTAGTTAAGCCAGTAGGTTTAACAGGCGGTAAGGGAGTTAAAGTTGTTGGAGAGCAGTTAAAGGACAATGAAGAGGCAAAAGAATATGCCAAGGAAGTTTTCGAGAAGAGTATAGGCGGAGGAAAAATAATAGTTGAAGAAAAATTGGTTGGTGTGGAATTTACACTTCATGGATTTGTAGATGGAAATAATATTGTTTTTATGCCGCCTGTTCAAGATCACCCACATGCCTATGAAGACGATGAAGGACCAATAACTGGTGGAATGGGTTCTTACTCCTGTCCAAACCACAGCCTACCATTTTTAACTGAAGAAGATTTAGAAGAAGCCAAGGAAATAATGAAAAACACCGTAAAAGCAATTAAAAAAGAAGTTGGACCTTACCACGGCTTTTTATATGGTCAGTTCATGCTTACCGTAGATGGACCTAAAATAATAGAGTACAATGCAAGATTTGGAGATCCTGAAGCTATGAACCTTTTACCAATATTAAAAACAGACTTTTTGGAAGTTTGTAAGGCAATAACTGAAGGTAATCTAGATAAAATTGATGTTGAGTTTGAAAATAAAGCTACAGTATGTAAGTATGTAGTTCCAAACGGCTATCCAGTGAATCCAGTTAAAAACAAAGAAATAACCGTAAATGAAGACAAAATAAAAGAAGCTGGGGCTGTGCTGTTCTATGCTTCAGTTAACGAAGAGGATGGAAAACTTTACATAACTGGATCCAGAAGTGCCGCTGTGGTAGGTATTGCAGATGATATTGAGGAAGCTGAAAAAATAGCTGAAAATGCCATTCAAAATATTAGTGGTGAAGTATTTTACAGAAAAGATATTGGAAGAACCAATTTAATAAAAAAGAAAGTTGAAAAGATGAATAAACTTAGAAATAAATAAAAACCAATTATAATTCAGTTAAGGGAATATTTATAAATAGTATTGAACCATAAGTTTTGTTACAATTATAATTAATTGCGATAGTATAAACCCTTAAAAAATCGTAGTTTAGAGGGATGTACATGAAAAAATTGGACATGGAAAAATTACTTATGATTCCGGGACCTACAATGGTTTCAACCAAGGTTTTAAATTCAATGGCTCTACCGATAATAGGCCATAGAACAAAAGATCATGGGGAATTACTTGAAGATACTGTAGAAAAAATGAAAAAAGTCTTTCAAACAGAAAATGACGTATTTTTAATCACTGGCTCAGGAACGTCAGCAATGGATATGGCTATTTCAAACACCGTTGACAAAGGAGATAAAGTTTTAACAATTGTAAATGGTAACTTTGGGGATAGATTCTATAAAATAGCCTCAGTTTACAAAGGGGATGTAATTAAATTAGAAAATGAATGGGGCGACATGGCTGAACCTGAAAAAGTTAAGGAAGTGTTAGAAGAAAACGAAGACATAAAAGTCGTTACCATAGTTCACAACGAAACTTCAACAGGTGCTAAAAACCCAATTGAAGAAATAGGAAAAGTAGTAAAAGACTACAACGCTTTATACGTTGTAGATACTGTTTCTTCATTGGGGGGAGATTATGTTGATGTTGACAAGTTCAACATAGACCTCTGTGTTACAGGATCACAAAAATGTATTGCTGCACCTCCAGGAATGGCTGCTATTTCAGTAAGTGAAAAAGCATGGGAAGTTATAGATAAAACCGAAACAAAATCATTCTATCTCGACATTAAAACATATAAAAAGAGATGGGAAACCAAGAAAGAAACACCTTACACCCCATCAGTTTCATTAACCTATGCAATGAACGAAGCTCTTGAGGTAGTTTTAGAGGAAGGTTTAGAAAATAGATTCAAAAGACATGAAAGACTTGCTAAAGCTACAAGAGCTGGTTTAGAAGCTATGGGAATTGAATTATTTGCAACAGAAAGGGCAAGGTCAGTTACTGTAACTTCTGCAAAATACCCAGAAGGAGTAGAGGATTCTAAGTTTAGAAAGTTACTTGCTGAAAAATACAAAATACTCGTTGCCGGTGGTCAGGCACACCTAAGTGGAAAAATATTCAGATTAGGTCACATGGGTGAAGCTAGAGAATACCACGTACTTGGAACCTTGGCTGCAGTTGAAATGACATTCAAGGAATTAGGAGTTAAGGTTGATAGTGGAGTTGAAGCTGCAAAAGAAGTTTTAATGAAATAAATAAAGTTAGCTGAGCTTACATTAGCTAAAATAATTTCTTTTTTCCTTCACTTTTTTGGATAATATTCATTAGAATCCTGGTGGAAAAATGTTCGATTCTAAAGTGTGCGAAATATGTGGAAAACCCGCTAAGACTTATTTATTTGGAAGCTTTCTCTGTGATGATAATGAGTGTATGGAGAAGGCTAGAATGCTAAGGGGAGGTCCTGCAGGTCATAAGTTAAGGGTGGTTTCTGTAGGAAGTAAAAACCCTGTTAAAATCAAAGCAGTTGAAGAGGCCATGTTGAAAACAATTGGTAATGTACTTGTTGTAGGTGTTGATGTTGAAAGTGGAGTTTCAGAACAACCAATAGGCTTTAAAGAAACCTGTAGAGGTGCAATAAATAGGGCAAAAAATGCAATGGAAAAAAACCCTGCGCTTTATAGTATTGGTATAGAGGCTGGTTTAGTAGAGCTCTGTTCTGACACCGAAGTAGGTTCTCTTCAGGAAGGGAAGTATATGGATATTCATGTCTGTGTAGTTTATGATGGATTAGATTTTACCGTCGGAACGTCCCAAGGTTTTCAACTTCCTAAGGAATTAGTAAAGGAGATGAAAAAAGGAACCGAGTGTAGTTCTGTTGCAGAAAAAATATATGGAATAGAAAATATAGGACAGAAAAACGGAGTAATTGGATATTTAACAGATGATAACATAAAAAGGATAGACTTGTGCAGGGATGCGGTTATAATGGCCATGATACCTAGAATGACCAGAAATGTAAAACTTGATTTTTAAAATAAGTAAAATAATATTTAAATATGGGATTTTTGAATAATACTATTTTTTATAAGTTTATATGGTAATTAATATATGGTGAAATCCTGATGGATTTTATAGCCCTCTTTGGAGGATGTACTATTTTCAAAAAGTTCAAAGTGATACCATGAAAGTGAATCATGAGAAATGTGGATACTGTGGAGCCTGTGTCGGTGTATGTAGAAATATGGCCATAGAATTGGTAGAAAATACGATTATCATTGATGATGAAAAATGTAAAAACTGTAAATTGTGTGCGATAGTATGTCCGTTAAACGCTTTGGAGGAATAGCATGAGGGAGCTAACGTATAGTTATGATGTGGTAGTAGTTGGTGCTGGACCTGCAGGAAGTATGGCTTCCTATTATGCATCAAAGAATGGTGCAAAGACACTATTGGTTGAAAAATCTCAAGAAATAGGGGAACCAGTAAGGTGTGCAGAAGCAGTACCAAGATTAGAAAACTTTGGGATAGCTACAGATTCATCATTTGTAAGGAACTATATTAAAGGAGGTTATTTAATAGCTCCAAACGGCAAAAGAATTGTTGTTAAAGGAGGAAAAACAGACGGCTATATTGTTGAAAGAAAAATATTTGATAAGTATCTTGCCATAAGGAGTGCAAGAGTGGGGACAAATATTGCAGTCAAAAGTAGAGTAATAGGTCTAGACCATAATGGGGAAGGCTATGATGTTATTATTAAGCATCTCGATGAAGAGTATGTTGTAAAGGCTAAAGTTGTAATCGCTGCCGATGGTGTGGAGAGCTCAGTTGCTGAAATGGCAGGATTAAAGACTAAAAAGAATCCTAAAGAAATATGTTCATGTGCAGAGTATGAAATGGTAAATGCCAAGTTACTCGATAAAAACATGATGGAATTCTATTTTGGAGATGTATCTCCAAAGGGTTATGTTTGGTTATTCCCAAAAGGAGATACTGTAAATGTGGGATTAGGAGTTATTGATTCTAAAAAGAAAGCCATTGATTATTTAAATGAATTTTTAGAGAATCCTATTTTGGAAGGTAGATTGGACAAAGCCACACCAGTTGAATTTAAATGTGGTGGAGCTCCAGTTGGAGGGCCTATCAAAAAAACGGTAAAAGATAATTTAATGGTTGTTGGAGATGCAGCAGGTCACATAAGTCCTTTGACAGGCGGGGGAATCTACCTATCAATGGACTGTGGTTCAATAGCCGGTGAAGTTGCGGCAGAATGTGTTAAAAAGAACGAGTTTTCAGAAGAATGTCTTATGAAGTATGAAAACAGGTGGAAGGAGAAGCACTATAAGAATCTGATGAAGGATCTGAAGTATAAAAACATTCTTCAAAAATTAAATGAGGATGAATTAAATGCTATTGCAGATGCCATTGATGGAGATTTAGAAGATATAGATTTGAAAAAAATAGCAGTTAAAATAATAAAGAAGTCTCCATCACTTTTGAAGTACTTTAAAGATTTGATTTAAATCTGATTTAATCATCCACCATGTTATTTTTTTCCTTCT
Organism: Methanothermococcus thermolithotrophicus DSM 2095; assembly: GCF_946463545.1. NCBI lineage: Archaea > Methanobacteriati > Methanobacteriota > Methanococci > Methanococcales > Methanococcaceae > Methanothermococcus > Methanothermococcus thermolithotrophicus. Next base: position 452,755 of record NZ_OX296583.1, on the reverse strand, counting down.
GTCGTCTTTTATTTTTTAAATAGTCATATGCATACCATAAACCAACCAGTAACAGGACCAAGAATAAATTCTCTTTTAGTATAATACTAATATATCCTAAATACGGTATGATTAATGGATTTCCTCCTATCTCGATTATTTTCTGTTTTATTTGATCCTGCGAGATTAGTTCAGGGTCATAAGTTGGGTTGTTGTCTCCTTTTGTTATGTAGTATGTTTTACCATCTAGTTCCACTTTTTCGATAATTCTATGTATTACTGGTTTTGTAGCGTCTCCCTCAAAAACAACTAAAGATTTATTGTTTATCTTAACTACATATTTGGCATAATTTTGTTTATAGTCTGGCCAGTGAGCTCTGTAAACTACAATGTCGCCAACTTTTAAATCATTAGGATTGAATTCATACTTTGCATTTTCTACAATTACAAAATCTCCTCTTTCCATTATCGGATACATACTGTCTGATACCACCACATTAACGTGGCTCCAAACAATGAGTAATATCGATATAAAAATTATCCATTCAACTACGTCCTTTTTATTGATTATACCACCTTAGATTTCGTTTCAGTTTTATGGAATTATAGTGGTTTATATAGTGGCTTAATAAGTAAGGCACACCACCATATTATAATAATATTATTAATGTTTTCCAAATATTTGATAAATTTATATTAATTATAGAAATTATATGGTTTAAATCTATTGGACAATGTAAAAGGTTTTATATCTATTAATATATATTTTGCATATACTTACTTGGAGGGGAAAATTTGCAGTCTTTTAGAGTAGCAAAAGTTATGGGAATACCCATTGAACTACATATAACATTCGTTTTACTACTGTTGGTAGTTTTTTATTTTTGGGGTGTTGAAGGGCTCATATTGTATATTTTTCTATTTACATCTGTAGTATTACACGAGTTAGGACACTCATATGTTGCTAAAAAATACGGAATAACTATAGAAAAAATACTGTTACTTCCTATTGGTGGAGTGGCTATGATGGGCCAGATCTCCAAGGAGGGGGAGTTTAAAATAGCTATTGCAGGTCCTCTGGTAAGTCTTACTTTGGGAGGATTATTCTTAATACTCTCAAGCTTTATGGATATAAACATGGGTAACTATCCATTGTTTCAGACAGTTGGAGTACTGAATATAATGTTAGGGATATTTAATTTACTGCCGGCTTTCCCAATGGATGGCGGTAGAGTATTCAGAGCTCTGATGTCAAAAAAGTACAGTTATCTAAAAGCTACAAAAATAGCATCTACCGTAGGTCAATTTCTTTCATTGATGCTTTTAGTTCTAGGTTTACTGAGCTTAAATGTTATATTGGTTTTAATTGCTCTTTTCATATACTATGGAGCTTCACAAGAATATAGGGTACTTCTTATGGATGAAATGTTCCGTAATATAAAAGCTAAAGACATAATGTCAAAAGATGTGGTTCATGTTTCTCCAGATATGACTGTCGAAGAATTTATAAACACATTGATAAACTACAGGTACATGGGGTATCCAGTAATTAAAAATGGTAAAATTCTAGGAACCATAACCTTTGCAGATATTACAAATGCAGATAAAAATGAAAAAATAGAAAACCTTATGAAACCTCCGGTTATAATTTCCAAAGATTCCGATATTAGTGAGCTACTATACACAATGGATAGTGCAGATAGAGTTTACGTAATGGACAACGGCGAGTTAGAGGGAATAATATCAAAAACAGATCTTGTGAGAACGTTAAAAATTCTTGGACTAAAAAACAGTCAATAAGATAATGGTATAATCAAAATTAAAAAAATAATAACATATTTTTATATTTTTTATTTATTCTTCTTCAACTTTTTCGCTCTTTTTCCATTCTGTGTATCCGCACTTTCCACATGCAAACCTGTTTAGGTGTTCAGCCATGAAAACTCCAGGGCCACATTTAGGACAGGTCTTTTTTAATCTTTCTACTTTGTCCCCTTCAACTTTATAGTATTGGTATTTTTGTGTTTTAGCCATTATTGTCCCTCCTCAACTTGTTCTGCCACTTCTTCTTCAATTTTGTTTTTTTCTAAAACTGACTTCTTTTCGATTAAGTTCATCATTTTTTCGTTGTTGTATATTTTTGCGTATCCGTTCACTTCCATTTTACCAAATTCTTGGTCAAGTTTGTCAACTACGAGCATATTTTTGTCTGCATTTAATATTGCAACAAGTTTCATTTTTACGTCTTTGATTGAAGGGGTAGCTCCTTCAAATGATACTGTAAATTTTATTTCTTTTCTATCCAATAATGGATTTTCTCTCTCTGAAACAATCTTTATTTCCATTCAATATCACCATAAAACTTTTAAAATCTTTATCCATCTTAATGAATATAATGTGGATGAAACCTTTTTAAAGGTTTCGTAACATCAATCAAATAGTCGGAAAATTCCAAAGGAATTTTCACTCAATCGTAGTGAAACGGAGAGCTGTGAAAACCGAAGGTTTTCACTCAATCGTTTCCATCATTTTAAGTATTTCGTCTATTTTATGTTTCAGGTCTTTTGTGATTTTCAATATTACTACGCCTTCATCAGGCTGTCCATAAAGGACCATAGTATTTTCGGGAAAATATTTAATAACAGGAATGGTAAGTAAATCCTCTTCTCCCTTTACTATCAAAGCAATATCCTTATCATTTATAGTGGAAAGGTATTTAATTTTTTCGATGGCTTCATCAGTTATACATCCGGGAGGATTGTTAACTTCAAAGACTCTTTTAAAATTATGGGTTATGTTAACATTAATAGTTCTTTTAGTTTTTAAATCAAAAATTGATAAATTAGGTACTATATTCTTTGATAAAAGGTTTTTTGTAGTTACATCACCTATAGAAACAACTCTTCCTTTTATGGGCGGTAGTTCTTTATATACTTTTCCAAAGGGCTTTTTAAGTATGTCCTTTACATCTTCATTTAGCACATACATTTTGTCACTATCTTGTCACGTATTATTTTCTCGATGTGAATTTTAATTGCACTTATTTTACACTTAATGCATACTTACCTTTACAATCTATTTTGGCTTTTTTAGCCACTTCTGAATTTACAGGATCCAAAATTATTAAGAGTCCCCTCCAGTTTTCCGATGTTTCACCCTCACAAAGTGGGCATTTATCCTCTTTTGTTATATATTTACACTTTAAACAAGCTCTCATGAAAATTCACCTCAAAATAAATTAAAAATAATATATCTGGCAAATAAAATACGTGTTTTGTATATATCCAAGATTGGAGAGCTAAGTATAATAAAATATTAATTATGCCTTGTTTTTCTTCTTCTCCTCTTCAATCCATTCTAATTTTCCTAATCCTGGCTGTCTCATTGTTAATGCTATCTTACTTCCTCTTTTCTTCTCTTCTCTCAAACTGACTGCTACTATCCTAGCTCTTACTCTATCTCCTTTTTCAAGGACTTTTCCTGTTTCTTTTCCGATTATTGCTTCTCTCTTAGGATCGTAGCTTACATAGTCATCCATAATCTGGGAGATGTGGATTAAACCATCGAGAGGTCCTAACCTTACAAAGGCACCAAATTCTACAATATCGACGATTTCACCTTCTATGACTTCATGAAGTCCTGGAACATAGGTTAAAACATCAAATACAGTTGGGTGGTATGCCGCCCCGTCCCCATAGATTACCTTACCTTCTCCAATTTCATTTACATCTACAATTGATAAAATGAAACCCATATCTTTATCCAAAATACCTTCATATTTTTCCATTAGTATCCTGTGGATGTTTTCTTTTATGGGCCTTCCAAACATGTGCGGAGGTACTCTAACAGTATCTGAGATTGTTAAAATTTTATACAAATAATCACCTCATGATTTATTAAGGTTCATAAAACAGTAGCAGATTAGTACGATAGAGTATATAAACAATTTTTAAAATATAAAACAGCTACAGTTTTATATTTATTTTATGATATATATACTCAACGGATAATCGTTCAAAATTCTAAAACGAAAAGTTTATATAGTAGAATATCTATCGTATTGTATGCTCTGAAAGGTAAACAAGAAGGGGGCCCGTGGCCTAGTCTGGATACGGCACCGGCCTTCTAAGCCGGGGATCGGGGGTTCGAATCCCTCCGGGTCCGCCATTAACCCTTTATATCTATGCACACGCTCCGGTGGTGTAGTCCGGCCAATCATGCGGGCCTTTCGAGCCCGCGACTCGGGTTCAAATCCCGGCCGGAGCACTTATTTTTATAAACACATTGATTTATGTATTTAAATGTATGATAAATATTGTCAATCTTTAATAAAATATAAATATGAATTTTGCTATATCCATTAGAGGAACTATGGTTCATCCCGTAAATCCAAATACTAAAAAATATATTTTAATAAATTTAATGTTACTTCAATTAATTTAAATTATTTAATGATCGGAGCTCACGAAGTGAGTGTTATGAAAGCCTTATGGTTTCATAACTCTTAAATCGGTAGGGCTACAAACTCGAAGAGTTTGTCAATTGGAGTGAGCAAAGCTCATGAATGTTGTAAATCTCTTCAGAATTTGCTTAATTTAATGAATATACCGCCTAGGGATGGACTATATCAAATTAAAGCTATCCGGATGACTTTATTTCTATTTTGGATTTAATATCCATTAGGCTTTTTTATAAATTCACGAGGGATATTATGGTAAAAATAACCGATACTACTTTTAGGGATGCACATCAATCTTTAATGGCTACAAGGTTGAGAACCGAGGATATGATACCTATTGCAGAAAAGATGGATGAAGTGGGCTTTTTTTCAATGGAAGTGTGGGGAGGCGCCACATTTGATGCGTGTATTAGGTACTTAAATGAAGATCCATGGGAAAGATTAAGGGCGTTGAAAAAGAGGATACAAAATACTCCCTTACAGATGCTTTTAAGGGGACAAAATTTAGTTGGCTACAGGCACTATCCTGATGATATTGTGGAAAAATTCGTGCAAAAATCCGTTGAAAACGGAATTGATATTATTAGAATATTCGATGCATTAAATGATGTTAGAAATTTAGAAGTTGCAATGAAAACTGCAAAAAAATGTGGAGCTCATGTACAGGGAGCTATTTGTTATACAACAAGCCCTGTTCACACAATTGATCAGTTTGTAGAACTTGCAAAGAAATTTGAAGAGATGGAATGTGACTCTATATCTATTAAGGATATGGCTGGTCTTTTAAGACCTTACGATGCTAAAGAACTTATAAAAAGGTTAAAAGAAGAAGTTTCAGTTCCAATAGACCTCCATAGTCATTGTACAAGCGGTATAGCTCCTTTAACATACATGACAGCTATTGAAGCTGGTGTGGATGTAGTAAATTGTGCAATATCACCGTTGTCAATGGGAACCTCCCAACCGCCAGTTGAAAGTATTGTGGCGGCATTAAAAGGGACAAAATATGATACAAAACTTGATATGGAATTATTAAATGAAATAAGGGATTACTTCAGCGAAATCAGGGAAAAGTACAAATACTTAATAAATCCTATCTCCGAAAGAGTCGATACAAGAATTCTTTTATACCAGGTACCTGGAGGGATGCTTTCAAACTTAGTCTCTCAGTTGAAGGAACAGGGAGCTCTAGATAAATTTGAAGAAGTACTTAAGGAAATTCCAGAAGTTAGAAAAGACTTAGGATATCCACCACTTGTGACGCCATCTTCCCAGATAGTAGGTACTCAAGCTGTTATGAATGTTTTAACAGAGGAAAGGTACAAGATAATTACAAACGAAGTTGCAAACTATGTAAAAGGATACTATGGAAAATCTCCTGCACCGATTAACAAGGAGCTCATGAAAAGAGTACTCCAAGACGGTGAAAAACCAATAACCTGCAGACCTGCAGACCTATTGGAACCAGAATATGAATTAAGAAAAAAAGAAGCTATGGAGAAAGGTATAGTATCCCAGGAAGAGGATATATTAACCTATGCACTTTACCCACAAATTGCAGTTAAATTCTTGAGAGGAGAATTAAAAGCAGAAGCAATACCTGAAGAAAAAGAAGTATCCAAATTCATGGAAATTCCAACAGAATACGCAATTGAGGTCAATGGGGAAGTGTACAACGTTAAAGTTGAACCAATATATGGTACTGAAATGAAGAAAAAGAAGGAAACTTATACTGCAGAAACAGAAGGTGCAGTAACTTCACCATTTAGAGGTATGGTAACCAAAATCAAAGTTAAAGAAGGGGACACCGTCAAAAAAGGAGACGTTATAATGGTGTTAGAGGCCATGAAAATGGAAAACCCTGTAGAAAGCCCTGTTGATGGAAGAGTAGAAAAAATAGTCGTCAATGAAGGGCACTCTGTAAGCGTGGGAGATATTTTAATGATAATCAAATAAAAAGAAACCACCACTATTATTTATTTGTTTTTAGTCTAATTTTTATTTAATTTAAGAGGGAAAATATGTTCGAGAAAGTGTTGATAGCCAATAGGGGAGAGATCGCGGTTAGAATTATCAGGGCCTGTAAAGAGCTCGGTATAAAAACCGTGGCAGTTTATTCTGAAGCTGACGAGCATTCCCTATATACTACCCTCGCAGATGAATGCTATTCTATAGGGGAGCCTCCAGCTTTAAAGAGTTACTTAAACATTGAGAGAATCTTAAAAGTTGCTGAAAAAACCGGTGTAGATGCTATACATCCTGGTTATGGATTTTTATCAGAAAATTCAAAATTTGCTGAAGAATGTAAAAAAAGAGGAATTGAATTTATAGGCCCTCCAGTGGAAGCCATAGAGTTAATGGGTAGTAAGATAAATGCAAAAAGAACTATGAAAAAGGCAGGAGTTCCTGTTTTACCTGGAAGGGAGGAACCTATAGAAACCGTCGAAGAAGCTGTTGAAGTTGCAGAAGAAATTGGTTACCCAGTTATTATAAAAGCCTCCGCCGGTGGTGGAGGTATGGGAATGAGTGTAGCCTACAACAAAGAAGAGTTAATAGACACCATAGACTCAACTAGATCAATAGCAAAAAGTGCATTTGGAGATTCAACGATATTTATTGAAAAATATCTGGAAAAACCAAGACATATAGAAATCCAGATTGTAGCAGACAAATACGGTAATATAGTTCACCTAGGAGACAGGGAATGTTCAGTTCAAAGAAGACATCAAAAGCTAATAGAAGAGGCTCCTTCACCAATAATGACTGAAGAGTTAAGGAAAAAAATGGGTGAAGCTGCAGTAACGGCTGCAAGAGCTATCAACTACTACAGCGTGGGAACTGTTGAATTCTTATATAGCAAAGGTGAGTTCTACTTCTTGGAGATGAACACAAGGGTTCAAGTTGAACATCCAATTACTGAGATAATAACCGGAGTAGATATTGTAAAAGAACAAATAAAAATAGCAGCTGGAGAAAAACTTCCATTTAAACAGGAAGATATAGAATTTAGAGGTCATGCTATAGAGTGTAGGATAAACGCCGAGGATGCTATAAATGATTTTGTACCATCACCTGGCAAAATAAAACACTACAGATCTCCGGGAGGTCCAGGTGTAAGGATCGATAGTGGTGTCTTTGGAGGGGCTGAAATTCCGCCGTACTACGACTCACTTGTGGCTAAACTTATAACATATGGTAGGGATAGGGAAGAAGCTATTGCTAGAATGAGAAGGGCGTTATCTGAATACATCATATTAGGTATTGTTACAAACATTCCATTCCATAGGGCAGTAATGGAAGAAGAGAATTTTATTAAAGGTAATATTTCCACGCACTATGTGGAAGACCACTCCGAGCTCTTAAAAAAAGCTATACTTAAATATGCTGTAGAAGCTAGGGATGAAGAAAAGAGATTTAGCGATAAGATATTCCACGATGATAAAAAAATTGTAGCTTTAGCTGGTGGATTGAACGCATACATTACAAGTCTTGCAAGTCGTAACAATGCAAAATATGATAAGAAATACTCCAACGATGACATGGACTAGTTGTGTGCTAATAAATCAAATCGAAAACTATATATACTACTTTATTTATTTTTAGATAGGAAACAAACATTGGGTTCGTGGTCTAGATGGCTATGATACCGCCCTGACACGGCGGTGGTCGGGAGTTCGAATCTCCCCGAACCCACCATTCTTTTTTAGGATTTATATATTGTCTATTTACATATTTTAGTTATTTTTAGTTGACATTTGGATCCAACCTTTTCTAAAGGTTGGGTTCTGATTTCTACGAACCCACCATTTTTTCTAAAAGGAGCGCATGTATTTTGTATCAAAACTTTTTTAAAGTTTTGTGTGGGAATCTCCCCGAACCCACCATTCTTTTTTTAGGGCTCATTATATTGTCTATTATGGCATATTTTAGCTGTTTTTAGTAATATTTTGGATCAACATTTTTTATGAATTAATATTTTTATATTTAAATATAATTATATACATAAAAAGTATTAAAATTATAACAATAGAATATTTAATGATAATTTTTAAAAACAGAACAGTGAGGCCTATGGGATTTGCAGAGGTTTTTGGCATAACTGTACTTTCAGTTGTGTTGTTACTATCGGTTTCTATTTTATATGAATCTGTAGATTCTAATTTGAATAATTGGATGGATAAGAAGGACGACCACTACAGATTAATGTGGTATAGTTCGAAAGAAAATTTGGAAATAATCAACGCCCAAAGTGGAAATGGATACATATCTTTAAATGTTAAAAATAATGGTACAGTAGTAGAGGATATCTCCAAATGGTCGGCTTTTGCCAACAATCAATACAAAAAATTCACTCCTCAGAATATATATTTAACACCTTTAAACAATATTACAATATATGTTCAACTGGCTCCATTTGATAATACCTTAAAGCTATGGCTTCCATTTGAAGAAGGTAGTGGTGATATAGCCTACGATCTATCGGGGAATGAGAACAACTTAAATTTGTACAACACAACTTGGACCGCTGGTAGGTATGGATACGGTGTAAAATATGATGGAAATACTACTACCTCCAACACTTCAAAGGTGGTTAATACAACTAATGAAGTTACATACTTAGTTTGGATAAATTGGAGTGGGGAGTCTTTAAAACCAGAAAACCCCGATACAAGGTACAACTATACTCAGTGTATAATATTGAACGGCCATAATAATAGATACTTGGGAATAGTAGATCCAAATTATAATGGTACAGATTACTCCATTGATACCGTACTGTTTACACTTCCTATTGATGGAGTAGTTTATAATCTTACAACTGAAAAAACAATTCCTGTTGATAGCTGGGTTCAAATAGCTGCCACTTATGATGGAGCATCTATGAAAATATACATAGACGGAGCTCTGAATGCAACATACAATATCGCAGGGAATTTAGATCCTGCTGTAAATGTAACCTGGGCAGGTAGTTATTACAATTACAGTTATTTCAATGGAATTATGGATGACTTGAAGATATACGATAGGGCATTAACTGATGAAGAGATCTTGGCAGATTATGCTAAAACTACCAACAATGTAACATTGGCTGGACAGTATGGAAATATAGTTGTTAAAAATGGCATAACTTAAATCGAAACAATCTCTTTTGAGAAAAAGAGATTTGTTGACTTATGAAAGCCTTGGATTTCATTAAGTAATCTAAATATTATTTTTTTAAAGAAATATAAACAAAATAGTTTAATGTATTATTTGGGAACCAACTGAGCATCCTTAACTATGTAAAATCCACTTAATCCATCCCAAATTACTTCATAATCTAAAACTTCAATTTTTTCTCTAAAGAATGGGGCATCAAATACGAAGGTTTCAGCTTCTCCGCCTTCAAATGCTCTATTTATCCTATATTTTTCCATTATTTTAAGGAGTTTTTCTATATTTTCTTCGGTGATTCTCTTGCCTAACCATTCTTTACCTAAACCGTAAGCTGCCACACTTACAACTCTAAAATCAAAGAATTTTGAAGAATCTCGCAATATTAACTCCTGATCTTTATGCCAAAGTGGGGCAAAGGATTTTATACCAATTTCTTCACAGATGTGATCTATCCTTGTTCTCTGGTACTCACTTGCCAGAGCTCCGCTTACAACCCCGTCAATATCTAATTTTTCTAAGGCTTTTTTCAAATCCAATATCTCTTTTTCTTTTTCTCCTTTTGTAATTACTTTAACCATTGGAATTCCTGCACTTTCAGAAACTAAATCGGTTAGTTCCACATTTGGGATATGGAACATATAGCTTTCTTTGTTCTTTGAAACTACATTAACAATATATTCAACATCCCAACCTTGATTTAAAGCCCATAGAAGTGCATAGGCAGAATCTTTACCACCAGAATATAATGAAGCTATTTTCACAGTTTCACCTTATAAAAAGAAATAAAAAATCATAATATGGATATGATATAATATATTTTTAAAATAGATATGTTAACAATATATAATAATTAAAATATAAAAAAGAAAATACTTATCTTACAGGTAGAAATCCTTTATCTTTAACGATTTTTTGACCATCAGGGCTTAATATATAGTTAATGTATTCTTTAACAATTCCATCTGGTTCCCCATTGGTTATTAAATTCAAAGGTCGATATACTGTATAGATACCTTTTTTGACATTTTCTTGACTTGGTTCTATTCCATCCAGTTTAATGGCTTTAACTGATTTATCCACATATCCTATAGATATATAACCAATTCCATTTTCATCTGTGGAAATTTTTGTTTTCATTTCCCCATTTGATGCAACTACAACAGATTTATCGGTAATAGTTCCCTTATCAAGAGCCTGTTTCCAAAAAGTATCTCTTGTTCCACTCATTTCATCCCTTGTGTATATATTTATTGGAGCATCATTTCCTCCGACATCCTTCCAGTTAGTAATTTCCCCTGCAAATATCTTTTTTAACTGATCTTTTGATAAATCGTTTAATGGATTTGACGGATTGACTACAATTGCCACACCGTCAATGCCGATTTTATAAACAATTAAATCAGGATATTTTTCCTTTTCTTCGGATTTTAAATCCCTTCCAGCCATTCCTATATCAACCAGTCCCTCCAGCCATACTTATTGTTATTTTGTTATTATCGGCATTCTGGTCAGCTGATGTTCCCACACAACCACTTAGAAGTAGCATGGAACATACAATTAATATTCCGGTAAATACACTAATTTTTTTCACAATATCGCCTTTTTTGTAAAATAAAAAATATGATAAAAAAATAAAATAAAGAGAATTAAATCATTTCAATAAATGCTTCTAATCTTGTTTTTAACTGTTCCTTATCGTTTTCTGAATAATCGGTTTCAATCCTAATGATTGGAATACCTTCTTTTTTAAGTTCTTCTTCAACTCTTGCCCCTTCCACGTTAAATGTGTGGCAGTATTGTAATGTGTAGTAAACTACACCATCGGCGTTCTGCTCTTTTACGAGCTCTTTTATTCTTTTAATTCTATCATCGTTTTTGAATACACATGCACATGGTATTTTAAAGTATCTTTCAGCCAATTTTTCTAAATCGTAGCCTTCAACTAAGTTTTCAAACTGTCTTGTTCCAGTACAGCTTTCTTCGCCTACAACAACTCCGCCAACTTCCTCTATTAAATCAACAATTTTTGTGTTACCTGCAACCATTGGGCAGCCAGATATCAAAATTCTTTTTCCTTCGTAACCTTCCCCTTTCTCAACTTTTTCTTCCAACTCTTTTACCAACTTCTCAAAGATAGGTATTAAAGTATCGATATCGAGTAAGTATGCCAATTGGAATAATTTTAATGCTTCGGTACCTTTAATTGGTGTTGGTGTTTTAGCCCTTAGTTCATAGGTCTTGTAGAGTAATTTTCTCATTTCATTTACTTTGTCTATTGCTTCCTTAAGTTTTTCTTCGGTAATTTCGTTTCCTGTGGTTTCTTCAATCATTTTTTTAAGATCTTCAACTTCGTTTAACCAAAGTTTAGCTGATCTTTCATCTCTGAAGTGTGGTAGTTGCATTATATGCATTGGAACCATTTTTTCCATGAGCTCGAACATTTTCTTTTTTCCATCACAGGTGGTTTCTCCAATAACAACATCTGCAGCTTCAAAGTATGGACAGGATTTTGTTTTTTTGAATCCATAGGATGATTTTATTAACGGGCAGATATTTCTTGGTAAATCCTCTTCTGCAGCAGGAATTGTTGTGTCTTTACCTCCGCATAATCCTACAGGGATTCCATTGGCGGCTAAAATTAATTCAGTTGGCACAAATGAGCAAAAAAGACCAAATACTTTTCTTCCTTCTTCTTTTTGTTTGTAGAGCTGGTCTTTTCTATTTGCAAATGCTTCGTTTAATTCATTTATAGCGTTCAGGTCACTCATCGTTTCACCATACTTAATAAGCACTTTGTTATTAGATTTTTTAATATTCTGATTAATTATACTTAAAAACTAATTTATATACCGTTATTTATAAAATATAAATGTTTTTATTAGATTTTTTAATGACAATACGGTTAATAAAAAAATAAATAAATTTTAATGTGTTTTTCCTTCTTTTTCCTTTTCATTCAATGGTTAAATATAATTAAATCATCAAACAAGCTCCAACACAGCATACTATTTGGGGTTCTTCTGGAACCAGTAATTTTTTATTTAACTTATTTTCTAAAACCTCTATCAAAACAGAATTTTTGGCAACCCCTCCACTAAAAACTATATTATTCATCTTCATCTTGTTTGCCATCGGAACAATCCTATTGGATATGCTCTCATAAACACCCATTAAAATATCCTCTTTTGGTGTTTTTTTAGATAACAAAGATATTATCTCACTTTCTGCAAAGACTGCACACATGGACGAGATTTTTGCAATATCATCTGATTTATATTTGTTTAAATCGTCGTCTATTTTAAGTATATCAATACATTTTTCTAAAAATTTACCAGTTCCAGCGGCACATTTGTCTGAAAGTATGAAATCAATCACATTTCCATCGTGGTCCATCTTTATAACCTTGCTATCCTGCCCACCAATATCTATAACTCCTTCAGCTTCTTTAAAAAAGTAATTTGCCCCTTTTCCTAAGGCTATAACTTCTGGAACTATTTTATCTGCAAAGGATATTTTATGCCTCCCATATCCTGTGGCAACTATTTTATCTATATCGTATTTTTCATTGAATTCCTCAACCATTTTTAAAACATCCTCTTCTTCCACGATAACCCCGATATTTCTTACAATATAATCAACTATGTTTTTATCGTCCATTAAAACCATTTTTGTAGTTGTTGAACCGATATCTATTCCCAAAATCACAATCTCACCATAAATATAGTCGTTCTGCAATTTTATGTGATAGTATGCTATATTATATTTAATCAGTTCTACCATTTTAATGAATTTTTTAAATAAAATTTAATTTAAGTTTAATTGAATATAATATTATATAAATTATCGAATAACTGGTAGAACGAAAAAAAAGAAATAAAAAGAGATTAAACAAAAACCTAACGGTTTTTGTAGCTCTTCGCTCACTTCGTTCGCTCCGATTAAATAAAATATACTAAAAATAAGTCAAAAACTAAAAGAAATTATTCTGGTTTTTCCATTAACTCTTTTTTACTTAATATTTGTCCTTCTGGATGGTGTGGTTTTCTACTTACACCATCTGTTGATTTTTCTAACTCTCTTGCTTCATCCACTAATTTAGCAGCATATCTTATCATTTCATGGGCAGATGCTACAATTGGGATGTATTTTTCCATCTCTTTTGTCATGAAGCATCCTTTAACGTCAACATCTCCAACTTTTTCAGCCATAACAAATGCGGCCATTGCCTTTGCCTTTGCGTAAGGGTTGGTAAATTCCATAGCTTCAACAGCTTTTTGCTCGTTGATAACTATTTTTGGTAATTCAATTTCTTTTTCTTCCTTAACAGCATTAATCATATCATCAATTGCGTTTTGTACAACCCTTAGAGCTCCGGTACCTGCCAACACTCTTATTACATCTGCGTTAAACATTGCCATTTCAACAGGGTCTAAAAACTGTCTTCTTGCACCAATCATTGGGTCGCATTTTATAATGATATACCCCAGCCCTTGTTCAGCAATTTCGTCCTTTGCCTTTAAACCTGGAGCATCACCGATAATTACTGCAGGAATATCTGAGCTACTTAAAATTTCTCTTGCTTTTTTTGGACCTGGTGCAGCTGGGTTTGGTCCTATGTAAACTATAAAATCTGGTTTTACTTCATTTACCATTTTTGTAGTTACTTCTTCCACTTGCTCTGGCCCCATCTTTGCCCCACTGCTTAAAACTATAACATCTATATCTTTTCTATCTGCCCTCTCATCCAATGCTAAGTCCACAATTGGAGACATCCCGATATTCCCACACTTGATAATTCCTACTTTCACAACCATCGTATCACCAAATATTTAATATCTCATTATATATCTTAATTTTGATATAATATTTATAAATTATTATTTAAATAACTATTATGTATATTAATTTTTTAATTGACTGTCAAAAAAATATAAATAATATTGGATGCATACATTAAATTAGAATAAATAGAATTTTAAAACTGTTTAGGGGTAAAATATGGACGATTTGGAAAGCATGATCAACGCATTAAGCGATAAAGAGCTTATAATCAGGGTGGATTTGAAACAATACTTAAAAATAGTAAAATTTAAAGTTGGATCTATTGAATTGGAAGGGGAGTTGGGAATTAGTTTTAGAAGAATAAATGAAGAAAAAAAATCTATCGAATCTCCTGAAAAAGCTGAAAAAGTTGAAATTGAAGAACAAACTATAACCGAAGAAGAGAAAAAAGTCGAAAAGGAAAAAGAAAGAGAAAATGAAACAATAACTGCTTAGATTACCTCTTACCTTTCTTTTTACCTTTGTTATTTTTCACGTTATTTAACCTATTTTTAACCATTTTTCTTTCCAAAACACTGCCGCATACTTCACATATATCTTCGTCATGGTCTATTAGGTACATTTTTTTACAGCCTTTGCAAATTTTTCTCCAGACAAACTTTCCCTTTATACCTTCAGTAATCACAGGTTTAGTTGGAATACGTAATTTTTTAGCTACATTTTGGATACCATAGTCATCAGTATAAAGTGTACCTCCTAGATCCATTGTGAGTGCAAGTACTTCAATATCACGTATGGATATAGTATCTCCTGTTTTTACGGCAGTTTCTCTTACTTTTTCGACACTTTCATTAAGGGGTTCACGTACTTTTAACTTTCCGTACTCTAAAGCTAAAGCAACAACATCTTTCTTTGATTCAACCTCTTGTATTATGCCGTTTGTAGTGTAGTGTTCACCATCTTCAATTATTGGATTATAATCGTGAATAAGAGCTGAAGCATCTAAAACCTTTATCATTAAATCACCTGAGAGAATCGAAGGTGAGCTACATCCACTGTAGCGAAGCTACAGGGATCGAAGCAAATTCCAAAGGAATTTGCTGACTCACAAAAACATTTGTTTTTGTTGAGAGTTGAATAACCTATGATTATTCAACTAATTCATAGGAATTTGTTCAATCACCTGTTCAATAACCAGTAAAACAATATAGTTGTTTGATAATTAATATTTGACTATCATAGTTTTGATAATGGTTTGATAAAACATATATACACATATGGTGGGTTATCATGAAAAAACACAGAACTAAAAAAATGAAAAACGAAAATAGGCATAAGGATAGTTCATATCTTCAAGATATTTCACTGGATTTAAGTCAGTTTAAGATGATTACAGGTATCGATATTGATACCCTTGAAAATGAGTTATTGCTAGAAATAAATAAAAATTATTGCTGTAAGGTGCCCCTAAACTATGATGTGGAATTATTGGATGAAAAAATCATTCTAAAAGAGTTTGATGACGAGCTCAGTGGGGGCAATATTTCTGAACCCTCCAAAATAAAGGCTGAATCTATAAAGTCAGGTATATTGAATTCGATTTCTTTAAATCTAGCTCAAAATTTGGTTAATAAAACCACAGGTAGAAAAACATACTATATATTCCAACCTATCCCATTAATAGGACATACTGCCTTTGGTTTGATTGATAGGGGTACGAACGTTATACAGGTTAGAGGGTTAAGTGGATGTAACATAAACTGTCCATTCTGTTCTGTTGATGAAGGAAAACATTCTAAAACACGAAAAAACGACTATTATGTTGATAAAGATTATTTAGTTGAAGAGTACAAAAAAATTGTTGAGTTCAAGGGCAACAAACACATAGAAGCTCACCTGGACGGTCAAGGAGAACCTACATTATACCATCCGTTACCAGATTTAGTTCAAGATTTAAATGAAATAAACAAAGAGGGAAATGGAATCGTGACCATGCAATCCAATGGTGTGGATTTATCGTATAAATTGGTGGATGAATTAGAAGAGGCAGGATTGCATAGAATAAATCTATCCATCAATGCATTAGATGAGAGAATGTCAAAGATGCTATCTGGTAAAAGAGATTATAAAATCGAAAAAATCTTGGAATTGGCTGAATATATAAAGAATTCAAAAATCCATCTTTTAATAGCTCCATTACTCCTGCCAAATGTAAACGATGGGGAATTTAAAAAAGTAATTGATTATGCAGTTGATTTAGAATGTAAAAATCCTCAAAATATCATAAATCCGCTAACAAAAAAGAAAAATCCTATCCTAGGGGTTCAATTGTGTTTAACATACCAGTTTGGAAGGCGAGTAAAGAAAATGAGGATTTGGGAGTTTAAAAAATTTTATGATTTACTTAAAACCTATGAAAACGAATATGAGAAAAAAGGAATTAACGTTAAGCTCAGGGTTTCATTATCTGAAGATTTTGGAAGCCATAGAAGAAAAAAACTACCATGTCCATTTAAAATAAACGAAGTTGTGAATGCAAAGGTTGTTATGGGCGGAAGAATCCAGGGAGAAGTAATAGGGGTTGCAAAAGATAGATTGATACAGATAATAAGTCCTCCAAAGGGAGGTATCAAAACCGAAGGTTTTATCCATAAGAATGAAAATAAACTTATAGGAAAAACGGTTAAAGTTAGAATCCTGAGAACAAAGGACAATGTTATAGTAGGTAGCCTTTCCAAGCAATAACACATTAAATATATTGATTAAATTTAAATATGCATAAGTTATTATTCAAATATCATTTTAAATTTTTGGAGGAACACTATGGATCTAAACGATTTAAAGTATATTGAGGAAAAATTAGGTAGAAAACCAAATGATGTTGAAGTTGGAATGTTTGAGAACCTCTGGAGTGAACACTGTGCATATAGGAGCTCTAAAAAACTTTTAAGAATGTTTGGAAAAACCATCAAGGAAAATCAAAACATTGTAGTAGGTCCAGGAGACGACGCTGCAATAATCAAAGTAGATGGTAAAACATGTATTGCAATGGCGATGGAAAGCCACAACCACCCATCATACATAGACCCATACAACGGTGCAGCTACAGGTGTTGGTGGAATTGTTAGGGATATAATTTCAATGAATGCAAAACCTATAGCATTAATGGACGCTTTGAGATTTGGAGATATTGAAGGTGAAGAAAAGGACAAAGTTAGATGGTTAATTGAAGGTGTAGTTAAGGGAATCGGGGACTACGGAAACAGAATAGGGGTCCCAACAGTTGGTGGAGAATGTGAATTTGATAAATCCTACGACTACAACAACCTTGTAAACGTTGTATGTATTGGACTTGTAAACGAAGATGAGATAATAACTGGAAGTGCAAAAGAACCAGGATTATCCTTAATATTGGTTGGAAGTACTGGAAGAGACGGTATAGGAGGAGCTTCCTTTGCTTCAAAAGACCTTACAAGCGAAAGTGAAGAAGACAGACCAAGTGTTCAAATTGGGGACGCATTCACTGAAAAATGTTTGATAGATGCTACATTAGAAGCATGTAAAACAGGAAAAATAAAAGCTATGAAGGATTTAGGGGCAGCAGGTATAACTTCATCATGTTCTGAAATGTGTTACAGTGGAGGAGTTGGGGCAGAGCTCTATTTAGAAAATGTAATTTTAAGAGAAGAAGGAATGACTCCTTATGAAATAATGGTTTCAGAAAGTCAGGAGAGAATGCTTGTAGCTGTTGAAGAAGGAAGTGAGGAAGAAGTAATTAAAATATTTGAAAAATACGAGCTCCCAGCATCTGTAATCGGTAAAACTACTGATACAAAAAAACTAGTTGCAAAGATGAATGGAGAAACCGTTGTAGATTTACCTCTTGAACTTCTCTGTGAAGCTACTTTATTGGATAGGGAAGAAAAAGAAGATTTAAAAGAAACCCCTGACAACAAAGACGAAATAAAAATGCCTGAAGACTTAAACGAAGTTCTTTTGAAGTTGTTGAAGAGTCCAAATATTAACTCAAAAGAATGGATATACCAGCAGTACGACCACGAAGTTCAGTTGAGAACTGTGGTAAAACCAGGAAAAGATGCAGCAGTTTTAAGGTTAATAGATGGTTACCCTAAAGGAATAGCCATAACAACAGACTGCAACTCCACGTACTGTAAATTAAATCCTTACGAAGGAAGCTTAAACACAGTATGTGAAAGCGTCAGGAATTTGGCAACAGTTGGGGCAAAACCTATAGGAATGCTTGACAACTTGAACTTTGGAAACCCGGAGAAACCAGAAAGGTTCTGGCAGTTAAAAGAATCTGTAAAAGGATTGGCAGATGGGGCAGAATTTTTCAACATACCTGTTGTAGGTGGAAACGTAAGTCTCTACAACGAAACGGTAATAGATGGAAAAGATTATCCAATTAACCCAACACCTACAATTAGTATAGTTGGTGTTATAGAGGATGTTGAAAAAGTTCCAGGAGTATTTAAAAAAGCTGGAGAAGGGGATATTTTAATCATCACAAACGAAACCAAGGATGAAATGGGCGGAAGTGAGTACTACAAAGTAATTCATAATACGGAAGAAGGAATAGTTCCAAAAGTGGATTTAGAGAAAGAAAAACAGATTTACGAAAAAGTGGTGGAGTTAATAAACAAAGGTTTAATTAATGAAGCTGTTGACTGTTCAAAAGGTGGTTTAGCCGTAGCTCTTGCAAAAATGTGCATAAGCAACAACATCGGTGCAAAGTTAGAGCTCGCGGATTACAACAAGAACAACTTAAGAGAAGATGTCCTCCTATTCTCCGAAACATCCGGAAGAATCATACTTGCAGTAAGTGAAGAAAACGCAGAAGAAGTTTTAAAAGAAACTGGTGGATACATTATTGGAAAAATCCACGGTGAAAAATTAAAAATAAAACTAAATGGCGAAAAAATAATTAAATTAAAAGTTAAAAAACTATCTAAAGCATATAAAAATGCATTTTCAGAAATGATGGGAGAACTTGAATAAAACTTGAATAAATCTTCTTTTTTATTTTTTTAAATTTAATTTACAAAAAAGTTGCATCAAAATAAATAAAAAAACATCCTCAGTTACCCCAGGTCTCATCATATACAGCATCAGCAGGGATGACTCTCATCATTGGATGTTTTTGCTTTTGATATAGATAATAAATTATTAAACAATCTTAAACATAACTAATCTAAATAATATTTAATTCAATATATAGTTATGGTTACCAGAGATTTCCGTTTAAGTGGCTCTTGATTCTGTCATTTGTTGAACTGTATATCCTACCTATTTTTACCTTATAAATCCCATTATCTATTTTTTCTTTATTCTTTATCGTGAAATTAATATGTAATTTCTTTAAATATGCTACAAACTCGGCTATATCTTCCTCACTATCCATGAATATTTCAAAATCTTCTGAAATTGTTCCGCCTTGTGAAACTTTTTTTATGCTGTTGACCATTGGATACAGTATAGACTTTCCTAAGTCAAGTGCCCTTCTTTCCATTTCTTCTTCATTTTCTCCAAATTCAAAAGATTGATACCCCTCCCTAACGATCCTGCTAAACATAAAGTCAATTCCTAAGTCATACATATATTCAAATGCTACTGATAAATCGTTACATTGAGTATAGTGGGTAGTGTATTTTATAGGTTCAACAGCCATATCTGGATCTTTTAATACTACCCCCTCCCTTTGCTCATTGCTCAATGTTTCAATTAATTCTCTAACCTTTTCATGAGCTCCTTCTTTATCAAATATTCCAAGAGGTTTTACATAAGGAATATTATACTTTTTAAGCATTTTTTCCTTTTCATTAATTGAAAGTGGGTTATTTGTTTCTTTATTTCTTATGTCAAAAATATAGAATCCTAAGTTTTCGTATTCGTTATTACTCAATTCTTTATCAACTTCTGGATAGTAGTGGGATACGTAAGGATTGTTTAAACCTACCATTTCCCCACAAAGCATTAAATCAGGATAATCATCCAATATTTTTATACTATTTGATAGAAATTTTGAAACTTTTTTTGTTGTAAATGGGCAGATCTTTCCTCCCCTTGTAATTGCAATTACCTCATCATTTATATTGGCTATTCTAATGTTATAACCGTCTAACTTCTCCTCTACAACAATTTTATCTATAAAGTACTTTTTTAATGTGGGATACAAAGTCATGGCTCTTCTAATTTTTGGATAACCCATGATGTACTCAATATTATCATTTAAAAATACGATGGTGCCCCTTTCAATATGTTTTAATTTCTTTTTGAATGACAATATTTTGGTGCCTTTATACTCGTCTGTTGTTATTATCTTTCTCATAAAGCCTTTTTTTAAATCTTCTTCGCTTATTTTCAACCTTTCTGAAATTTTTGAAATAAATTTATCAGAATCACAACAGCTTATATCTTCCATAAAAAATCACATTTTAATTTTTTAATTTTTTTAGAAAGCTTACTACAAAATAGCATGTTTAAAGGATTTCCTAACTTTCCATGGTAGTTTAATTTGTTGGATTTCTTTAAAGTTTTTAAAAACTCTTTGGGATTGTCAATATCAAAATCGTCTATAATCATGTAGCTATTTCCTATTTCCCATGGAAAATGAGAATCGCTTCCAACTCCCATTAACATTTTGTTTTTCTTTGCATATTCGTATGCCCGTTCGTTAGGTTGGTTGTCAATACATCTACTGTTAAAAATTTCAACTATGTCAATTTTCTTTGTAAATTCGGGATCATTTAAATTATTAAACTTACACAAAGATCTTTTCCTTTTTATATCAAACGGATGGGGAAGATAGATAAGGCCTCCTTGTTCCTTTACTTTATCAAATGCCTCAAAAATATCCTTTTCGTTTATCTGCTCGTTTAAGAACATTCCAATAAATTCGCCTCTCTCTGTTGCAATTTCTTCCCCTGGAATTCCAAAATCCACCTTTGTTAGTATGTTGTGGTCTGCTATAACTGGTATGATTTCTTTTTTTAAACAAACTTTTCTTAAAATATTTATTGGATTTATGGAGCATTTGGAGGATATGGTGTGGACATGCATGTCTATTTTCATTGAATATTCACCGGGATTATATCTATAATACTATATTTATTAATTAACAGTTATAAATTTTAGTTGAACTTCTCTTTTATTTTTTCTACATTTTCATATACCTTATTTAAAAATTTATCTTCAAATTTAAATTTTTTGTTTTCCATTAAAATACTGCCCTCAACTATAACTGTATCAACATCATTACCATTTGCAGAATAAACAATATTGGATTTTATATTGTTAACAGGTCTTAAATGTGGTGCATTAAGGTCTATCAATACGATATCGTTGTTTTCAGATCCTAGTATGTCGCTATTAAATGCCATTTTTAAAACTGCATCTATGTCCCCAACTGTTGGGTCCCATCTATGTGCTTTGTGTAGTAATGCCGTTACTTTCATTTCCTCTAAGATATCTAAGTTGTTGTTACTTGCAGGACCGTCGGTTCCAATAGAAACATTTACCCCTTCATTTAGCATTTCAACAAGGGGCATAACTCCACCACTTGCCAACTTCATGTTGCTTGTTGGGCAGTGGGAAACTTTTGCATCATGTTTTGCCAGTTTTCTAACTTCATCCTTTGTAATCCATACACAGTGAGCTCCTATAACATTTTTATCCAAAACCCCTATTTTTTCTAAATATTCTATTGGACGGGTTTTTAAATTATTTTCCATTTCAACAACTTCATACCTTGTTTCAGATAAATGAGTATGTAATAAGGTATTGTAATCGTCAGCCATTTCCTTACATTTTAAATAGGTTTCATCTGAGCAAGTGTATGGAGCATGTGGTGCGATTGCAGGTTTAACTAGATTTTCATCATTATGCTTTGAAATAAAATCTTCTGCCATTTTTAAGAGTTTATCAAGGCTTTTATTTTCAGGTGTTCCAAAATCGATTATTGGAAAGCCGATAACTCCTTTTAATCCAATTTCTTTTGTAGCCTTTAAAATCTCCTCTGAAAAAAAGTACATTTCATTAAATGTCGTAACTCCAAACCTTAGCATCTCTAGACATCCTAAGATGGAGCCATAATAAACATCTTCTTTAGTTAATTTTGCTTCATTTGGCCATATCTTTTCATTTAGCCAATTCTGTAAAATCATATCGTCTGCAATTCCCCTTAAAAGTGTCATTGGAATATGGGTGTGTGTATTGACCAATCCCGGTATAGCACATTTATTTCTTCCGTCTATGATTTTAAGGTCTTTTCTGTTTAAATTTTTTTTCTCAACAAGATTTTTGCCTATTGTTTTATTTGTTTTTGGTTTGTTATCAGTTTCTACTTTTTCTATTAAAATATCGCAGTTTCTATAGGTCTTTAAATCGTTATCAACCACATATGAAAGGTTTTCTATTAAAATCATGTTGCTCATATGTATCTAGTCCTCCTTCCTTAAATATATAAAAACAGAATATTCATTACCTTCTTCATCAATGGCACTTGTTTCTCTCCTTATGTAGTAAATGCCTTCATCTTCGTAATCATCAAATATTTTTAATTCATCCTCAGTTATACCAAATAAAATAATCCCTTCAATAAATTTGTTTTTCTTTTCCCTTGCACCGTAGTAACCAATACTATCATCAAAAAACTTTTCAAATCCAAAAACTTTTCCTTTTTTCATTTTTGGAACCCTATTTATTAACTCCTTTAATCTCTCTTCTTTCATCAATTCTCCATATGCAAATACGTTAAATCCAACCTCTAAAGCTTTAACCTTCATTTTATCCCTTATTTTTATTAAAAGAATCTATCCAAAGTCACCTGTTTATCCAAGTTTTTAAGTTCATCTTTTGATATGCCTAAGGATTCCATGATTCTCAATACAGGCGGTAAAACTTGATTTTCAATGTAATAGTTTATATCGTAGTCCTTTGCATCTTCAGGTGAAAAAGCCCTTTCACTTATTGATTTATTTCCACTCGTTATTATATACTCTAGAACGTCTCCGACTTTTAGCCTGCCTTTCTTTTTAATTATTTTTTTGGCAACTTCAACATGTGGTGATGTGGTTTTATACTCGTCTATATTCTTTGTCAGCTGCGTGTATATTATCAAGTCTTTTTTATCTACTTTTCCATTTCTTAAATCGTTTATAACGTCCTGAATTACCTTTTTGGCTTTTTCAACATCTCCTTCTTTGAGTAAGGTTTCTAAAACTCTTCTTTGGGTTTTTTTAGCAATGTTAGACCAATCCCTTCTAACGAATTCCAAACCTTTAATTGTTATTTTATCCCTTTCATCAATTAATGCATACCTTTTTTTTGTGATAAATATGCCTCTTTTATAGTACCCCTCAAACTCTAATTCCATACTTTCCGGGAGTTTTTGGTTTATAATTTCTAAAAATTCATAGGTTTTATTTATCAATTCATCTTTATTTTTGGTCGTATTGTTATTTTTTAATTTTGAATAAAATCCATCGGTGTCTGCGTATATTACTTCAAACCCAAATTTTTCAGCTTCATCCATGGTTTTTTGAATGTAGTTTCTTCCAAGATATGTTATGACTTCTGCACATTCCTTTGAGTACCATCTTGCCCTTGGAAAGGCTAAGTAACCATAGATTGAGTTTGCCAAAACCTTCAAAGATTTCTGTTCGTAATTCAGTAGGTCATAATACTCGTCGGTAGATTTTGTATCCTCATCCATAACCTTCGGATTTTCCGTATCCAATAAAATTTTATCCTGCTTGGATTTCAAAATCGTTTTAATTTTCTTTCTCCTTTCAATTAAATCCTTTAATGTTTTTGGAATAATACCTATTCTTTTTTTACAAAACCAATGACCAAGTATTTTTTCAGCTTCATGTTCGCAGCACTTACAATCGATGGTATCTGGACTTATGTTATGGCTAATTATTATGGACGGGTAAAGGCTTTTGAAATCCATTGAAACTATGCTGTCGTGAATCCCCTTTATAGGTTCCTTTACATAGCCCCCTTCATACCTTTCTCTTATCCTTCTTAGATATTCTCTGTTTGAAGGTTTATTTGGTGCTATAAAATTGTTTTTAAATGAGTTTTTTAACAGAAGATATTCCACCATCTGACTACTGCTCATTCTGCTTATTTCAAATAACGTCTGATTTACGATTCTTGAAAACATTATTTCTAAAGGTAAGAAATATTCTCCAATTTTATAGGTATAATATGCATCTTGAAAGGAGTATTCCACCAAGGTTTCATTTTTTTCATTCCAGATGCGGGCTATATTTGAATGCCCAACTTCCAACTTATTTATTCCAAAGAGCTCGAAAGTCACATCCTCCAACTTGTATCTAGCTAAGTTCAAAAGTTTCCTTGCGATGGGATATAGATCGATATGAACCCTTCCTGGTATGTAGCTCCTTAAGTGCATCCCACCCTTTGAAATCTTTATGTCCTCGTTGTTAATTGAATAATAAAGTTGTTTATTTTCTTCGCAAACTTGATTTGAAGGGGACTTTCCCAAATTAACATCTATTCCAAGGTATTTTGCCCTTTTCTTTAAATATGGAAAATCAAAGTTATCCCCATTGTATGTGTATATTATATCGTAGTTTCTAAGTGTTTCAATTGTTTTTTTAATTAGTTCCTTTTCATCCTCTACGAGCTCGACGTATTCATGTTCAAAGGATTTATATGTTATAACTTTTCTCAAATCTGAACAAAAACTAGTCATTAAAATTGGATCCTTCTCTGGGTCAGGTTCTCCCCCTTCACAATAAACTTCCATGTCAAAGGAAATTGCCTTTAACTTTGGTATATTGTTATTAATTATTTTTTTATTTTTAAAATCAAAGTAGGCAGTTGGAACTATGCCGCTGTCAATTAGGTATCGCTTTGTAAATGGTATGTCGTGTTCGTATATTACCCCAATCTCCTTCAGGGCCCTAAGTTTTGGAACATCCTTTGGATATTTTACGATTATTTTGCACAATTCTTTTTCAACTATCCTATCCATACTGTCGTTAATATCCTTTAAAATAGTTTTTTTTACAATTTCTATGTTTTCCACAAGATCAGAAAGTTCTTTTTCTTTTAAAAAACTTTTTATATCATTTATATCTGCATCAACATAAAAATACGGTTTAAAATCTTTTTCTTTTAAAACTTGACGAAAACTCTTCGAGTTTTCGTAAGTCTCGACGAAACCTTCGGTTTCGTGAGTCAGCGAATTTTTTGAAATTCGCTTCGACAGCAAATCCTTCGGATTTGCTTCGATGTGTTGTAGGGGTCGGCACATTTCATTGATTAAGTACAAATACAGGCATTTTTCTTCTGAGCTGTAGTTTAGGTCTATAAGGACATCCATGATAACACCAAATGAAGGATTAAATTTATATATTGGCAAAAGTTGCAATATATTTAAATTATATGCTTTTCAACATGTATTGATTATTTATATGTCACTTATTATTATATATTATTCTAATAAGAAATACGTTCATCCCATCAAAAAATTACAAGAAATATTTAAGCTATATCGTTTTATATTTTGTTATTGGCCTATTTTATCAAGTAACTGAAACTTATGAAAACTTCGGTTTTCATATATTTATGGCATAGACGAAACATTATAGCATAGGATTAACGGTTTTTCGTTTAATATTTTTAAAAGCACAAATCCTTCGGATTTGCTGATTTACTCACTTCGTTCGTAAAATACACAAATCATAGATTTGCTAATTTACTCGCTTCGCTCGTAAAAGGTGATAATATGAAATTAAAAGGTAAGGTTCATATTTTTGGAGATGACGTTGATACAGATGCAATAATTCCAGGAGCTTATTTAAAAACTACAGATGTTTATGAGCTCGCCTCACATTGCATGGCAGGGATTGATGAAGACTTCCCAAAAAGAGTTAATGAAGGAGATTTAATAGTGGCTGGAGAGAACTTTGGATGTGGGAGCTCAAGAGAACAGGCACCAATTTCCATTAAGTACTGTGGAATTAAGGCCATTGTAGCTGAGAGTTTTGCAAGGATATTTTATAGAAACTGTATAAATATAGGTTTAATCCCTATCGTATGCAAAGGAATAAAAAAACACGTTGAAGATGGATATACTATCGAGATAGATTTAGAAAACGAGGAAATAAAAATTGAAGATACAGAAGGGACAATAATTAAGAAAATCAAATGTAGCGCTCCTAAAGGTTTGGCGTGTGATATATTAAGTGCAGGAGGGCTTGTTAACTACGCTAAACAAAAAGAATTAAAGTAATTTTATTTTTTTAACTTTACATTTGGATGATGTGTAAAATTGATTAAGGTGATGTTAATGAGATTGGCTATTTTAGATTATGACAGATGTCAGCCAAGAAGGTGTTCTTTGGAATGTATGAAGTACTGTCCAGGAGTTAGGATGGGTGAAGAAACTATAGTTATGGATGAAAGTCTTGGGAAACCAATAATCTCAGAAGAGCTCTGTGGTGGATGTGGTATCTGTACTAAAAGATGTCCATTTGAAGCTATCAATATTATTGGATTACCTGAGGAACTAACAGATGATAAAATAGTACATTCCTATGGTAAAAATAGGTTCAGGCTTTATGGTTTGATAACTCCTAGAGATGGTGTAGTTGGTATATTAGGTCCTAACGGTGTAGGTAAATCTACAATATTGAAAATTTTAAGCGGTGAATTGATACCTAACTTGAATAAGTTGGATGAAGAGGTTTCCTACGATAAGGTTAAGGAGTACTTTGCAGGTACTGAATTGCAGAGTTACTTTGAAGAATTGAGAAACAAAGGAATTAAACCTGTTCACAAACCACAGTATATCGATGCTCTTCCAAAGGTTGTTAAGGGAAAAGTAGGAGATTTATTAAAAAAGGTAGATGAAAAAGGACTCTTTGATGAAATAGTAACTAAGTTGGAATTGAATAAACTGTTGGACAGAGAGCTCGATCAACTTAGTGGTGGTGAGCTCCAGAGAGTGGCAATTGCAGCTGCATGTTTAAAAGAAGGAGACATTTACTACTTTGACGAACCTACATCATGGCTTGATGTTAAGCAGAGGTTCAATGTTGCAAAAGTTATAAGAGATATCGGTGAAAATAAAAAGGTCGTTGCAGTTGAACACGATTTAATTGTTTTAGACTATCTTTCAGATTATATTCATATTGTATATGGTACCCCTTCAGCCTATGGGGTTGTAGCTCATCCAAGGGGAACAAGGGTAGGTATAAACACGTATTTGGATGGATTTTTAAAGGAAGAAAACATAAGGTTCAGAAAGAATCCAATCGTATTTGAAAAGAGACCACCTATAGACCATTCAAACAGACCTTTGCTTTTAAACTATTCAAAAGTTTCAAAGACCTTGGGAGATTTCAAATTAACTGTAGAAGGTGGAGAAATATATAAAGGAGAAGTTGTTGGTATCCTTGGTCCAAATGGTATAGGTAAAACTACATTTGTTAAACTGCTTGCAAAAGTTGTTGAGCCTGATGAAGGAAGTATTTCAGGGGATGATGTAAAAGTTTCATACAAACCACAGTACATAGTCTCTGATTATGATGGTACAGTTGAGGATTTACTGAGGTCTATAACCAACATAAACACTTCATTCTATAAATCAGAAATAATTAAACCATTAAGTTTAGAAAAGATAATGGATTTCAATATTAAAGACCTCTCAGGTGGGGAATTACAAAGGGTTGCCATTGCAGCATGCTTAAGTAGGGATGCAGATATATACCTTATAGACGAACCTTCGGCATTTTTAGACGTTGAACAGCGTTTAAGTGTTTCAAGAGTTATCAGAAGAATGGCAGACGAAAAAGAAGCTGCAATGCTTGTAGTTGACCACGATATATTATTCCAAGATTACATTTCAGATAGATTTATAGTATTTAGTGGTGAGCCAGGAATTTGGGGAGAAGGTTCTGCCCCACTGAAGAAAAGAGATGGAGCAAATAAGTTTTTAAAAGAAATGAATATCACATTTAGAAGGGACCCAGATACTGGAAGACCAAGGGTTAACAAGGAAGGAAGCCAAAGAGATTTGCATCAAAAGGAAATTGGGGAATACTACTACGTGGATGAATAGATATAAAATGAGGATTAAATATTTTCAATTAATTGGTAATACTACGGAGCTCGATAAATTGAATAACTTAAATATAAATTTGATGTGTTGGTAGAGCTCAGCAAAAAACATTGGAATTACTAGATAAAAAAACTTTAATATATATCTCCAACCCCTTTATAAATCGAAGCAAATCTCGATTTGCTGTCGAAGCGAATCCAAGGGATTCGCTGATCGAGACAAATTTCAAGGAAATTTGTCGATTCACAAAAACCAAAGGTTTTTGTCGAGAGGTGTTGGATTGAACAAAATCCCTTCGGGATTTTGTAGCTCTTCGTTCGCTTCGCTCACTCCGATCCCCAAATCTGATACCTACTCAACGAAGTTGAGTAGGTATATTTTAGGAGTAGATTTAAGTTTGTTATATCCGACAATATAAATCTATAAATATTTATTTTAATCCATTTAAAAAAGTTGCAAATATTTGCAACTTTTTTGTTTTTGAATACATCTTCTTAAAATAGTTCTTTCTTAGATTAAGATTAATATATAAGGTTTAATGCCATGAAACCATTGTTACAACCGTTTCAAATGGAAAGGTATATATATCAAAAATGTCGAAGGTATTATCGTGAAAGAATTAAAAAGTCAAAAGTCAAAATAAGGTTGAATATAAAAACTAAAAAATCAAAGGGTGAATATATATGGCTATGAGTTTAAAGAAAATTGGTGCAATTGCAGTTGGAGGGGCTATGGTAGCTTCCGCATTAGCAAGTGGTGTAATGGCAGCAACCACATCAGGAGATGTTGCAGGATTTATGAAAAATGCTATTAAAGAAGATGGAACACCAAACGTAGATATTGTAGTTGGTTCAGGAGCTGCTGTAATGGATGTTGTTTCAGCTGCTGACGTTGCTGCAAAAATAGGTTCAATGGCATACAAAACAGGAGTTGTTGAAGACGGAAGTGCAGTAGTTAAAGTTTCAGCAAAAGCTGAATCTGACGATGTAAATATTTTTACTTTAAATGCTACTAATGAAGATATTGCCCTTGTAGCTGCTGCAGACTCAGACTATGCAAAAGGATTTATTAATGGTAGTGACAAACTTAAGGTTACAGATGAATTAGCCAGCGGTAGCATACAAGATGTGAACGACTCCGATTTTAATGCTACATCATTAGGTGACGTTAGCACAATGTTGAAAGTAACTGACATTGACCCATCAGACTGGTACAGCAACGACGACGATGCGGGAGAAGTCGTATTTACAAGAATTGTATATGACAGCGATAAATTATCAATAGACGAAGACCAAATATTATATGCATCAATTGCATACAAAAATGACGAAGATGTATTCAACGATAATAACACAGTTACCTTAAAACCTGGTATGAGAATACCATTCCTTGGTGAAGAGTACGCTGTTGTAAAAATCGACGATGAAGATGACATAATATACCTCGGTAAAGAAGCAAAAGATGGTGTTTTAAAAGAAGGAGAAACATTCGCAGTTGGAAACGGCTACGAAGTTAAAATAGCAAGTATTTTAAAGAGTGGAGATACATCAACTGAATACAGTGTTAACGTTCAAATATTAAAAGATGGAAAAGTTGTAAAAGAAAAAACTGATACAGTTGGCGGTAGTAGTTCAGCACAGTTAAAACTCGCATACAAAGATGTTGGTGTTGTTGTAAACGATGCATGGGAAGATATTGCAGGAACAACAGGTTACGCTGAAGTATTAATTACAAAAGATACCAAAGCTCTCGAACTTGGTGAAGAATACATACCAGACTGGGAAGCATATGCAGCACTCAACAATAGTGATAAATTAGAAATCAAAAAAGATATTACCGAGTCTGATAAAGCTAATATAATAGGTATTGCATTAAAATACGTTGGAGACAAGAAGAAGAAGTTAGGAGATAGAGACGAAGTAGATATTGCAAACTATCTCAAATTAGTATTTGACGACGAAGACAAGAACGACGTATTAAAAGTTAAATTCTTGATGGACGAATCAAAAGAAGTAACATTAGACATTGGTCAAAAAGCAACAGTATTAAACGCAGAAGTTAGATTAAAAGACATCTTAGCAGATGCACAACAATCAGTTAAATTAACAGCACCAATTGCAAAATTGGACTCAGAAGTATCATTAGATACTGCTGACAAAAACTTAATCTTAGTTGGTGGACCAGTTGTAAACGCATTAACAAAAGAATTAGTAGACGCTGGTAAAGTTGCAATTGACAACACAAGCCCAGCAACATTAGCTGTTGTTGAAGGTGCAGCAAACGGAAACGATGTTTTAGTTGTTGCAGGTGGCGACAGAGAAGCAACAAGAGAAGCTGCAAAAGCATTATTAGAAATGATTTAAATTTCTTATATCTATTTTTTTATTTTTTTATTGGGTATAGATTTGTTTATTTAAATTTAATCAATAATCCAACGAGATCAAAGGGGGAGATATGATATGGCTATGAGTTTAAAGAAAATTGGTGCAATTGCAGTTGGAGGGGCTATGGTAGCTTCCGCATTAGCAAGTGGTGTAATGGCAGCAACCACATCAGGAGATGTTGCAGGATTTATGAAAAATGCTATTAAAGAAGATGGAACACCAAACGTAGATATTGTAGTTGGTTCAGGAGCAGCTACAATGGATGTTATTTCAGCTGCTGATGTTGCTGCAAAAATAGGTTCAATGGCATACAAAACAGGAGTTGTTGATACAGGAAGCGCTAAAATAAAAGTTAGTGCAAAAGCTGAATCTGACGATGTAGATGTTTATAATTTAGATTCAGATAGTCCTTCAGAAGATGTAGTTCTCGTAGCTGCTGCAGACTCAGACTATGCAAAAGGATTTATAACTGAAAGTACTCTTAATGTAAACTTTACAGATGCTGACTATCCAACAACAAACATAGTTTTGTCCAACGGTACTGTTGATTATATCAACATTACCACAGACAATTATGAATTAAAAAACATACTAGGAAGTCTGTCAAAAGGAGATACAGTAAATATCGATTCTAGCAGTACTAATATAACTAAAGGTTCCGGTATTGTAGAAAGCATAACTTACAATGGTAGTTATTTAAAATTAGTTATTAATGGTACCTTGGTGGATGACACTACAACTAATGGTACAAAAGTAACTAACCCTGACTGGATACAACTTGTTGGGTCTGCAACTGTAAAAACTTTTGGAGTTACTTCAAATGACGCAAACATAGATTTAAAAAATGACCACCCAACTGATGGATATAGTTTTACATCATTAGGTGACGTTAGCACAATGTTAAAAGTAACTGACATTGACCCATCAGACTGGTTCGACAGCAACGACAACGATGCTGGAGAAGTCGTATTTGCAA
This sequence comes from Methanothermococcus thermolithotrophicus DSM 2095, assembly GCF_946463545.1. Classification (NCBI taxonomy): domain Archaea; kingdom Methanobacteriati; phylum Methanobacteriota; class Methanococci; order Methanococcales; family Methanococcaceae; genus Methanothermococcus; species Methanothermococcus thermolithotrophicus. The sequence goes on along the minus strand of NZ_OX296583.1, from coordinate 420,899 downwards.
AAATAGTCTATGACAGCGATAAAAGGTCAATAGATGAAGACCAATTATTATATGCATCAATTGCATACAAAAATGACGAAGAAGTATTCAACGATGCTAATACAGTTACTTTAAAACCAGGTATGAGAATACCATTCTTAGGTGAAGAGTACGCTGTTGTAAAAATCGACGCTGATGATGATATAATATACCTCGGTAAAGAAGCAAAAGACGGTGTTTTAAAAGAAGGAGAAACATTCGCAGTTGGAAACGGCTACGAAGTTAAAGTAGCAAGTATTTTAAAGAGTGGAAGCGAGTACAAAGCTACCGTTCAAGTATTAAAAGACGGAAAAGTTGTAAAAGAAAAAACTGATACAGTTTCTAATACAACCCAGTTAACACTCGCATACAAAGACGTTGGTGTTGTTGTAAACGATGCATGGGAAGACATTGCAGGAACAACAGGTTACGCTGAAGTATTAATCACCAAAGATACCAAAGCCCTTGAACTTGGTGAAGAATACATACCAGACTGGGAAGCATGGGCTGCCCTTAATGTCAGTGGTAAATTAGACATTAAAAAAGATATTACTGAGTCTGATAAAGCTAATGTAGTAGGTATTGCATTAAAATACGTTGGAGACAAGAAGAAGAAGTTAGACGATGGAGACGAAATAAACATTGCAGACTACCTTAAATTAGTATTTGACGACGAAGACAAAAACAATGTGTTAAAAGTTAAATTCTTAATGGACGAATCAAAAGAAGTAACCTTAAACATCGGTCAGAAAGAAACTGTATTAAACGCAGAAGTTAGATTAAAAGACATCTTAGCAGATGCACAACAAGCAGTTAAATTAACAGCACCAATTGCAAAATTGGACTCAGAAGTATCATTAGATACTGCTGACAAAAACTTAATCTTAGTTGGTGGACCAGTTGTAAACGCATTAACAAAAGAATTAGTAGATGCTGGTAAAGTTGCAATTGACAACGAAAGCCCAGCAATGTTAGTTGCTGTTCCAGATGCAGCAAACGGAAACGATGTTTTAGTTGTTGCAGGTGGCGACAGAGAAGCAACAAGAGAAGCTGCAAAAGCATTATTAGAAATGATTTAAATTTCTTATATCTATTTTTTTATTTTCAAAAAAAGTTCGAAAGGTTATAAACATCAGTTTTTATTCAATCGTAGCGAAGCGAAGAGCTACAAATTCCGAAGGAATTTGTTTAATTTTAAATAAATAGATTAATTTATTTAAATTTACAAATTAATAAACATATTCCTATAAATTTTAACAAAAAAGAAATTTAATCTAAAACAAAACTTGGTAGCGAGGGGTCGATTTGAACGACCGATCTCCGGGTTATGAGCCCGGCGGGATAGGCCTGGCTACCCTACCTCGCTTCTATTCGTTCGCAAAGTAAAACAACAAATGTTTACAATACTACGAAAACAGAAAAAACTTACAACAATCTTAAAAACGCTTTAATTGAATTTAAAATCAAAAAGAACGAAAATTGTCTGATATAGCGGGGCGAAGATTTAGAACGCAACTTTTAAAAAAGTTGCATCAAAAACAATACTCGCTACGCTCGTATTTAAACTTAATATAAAATAATATAGCGGGGCGAAGATTTGAACTTCGGATCTCCGGGTTATGAGCCCGGCGGGATGGGCCTGGCTACCCTACCCCGCTTCTATTTCCTTTGCAAAGTAAAGATGTATATTCTAGTATATAAACTTATCGGTTGTGCAGGGAGTTATAAAATAACACATTTTTCGAAACTATTACATATTTCGAATAATATCCTACTTAACAAATAATAATGGTGGTCATATGAATATTGTCCAATCATACCTTACCGATGAAAAAGGAAATATCAAAGGGGTTATTTTAGATTATAAAATATTTAAAAAAATTGAAGAATTGTTATTAGATTATGAACTTTTAAAGGCTATGGAAGAAATCGAAGATGAGGAAGAAATTAATTTAGAAACTGCTAAAAATTTATTATAATAGTGATATAATGGAAGTATCTTTTAAAAAATCTTTTATCAAAGATTTAAAAGATTTAAAAATAATTTATCTGAAATCCCAAATGTAAAAAAGTTAAAAGGTGCATATAGTTATTATCGAATTAGGTTGGAGATTATAGAATAGGTTTTAAATACGAAAATAGAAAAATTGTTTTTTATAAGGTTTTGCATAGGAAACAAATTTATAAAAAATTTCCATGATTATAACAAAACCGAGTACGCATAAATCGCAAGTATAATCAACATGGTAACAAAAAATATCTGCTGGTTTTTCATAATCTTTTTTCTCTTTTTTATGTATTCCTCCTTGCACTTCTGTGAACAGAAGGATTCTTCAGGAGGGATCGACAATCCGCAATTTATGCAATGTTTATGTTTTTCCATAATTTCACCAAACACCAAAAAATTGTTATTCTGAAACAATGGTAGTTCCACTATGATTTCCTAAAATAGCATTTAAAATTTCTTCAGGGGTTCCTTCAACTACCAGGGTTTTTAATTTTGCCCTATCTATAATTTTAGATGCCAAAGGATCCACAACACTGGAAGAGCCTGCACTTATGGAAGCTGAACCAGTGAGGTCTAAGAGCTCTGTTGTGGTTATTTTAGTAAGCTTTTTAGCATCATCATATTTTCTTGGGTCTTTGTCGTAAACACCGTCAACGTTTGTAGCTATGACGAGTAAATCGGCATCTATATATTCTGCAAAGGATGCTGCAACTGCATCTGTGGTGTGTGCAGGATGGGTTCCACCCATTACAACAATTTTATTTAAATTCATGATAAGCTCCGCTTCTTTGAAGTTCTCTGGAATTTTTTTAATTGTGTAGTTTCCAAGGGCAGATATCAACAGCATACCGTTCATTCTTGTGGCCATTATTCCAATTTCATCGCAAAAGGCTTCATTTGCAAATTCTCTTGCAACTGAAATATAGTTTCTTGCAGTATATCCTCCACCTACAACTATTCCCATCTCATGGCCCATATCTTTTATTTTTTTGAATGTTTCAGTATATTCCTTGATTTTTTCCACAGATGCTCCTTCTTTAGGCATTAAAACTGAACCACCTAATGCGAAAATTACTTTCATGTTAAACCCTCTAATGTTTATAAAATATAAAATTTGTGATTATATGAGTTTGCAAAACTCCGAAGGTTTTGCCTCGACTCAACAAAAATTCTTCAAATTTTTGTGAGTCAGCAACAAGTTCGTAAAGAGATTTACTCGATTTCCTAAATAGTATGATATACAAATATATAAAATTTTATTATACTGCGATAGTGGTGGGTATTGAATGATTTATTAAGTTTTTAAATTTAGATGGGCATTATGTTTAAAACTGCACACTATTCTAATTACAACATGAAGAACAATATAACCTACCGAAAACCGAAGGTCTTCAGGGATTTAAAAATCATTAGATTTTCAAATAAAAAGAAACTAAATTGAAGTTACTTATACGTACAATATTTAATGTTTTTCGAATAACCTTAATAAATAATAAATATGTAGAAAAAAAGCTTAATTACATTTTTAAAGCCATTTTAATGTCTTCAACTTTTACAGTTTTTCTACCAGCGTGCTTTGATAATTCTGCAGCTTCTTTAGCTATATCTAATGCGATATCTTCTAAAGCTTCTACAAATACTTTAGCTGCTTCTTCACTTACTCTTTCAGCACCTGCTTTTTTTAATATTCTTACAACTGGAGCAACTGGAAGCTCTGCCATAAACTCACCTCAATCTTTTATATTTTTAATTTTGAAAAAAGAAATATATAAGTCTTTCGGAAATAATCCCTATATTGTCGTATCCGAGTAAAGTAAGGGTGGTGGTAAAACATTATAGCTTCGCACAATATATTTGGATTAGATATGTTAATATAAGATACTCCAACATGTATTTTGAATATACGTGTGACTCCCATTAAGTTTTGATACCAATGGAGGATGTAAAATAGTTTCCGGTTGAACAAAACTATTTTTTATTAAATGGATTATTCTTTTTCGTCAAGTTTACATAATTGATTATCTCTTTCAAAGCTTTTTCTGCATTCTCCAGTTGGTCGTTATTTACATAAATCTCCAATTCACTAAACAACGTCTGAACATATTCGTTATATTTATCCTTTTTAATTAGGAGCTCCTTGTACTCGTAGATTAAATTTTTTAGTCTTTCTTTCTTAATGTGTTCTAAATCATCTTTGATATTATCCCATATGGTCGATTTTTTTAAACCTAATTCCTTTGCTACTTCTCTAATACTCCAACCTTCTTTTATCAATTCTACAGTATGGTTTTTAACTTGTTCATCTATTTTTTTAGGTCTTCCAACTTTACTACTTATCTTTACATCTACTCCAAATAGTAGCAACCTGTTAAGGGCATTCTTGTTCTTTCTTTCCATGAGCTCGTAAACTGATTTTGGCATAACTATTTCATCTACCCCATCTTTTATCAACTTTTCAACTTCTTTTTTAGATAAATATTTTGGAGTATAATATGTTTTATAAGTCATACCAGTCCCCTATTCTGTTCAATTCTTTCTTAATATCTTCAACAGTAATTCTCAGGTAATGCATGGTGGTATTGATTGACTTATGCCTTAGGTATTTTGAAACCTTTTCAAGAGGTACTCCATCATTTAAAAGATGTAATGCCCTTGACCTTCTAAATGTGTGTGTTGAAAGTTCCTTTTTTATCCCCGCATCTTTCGTGTATCTTTTTACGAGCTCCCATGCATAAGTCCTATTTTTAAAGTTGAATAGATCATCTTCTGGCTGCAAATTGTTATCTCGAATATACTGTGAAATATCGTTAATGAGCCACTCAGGAATTATACACAGTTGGAAGCTCTCGGTCTTTGTATCGTATAGTTTACAGACTCCCTCCTTTAGATTTAAATCTCTGACTTTAACATTTAGCAACTCTGAAACCCTTAAAGCCATTCCATAAAGCATTTTGAAAAATAATCTATGGTGTGGATATTTTACAGCATCTATAAACTCTTTTAGTTCTTCTTTTGTTAACCAATCTTTGCAGTAGTGTCTCGTCATAGTACCCAATCGTCCGGAAATTTTAAACTAACAATTTCATTATTTTGTTGGTTGGATGTATATGACATAATATATTTATATATTTTTATCGAGTAAAGGTAATTTTAGATGTTTTATTATTCCATTGTATGAAAATCACTTTACGGTCTTCTTGGGCATATCATAAATTTAACAGACAATATAGGTGATAGGATGAAACAAAAAATTAAACAAAAATCCAACAGCTTTTACAACACCTCGGCAACTTTAAGGGTGGATGTTGGAAAAAGAGTTTCAAAAGTTACCATTGCTGCAAATGTATTACTGTCCGCTTTAAAAGTAATTGTAGGAATTGTAGGACAAAGTAGTGCTTTGATTGCAGATGGTATACACTCCCTATCTGATGTTTTCAGTACAATTATTGTATTTATTGGAATTAAGTTAGCAAGTAAGCCTGAAGACAAGCGCCATCTCTATGGGCATGAAAAATTGGAACCAGTTGTGTCAAAAATACTGGCAATTATTTTACTTGCAACAGGGCTGGTAATCGGATACAACGCAGTTCAGCTTATTCTACAAGGAACCACCATAATACCTGCAGAAATTACAATCTATGTTGCGATACTCTCGATCATCACAAAGGAATGGATGTATAGATACACAATTAAATGGGCTGAAAAAATTGGAAGTTCAGCTTTGATTGCAGATGCATGGCACCATCGTTCAGATGCATTATCATCAATCGCAACCGTTGTAGGGATTGTAGGCGCACGTTTAGGCTTTCCTATGTTGGACCCTATAGCATCTCTTGTAATTTGCATATGGATTATAAAAGCAGCTGTTGAAATTTACTTAAAGGCAGTTAATGAATTGATAGACCGTGCAGCAGATGAAGAAGTAGTTAAATGTATTTTACAAGATATATTGGATACAGAAGGCGTTATGGGTGTTGATGATTTAAAAACAAGAACCTATGCGAATCAAATGTATGTAGATGTGGAAATTGCAGTTGATGAAAATCTTTCGGTAAAAGAAGCACACGATATTGCAGAAAAAGTTCATGAAAAAATCGAAAAAAAATACAATGCAAAACATTGCATGGTTCATGTAAATCCCGGCCCAATTAAAAATTAAAAGCATATCGTAGTTGTACTTTCGTCGTTATTTTTAGATGAGAATACTCAAAATATATACTACCACTACAAGACCAATAATAAAACTAACGAGCTTCACAAATGACACTACTATATTGAATATTAAACGAATTATGATCCAAAGTAATAATGCAGCTATAATAGCGGTTATGACCCAATCAAATATTCCAAACATGGTTACACCCCTCGAACAATAAATATGATTGTTATACATAATATTATAACCTACTTTTTTAAAAAGTGTTTTTATTAAGTTTATTTTTTAGGATATTAATATCATCTAGTTAGTGTGGGGTATTATGAAAGATTTAAAACTAAAAATAGAGCTCGTACCGTCTGGTTCTTGGGGTGCCAATATCAGAATGTTAATGTCAAAAGAACAATGGTATAACATAAGAAGAAAGGAGGTTATAAGGGCAGGATACAGGTGTGAAATATGTGGAATATCTATGGAAAAAGGCCTGCACATGCATGAGGAATGGGAATATGATGATATTAACAAGATACAGAAGTTTAAGAGGTTTATAATGTTGTGCCCTAACTGCCACATGATAAAACATTTAGGTTTTGCAGAGGTGTTGGCAAATAAGGGAGAGCTGGACTACAGTACACTTGTAAAACATTATATGAATGTGAATAACTGTACTGATGAAGATTTTCTTAGACATAAGGATGAAGCATTTAAAAAATGGAATGAACGATCTAAATACACATGGACAATTGATTTAGGGGAGGAACTTGGCAGTATGTTGGGAGTTAGGTACTTGAAAGGCAATGGATCATATTTTAAAGATAAACCTTTGTAAAAAATTTGGAAAGTATGTATGAATATCGGAGCTCCGAGGATATACGAATTCGAAGCGAAAGAAATTTTGATAAAAACGATGTTTTGATAGAGAATGCTTTAAAAGTGTTTAAAGTTGATAAATATGATTTACTAAAATTTAGTTAAGTTTGAAGTAGGGGCAAAAAATAGAAATTAAGTCTTAAAGTTGTATATCTAACTACCGTATCAAAATATAATCCTGTTTGGTATTAACCACTTTTTAGTAGTCCTTTAAACAAATTATTGAGATCTTCAAAAATAGACACTTAAAACCATATCGGATTTAATAAAATAAAGCCAGATAAAAGAGTAAAACAATGACGCGGAGGCCGAGATTTGAACTCGGGTTGGGCAAAGCCCAACGGGATTAGCAGTCCCGCGCCGTACCAGGCTGGGCCACCTCCGCACACTCACTTAATAATCATATTAATAGTATATATACTTTTCGATGATACAGTAGTAAAAATATATAAAAAATATATAAAGGATTTGATTAAATCTCAACAACATCTACAACTTCAAGGGGAATGTCTCTTAAAGCTTTACCAATTGCTGATTTTGCTATTCTCACAGCATGTTCTGGACTTTCGGCATTAAAGACTTTCATAGATAGTAAAATACCAACTATTGCAGTTCTTGCAACAACCAGTACGCAGTCTATAGGTTCTCCACATTTAGGACATATTGTTAATCCAACGTCAATATCCACATAATCTAAATTGTTTCTGTTTAGGAGTTTTCCAATTTGGGATATGGCCACCCCTATGGCATCTTCAACATCTTCAATATTCTTTGCAGTATATGCCGCCTGTAGCGTTACATGATAATTTCCCATCGGTCTCACCAAATATTTAAACGAAACTTAGTTTCGTAGTAGTTCATAGCTCTAACTTTATGAGCTCTTAATTTTTTATTATTTTGCCAGCGTAAATCTCACGTCGTCATCTCCTACATTGAAGATTCCTAATCTAGCTCCAGCATCTATCCAACCATAAGCATAATTTAATGATGCAAATGCATTAACATAATCTCCTTCTTCTATAAATGCTTTTGCGTCTTTAAAATAACATTCAATCATACAGAGATAGTCTAATGCTACATCATATAGGAGACTTCTTTTTGGAGGGACACCTTTCTTTATAATCTCTATTGCTTCTTCGGTTCTTTCAAAGTAGTTGGTTATTTTTTCATCAGTTATTATGTTTTTTATATTTTTTATATCTTTCATGATATCCCTATGCCAATCATGTTAGAAGTATACAAATATACAAATAATGTATATATACTCGTTATAAAACTATCTCAAAAAGAACTAAAAACTTAAGGCCAATATATTATTTAAATATTATGCAAAAATATATTTCGACGTTTGACTAACAATAAAAACCTATATATAACAAAATTATAATGATTAATAATGACGGTTATTATGGTAACGTATTATTGAGGTGAAGTAATGATTGAAATTAGATTCCACGGAAGAGGAGGTCAAGGTGCAGTTACTGCTGCACAGATATTAGCAAAAGCAGCTTTTTTTGATGGTAAATTTTGTCAGGCCTTTCCTTTCTTTGGTGTCGAAAGAAGGGGAGCTCCGGTTATGGCATTTACAAGAATAGATGATAGGAAAATAAGATTAAGAAGTCAAATTTACAAACCTGATTATGTCGTAGTTCAGGATCCAACTCTTTTGGATACAGTAGATGTTACAAGCGGTTTAAAGAAGGGCGGAAAACTCATCATAAACACATTAAAAGATGTAAAAATGGATGATTATGAGGTTTATCCAATAGATGCTACAGGAATATCTTTGGAAGTTTTAGGGTTACCTATTGTAAACACCACAATGTTGGGAGCTTTTGCAGGGGCTACCAATGAGGTAACTCTTGAATCACTCAAAAAAGCTATTCTTGAAACTTTCCCCGGAAAACTTGGACAGAAAAACGCAGAAGCTGCAGAAGTGGCATACAATAGAATAAAAACTAAATAAACATGCTAAAACATGCTTTGTGATTACGATAGTTAGTGCCGAATAAACATGTTTTAAACTATCTCAAAATTATAGGTGATTTTATGGTTACTATAGGTACGATAATATACGAACCAGGTAATTCTATTAAAAACAAAACAGGTAGTTGGAGAGTTTTTAAACCAGTGATGGACAAAGATAAGTGTGTAATGTGTGAAAACTGTTACATATTCTGTCCTGAAGGCTGTATTCAAGAAAAAGATGGAAAATTTGACATAAACTACGATTACTGTAAGGGATGTTTAATTTGTGTAAGGGAATGTCCGGTTAATGCAATAACAAAGGTTAGGGAAGAGAAATAACTTAAAAACACTTTAATTAAATGACGATTAATTAAAATACTTAAAAATATATAGGGTGAATATGGATGTGTGAGGTTAAGATTATTACAGGAACTTCTGCTGCTGCAGAGGCTGCAAAATTATGTGATGTTGATGTCATTGCAGCTTATCCAATTACACCACAAACAACATGTGTAGAAAAACTTGCTGAATTTGTTGCCAATGGGGAGCTGGATGCGGAATACATAAAAGTTGAAAGTGAACATTCCGCAATGAGTGCATGTATCGGTGCAAGTGCAACCGGTGCAAGAACATTTACTGCAACTGCTTCACAGGGTCTCGCATTAATGCATGAGCTCTTGTTTGCGGCTTCAGGTATGAGATTACCAATAGTTATGATGAATGCAAACAGGGCGTTATCAGCACCTATAAACATTTGGAACGATCAGCAAGACAGTATATCTCAGAGAGATACTGGATGGATTCAATTTTATGCGGAAAACAATCAGGAAGTTTTAGACACAATAATTCAAGCATACAGGATTGCCGAACATGAAGATGTTCTATTACCTGTAATGGTTAACTTAGATGGATTTATACTCACCCATACAGTTGAACCTGTTACAGTGCCTAAACAAGAAAATGTTTTAGACTTTGTGGGAATATACGAACCTAAACATGCATACATGGATCCTGACAGACCAATTACACAAGGACCTGTTGGAGTTCCGAGCTGCTATATGGAATCAAGATATGCGGTTCAAAAAGCAATGGATAATGCCGAAAAGATAATTATGGATATCCACGACGAATTTGCAGAAAAATTCAAAAGAAGCTACGGAAATGGATTGATAGAAACTTACAACATAGAAAATGCTGAAACAGTACTTGTAGCATTAGGTTCAGTATGTAGCCCTATAAAAGAAGTTATAGACCAGATGAAAGAGGAAGGCAAGGAATACGGATTACTAAGAATAAGATGCTACAGACCTTTACCAATAAAACACATCAGGGAAGCTTTAAAGAATGCTAAGAATGTCGCTATACTTGATAAGGATATTAGCTTCGGGACAAATAAAGGAGCAGTTTATCTGGACTTGGCTTCATTCTTAAAGGACAAAAAAACAGTTAATTACATAGTAGGTCTTGGTGGAAGAGATATTAGAATTCAGGATATTAAGGATATAATGGAACATGCTGAAAATGCAGAAGACGGAGAAACAAAGTGGGTTGGATTACAGGAAGAATAATTAGTAGAATTCAGCGAACTATATTTCCTTTCTTAATTTCCTTTACTAACATTTAATGGTGATATAATGACTGGTAAATCTCAGTTTTCAAGAGAAGAGTACTTTGCTCCAGGACATAGGGGCTGTGCTGGTTGTGGTGCTGCGATTGTTGCAAGATTGACCTTAAAGGCTACCGGAAAAGATACAATAGTTGCAAACGCTACAGGATGTTTAGAAGTTATGACCACACCTTATCCAGAAACAGCTTGGAGAGTTCCTTGGATACATGTTGCATTTGAAAACGCTGCAGCAGTTGCAAGTGGAATGGAAAGTGCGGTCAGAGCTCTGAAAAGAAAAAGAGGAAAGTATGCTGATAAAAAGATAAATGTAATTGCATTTGGTGGAGACGGTGGTACTGCTGATATCGGTTTCCAAGCTTTAAGTGGTGCCATGGAAAGAGGACACGACATGGTTTACATAATGTACGATAACGAAGCTTACATGAACACAGGAATTCAAAGAAGTGGTTCTACTCCATTAATGGCTTCAACAACAACATCCCCTGCTGGAAGCGTCATAAGGGGAGAAGACATGCCTAAAAAAGACATGCCTATGATAATGGCAGCTCACGGAATTCCATACGTTGCTACAGCATGTTTAAGTTACCCTGAAGACTTTATGAAAAAAGTTAAAAAAGCATGTGAAATTGAAGGACCTGCATATATCCAGATATTACAACCATGTACAACAGGATGGAGATATAACGCAGAAGACACTGTGGAAATAGGAAGATTAGCAGTTAAAACTGGATTATGGCCATTGTATGAAATAGAAAATGGTGAATTTAGAGTAACATACAAACCTGCAAAAAGAGTGCCATTAAAAGAATACATAAAATTACAGAAGAGATACAGGCATTTAACCGACGAAGATATTGAAATGTTGCAAAAAGATGTTGATGAAAGATGCAAATTGTTAGGAATCGATTAAAACACTAATTCGAATAAAATATTTCTTTATTTATTTTTCATAGAATGGATCTATAGAACCAGTTTTTACTCACAACATTACATAAAGGTGTTTTCATGAAGAAGATAATGATGATTACCGATACCTGCGACAATTGTGGAGATTGTGTAAAGTCATGCATGGAAGTCCACGGGATAAGTAGGATTAGTATTTTAGAACATGATGATAAATACTTACCAATAGTTTGTCAACACTGTGCTTCTGCACCATGTAAGGAAGTATGTCCTGTTGATGCAATTGAATTCAGAGGAGATATAGTTTATTTAGACGAAGATGTCTGTATAGGCTGTGGACTTTGTGCAATAGCCTGCCCGTTTGGTGCAATTGTAGTTTCAGACAAGGCTCATAAATGTACACTATGTATTGGAAGAGATGAACAGGCCTGTGTTAAAGCATGTACAAAAAGATGTTTAGATGTAGTTGGTGTGGAAGATCTTATATTTGATAAAAGATCTAAAAATCTCGAAACTATGGCCAAATTAAGCCCAAACAAAGAACTTAAAAAAGAAAGTAAGAAGAACTTTATATCTAAATTGCTTGTTCCAGCTAAAACTAGGCCGTAACTAGTTTTAATATAAATACTTATAAAATAAAATTTTCAATCTCCCTTTGGGATGGTGACATTATGAAACTTATGCCTAATGTTGAATTATGTATTGACTGCAAGAAATGCGAAAGAATCTGTCCTGACAATGGGATTTTTGTTATTGAGGGCATCTCTATAAAATGTATGCACTGTGAAAAAAACCCGTGCTTACGGGTATGCCCTGAAGATGCAATTGAAAGGATAGGGGATAAAGTCGTACTTCATAAGGAGAAATGTGTAGGATGCGCTTTATGTATAGAGGTCTGTCCTATAGGAGCTATAAGAATTGATAAATGTGAGATGGTTGCTGTAAAGTGTAATGGATGTTATGGTAGGGAAGATGAACTTTGTAAGTTGGCCTGTCCAACTGATGCATTGGAATACTCTGAAAAGACTGTAGAACAGAAACAGGAAAAAATAATCTCAAAACTTAAGAAAATATACAACTGCATATAATTAAATTATTTCATTAGCAAATAAAATAAAACCAAATAACTTAAATCGGAGTGAGCGAAGCGAACGGAGAGCTACAAAAACCCGAAGGGTTTTTGTTTAAAATAACTAAAATTATTTCTATTTTAAATAACTTTAATTTTTATTTTTCATTTAGGGGAATTAAATTAGCTTTTATATTGTTGTTTTCAATTTTAAGCTTCATAATTGTTTTAAGAGGATACCTTGGGACAGTTGGACTTCCAGGGTTTAACAGAAGGATTTTATTTTCAACTTCTTTTACAAGTGGTACGTGGGTGTGTCCTGTTATTAAAACATCTAAACCCATTTCCATACTCGTGTATTTCATTTTCAGAAGATCCCCTCTTGGGTATATCACATCCCCATGCATAACGCCTATTTTAAAGTTTTCAATGTTCAATATTTCTTTTTCAGGTAGATCCATATAATCCATATTTCCCTTAACTGCGACAACATTGGATATATCTTTCAAACTGTCTAAAACGTTGGGGGAGGTTACATCTCCACAGTGTATTATTAAATCTACATCTGAAAAGTGTTCAAAAACATCTTTTGGTAGTTCTCTGACTCTATCTGTAACATGAGTATCTGAAATTACGCCGATAATCATAATACCGCCACAGGCTGTTTTTAATTGCAGAATAGCTAAATATTTATTTAAATTAAATAAAAATATGGGTGAAATCAAATTTAATCCAATAACAAAACTCACAAAACTAACATTTGGTAACAACTAACATATATTAAAAAAGTGGCTTCCTTGGGGTGGACACAGCCATCTACCATCATTAAACCCTAGATCCTGCTCAATCCCGCTACCCTATGAGCGTTGGTGCTCCATCTACCGCTGCTCCCTTCCGGGCCTGACGGGGTTCGAAGGATGAAGAAGGATTGTCTCCTCCCTCCAGAGGAGCTCCCTTCAACACCTTACCCCATAGGACAGGATTTCACAGCAAAATCTAGGAATGAATGGTAGAAAAAACTGTGCCGCCCCCAAGTTTTCGGCCCCTACATAAGGCGATTTTAGGTTACAGGGGACGCCTAACCCCCCGGCCTAGCCACCTATATTTAAGTCAAAGTTCTTATATATACTTTACGATTTCTAAAAAGAAAATTATATAATAAATGTATGAGATAACAAATAAGTATTAATATATATGTGATGTTAAAACTCTTTACAATAAACCTCTCTATTATATGGGGCAGTTTCAATTGAATTGGAGGATTAGTATGAGACTAGTTAAAGAAGCACTTGCCAAAAATAATGATGAACTATACCAAAAACAAATGTCCAAAGATGATTTCGGAAATGCAAGTATTGTTGTGGTTGGATGTGGTGGTGCAGGAAATAACACAATTCATAGACTTATGGAAATAGGAATTGAAGGTGCAGAAACAATAGCCATTAACACAGATAAACAACATTTGGAGAATATTGATGCAGATAAAAAAATATTAATAGGATCTACATTAACAAGAGGTCTTGGAGCTGGAGGATATCCGGAAATAGGTAAGAAATCTGCAGAATTGGCTAAAAATGTGTTAGAAGATGTTATAAAAAATGCTGATTTAATATTTGTTGCTGCGGGAATGGGTGGAGGTACCGGTACTGGTTCAGCTCCAGTTGTAGCTGAAATTGCTAAAGAAAATGGTGCAGTGGTTATAGGTGTAGTTACCTACCCATTTAAGATTGAAAGAGCCAGGTTAAAAAAGGCGGATGAAGGGCTTAGAAAACTAACCGAATGCTGTGATACAGTTATTGTAATTGACAACAATAGATTAGTTGATTTTGTTCCAAATTTACCAATGAACGAGGCATTTAAAGTAGCAGATGAAATTATTGCTCAAGCTGTAAAAGGTATAACTGAAACTATCTCCCAGAAAAGCTTAATAAACATCGACTATGCAGACGTAAGAGCTGTTATGTCAAACGGTGGAGTTGCAATGATAGGTGTTGGTGAAGTAGATTACGATACAAAGGGAGATAGGGTTGAAAGAATTGTAAAGGATACATTGGAATGCCCTCTTTTAGACATCGATTATAAAGGAGCTACAGGTGCTATAATACACATCACTGGAGGGCCTGATTTGACCCTTGGAGAAGCAAATAGAATTGGTGAAGGTATAACAAGTAGCATGGACCCTAACGCAAATGTTATATGGGGCTCTAGAATAGACCCATCTATGGAAGGATGTATAAGAGTTATGGCCATTATTACGGGAGTAAAATCTCCAAATATATTGGGTGGGGGGAAATCACCTCAAAGAATAATCCCAAAAACAGAAAAAAAATCTAGAAGTTCATTAGGTATAGATTATATTGTATAAATTAAACAACATACATTCCTTTAAAAATCTTTTATTTCGTGTGAAAATATGAAAGCTTATGAGAGGCTTTTACTAAGTGTAGGCTCTGGAAAGTTCGTAGAAGAATTCAAAAAAATCCTTTTGGAATTGGATATCCCCTTAAAAGATTTTTCTGAAATATCTGGTATTCCTTACAGTACCATCTATAAAATCGTACATGGAAAAGATTTTAGAGTCTCTACACTGAAGAAAATTGTAGAAACCATAAAAAGCTTTGAGAGTAACGAAGACGACATAGATAAAATAGCAGTAATTGCAGCAAGACCTTCTTTAAATAAAATTAGAACTAAAAAAATATCAATAAAAGGTAAGGAATATCTACTGAAAGAATATCCTGCAAATTCACTAGAGGAATGCATAATCGCTGCAATATATGCAGAAAGAGAGGATGCTAAAGCTATAGTTTGTGCCCCAATTGTAAGTTCAAGTATTGAGAAAATAGTGAGGGTCCCTGTTGCGGTTATACTACCTGAAAAAGATGCCTTTATGAATGCCCTTGAAATAGCAGTTAATAAAATATAAAAAATATCGGTATTTATTTTTATTTTATTTTTTCGACAAATGAATTTATTCTTGAAGTGTTTTTCCATATTATATCTTCTACTTCATTTTCAACATCATCTAAAGAACTTACCGTTATTGCTGGAGAGTTTACTTCACTTAAAAATTTACGAATGTCTTTTTCATGAAAAATAAGTCCTTCATAGTACTTTAATTCAGGTAATGCATAAAGTACTCCATCCAATTCTCTTATTTCCATACAGGAGTCTAGTATTGTATCAACAGTTAATGTCATAGTACCTGATGTTTTTGAAATTTTTGAGGATCTATATGTATTTAATATTCCTCTTTTTTTACCGGTACATAGCCTCTCTAAAGAATCATCGACTTTAAATATTTCCCTGTCGTATGAACACTTTGGATTTTCAACAATTAGTACTTCTGGATCGAAATTTGATATAAAATCTGAATCTAAACCGCCGATTCCTGTAATATCCACAATTAAATCTGGATCCAGATTTCCATTTCTCATGTTCAATTTAAACTTGTTTAAATCCATAAATTTTATCCTTTCATCAAATATTATATCTTTTAGATGAGGTTGAATATCCACAAGAATAACTTCTTCTGAATCTCTCGTAAGTGAATGGGCAATATAGTTTCCACAGAGATAAGCCCCAAAGACTACGGTCTGTTTAAACTCCTCCCCTTCTAAAAAATACTTTATTGCGTTCGCTTTTTTTTCTACTATGTGATATATTATATCTTTAACTTTGGTTTTAGAATTTATTGTTTTTACGCTTTCTGTTATACCGTACTTCATCCTTTCACCGTTATACCGACCCTATTTAATGCTTCAATTAGTTCATTTTTTATTCTCTGTTCGATGTCTTCCTTGTGTATTACAGATGATGGGGATAGACTGCCTGTTAGTATTCTCCCTTTGTTGTCCATTATCACAAGCATCGAACCTGAGCCTGGAACCCCCAACCTTCCTCTTGCAATAACTATATCTGCATCTTTGGAGTCTACGGCAATTAGGCCTTTATTTATGGCCGGTGTTCTTGTTAAATCTGCAACATCTGTTGAAATTTCAATCATTTTTATATCTGCGTTAACTATCTTTGAAATAATATTCTTTACTACTTTAAATTTTTTTGGATTGTTGGTGGCGATCACTATGTTTTTTGACTCAAGTATCTTTTTTTTAATAAGTTCGACTTCTTCTGGTTTATCCCCTTTTCTAGTTCTATTTAATGATTCCAAATATGCAGTTTTTATAGATTCTTGAAAATCGAGATTTTTTATATCGTAATTCTTCATTTTAACCTACCTATTGTAGTAGTGTGCGAAATTTTTTAGATTTCACAAAATTTTAAAATTTAAAGGGATTATCTATTGGATTTGAAATAAGATCGTTTATAAATTTGGAATTCATCTAACACGTCATGTTAAATTCTGGCTTTTTTAAGCCATTCTAAATCATTCTTATGAAGGTCCCTTATATCTGTAAGTCCCAATTTTAACATTGCGAGCCTGCTTAATCCAATACCCCATGCCAGTACAGGTTTATTAATCCCCAAAGGTTCTAGAACTTCCGGTCTAAATATACCTGCACCAAGGAGCTCTAACCATCCTTTTCCTTCCATATATACTTCAGCTTCTAAGGAGGGTTCTGTAAATGGGAAGTAGGCGGGTCTTATTCTAACCTTTTCGAAACCTAATCTTCTCAAGAATTCAGTTAAAACTCCTACAAGGTTATCAAAATTGACATTTTCGTCCATAATGATTCCTTCACACTGGTAGAATTCAGGAAGGTGTTTGTAGTCAATAGCTTCGTTTCTAAATACCCTATCAATACAGAAAACTTTATGTGGTTCGGCTTTTTCTTCCTCAGATAATGACGCCAAATACTTTATTGATGAAACTGTTGTATGGGTTCTTAAAACCGTTCTTTTAGATATTTCTTCGCTGAATTTATAGCACCATCCCTTAGATATTTTATTTTCATCTATGCATCCTTCCTCATGCATGTCTTTAACTTTTTTAAGGAGCTCCTCTGGAACTGTACCTTTATCAGGGTATCTTAGGAAGAACGTATCTTGCATGTCCCTTGCTGGATGGTCTTGTGGCTCAAAGAGAACATCGAAATTCCAGAATTCGGTTTCAACTATAGGGTTTTTAACTTCTTTGAAACCCATGCCAATTAAAATCTCTTTGATTTCATCAATTATTCTTGTTAGCGGGTGTACTTTTGCAGGATAAACTTCTTCTGTAGGTATTTTAACATCGTAAGGTCTTATGTGACATTCTTTCCATTTGCCGCTTATTATGTGTTCCCTTGTCAACTGCGTGATTTCTTCTTTTATTTCAATTGGGTTCTTTATGAATTTTTTTCCTTCATCGGTGAGCTCCAATTTTCTATCTATTACTTCTTCTATGGTGATAAACCCTCTTTTTTTAAGGTTATCTATGGTTTTTAGTTCTTCCTGTGAATATTCATCCAATTGGGTGAATCCCTTAGTTTCACTCAATGAAGCCAGTTTTTTTAATAATTCTTCTTCATCATCGGCATAATCTAAATCTTTGAATTTTATATTGCCCTTTTCTATGGTTACTAAACCTTTTTTCTTTAAGTTTCCAAGTGCAGGGTTTATTTCTTCCTTCTTCAGGATCTTCCCAAGGTCTTTAATTGGAATTGAATCTAATCCATTTTCTTTTAAGTAGTTTGCTACTCTTCTTTCAGGTAGCCCTAACTTTAATATTTCCTCTCCCTCTTCAGTTATTTTTGCAATTTTGGTTTTGTTTTCAACTATATTCAAAAGGCCCTTTCCAGATAACCATAATGCAGTTCTCATAATCTTTTCTTTTTCCATATAATTGGAGAGCTCTTCAACAGACATGCTTTCTTTTTTAACATCCTGAAATACTTTCAACAATCTTTTCTCATCGTTATGAAGTTCCATTGTTTCACCTAATTATAATCATACACAATCATAATAATAGATATCGTCTGTAGTGTAAGTATTTGTATAAATATAATATCCAATATATAGTCATTCTGCGATGAGTATCGTAAATCGTTATCTTTAAATTTTAATTTAAAATTTAACAATTCATATTTAAGTATCATTAATTGTAGAATGACTTAGATTCATCTAACCATTACAATTAATATATTAGTTATAAAAACTTACAATAATTTAAATTTAACTAAAATAATCTGATAATAGGAACATATGTGGTCGTTTTGCAATATTTAACACTTAAAATTTTAATTTAATTCTTGGATATTAATACTTCTAAATTGAAAAATTTAATAATTATTTATAACGTCAATTCACAGAAACCGTATTCTAATTTATGCGGATTATAGGCTAATTTACACATTTGGTGATTTTATGGAGAGTGAAAATTGTGAAATCAATAACTATAACCACAATATAGACAAAAGCATTATAGACTCAATATATTCCGAAGGCTTTCCAATAGCTCAGTATGGAATTTATTCAAAAAAGGCAAAACCCTATAGAACATTTAAAATCCCTGTTGATGCAGGGTTTTCATGCCCCAATAAAGATGGAACACTGGATAAAAATGGCTGTATTTTTTGCCCAAAGATGGGACGGCCAATTAGTGTTAAATACTGTGATTCGAAGTACTCCCTAAAGGAACAGATCGAAGTACAGATGGAAAGACAAAAAAATAAGGGAATTGAAAAATTTTATATTTATTTCTATCCTGGGACAAACACCTACGGAGATGTTGAAAAATTAAAAGAATTATGGGATTTTGCACTTTCGTACGATGACGTTATTGGATTGTCCATAGGCACAAGACCAGATTGTCTTGAAAAAGAAAAACTGGACATTTTGGGTGATTACGTCAAAAAAGGTTATGAGATATGGCTTGATTTAGGGATCCAGACGATACATCAAAAAACACTGGAATTTTTAAATAGAAAACATAGCACTTCCGATATTATTAACGCCATTAAAGAATGTAAGAAAAGGGGAATTTTAGTATGTGGGCATATTATATTGGGACTTCCAAATGAGAGCTGGAGCGAAATGATGGAGACTGCAAAAGTTCTTTCAGCGCTTAAAATTGATGCTTTGAAAATATACCCGTTGGTTGTAGTTAAAAACACGAAATTAGAAGAACTTTATTGGAAAGGAGAATACAAAACTGTAGATGAAAAACAGTATGTTAGTTTAGTATGTGATTTTTTAGAACATCTATCGCCGTATGTTTTAATTCAGAGGGTGTCAAAGGATAAAGTACCTGACGAGATAAAGGTATCTCCAGAATGGGTTTTAAGTAGACTTAAGATATTGAATGAAATAAGTAATGAATTAAAGAGAAGAAAAAGCAGGCAAGGAAGTAAGTATTTAATTTAAATACTTCTTAGGAGAGTACAGGCTGGAGGAATAATTATAGCTTTAAATATTGATAATGAAGAGATGATTTAGGTAAAATTCCCGGAAGGATGATCTTAAATCAAAACCATGGTTTTTCTCATGTCCTTTTCAATTTTTGTCATCTCTTTTGCATACAAAGTTGCTATTTTTTCCATAACTTTTTCAATATTTTTAACCCCTATATCGTTTAAGCCTGTAGCATTTACATGTTCTGGAGTACCTTCAGTTTTTACATTTATACCGAGATGGATTTTTCCAGAGGATACGCCCCTACATGCAATACAAACTGAAAGTTTTTTATCTTCAAAGTATAAATCATCCCCTTCCCTCTTCAATCTAATATTTCCCATTTCCTCAATAACTTCTTTTGCAATGGAAACCAATATTCTCTGCCTCAAGTACGTGATTTTTAAGTCGGGATTATCGAAGTGTTCAACAATGTAGTTTATACTTTCAGAAGACTTTATTGGAATTTGGTATTCTGATTCTTCCTTTACGTCTTTTAAATCCTTCATGTCTTCGATTTTTACTTCCATAGGTCCTTTAAAAACTACAATACTGTCTTTTTGTATATTAAAAGTTTTAAATGCCCATAATGGTTCTATTTCTTTTCCCGTATATTTCATTTCTTTGTCAACAATTACTACAGAAATATTGTCGAAGTCTATTATCTCAACCATTTTTTCACCATTAAGAAAATTAAAAAATAAGTAAATTATAAGTTATAAAGAATAACTAAAAAATAAATTAAACTAAAATTCATGTGTTATACCACATGATTTGTCGATTATTCTACAACTTTGACTTT
The DNA here is from genome assembly GCF_946463545.1 of Methanothermococcus thermolithotrophicus DSM 2095. NCBI lineage: Archaea > Methanobacteriati > Methanobacteriota > Methanococci > Methanococcales > Methanococcaceae > Methanothermococcus > Methanothermococcus thermolithotrophicus. Next base: position 400,146 of record NZ_OX296583.1, on the reverse strand, counting down.
ATCGCCATCTTCTAATTCAACCATTAAAGTTTCTTGGTTTTTGTAAATACCATCTATCAAGGCCAATACACAGGCTTTGGTACCGTTTCTATCTGAGCCTGCAAGTACCAATATTTTGTATTTTTGGTTGTAAGGTTTGTCTATAAGTTGGATAACTCCTCTGTTTTTTCCGGGATTTTCGTTATCAATAGGTATTTTTAGATAATTTTCTATCTCCTTAGTTAGTTTATTTGAAACAGGACCTCCAATGAGTATTAAATCACTATTGGTTTTTAATACGTCATCGTCCAGTAGGATCTTTGAACCTTGGTAATCTATTATTTTACTGTACTGCTTTCCATCTTTGTACAGTTTTATTTCGTCATCTTTTTTAATTGCAAATATGTTGTTTCCGAAGTATTTTGTATCTTCATCCATTTCAACTTCATAATTGTTTGTGGATTTAACGTTAAAATAAACGATGGAGTTATTTTCATCAATATTCTCTACACTAACTTTATAGTTTAGTAACTCGAAGTTTTCAGGGAGCTCCTCAGGATTATCATATCTTAGTATGATATTTTTATCATCAAGAAATACTTTAAAATCATTGTTAATATCAAATTTTTCTCCATCTTCTAATTTAAGGGCGTCATAAACTTCAAAGTAGAAGTAATAGTACTTACCACTTTTTTCTGTACCGTTGTAGTATATGGAAATTGTGGAGTTTTTGATTTTATAATAGTTCTTCTCTCGTATTTTTGGGTGATCTATTGATTCATTATTTTTTGATATATTAATTATCAATTCATCCCCGTTTTCATTCATGGCCTCCAAAATAATTTTATACCCTCCATATTCAAATTGTGGATCTTTATCTTTTACTATTACATCTTTTACCTTGTTGCCAAGGAGCATGGAATTTTTATCGTAATCCAAAATAGTGTAGGCTTTTCCTAAGAATATTATTTCCTTGCCAATATCGGATGTTTCAAGGTTTTCTTCATATTCTACTTTTTTATATCTTATCCTATTGTCGTTATCATCCTTCTCAAATACTACAAAAAGTTTGCTTTTACTGTCCTTAATCTCAAAACTATCGGTTGCTGTTGGAACGTTGTATATTATTGTTTCTTTAACTTTTAATTTATTTCCATCTTCTACTTCTATTTCCTTGTTTGAATAGTAGTTCTTCATGAGCATTTCAGCGTAATTTTTATCTACATTATCCTCGTTTACTATAATATGGAATGAATCTTGTCCAATTATGGCATAACTGGCAGGAAGTATACACAAAATAGTTAAAACCAGAATTGTCATTTTTTCTATAAATCCCATTATTTAACCACCTGTTTATTTTAAAATGAATCTTAAATGAATCTTATATGTTAAATATAATATATAAACAATAATTTATAAGTTATCAGCCGATACTATTAGAAGTGTACTGCAGGATATTCCAGGTAAATAGATATAAGGTGATACTTTGAATGATTATGACACTTTAAAGAAAAATTTGATTCAGCTCTTAAAGGATGTAAATTGTGTAAAATTTGGTGATTTTGTACTTGCATCAGGGAAAAAAAGCAAATACTACGTGGATATAAAAAAAGCCACTACAAATCCAAAGGTTTTAAAGGCAGTTGCAAAAATGATTAAAGAATACTTAGAGAAGGAAAATGAGCTCGAAAATAAGAACTTAAAAATTGCTGGTGTAGAGTTAGGGTCTGTCTCTATAGCCACTGCAGTTTCACTTGAAACAGAAAAAGACCTTCTTATTGTGAGAAAAAAGGCAAAGGATTATGGAACAAAAAATAAAATTGAAGGAGAATTAAATGATGGCGATAGGGTTATCATTGTTGAAGATGTTACGACATCAGGAGGCAGTGTTGCAAAGGCAGTTGATGAAATAAGGAGAAATAACGGAATAGTTGAAAAAGTTTTTGTTATCGTAGATAGAATGGAAGGGGCAAAAGACAACTTAAAGGAAATGAATGTCGAGCTCATACCATTGGTTACAATTGAAGAGCTCGGAGTAGGGAAAAATTTTTAAAATAAATAATTTTCTTATTTAACTTTCTTAATTTATATATAAAAAATAAACACCCATATAAAAATGGTTTATCCACTCCTTAATATGATGCAAGCACTATTTTCCTCAACACCCATAATTTAGCCAATAAAGTGATATTATTTAACATAATATATTCATATATAAACATATTAATATGTTCCATATACTACAAAACAAAGATTTGATAATAAACCATATATGTGATAATATGCACAAATCAAAATTAAGAATTGTGGCATTTTCAGATTTACGGGTACATTCCATAAAGAAATGCTTAGAAATCATAAAAGATATTAATCCCGACATTATTTTATATGGTGGAGATGATATTGATAGATTTGAAAGTTTGCCAAAAAAAACTCTAAAACAAATTGTTGAACAGAGTCTTAATACATTTAATAAAGAATGTATACACTACGCTCCTTCTGTGAAAATAGACAAAAGATCATCTGCGACTTTAAGTGATGTGGCCGTATTCTATTTTAAAAAAGAAAAGAAAAGATATACAAAAAAAGAGATAATTAATTATCTTTCTAATTATATATTTAATAACCCCAATGATTTTGTAATCAGGAGTATATTCTATAAAATGGACAACTATGGAAATAAAGAACCATCACTTGAAGATATAAAAAATTTTTTTGAAAAGCATATGCCATACTATACTACTAAAAATGGAGAAGTTAAAGGATTAATTTATTTTTCTAATGAAAAAGAGTATTTTAAAAAACTATCCGCATTATCTAAATATGGTCTATGTTTTGTTCTTGGTAATGATAATCATCCGATATATAAAGAAATAGAGACAAAACATAAAAATGTTTATAATGTGCATTCCAATCCCTTAGTAATTGACGATTTTGTAATCATTGGTTTAGAGGGAGCTCCTTCTGAAACACCAATTAACTATATTCTATCTTCTGATGACAAAACTGTTAAAAAACACCTTAACAATATGGCAAAAAAGTATAAAGATAAAAAAATGATTATTTTATCCCATGCCCCTCCTTATAGTATATTGGATTATGCCATGAGATATGGAGAAAAGCATATTGGGTCTAAACCATTGTTAGAATTTGTAAAAGAAAAAAAGCCATTATTGGTGGTTTGTGGTCATGTACATAGATATGGCGGTAAGGAAACTCTTTTTGAAAACACTCCTATAATTAATGTAGCATCTCATGATGATGATTTATCTCATGGCAATATGGCATTAATTGAAATAGAAAATGATGAAATTAAAACTAAATGGATAAAAATACCCTCAAACTTTGAACTTGCAGTTAAATCATCTAAAACTCGAGAAGAAATATATAAGAATTTATATGAATCAGGATTTTTATATGAAAAGGATTGTAATATTCTTACTTCTGCAATAGAAGAGTTTGGAGACGAATTTGTTTCAGATTTTCCTAACTTATACTGGAATATAAAATGTAAATATGGGTTTAGTTTATTTCATGTTATAGAACTTTATAAGATGGGAGTTAAAAAACCAGATGATATTAAAAAAGAGCATGCTGAAAAATTAGTAAAAAAAATAAAGAACGGACTATCTAAAATGATATTAATGGATGCCCTTTCAAAAGTATTTGCAAAAGACGGAGAATTAGTTATATTAACTAATGATTTAGAATGGCTTTTTGAAAAAAAAGTTGCTTATTTTGATACGGAATATATCGATTCATCAAATACTATATTATATGGATTTTTAATTGATGAGAAAATAAAACAATTTTCCGTAGGGGAAGAAGAAGAGGTTATTGATTTAGTTAATAAATTAATATTGGATGGTTATAAAATACTACATTATGGAGGAGAAGGCCGAAATAGCATATTAAATTTATTTAGAAGTAGAAATATGAAATTAAAACCGGTTAAAGAAGCTTTTATCAATGTATATTATAAAATTAAAACTCAGATAGGAATACCAATACAGTCAAAAAAATTAAAAGATGTTGCTGATTTTTTTGACAATTCTGAAAAAAAATTAAAAAGATTTGAATATAATCTTCCAGATGGGAGTATCATAACCTATGAAGGAACAATACCTTATGATTTCGATGGATTTACTAAAACAAAATTCTGTAAGAAAATTTTAGATGCGTATCAAAATGATGTTAATTTTAAAAGTATGAAAGAATATCATTTATTAAAAGGAACTAATGAAGTAGATTTGTATGACTTACAAAAAATTGTAAATAATCTTAGGGATAAGATTAAACAAAATAAGTGTATAATTAGATTAAATATTGATTCATAATTTTCTTTCATAAATCAATCATTTGTCTTAAAGATTTCGGAGAGATAAAATGGCTTCAATTTTAATAAAAAATGGAATAATAAATGGAAAAAAACAAGATTTATTGGTAAACGACAATATCATACAAAAGATAGGCGAAATAGATGTTTCAGAAATCAGTAAGGATGAAACCGAGATAATAGATGGAAAAGATAAAGTAATAATTCCAGGTCTTGTAAATACTCACACCCATGCCCCTATGGCGTTATTTAGGGGAGTTGCAGACGACATGCCATTGATGGAATGGCTTAATGACCATATTTGGAAACTTGAAGCTAAGTTAAACGAAAAAATAATCTATGCTGGAACACTTTTAGCCTGTGTAGAAATGATAAAAAGTGGAACAACAACTTTTAACGACATGTACTTCTATTTAGACTCTATTTTAAAGGCAGTGGATGAAACTGGGATTAGATCCACACTTTCTTATGGTATGATAGATTTAGATGATGAAGAAAAAAGAAAAAAAGAGCTAAAGTCTGCAAAAGAATCCATTGAAATAATTAAAAATTTGAACAACCCAAGGATAAATGCCGCCCTTGGTCCTCATGCTCCATACACATGTTCAAAGGAGCTCTTGTCAGAGGTACATGATATGGCAAAGGAGTACGATGTTCCAATACACATACACATGAATGAAACATTGGATGAAGTGAAAATGGTAAATGAAAAAACCAAAATGAGACCATTTGAATACCTAAATTCATTTGGATTTTTCAATGACGTAAATGTTATAGCAGCTCATTGTGTTCATCTTTCAGACAGTGAGATCAATATTATCAAAGAAAAAAACATCACAGTTTCCCATAATCCGATAAGTAACTTAAAACTGGCTTCAGGTGTTGCTCCAATTCCAAAACTTTTGGATAATGGGATAAATATAACTCTTGGAACAGACGGTTGTGGAAGTAATAACAATTTGAACCTATTTGAAGAAATAAAGTCCTGTGCTTTGATACATAAGGGAGTAAATTTAAACCCGACTGTTGTAAATGCAAAGGAGGCATTTGACTTTGCTACAAAGAATGGGGCAAGAGCTCTAGGTTTAAATACTGGAGAATTAAAAGAAGGTTATTTGGCTGATTTGGCAATTATTGATTTAAACAAACCATTCTTAATTCCAAAAGAGAATATATATTCTCATTTAGTTTATTCCTTCAACGGAAATGTAGATACCGTAATAATCGACGGTAATATAGTAATGAACGATGGAAAGATGGTAAACGTTGATGAAGAGAAAGTCTATGAAATGGCCGAAAAGGCATACTACGATCTAATTAATTAATAATTAATATTAATTATTTTAAATTATTTTTTAAAAAATCTTTGAATTCATTCTCTATGTTATCAGTATTTGTTCGGGATTCGCCGTCTTTTAATTTGTGTTTAAACTCTTTTAAAAAGGTTTTTCTAAGTTCTAAAACTTTTTTGATCTGTTTGTTGTCAAGCGTGTTGTTATTTTTTATAAAATTTCCGACTATATTTCTCGTTATTCTATCGACGTTATTTATAAGGTCTTTTTCATTTTCCTTTTCTTTATCTTTTTCTTTATCATTGTATTTTTCATGTTTTCTTTCCTTTTTCCCTTCTTTAATTTCCTGGATTATTCTATCCACTATCCCATCGTAGTCGATTTTCTTGGTGGTATCTATTGTTATATCTGGCTTATCCCACTTATATTTTGATCCAGGAAGGTCAAATTTATTAAACATGTTTGTTATAACCTCATTTGGGATCTTCTGCCCTCTTTCGATGTTTCTCTTTATCAATACCTCAAGTGGGGCATGAAGATATATCATAAAATGGGAATCATCTTTGGCTAGGTTTATTAGATCCCTTCTCTTTGAGTTGTAGTAGTTGGTATCATCCACTATTACAACATATTTTTTTAGGGCCTGATCTATAAGGTAATAGGTTGAATCTTTTATAAAGTCTTCATATTTTTCATTCCAAACAGGAAAACTCTCTCTTATCAGGTCTGTTCCCAATATTATATTGTCAATTCCCTTTTCAGCCAATTTTTTAGATAGTATTTTTGAAAATGTCGATTTTCCAACAGATGGAAGTCCTACTAATATTATTAGCATATATACCACAGTTTAAGTTTTTAGTAAGCTAATAGCTTAACTTATTTCATTCATACTTATTTATAGTCATTCTGCGAACTTGACACTTACAGTATTATTTAAAAATTAAAATTTATAAGTCTCAATAAATCTTCGATCTGTCTCGAATTCAGTACGATTTTAATTTAAACTTAAAAAATTTTAAATGATGTATAATGATGTATATTGCAGAACGACTATGGTGCATGTCATTTATAGTATAATGGTATATTATCGATATAATTGTGATTATTATTTGGTGGAAAAATGGATATGTTAGAAATGGCAATAAAAATGACTGAAAGTATAGAAAAGGGTGTAAAACCTTTAATAGGATGGGAGAAATCAGATGAAGTTGTAAAAATAGGGGCAGATGGAACGCCTACCAAAAGGATAGATCTTATTGCAGAGAATATAGCTATAAACTTTCTTGAGAAATATGGTGGGGCCATACTTATAAGTGAAGAAATCGGGATGAAAAAAATCGGTAACAATGAGCCAGAATATATTGTGGTTTTAGATCCAATTGATGGTACCTACAATGCATTGAACGATATTCCGATATATTCGGTTTCTGTGGCCATGGGGAAAATAAAAAGTGAAAATTTGGAGAAGTATAAGAATTACGATGAATTGTTAAACAATTCTACTTTAAGTGATTTAGAGGTTGGAGTTGTAAAGAACATAGCTACAGGAGATATTTACTATGCTCAGAATGGAAAAGGAGCATATATTTTGAAAAATGGAGAAAAGCAGGAGAAACAAATTAGAGTTTCAGAAACCAAAAATTTAAAGGATTCCTCTGTGGGTGTTTTTTCATACGGACTTTCGCCCAATACTTTAGCTTTTATAAAAGATAGAAAAGTTAGAAGGATAAGGCTTTTTGGGTCAATAGCTTTAGAAATGAGCTATGTTGCAAGGGGGGCATTGGATGCATTTATAAATGTAAATGAAACCACGAGGCTTTGCGATATTGCGGCAGGTTATATCATTATTAAAGAAGCAGGGGGCAAAATAACCAACAAAGATGGGAAGCCGATAAATCTAAAATTGAATGTAAATGAAAAAACATCCTTAATAAGTTCAAATGAAATACTTCATAAAAAACTCGTTGGAATATTTGGAAATAAATGGATTATAAAACCTACCAATTTTGGAATCATTTCAAGACTGGATAAGGAAGAGGCTGTTGAGCTCGTTATTGATGTTATTAAGTATTTAAATTCTAAAAATATTCGATATTCATTGGATAAAGGAATATATAATGTATTAAAAAATAAGTTAAAACTAATGGATAAGGATATTTTTGATTCAATAATACCTTCAAACTGTGATCTAATAGAAAATATTGATGATATATCCCACATGATATCAATTGGGGGGGATGGTACTGTATTAAGAGCTTCAAAGATTACAAACGGTAATGAAATCCCCATATTATGTATAAACATGGGGACTGTCGGGTTTTTAACTGAATTTAGTAAAGAGGATGTCTTTAAAGCTATTGATGAAGTTATAAATGGAAACTACGAAATTGAAAAAAGAACAAAATTAATGGGATTCATTAGATTCAAAGATGGATCTCAAAAGATACTCCCTGATGCCTTAAACGAAGTTGTTGTAACTACCAAAAATCCTGCTAAAATGCTTCACTTTGAGGTATATGTTAATGGAAACTTTGTAGAGGATGTAAGAGCAGACGGTATAATAATCTCAACACCAAACGGTTCAACGGCATATTCTTTAAGTGCTGGAGGACCAATTGTAGAACCTTTAGTTGATGGATTTATTATAGTGCCAATATGTCCATTTAAGCTCTCTTCTCGTCCTATAGTAGTTGATGGAAATTCAGAAATTAAAATAAAAATCTTAAAAAAATCCACACTTGTTGTTGTAGATGGGGATGTTGAAGAAATAGCTAGAATGGGGGATGAATTAATCCTGAGAAAATCTGACAATTATGCCTACTTTGTGAAAGGATCCAATTTTTACAGCAAACTAAAAAAACTTGGTTTAATGGAGTAGATTTAATGGAGTAGAGAAATTAGGACAATGTAGTTATTGTCCTTATACTACCTCCGCCGTCTCCAACTGGAACACTCTGCCCGTTCTTTCCACAGTAGCCAACGCTTAATTTAAACTCATCAGAAACTGCGTCCACATGGTGGAGTATATCCAATATTTCACCACTTAAACCTGCATCTCTTAATGGGGTTGTTAATTCACCGTTTTCAATTAAAAACGCTTCAACCGAGTTAAACTGGAAAAGTCCTTTTCCAGTATCTACCTGTCCTCCCCTTGAACCTTTTAAAAATATTCCGTCTTTGGTGTCCTGCAGGAGCTCTTCAAACTTCCAATCTCCTGGTTTAATATATGTGTTACTCATTCTTACGATAGGTTTGCTCAGCCCTTCAGCTCTTGCATTTCCTGTAACATCCATGTCAAGTCTTCCTGCTGTTTCTCTTGTATGCATGTAGCTTTTTAAAATTCCTTTATCTATTAATACGGTTTCCCTACCTTTAACCCCTTCACTATCGTATTTGTAATATCCAAAAGATTTATCTACAAGTGGATTATCGATTACAGTTACGTACTCGCTTCCAACAGCTTCTCCAAGTTTATCTTTAAAGACACTGTCGTTTTGTAATACTAAATCAGCTTCTGAAGCATGTCCAACTGCTTCATGAATAAATACTCCTGCAAGTTCTGGATCTAAGATAACTTTGAATTTTCCTTTAGGGCATGGTTTAGCACTTAAAAGTCTTAGAGCTCTTTCTTTTGTAACTCTTGATAGTTCTTCAATGTTTCCGTTTTTTATAACTTCAAATCCATCTCCACCAACTCTTTCAGATGCAAATTGAAGTGTTCCATCTTTTGCAACTGCAGTGAATCGCATTAAAGTTTTCATGCCTTCTTTTTCTATTCTCGTTCCCTCACTACTCATAAACATTGAATAACCAACGCCGTCAGAATAGGAAACTGAAGTACTTACTATTTTGTCTCCTTGCATTGTTTCGTGTGCTAAATTAAGGTAGCTCTTTTTTTCTTCAATATCGATATCCTCGGGATTTATTTTGCCTGTTGATTTAACAACATCCACAACGGTGTTGACATCCTTTAAAACCACGGTTTTTTTAGTATTTTCATTTGAAATTTTGGCTATCTTGTATGCCTTGTTTATCAACTGTTCGATTTCATCCGAGGTAACCTTGTTTGAAGTGGCAAATCCCCACCCATTTTCTTTGAGTACTCTCACACCTACTCCAGAGCTCATGCCTGAAGAGATTTCTTCAATATTTCCATCTTTTAAAATAATGTGGCTAGATTCTCCAGAAATTATCCTAATGTCTGCATAGGTGCCGAGCTCTAATAATCTTTCTAATTTTTCAATACTTATGTCCATATTGTCTATTGTCATTGTTTCACCTGAAATAAATATAAAAGTTAGATTATTTATTAAATACAATGGTTTTTATTTCGGTCATTTCCTCAACGGCGTATTTTATTCCTTCCCTTCCTAAACCGCTTTTCTTAATTCCTCCAAATGGCATATTATCCCTTCTAAATGTCGGGCTATTGTTTATCATTACACCACCGTACTCTAAACTATCTGCCAACTTTAGAGCTCTATTTATATCGTTGGTAAATACTCCAGCCTGTAACCCATACTCTGTGTTATTTGCTATTTCTATAGCTTCATTTTCATCTTTAACCTTAATAATCGGTAAAACTGGTCCAAATACTTCAACTTTTGAAAGTATGTTGTCTTCATTAACTTCCATTACTGTAGGATAGATTATCGAGTTATTTCGTTCTCCACCAAATAAAAGTTTTCCCCCTTCCTCAATTGACTGATTTATTAGGTTTTCAACTCTCTCAGCACTTTCCAATGTTATCAAAGGTCCCACATCAGTGGTCCTGTCCAGCGGATTTCCTACATTAAGTTTTTTTGTTTCAGCTATAACCTGGTCTATAAACTGATCTGCAATTTCCTCCTCTACCAGTACTTTTCCAACTGAAATACACACCTGACCTGCATTTAAGAATTTACTTTTGACGGCAGCTTTTGCGGCTTCTTCAATGTTAGAATCTTTTAAAACTATCATTGGATTATTTCCTCCCAACTCCAAAGATACCTTTTTAATTCCTGCATTTTTGGTTATTAATTCACCTACCTCAACACTTCCAGTAAATGAAACCATGTTTATTTTTTCATTTTTCGATATTTCATCCCCTACAACTGGCCCCTCACCAGTAGTTAAATTAAAAACCCCCAATGGAATTTTCATTTTTTTCAATACTTTCTCAATTACTTTTGTTAACTCTATGGCAGCCATTGGAGCTTTTGAGGATGGATGTAAAACTATCGAATTTCCAGTGGCAAATGCAGGCCCCACTTTGTGGGTAATTAAATTTAATGGAAAGTTAAAAGGCGTTATAGCTCCGACTACTCCCACAGGTTCCCTTTTAGTTAAAATAATTCCTTCTTCAAATGGTATTGTTTCCCCTCTTAGCTCTTTGGCATAAAATGCAGAAAGCCTAAATGTGGTTAATGTCCGATCAACCTCTATTATGGATTGTTTTATAGGTTTCCCAACATCTAACGATATCGTTCTTGCAAATTTTTCTTTATTTTCGCTTATTTCCTTTGCAATGTTCATTAGTAGGTTGTATCTTTTTGAAGGGGATAAATTTTTCATAAATTCCTTATGTTCGTTAGCCACTTCAATGGCGTATTTGACCTCATCCCTACTTAATGAAGTTATTTTACCTATTGTTTCGTAAGTGTATGGATTAAAAACCTCTAAATCTTCTCTGATAACCCATTCTCCATTTATAAACATAATCTCACCCGTCAAAAATAATTAAAAATAATCCATCCACACTTTCTTAAGTGCGTATGTAATTAAATTGTCAATCAATTATATGTATTATATCTTTAAGTTTTTTTATATAAATGTATTTTAGCCTGTTACATTATGGAAATCCTTTGTTATCTTATTTTATTGGATATCGGCTTGTTAATGGTCTTTTTAACTAGATACTGGTTTTGAATATCCTCTATTTTATAGTTATTTTAAATATTCAAATATTAGACTTTGGTGATTGCGATCTTGATATTTCTATTCTTAATCAATTGGTAATTTATAAAAAAAGTAATAATTAAATAATATCCTATTCTTTCAAATGTTTTAAAATATGTCCTGTTTCTTTTTTAATAATTTCAATTCCTGTTTTACATGCATTTAATGATCCAGGTAGTGAATATATTATTTTGTTTCTATATATTCCTGCAGAAGCTCTTGAAAGTATGGTTGAAAACCCAACTTCTTCGTAGCTCAACTTGTGGAAAACTATCTTAAAACCATCCAGTTCTTTTTCAAATATTTCCTTTAGAACTTCCGGAGTGTTGTCTCTTTTTGAAAGTCCAGTCCCCCCTGTTATTACAATGCAATCCACATCAAAAAAATCTATCAAATGATTTATCAAACCTTTTAACATTTCTTTGTTGTCGGGAATTAAAGCGTGAAAAACTGCATTTAATTCATTTTTTAAAAATTCCCCAGATTTATCATCTGTATTTTTATCCCCTGAAATAAATTTGTTAAATCTACTGTCGCTTACAGTTATTACTCCATATTTGACATTTTCAAGACCTTTATGCATAATTTCACCAAATTCTGACTGTTATTTATTACTCTCAAGATATTCTTTTAGCGCAGCTCTTACTTCCCCTACAGTGTACCCCATTTCAAGTGCGAGATTATCTTTTTTATTCAGTATTTCCATTAAATGAGCCACCCTAGGCAGTCTTAAGTTTGCCTTTCTTATCAACTGTGTATCGCCGAATACTTCTCTTGGAGTTCCGCTGCCCAATATTTTTCCCTTGTTAATGAGATACATATAATCTGCATAAACTGGGACTAAATCAACATCATGTGTTGATATAATAATAGTTATGCCCTTTTTATTTAATTCATATAGTAATTTCATAATGTGGGAAGCTCCGAGTGGATCCAATCCTGCAGTAGGTTCATCAAGGACTATGATTTCAGGTTCCATTGCTAAAATACCTGCTATTGCCACCCTCTTTTTCTGCCCTCCACTTAAATGATGAGGGGGCCTATCTTCAAAACCCTCCATTCCAACGGCTTTTAATGCATCGTTTACTCTTTTTTCTATTTCATCTTCGGGCAATCCTAAATTTAACGGTCCAAAGGCAACATCCTGTTTTACAGTTGGTGCAAAAAGCTGATCATCAGGGTTTTGAAATACTATTCCAACAGTTTTTCTAACATCGATTAAAGATTTGCTGTCATATTTTATTGGTTTTCCCTTAACCAAAACTTGACCTTTTGTAGGTTTTATAATTCCGTTGAAATGAAGAAATAATGTTGATTTTCCCGCCCCATTGGGCCCTAACATGGCCACCATTTCTCCTTTGTTGACTTTGAAATTTATCCCATTTAATGCTGGGGTTCCATCAGGATAGGTATAATGCAATTCTTTGGTTTCCAATATGATCATAAAACCACCAATATTTATTTCTAAAAACTCCTTGATTTGTTAGGTGTTGTATAAAATAATAAATTTTATGATACTCATAATACAGAAACATAATATAAAAAAATGATTAATACTAAATTAAATTTAAATAAAATAATAGTAATGATTCTATATTTTAATGGAATATTGTAATGTAATTAAAAATAATTCAAAAAACCCTATTAATATTAAATCTTTAGCATTAGGGCCCGCCATATTTCCAAATAATCTAAAATTACCATTGTATCCTCTTGAATTCATAGTGGTGTATAGGATTTCGCCCTTATCCCAGGTTTTTATAAAAAGGCTCCCTGCTAAAACTCCCAATGATTTGTACGTATTTTTTAAGCTCGAATATCCCAACCTAGTTTTTTGGGCATTTTCTATTTTTATGAGCTCGTTAAGTAGTACGAATATGTACCGGTACATCATCATAGAGATTTCCAGTACACTTTCAGGTATTTTAATTTCTTTTAATACATAAAAAAGCTCAGTGAAAGGTGTAGTTAACGCTAAAAACAAAGTACATGCTACTCCGCCAACCATTCTCCAAAAGAGCAGCATTCCTAAATCAAATCCATCTTTAAAGGCGATTATTTTAAATCCAAGAACATTAAATGAAAACCAAGGTTCATATCCGAACATAAATATCATTAGTGGCAGAGTTAAAGCACCAAAGCAAACAGGAATTAGTAAGAGCTTCATATAGACGTTTCTTGGAACTTCTGCCTTAAATAATGTTAAATAGAGCATAATGGCCGTTACAATTATTGGAACAACTATGGATTTTGACAATACACAAACTAACAATGTAGAAAGGGAGAAAAAAACTTTCAATTTAGGGTTTATCTCCCTTAACTTATTGTAGTGGGCTATACTGTCAATCAACATGTTTTGAACCATAATATCACTTTTAAAAGTTAAAAATAAAGGTTAATTGGAAACAACTTCTCTTTTTGCTTTATTGTATCCTGCAAAGTATCCAATAATTATTGCACCTATTGCAGCCTGTAATGCAAACAATAAACTTTCAATTTCACCACTTGGAGGTTCCCATATTGGACTGAACCATGGTTCATAGTTTGGGTTTAACTCTGTGATTGCATCTTCTGCAGCACCATCTGCTCCCCCAAAATATCCTTCATCTTCTCCAAGGCCCGAGTACATAACCAGTGGTGCAATTGTAAGGATGATAACACCGATAATCATCAATATGTGTTTTGTTTCCATTATTCGGCACCTCCTTCTGGCGTGATAGAGACACTTACTTCACTTTCATCAATAACTCCTAACTTCAGTAAAATATCAGGTCTAAGTTTTTTAATATAATCCCAGAATAATGCAGTTAATAGACCTTCTGCTATCGCCAAAGGAATCTGAGTTAGTGCAAATATTGAACCAAATGTTGCCAATGAGGTTGTGAAATCTGGTATTGGATATGCCAAAGCCAGTTGGAATGATGTTGTTACATAGGTGGCCCAATCTGCAAACATTGCTGCCAACATTACGACCCATGTTGAATTCATCTTTCCTTTTAAAGTTTTAAATACTAAGTATCCAACAAAAGGACCAACAATACCCATTGAGAAAATATTTGCCCCAAGAGTGGTTAATCCACCATGGGCTAACAATATTGCCTGAAACAATAATACAATAGTTGCCATAACTGCCGCAACTGCCGGACCAAATAAAATTGCACCAAATCCGTTTCCGCAAGGATGGGAACAGCTTCCTGTTACTGATGGTAATTTTAAAGAACTTAAAACAAACATGAATGCTCCTGCAACTGCCAACAATGGTTTAACTTCTGGTTTTTCTTTTATAATTTTGTTTAACTGAGATACACCATATAGAACCACAATACCCGATAGTACAAACCAAATTCCTGCCCACATTGGTGGTAGAAATCCCTCCATTATGTGCATGTTATCACCTAACTAAAGATAACTTAAATTAATTATACTTGACTTGTATTATATCTTATATATAAACTTAACTATTTTTTATCATTATTAAAAATTCCTTTAATAATGGGCATATATACACCATGCACTCACTATTTTTTATAACTTTTAAAAGATTGAAATTTATTTATACGATTAAACCATTTAATGTGAGACCATGAAGTTGGCAAAATACTATAATACCTTGGCAAAGGAATACGATGAAAAATACGATAAAACCAACTTAAAGTGGATGAGGAAAATAGAGGATTTGGTAATAAATGACGAGATTAGAAAAGAATTTCTTGTTTTAGATATAGGATGCGGAACTGGCGAGCAGTTGAAGAAATTAAAAAATAACCACTCCATTGGTCTCGATATTTCACTGGAAATGGCAAAAATAGCAGTTAAAAAAACAAATAAATTTGTTGTAGTTGGAAGTGCTGAAAACCTACCATTCAAAAATAGAACTTTCGACTGTGTTATATCCTTCTTTGGAGCTCTGAATCATGTAAATCTAAATCAGGCGTTAAAGGAAATAAAAAGAGTTTTAAAAGACGACGGTGTTTTGATATTCACAGTTGCAAACGCCTATGATTTAAAATGGATTTTTAAAAGTTTGAGAAGAAAAGGAATAAAAAAGACAAAAAAAGCACTAAAAAACAAGAAAGGAGAAATTGTAAAATTTATCGATGGAAAAAGGATAAAGGTCAAAACAAAATTTTATACATTAAACGATATTGAAAATGTATTAAAAAAGCATAATTTTGAGATAAAATATACTTTTGGAGCAAATATAACAAACTCTTTCGTTGATAAATTTATTTATAAAAGTTTCTTAAAGAACTTTGGCTCGTATATCGGTGTTGTTGCAAAGAAAAGAAAAAAAAGAAGAAAAAAATCAAATAAATAAATTATTCTTCATTTGTTATGTATCCCTTAACGGCACTCTTTGCAGCAATGGCCGGGGATGATAAATAAATTTCAGCATTTTTATTGCCCATTCTTCCTTTAAAGTTTCTGTTCGTCGTTGCTAGACAAACCTCTCCATCTGCTAAAACACCTTGGTGAGCTCCTAAGCATGGACCACATCCTGGTGTGCATATGAGAGCTCCTGCGTCAACAAAGATATCTATAAGTCCTTCCTCCAATGCCTTTTTAAATACATTCTTGGATGCAGGAATTACAATCAATCGAGTATCTCTGTGAACCTTTTTTCCCTTCAAATATTTTGCAGCAATTCTTAAATCGCTTAATCTTCCATTTGTACAGGAACCTATAAACACCTGGTCAATAGGGGTTCCTTCAACCTCAGAAACCCCTTTAACATTATCTGGACGGTGTGGACAGGCTATCTGTTCTTCCATGTCGGTAATATCCAAATCGATAAATTTATAGTATGTTTCTTCTTTTTCGTTTATTTTTATCTGGTTTTTCTTTAAATTTAAGATTTCTTTTTCGCTTACCCCTACCGTCCTAAGGTATTCGTAGGTTATTTCATCTGCTTCTATAAGTCCTGCTTTACCGCCCATTTCAATAGCCATGTTGCTTAGAACCATCCTATCGTCCATATCCAAATTCCTGATGGCTTCACCACCGTATTCAAGAGCCATGTACGTAGCTCCCCTTCTTCCAACCTCTTTACAAATTCTTAAAATAATGTCCTTTCCAGTAATTTTTGGATTTGTTCCATTTACATTTACTCTGATTGTTTCAGGAACTTTCATCCAGGTTTTCCCTGTGGCGTAGATATAACCCATATCGGTGGCCCCGAATCCAGTAGCAAATGCACCAAATGCTCCGTAAGTACACGTATGGCTGTCTCCACCTGCTATAATCATGTTTGGCTTTACATGCCCATTTTCAGGTAAAAGTTGGTGGCAAATTCCCTCTCCATCGAGATAGTAATGTTTTATTTTTTGTTCCTTTATAAATTCCCTTGTTATCTTTTGCATGTTTGCAGCTTTTGAAGTGTTTGCTGGAATGTTGTGGTCAAATACAATCACTATTTTTTCATTGTCCCAAACTTTGTCTGAGATTTGCTTAAACGCTTTTGCTGTTAGAGGTGTGGTACCATCATGAGTCATCGCTAGATCTACACTTACTTCAATTGTATCTCCTGGATAAACTTTTTTTCCCACTTTTCTTGAGATTATTTCCTCTGCGAGTGTCATAAATATCTCACCAACAAGTTTAAATAAATAGTTCCAACCTGAAAAATATGTTTTAACACTACGCGTGTTTTGTTTTGAAACCGTTTTATTAAGTGTATGGACTTTTGTGTAAGAATTATAGTGAATGTTTTTTCTGTAAAAATGTAATATGAATGGTCATAAAAAAGGAATATGTGGTTGTTTGTGGAAACTTTTGTATTATTTATTATATTCCTTTAATGAATTTATTTCCTTTTAAATTCCAATAACGAATAAACTCTTAGGATATAAACAACGCAGACCATATATAGTTTGACTATTAAATATGGTTGTTTGATATTATTTGTTACTTTCGTCAAATGACCTGTTATCAAATGACGAAAATTTATTTTCATCCATACTATAAAATTTTTATGAAATATTTATAAAAAGATAAAATTAGTACAGATATGAACAACTGTTATTTAACTTATTTGGATTAATCTCTGCTAAAATACATCCATCCTTAAAGATTCTTATTATTCCACCACTTTCAGATACTGTAATAGCTATTGCGTCAGTGTATTTTGAAATGGCTGCAGCCGCATAGTGTCTTGCACCTAGTCCAAGTGGTAAATTTAAATTACCTCCTGTACATTCAATGTACCTACCTGCAGCCTTTACTTCACCTTTTTCGGTAATTATAAATGCCCCGTCTATCGTTGAAAGTTCTTTTATGGTTCCTTTAACTTTTTTATCGAAAATTATTCCATTGTGTCCTTCAAATGGGTTTAATATTAATTGACTGGACATTTTTAGAACTTTTTCAGTATCGCCTATTACAAATATGGCCCCTACAGATTTTCCTTCCCTACCTTCTACAGCAAGTTCCATGCTGATGTTTAAAACTTCATTGATAACTTTCCCCTTTGTTTTTTCAATAGTATTTATAAATTCATAAAACTTAAGAATTGGCGGGTATTCATTTACATTAACAACTGCTATTGTATCAGTTCCTCCAGGTATTCCTGGAGTACCCAATATTGAGACTATTGTGTCCCCTAGTTCTACAAGATTATTTTCAAAGAGTTTTGTGACAGCTTGTTTTATCATTGAGCATCTATCTTCATTTCTATAATTCATTTGAAGTGGAATTATCTTTTCACAGTTTAATTTAAAGAAAGTCTCTTCATTTGGGGTAGCAACTATAATTTTTGGGCCTTTGATCTTTTTGCGCTGTTCGCTGTATTTTGGATCTTTTAGGAATGAATTAAAGTAATAATCCTTGAAAATCTCGTAAGTCATTCCAGTTTCTGTAAATATTAGGAATATATCGGCATCAATGTCAATAGCTAAGTTGAATCCATGCTTCATTAGTGATTTTATTTTATCCATTATGACACCAAGTTAAATTTTTACCATGGATGAAGCGAAGTATGGGTTGGCTACACAGTGCTGATGAGCATAACCTCCAAGAATATTTCCATCTTTGGTGATAATTCCATCCATACCGTTAATTATGCCCTTTCCCCTATTTATTTTATATGCAAAATCTTTTTCATTAATGTTTATTAGCTTTGAATAATGGAATTCATGAGCTCTGAATTCATATCCTTTTTTACCAATTGGACAATCCCTTGTAAAAGTTCCCTTAACATAGCTCAAACCTTGAACATTTTTGGTCATAATGGCATCGCAGTTTATCAGCTTTAACATTTCAACGCCGTTTATTGAGTTTGTAAGGTACATTAAACCTCCACATTCACCATAGATTTTTCCATCAAAGTTTCTTATGGATTCCAACATTGATTTGTTATTACTTAATTTCTGTGGGAATATTTCAGGATAGCCTCCTCCAAGGTACAGAATATCACAGTTTGGGATTTCTTCATCATTTAGTGGGCTAAAAAATTCTATTTTTGCCCCATTTTCACATAGTGCATCGAAATTATCCCAATAGTAAAAATTAAACGCTTCATCGTATGCCACGCCAATTTTACATTTGTTTTTGTTTACTTCCCATAGTGTTTGGTCTTTATTTTTATAATCCACGTCGTAATCAAAGCTTTCATCGCTTATTTCTACGATTTTATCTAAATCTAAATTTTCTTCAACTATATCGCTCCAAACTTCTATATTTTTACTAATTTCTGATCTGTTTTCAGGTGTTGGTATCAAACCTAAATGCCTCTGAGATACTGTTAGCTTTTCATCCCTTGGTATTGCACCTACTATCTCTATATCGGGCACATAGTAATTTACAGCATCCTTTAACTTTTTTAAATGATGTTCTCCTCTGATTTTATTGAATATAACACCTTTGATGTTTACATCCTTATCAAAAATCTTAAATCCTTTTATTATGGCGGCTGCACTTCTTGTTAAGCTCCTTGCATCTATTATTAGTATTACTGGGGCGTTTAGGGCTTTTGCAACAGATGCAGTACTTCCCACATCATCATACGGGGAGATACCTTCATAAAGTCCCCTAACACCCTCAATTATACTTATGTCTTTTTCTTTTGAATGTCTTTTAAAAATAGATCTTATTTGCTGAGCTCCCATAAAAAATGAATCTAAATTTCTTGATTTATTCCCTGTGGCCATTGTATGGTATGTTGGATCTATATAATCTGGACCTATTTTATACGGCTGCACTTTATATTTTTTTGAAAGTGCCTTCATTATTCCTGTTGATATAGTGGTTTTTCCCACCATTGATGAACTTCCTGCAATAACTACTCTTTTCATACTATCACGAACGAAGTGAGTGAGCTACGAAACCTATCGGTTTCGTTCAGTCACTTAATTTTTAATATGTAATGATGATATTTAATATAAAAACTATAAAAATGTGTCTTAATAATTTTATATACAAAGATAGTCTTAAAACATTTGTTAAATATTTTCAGATAGTTATTAATTAGCTAAGGATAAAGGGGTATTATGATTATAACTTTAACTTCGGATTTTGGTAATGAAGGCTATGTTGGTGCAATGAAAGGTAGGATTCTATCAATAGCCAAAAATGTTTCTATTGTAGATATAACACATAATGTAAAACCTTTTAATATCTATCACGGGGCATACGTTCTTTTAACGTCAATTCCTTATTTTCCACCGTCTATTCATGTTGCAGTTGTGGATCCAACTGTAGGAAGCGAGAGAAATTCAATAGTTGTAATTACAAGGGATAATCACTATTTGATAGGTCCTGATAATGGTTTGTTTACCTATTTAGTTGAAAGAATGGGTGTAAAAAAGATAATTAAAATCGATGAGGATAGATACAATCCCTCTTCAACATTTCATGGAAGGGATATTTATTCGGTTGTAGCCGCTGAAATAGCTTCTGGAAGTGAGATAAAAGGTACTGAAATTGAGTCCATTGTAAAACTCAATCCTGAACCTTGTGTAATTCATATAGATGTGTTTGGGAATATAATTACAAACATTAGAAAAGAAGATATCGATTTCAACTACGGGGACAATATAAGAATAAAAATAAAATATGCTAGGAAAAATAAGGAAAAAATTATAGATTGTAAATTTGTTAAATCCTACTATGAAAAAGAAGAAGGGTTTTTAGCCCTTATAAATAGCGAAGGTTTTCTGGAGATAGCTCTGTTTATGGATAGTGCTGCAGAGACTCTTGAAGTGGGTTATTTGGATAGGATTGAAATCCTGTAGGTTTTAAGTATTTAGGGGGATAATTTGAATTTTGATAAATTTAGAAGTATATTTAAAAAATTCTTAGAGCTCGGTACTTTAAAAAAGTTTTTTATTACATACTTTGCCTGTTGGGGCGGGTTCTTATCTACTATAGTAGTTGGAAAATTTTTAAATTCTTTCTTCACTGTGGAAAAAGCAGGAGCTGTAGCGGATGCAAAGTTTGAAGCAATATCTACAGTAGTGGCTTCTAAAGTGGGCTTTAACTACTATTCGGCAGTTTTTTCATACTTCATAAATAACTCTTTGGCTTGCATTTCAATAATTTTAGCATTTATTTTGGTTTCATACCTTTACAAAAAAGAAATATCCTCTGGAAAATCCACAATTAGGGAATATTTGAATTCACTTATAATATTTTACCTACTGGTAATAATAAATCCATTAACTGGTATTTTAGGCGTGGATTTAAATTTTAGTGATTTGGGAGTATTAATTCCCCATGGCATCTTTGAATTTGCAGGACTTGCATTCTCAATAGTTCTTGGTTTGGAGTATGCGATCTATAATTTGCCATTAGATGAAACGAAAAAATATGGAGCTCCGCAATTTCCATATAGTATTAAATTTTTGGTTAAGGTTTTCGGAGCTCTTGCACTTATAAGCATAGCTGCAATCATAGAACCTTTGGATTGGGCAATTTATACCTATGCAAAAAATAATGGAATGCCTGTATTAGAAACAATAATTATGGCATATGGGAATTTAATTTCTCATTTTTTAGGTAAAATTATTTAATAGGTTTTTAAGAAAACTTAACTTTCATTGTTAAATTTTTCAATAAACTCTTTTAGGTCTTTTAATTTCTCATCAATGTCATCCTGAATATTTTTTGCTATAATATATGCTAATCCAGCTTTATCTGCATTTTTAATTGTGTATTTTTTACCGCCATTTGTATTGTTTTTATTGTTATCGAGCTCTTTAATTTCATATTTCCCTTCTGAACTATTTAAATATTCCTTTAATTCATTTATTAAGCTATCTGGCGTACTATTTACGTTTAGCTGTATATCGTATGATTTTCCATTACCCCTAATGTTAATTTTGCCCCATTATTTCCGCTTTTACTTTGCTCAGTAATGGTAATCTCATACTCGTCTTCTAAATATTCTATTATCTTTTTCCCTTCAATTTCACAATCTCTAAACTTATTTATCATAAAATCTGTCCAATCATGTTCTTCACATTTATAAATTGGGAGTCCGGCATTAAAATTACATGTATTGTATGTATCCCCATCACAAACTATTCCAAATGGTATTTTTAGTGAATTCATAATTTCCATATAATTGTTAAAACCTTTTTTCCCATTAACGTCAATAATTTCTATATTATTATCTTCCAACGAATAACCAATTTTTCTAGCAAGTATCGGGAATGATAAGAGCTCAGATAGTCCCTCCATCAACAAAACACCATCTGCAAAAAGAGCTCGAATTAACCGCTCATTACTTTCAAATATTTTATTAAATTTTTTTTCAAAAATTTTATCATAAATATTTATTGCTTGTGTAGTTCCACTTTCTTTATAAAATCTAAATGTATTACTTAATAATTCGATATCTACAAAATAAGGAGAGTGTGTTATTATTATAACTTGGTTGTTTCCATTCCTTTCTAACTTTTTGAACTCCTTTAATAATTTTTTCTGATAAATAGGATGTAGATGAAGTGCTGGTTCATCCAATAGAATAACTTTTCCTTCTGCACCAATAACAACCGATAAGATGTTTAAAACTTCAAAAATTCCAGAGCCTACTCTATCAATATATAATTGTTCACCATCTTTAAATATTATTTTAATTTTTGGAATATTGTTCTTATCATGAAAAATATCGAAAGTAATTTTTTCATTTTCAAATATTTCTTCAAACTTTCCTTTTATATGGTCATATTTCATATGGTTCGCAGGATTATCATAATTTTTTAAGTAATATAGATAATTAGCCAATTCCCTGCTATTTCCAAAATATTCTAAGACCATATCCTGTCGATAAGATTGATTTTCAGGATAACCTCTAACTTCTTCAAATTTTATAATTGCTTTATCAAAGAGTTTTAGTATAAAATTATGTAATGACAATCCAGGATTCGGACCAGTACTAATGTGATCAATGTTGAGATTAATATAATTACAAAGATATTCAAGTTTATACATTATTTTTTTATCATTACTTTTAGTTATTTTTGCGTTGCATAATTCTTTGAGTGAATGTAACAATAATACTAATTTATGATATTTGCTTGGATACTCATTCAACCAAATACTATATAGGCCCCTAGGATTGTTTTCAAAATTTGGAAAAATATCATTTGTTTTGATAATTAAGTTGTTATCACTAAATAATATATCTCTCTGACTTTGGTTATCGTTTATGATATAAAATACATCGCTATTGATATCTAATAACTTATTCACGATATTACTCAGGTCCTTTGAATAGTTATAGGGAATATTAACTGGGTATTTAATGAGGTATTGTTTTAGTTTATCTAAAATTTCTTTTTCAAATAATACATTCACGCCATCATTATCTAATAACTTAGTATTTTCATCAAGTCTTTCAAAGACCAATATGGACATCCCATATTTTTCAAATTCTTTCTTAATTGGTTCAACATATCGCTTTATTCTGCCTTCCAGTGGTATTTTACAATATGGTTGTGGAGGTTTGGCATATTCTCCATTATACTTCCAAATAATTTGGCATTCTAAAAATAAATCAACAATCTCATTTATGTTTGTAGGTCCACGTTCATATGCATTTTTTAAATAATCAGTCTGCATTGCAAAACATTCAATAAACTCCATCAGTAGATTTTTTTCATTTTCATCAAATTTAATATCTATTGTAACTTTTGCTGATTTATTTTCTTCATTATAAAGATAATTTTTAATTTCTTTACCTGTGTTTATTTTACCATTTATCACATCCTTCAAAAATTCAAAAACTCTAAATAGATTCGTTTTCCCTGCATTATTTGGTCCGACAATAACTGCAGTATTCCCCTTATTAAATTCAATCTTAAGTCCATCCTTATCATCATAAGAAAATAAATTTTTAACTTCAATTGAATTAATTTTCATAAAACCCCCTCTAATTGGCATATATCCTTAATTAACATTAAACTACCATTTTAATAATTTAAATATTTCAAAATATAAAAGTTTTGCATATCAATCAACATAAATCTAATTAAATAAAAATAAAAAAAAGAGAAAATTATTTTTTAATTCAGAGCTCAGGTTTTAAAATATGATAGTTGTATAATTTCCCCAGAACTCAGGGAACTATCTTAACTGTTTGACATGGTTTCAATTTCAATGTTTATGTTGTAAGTTTCTTTGTTTGGTGTTTTTATTTCCCAGGCTTGTGCGTAGTCAGGTTTTACTTCATCAACAAATGTTCCCCTAACTTCATTTCCTATATGTTTTAAAATATCGTCGCTGAACTCTATTCCTTCTAGTTTGATTTTTATCTTTTCGTTGATGTCAAGGTCCATGTCTTTTCTCATTGACTGTATTCTTCTTATTACTTCTCTCATGAGTCCTTCTTTTATTAACTCATCGCTCATGTCTATGTCTATGTACACACTTCCTTTTGAGAACTCGACACCTACTATATTCTCAGGAATATCTATTCTGAATTCAACATATTCTGGTTTTATTGTAAATCCATCTATCTCGAGCTCTCCTTCTTTTAGTTTTTCTTTTAGTTCTTTAGGATCAACAGAGTTTATTGCCTTTACAACTTTTGGAACATCACTTCTGAATACCTTTCCAAGTTCTTTGTAGTTTGGTTTTACGGTTACGTTTCCTTCAAATTCTTTCAATTCAATTTCTTTTACGTTTCCTTGTTCTTTTATGATATAACCGTATTTCTCAACAGTTTCCCTTATATTTTCAGGTAGTGTTATTTTAGCTATTGGGTACCTAAGTGTGTATTTGGCTTTATCCCTTCCACGGAGTATTGAATCTACTATTTCCCTAATTATACCTATGTCTTCTTCTAACTCTTTATTTATGAGCTCTTCATCTACTTCTATTTTATTCATAAAGAGACTTTCAGGCATTCCTTCGGTTTTTAAGTTCTGATATATCTCTTCGCTTATGTGCGGAGCTACTGGTCCCATTATTGTTATTAATTTCATCAATACATAGTACAGGGTTTGATATGCTGAAAGTTTATCTGTGTCGTTTCTTTCCTTCCAGGTTCTATCCCTTATCAATTTAATGTACCATCTACTTAAATCGTTTAATATGAAATCCCTAAGTTTCCATGTGTAGTCGTGTAAATGTGGAACTTCTAAAGCTTCAATTGCTTCTTTTGCAAGGGTATTTACCTTACTTATTATCCATTTATCTTCATCCCTTAGGTATTTGAAGTATTCTTCATTAGGAACAAACTCATCTAAAACCATATAGTTAACTGCAAATGCATAGGAATTCCAGAGAGTGTTAAACATGCTTCTAACTTCATCCATCTCTTTGTATGAGAATCTTAGGTCTTCCCAAGCCTTGTTTGCACTTAAGAGATAGAATCTTAATGGGTCTGCACCGTATTCTTTAACCACATCGTCTGGGTTTACAATATTCCCTAAACTCTTACTCATCTTGTTTCCATTTTCATCAAGGGTGAAACCATGCATCAAACACTTCTTGTATGGTATGTCGTTGAATACGAGCTCACTTAAAGCATGTTGTGAATAGAACCATTTTGTAACTTGGTCATGTCCTTCTGTAATGAATTCTGCTTTTTTAAGTTCCTTTGCATTTATTGAAGCATAAGGAGCTAAACCACTGTCGTACCACACGTCAAGAACGTCTGGAACTCTTTTCATTTCCCCTCCGCATGAACAGTTTAAAATTACCTTGTCCACTGTAGGTTTGTGAATATCGCTTAAATCGATGTCATCGTTTTTCATTTTTTCTTTTAACTCTTCCACGCTACCTATAACTTCATACTTTCCACATTCTTCACATACCCATATTGGAAGCGGTATTCCCCAGTACCTCTGTCTTGAAATATTCCAATCTCCAACAAATTTGACACCATTTAAGTACCTTGTTTCAACCCACTTTGGCACCCAATCTACAGTTTTACCGTGTTCCATGATATCTTCTTTTATTTTTGAGATTGATAGGAACCACTGTTCTGTAGCTCTAAACAGTAAAGGAGTTTTACATCTCCAGCAGTGAGGGTATGTGTGTTTTATTTTTCCAGCATTTACAAGGAGGTTTTTATTTTTTAGAGTTTCTATAACCTGGCTGTCCATGTCCTTTACAAACATGCCCTTCCAGATAGTTTCGGTGTACTTTCCTTCGTCATCTATTGGAGAGTATATTGGTGCACCGTGTTCTTTACCAATTTCAAAGTCTTCTTCACCAAATCCTGGAGCAGTATGGACTAAACCAGTACCTCCTTCCAATGTTACGTGTTCTCCAAGTACTACCTTATGAACATTTTCTAATTTTTCAAATTCTTGCTGTGTTTCATTTTCTTCCAGCAATGGGTGGACGTACTTTATTCCTTCTAATTCTGTTCCTTTAACTAATTTTGTGACTTTGTAGGATTTTATAGCATTCTGCTTTTGTGCCTGGTGCATCACACTTTCTACTAATTTTTCAGCAATAATCCATGTTTCTTTTTTATCTTCAAATTCAACTTCAACATATGCATAGTCGTACTCTGGATGAACTGCAACTAAGAGGTTTGATGGCAGTGTCCAAGGTGTTGTTGTCCAAATTATCAAGTATTCGTTGCCGTTTTCGTTATCATCGCTATTACTATCTTTAACTTTGAATTTTACATATACAGACGGGTCCAATACCTCTTTATATTCTCCCCTGACTTCGTGTTCAGCTAATGCAGTTTCACATCTAGGACACCAGTATCCAACCCTTAAATCTTTTGTAAGGAGCTCTTTTTCATGGGCTTTTTTAAGTGTCCACCAACCTATTTCCATGTACTCTTTTGTAATTGGCATATATGCGTTTTCCCAGTCTAGCCAAACACCGAGATTTTTAAACTGTTTTTCCATGACTTCCTTGTTTTTAAGTGCAAATTCTTTACATTTTTCGATAAACTCCATTGTACCGATTTTTGACTCAATATCTTTTTTTGATTTTATTTTAAATTCATTTTCAACCTTTACCTCGATAGGTAATCCATGCATGTCCCATCCAGCTTTATCTAAAACATTGTAGCCTTGCATTCTTTTAAATCTTAAAACAGTATCTTTTATTATTTTGTTCCATGCGGTTCCAAGGTGTATCGCACCAGAACAGTAAGGTGGTCCATCAACAAAATAATAATCTGGCCCCTGCTCGTTTAAGCTTTTTACATTTTGATAAACCTTATTTTCGTTCCAGAACTCTTTTATCTTTCTATCCAACTCTCTGAAATTTACAGTATCAACATGTTTCATTACGTCACCCCGTGTAAATAATAATATATCCTAAACCAAAATATTATGAAAATAAAATATAACATTCGGAGGAATTCTATTTGGTTTTATTTGCTATTTTTCTTTTTTTTAGCTTTTCCTGTTTTTCATTTTCTTCAGCAACTTCATTTTTACTCTTGTAGTAACCTTTTAATGTTGGCATCTTTGGAAAGTCATCCAGTAAATAGAAATAAGGTTCGTGCCTTTCGCTTATTATTACGATATGTGCCGGAGGGTGTATTTTTCTTATTCTATCTATTGCCTGTGGTGCATTTTCTTCTACCTTTACAATACAGGCTTTTTTACAAGGTTTTTTGATTTCTCCTACAATATGCCTTAAAATTTCGTCAGCAGCTTCTGGAACCATTATTCTTGGCTTTCCAGATATTGTTAATTTTGCATGCCTGTGGACATCAGCTAGAGCATTTTTAATTTTTTCATAGCTGTCTCCCCTTATCATTAGCAATACCATCCTTCTTTCACCGTGTTTAATTTTACTGTAATTAAAATGTTTTAATCTATTTATTTTTTACTTCCCACATGTTAAGATATTCTTTAAGTATGAATGGGAAATCCTTTGCATTAACAAATCTCAACCCTAACCTTTGAGCCCATTTTTCAATTCCTTCGTCACTTGCAACTACTGCTGCATCTAATTCCTTTGCAAGCAGAAGAACGTCTAAATCGGGGGCACTGTCTAAAGTGCCTGTCCTTAAGGCACCTCTATATTTATTTCTAAAACTATTTACTGATTTTGACAGTACCTCATTAATTACATCCTGCCTGTTTTTCTCATTTGCCTGTGAATATATGTAGGCCTCTGATGCAGTTTCATACATTGCACTTTCACTTATTCTCATACCTTTATTTATTCTTTCCCTTAAGTCACTAATGTATTCATAAAATATTTCAGCTGGGATTTTTATTTCATACCTATTTGGGGTTTTTTTCACAAGCCAGGTATCCACCTTTATCAATATTTCACGTGGACATTCTTCTCTCTGTAAGAATCCCACCAATTCATTATATACTGATTTGTATGGGATATGGCAGGAGATATCCAGATGAACCCTTGCTTTTGCTATTAGATCAAGGATAATCTCCGCTGATTCAGATATGGTTTTTGCTCCAAGGGATTTTCTAACTTCACTATCTGTAATTGCAGTTGTATCTAGACAGAATCTTTGCTTCTGCAAAATATCGCCTTTTGTTATTTTTTAACTCTTAAACAAGCATTTAATCATCTTTTTTCATTAAAACCTTTATTTCTGATGGATAGTTTTTAATGTATTCGGATATAACTTCTTTCTCTATCCGAGCTTCCAGTTTTGATATGATTCTCTCCTTGTAATTTTTCGAGAATCCATAAGGTATTGAATCTTTAAGTTCTTCTAAACTATTATATGGTCGGTTTTTTTCTATTTTTTCAGCTAAATTTTCGGGTAAATATTCTTTCAGCTCAAATTCATTAGCGGTTTCTATTATTCGGTCTTCAAACCTATTCAGTATAATGTTGGATATTCCTTCTTCATAATATTTTTTAAGAATTTTTAAGGTAGATTCTGGAAGCATATGTTTTATACTATCAAAATCTCCATTTAAGATACTTTCCCTGATTTTAGTCCCACTAATTCCTTCAATCCTTTTAATAAAAATAAACTTTGGATTCCAGTTTTTCAACTGTTCCCTTAATTTGTGGATTGTATATGACATTGAAGCAATGACGTAGTTGTCTATTTCTAACTTTTCTCCAAGAACTTCTTGAGTTTCAATGCAAGAAATCCTATACGGTTTTACCTTTATGTGGTAACCTTTGTTTATGCAATCTATAACTTTTTTCATAGTTTCTTCTTCAATATATCCCCTTGGTATTATGTCGCCACCTACACTGTAGAACATTTTTATCAGACACTGCATATACTGACCTGAACCCATTATTCCCATGGGGGGACCTTCCACTACGATATCAGCTCCCGCTTTTATGGCCATCTCTGCCCTTATGTGTCTGTTAATGAGGTATGGGATTCCTCTTCCACTTCTTTCAAGTGGTCCCGGAATTACACTGATGAAAACCCCTCCATGTTTTTTACCTATGTCTAAACAATATTTATGGCCCTTATGAAGTGGGTTGTATTCTGTGAAATCTACAACTACATTATCTGATTCCTTCTGTTCCTTGAGTTTTTCAACTATTTTCTGAAATTCTTTAAAACTGTTTTTGTTTTTATTCCCGCTTTTTGAGTTCCTTAATACCTCGTCCCTGTCTTTTAAGAAGTTTTTTAACATCTTTTTCTCGTTCATGAGTATCACTATGGATATTTTTCCCCATATGTAACTATTCGTTTTATTGGATTATATGACATATGCCTTGATTAAAATATGATTGTGTATTTTTTATACACTAATCAGTTAAGTTTATATACTATAAATGCATTTGTTATGTTGTCCCCAAGAAACAGGACGAATTAGAAGGAAGACGCGAGTTAAATGGGCCCATGGTCTAGTTGGCTATGACATCGCCCTTACAAGGCGAGGGTCGCCGGTTCGAATCCGGCTGGGCCCACCATTTTTATTTTAGACAGTAATATTTATAAATTTAAATATGTGATTAAATTTTTATTATTTTAAGTATTATTAATTTGCGAATTTTTGACTTTTGTACTACTTTGGCATCATGCTCAGCTCGGCAATGATGAAATTTTTGAAGAAATAATTTTAACAAAATAAGATAATAAAAATTATAATAAAATTTAAAATATTTTTATTGTGCAGTAGGTATTTGTTGCATTTGTTCCTGTTTTTCAATAGCTTTTAGTTTTTTTTCCAATTCTTTCTGCATTCTATTCATTTCAGCTGACGTTTTTGCTACCTGCTGTTTGATCATGTTTTCAGCATTTTCTAAATCTTCAACGCTCTTTCTAAATTCTTCAATAACTTCGTCAACATTCTTTTCAATAAAATTATCTGCCCCAATACCAACAATAACTTTTCCATTATCTGGTGCTTCAGCCTTTAAAAATGCTCCAGCACCCAATGGGATTAAAAGTTCTTTTGAAGTTTTTAATCCCTCCATTGATTCTATGGATTTTAATAGTTCCAGCTTCATTACTTCAATCTTTCCCATTTCTTCCTGAAGTTTTTTAATCTGTTCGCCGTACATTTCCAATGTCATTAACTCCTTCTGAATTTCCTCTTTATTCATTGTTTCACCATCAACATGTTTATTTGATCTATAATGATATACTTACGATAGTTATATATATTTATTTATCATTATTAATAATTAAAAATTATGTATAATAGGTAGAGAGTATGAGTCTATTTGGAGTTGTTGGTTATATTTTTGTATTATTAAAGGCCTTGGGAGAAGCTTGGCTTGACGTTGTAAAAAGGAGTATAACTGGAGAAATAGATCCAAAAATTGTTGAGATAGAAACAAACATAGAAAACCTTGTAGGGCAGGTCTTGCTAGCTTGTAGTATTACCTTAACTCCTGGAACCTTGACTATTGATTTAATCCCTGAAAAAGGAATTCTCAAAGTAGCTACAATAAGTCCAAGAAAAAGGGATGAAATAGTTCCTTTTGAGCCATATATAAAGAAGATTTTTAAGTAATGGCTTTGGAAAAGGGTCAATAACATATTTTCAATTTCACATCGACGCTTCTAAGTTTTCAAACCATTCTGGAGTTTTGAGTAGTTTATAACCACCTAATGGTCCTGGTTTGGTTTCAATAATAAAATCTAACTTTCTAAGGTCATTTATCCTATTATGCACTGCCACCCTACTATCTCTTTCAATGTACTTCTTTAGATATTCTCCTGAAACATATTCAGAGTTTTTGGTAAACATTCCTTCTTTTTCTAGCATCTTTCTAGCATCTTTTTTTCCTAGTTCATCACTGAGCTCCTTGTAAATTTCACTGACATTTAATAAAACACTTAATAATTTGAAATGTCCTAAATCAAGTTTTAGGTTTTTTTCATAGGCTTTTTCCAAGAAAGTCCAAAATTCAAAGTTTCTATTGTGTTCTAGTGATTTTAGTCTTTCGATCATTATATGCACCTATATTAAGATGAAATGCATGACCCTAGTTCCAGATAGAATAATAAGGTATTAGATATTGTGGAGAATATGCACATATAATGTTATTTTGTTTTTTTCCCTGCCTTTGTTGCCACTTTTCTTGCAATTGCAACTTCTCCGATTCTAATTAATCCTGCAAAGAATTTTTCTAAACCGCCGCATGCCCAAATGGCCTGACCAAATGTTGAGTTTTTTATTCTTTTTTCATATTCTTCTCCGGTTATTTCTTCTCCAGTAGTTTGTTTGGTTACAATTGCAGAGGCTTCCATAAGTTCCTCCCAGGATATTCCTCTCAACTGTTCTTGTAATGTTTTAAACAATCTATAAACTGGAATATCATACAATTTTGCAAGGGTTTTTGTTATATCGCAGTTCCTTACAATCCCCACTATTTTACCTTCATTGTTTACAACAGGAATACTTACGACTTTGTATTTTACTATTTTTGTAACGGCATCTTTTGCTGGATCGTTCTCATTTAAAATGATAATTTTATCAACCGGGTGCATAACGCTTTCTATTTTATCATCTCGATTTTTAACCACTATTAAATCTATGGAATTTACCCACCCTATTAAATTATCTTGATCATCTACAACAGGTGAGCTGTACCTTTTCTTTTTGTACATTAACTGTGCAGTTTTTTCAATAGTATAATCAGGATAAATTTTTAAAAATTTATTGTCCATGAGTTCCTTTACTTTCATAGATACCACCCACTCTTGTTAGATTAATTCTATTCATACTTCGGTTTAATTTCTATAGCACTAACTGGACATATTTTTTCACATCTACCGCAGAATATACATTCGTTTTTGTTGATCTTAACCCCCTCTTCAGTTTCAGATATTGCACCAACAGGACACTGGTCAACACATGCCAAGCAAGTTACACAGGTAGTGTTATCCAGAGTAATATCTTTATTAAATACTATGTCCCCTAGTTCGTTATATACTTTAATGGCATCTTTTGGACAGACTTTTTCACATGCAGTACATCCCATACATAGATTTAGGTTTACCTCGATATTTTTCCTCTTTTCAACATTTATAGCTTTTGTAGGGCAGAACCTTTCACATATACCACATTTTATACATTTTTCTTTGTCTAATTCATATTTCTTTAATCTTACCTTTCTATGGGGGACCTGAATCTCTTTAAGTATGTAAACTATATCGTCTCCTTCTAAATGTGCTTCTCCTTCTAAAACATCAATAGCCCCGACTGGACAGGTTTTAGCACATATTTCACATTTTACACATTTTTCAGGGATTATTTCTGCAGGATTCTTAACACTTGGTTTTGAAATTGCATCAACCGGACATTCTTCATAACACAAACTGCATCTAACACATCTTTTAGGATCGATATACAGGTTTTTTTCATTTAAAATACCCGTGTCTTTTAGTAACGATCTGATTTTTTCTTCTTCGATATTCAAATTATTTGAAATATCTGATATCACTTTTTTAAGAGGTTTTTTTATTTTTATTGAGCAAGCACTTCGTGTTTGTGACTCTTCGCTCACTCCGGTTGAACAAAAACTTTCGTTTTTGTGATTATCCTCACTTTGTTCAAAAGTCATCAAAAACCACCTACTTAACAATTGGGGCTATTCAAATTCTATTGCATCTGCTGGACATACATCACCACAATGGCCGCAAAGAACACATTTTTTAGGATCAAATTCTAATCCTTTGTTTGATTCAAATATCGCATCAAATGGACAGTTTTTTAAGCAGACTAAACATAAAACACACTTATTTCTGGTGTAGATTAATTTTTTGTTTTTTTCATGATTTTTCTCTACCTTTAGTTCGCCCCCCGATACCTTGATCTTTGCTTTAGTTATCTTTATTGCATCAACAGGGCAGATTTCTACACAGGCTCCACAGTAAACGCATTTTTCACTTATATTTGGGGCAAATGGTTGATTTGGGCTTATGGCATCAACAGGGCAGACTTCAACACACCTGTTACATGAAACACATTCTTCATCGTTTATCTCGATTTTTTTGCGAGTATGCTCCTTATCGAGATTCAACTCAACATCCAAGTCTTTAAAATATTTCTTTAGTATTTCTGCCACCATATTAATCATCTTTTTGTTTTCTATTCTTTAGAGCTCTTCAATTTTATCGAGTATCGTCATTTAATTGTTGAATGGCCATATTTTCGCCAAGTTCTCTTATGTCCCCTTTTGCAAGAACATAACCTTTGGAGAATTCTTCTAAATCTTTCATAATCATATCTTGGAATTCATCCCTTACTTTACGTAATACGTACTTTTCATCTGCCTTTTCTGTATCTGTATAGTCTATTGCATTAACAGGACACTCTCTATAACACAATCCACATCGCACACAGAGTTCTGGGTTTATGAATGGTAGTTTGGTTTCCTGAGATATCGAAATTGCATTATCTACGTTACAGATTCTATAACATATCCTACAGCCAATACATCTGTCTTCATCAATAGTGTAGCATTGTTCTTTTATTTTCTTTATTTTTTGAGGTTCTCCAATCCTTATTGCCGTTGTTGGGCATACTTCTAAACAATGGCCTGATTTTATGCATTCAACAACTTCAAAATTCTCTAAGTCGATTGATCCTGGGCAGACATCTACACAGTTTCCACATCTTATGCAGAGACTTTTAACTATTCTAGGGACTTCTGCAATTTTATCCTTTTCCTCTTCCAGTTCACCTTCCCTTACTGCCCTATCAAATTTTATTCTCTGAGCTCTATCGATTTTCTCCGCCAATGTATCTTCATCATAGGTTCTTATGGCATCCACTACCGGGCAGGCTTCAATACATTTCTTGCATCCGATACATCCGTTTTCATCTATAGAATATAGTCCATGCTCATAGTGTATGACATTTACGGGACATGCAATTTCACAGGAGCCACATTTTACACAGAGCTCTTCGTCTATGATTAAGTTTACAACTTTTGGAACGTTCCATGGGAGTCCGTCAGTATCTTCTCTTATGCTGCCTATATCCAAAACCCCTGTTGGGCAGGATTCCACACAGTTTCCACAGGATATACAAGCACCATCATCAATTATTGGAAGTTCCTTTTTATATTCGGTGTCGTATTGTAAAACTATGGCATCTGGGGGACACGAATCCCTACATGCACCACAACTTATACATTTTTCAGGAAATTCAACTACAACCGGGATTTTCCTGTATCGTTTAGGTGCAATGGCGCTTTCTTCACACGTTTTTGCATCGGCAAATTTTTTAAGCCATTTTTTCCTCATGAATTCATAAAGGTACCAAATGGATGAGGACATAAAAATCACCCAATAAATTATAATTTTAAAGCTTAGAATTTGTATCCACGTTCTTTTCCAGTTTTTTTATCCTTAATAACTATTGTTCTTTCCGTACATGATACACATGGATCAATTGAGGTATATGT
Source organism: Methanothermococcus thermolithotrophicus DSM 2095 (assembly GCF_946463545.1). Taxonomy (NCBI): domain Archaea; kingdom Methanobacteriati; phylum Methanobacteriota; class Methanococci; order Methanococcales; family Methanococcaceae; genus Methanothermococcus; species Methanothermococcus thermolithotrophicus. Next base: position 365,367 of record NZ_OX296583.1, on the reverse strand, counting down.
GGCAACTGCATCCGAGATAGTGGGACAGGTTTTTAACATGTACTTGTAGGCTTCAAGGTTCATGACTGTTGGAGTTCTAATTAGTATTCTTTTTATTAGTCCCCCATCCGTAATTGCTATTTTGTATAATACTTCACCTCTATGGGCTTCATTCTTCCACCCTCCTTCTCCTCCTTTGATATCGGCTTTGTTTCTAACAGGACCAGTACATTCTTCATAGAGTTCAAGGGCTTTCATTATCAAGTCTAAACTTGTTATAATCTCCTCATGCCTTACCATCATTCTTGCAAAGTTGTCCCCTTCATTTCTCCAAACAGGTTTAAAGCCTAATTCTTTGTAAATTGGATGCCTTAATCTCCAATCACTTTCAGGAAGTCCGGAAGCCCTTGCTATAGGCCCTACCGCTCTAGTTTTCATTATTTCCTTATAACCTAGTACTCCTATACCTTTACCTCTTAGGGCTATCATTGGACCGGTCTCAAATGCTTCAATTATATTCTTAATATCTTCTTTGAATTCATCGAGTTTTTTGTAAATATTATCCAAGAGTTCTTTATTAAGGTCTGTCCTAACTCCACCAACTACGTTAAATCCCATATTTACTCTGTTACCTGTTATCGACTCTAAGATATCCATTATATGCTCCCTTGCATTTAAAATCCACATTGCAAGTGTTTCATGTTCAATTGCGAGGTCATATACTGCTGCGGCTATTAAATGACTGTGGATCCTTTCTAACTCGCAGGTTATAACTCTTAAATATCTTGCTTTGTCGGGGACTTCTATTTTGGATATATTTTCTATACATTCCGCAAATGTCTGAGTATGTATATAGGAACAGATACCACAGACTCTTTCAGCAAGGTGAATACATTTTAGGTAGTGTTTTCCTTCCATTATCTTTTCTATCCCCCTATGCACGTATCCCATATCTAGTTCTGCCCCTACAACATTCTCTCCTTCAACTAAAAGTTTTATTCTTAGTGGTTCTTTTAGTACTGGGTGAATAGGACCTATTGGTACTACATTCATAATATCACTCAAAATTAAGCTTCTTCTTCAACTGACAATGATTTTGTTTTTTCTTTCAATAGTTTTTCTTTTGCAGCTAATGCATCTGGGGCAACTTTTAGAATAGCCTCAATTATCTCGGAAGGTCTTGGTGGACATCCTGGAAGTTTTGCATCCACCGGGATTATTTTATCTACTGGACCACAAACGTGCCCTTCTTTGAATATACCGCAGCTAAGGGCACAGGCACCAACTGCAATAACTATTTTTGGTTCTGGTGTTTTTTCATAAATTTCAACTAATCTTTTTTCCCAAGGGAGTGTTACCGGGCCAGTTATAACTAAAACATCAGCTTCCCTTGGATTGTTATGCACATAAATTCCATACTGTTCAATATCATATCTTGGAGCGAGAGTTGAGACTATTTCAATATCACATCCATTACATCCTCCAGTATTTACTACACAGACATGAATGGATCTTTTTCTTAGGAATTCTTTTATCACTACAATCTCCTCCAATAGTTAATACTCGCCTTTTAGGAGTTTCACAACCAGTTCTCTACCTTTCTTCAAGGCTTCTTCGTAAGGCTTGTTGTTAAGTACTGTATCTTCAACAACTTTTTTTCTTATTAAGTCCGCTTCTTTTTTTGATATTAATCCAAAAAAGTCTGAAATCCAACATAATCCCAAATCTATATCGACTTTTCTTCCTAAACATCCCATTTTCGCCTGTTCAACATAAGCATGAGTTTCATACAATGAAGCTCCATCATATTTTTCTACAAATATTTCTATGACATCATCAATTGGGAGTTTTAATGCCTTTGATATTGGGATAATGGCTTCCTCCATAATGAACCTATTGTTTTTTATTATGTTGTATTTTTGATCCAAACTTCCTTTATGATAATTTTTGTCAATTTCTTCTAACATAAATCCACCTTCATATTTTTTTTTAGTGGAAAATAAATTAAATCTATCTTTTTAGTTTTGAAAGGCTATCAATATGTAGCTTATAAATGCTAAAATTATGCCTAAGCTTAGTTCGGCCTGTCCGTAACCAGGTCTCATTCCAAATGGAAAGCCTAGAAATAGGAGAGATAACGGAAGGTTTATCGGGAAGATTAACCCCCCAATTATAGAACAAGCTAATGCAACCGGGTCCAACTTTTTTTCCACATACGGTTTTGTATATTTTTTATAACTATATGAAAGTCCTAAAAAACCTCCTATAACAAGTGTTATAAGGCTGTAAAGTAACATATAAGGTACTTCACCCATAAAACCACCCCTTAAAGTACATGGTGTACCCCAAATAAAGAATACCGATGAATAGTAGGATCATAAATAAATGTTCTAAATTTTCCATCAAATGGGATACCTTCTCACTTTTCAGATATAGAGACAGTATTCCAATCAGAATTACTGCGAATATCATAAGTAGGGCAGTTATACTGTATTGAAACATATTTACAAGGATTAGAAGCCCTATAATTGTTAGGCAGGCGATTGTCAGTAGATTGATGTAATTTTTCATAATACCACCTTTTTCCGAACCGTCTTATAACCTAATAAATAGGTTATTAAGCTCGAAGTAAGCATGAGCTCAGTATTTAATGGATAATCCTATATGCCAGGTCAATTAGTGTAAGTGAAGCTATTGTTATCTGCAGCATAACTGAATGGTTTGGGGCCAGTAACGGTGTCAAAGCACATATGAATGAAATTATGACTGTAAGTATTATCATCCCACCAAGTGTTAGAATTGGATTTGAAATTATGATTGGGCCTATGAATAACGCCATAAATAGCCAGAGTAACACAAACCAAGCTATTGCATCTCCTATCATTATTATGGACTCAAGCAGTCCGTAGTGTTCAGTTAAGTACCCACTTACAATATCCTTCCCTTTTACCATTGAAAACGGACTAAACGGTGCCTTTGAAACTACGAGTATGAAAAATGCAAGAGCTCCCAGTGGAAGTTGGAACAATAATGGTCCGTGTACCGATTGATAGTTTAAAATATCACCTATAATCAGTGAGTTAGTTGCAACATAGATTATTCCTGCAGCTGCAAATAGTGGTACCTCGGCAGCAGCTGAGAACACACTTCTAACACCGCCTATTTTTCCATAAGGTGAACCACTACTTAGACCACATCCGTGTTCAACTATTTTTTGAAGTGTGTAAAGTCCTATGAGTATCAATAACGAGGATTCAAATACGGGCCCAAGGAACAGAGCTCCCATCCATACCATAATACCCATTAGAGCCACGAATACATAAAGGGGATTTCCTGCTGAAATTGGGAATGTTATCTCCTTGAAGTAGAATTTAAGTGTGTGAATTATGTATTGAATTACAGGTGGGCCAGGTCTTCCCTGTATTCTTGCCATTATTTTCCTGTGTAATCCCAACAATAATCCACCGAGTAGAAATGCATAAAGTCCATATGAGAGTGCATGTATTAATGAGGTTAATGTATTCATATCTACCACCCTCTGAAAGGTATCCTTCCGATTTTCTTTCTTCTGGTTTTTGGATTTAGAGATATTCCAACACCATAAATTAGAAATGGAGTTAGAAGTGCAGTAGCCATATAAATCAGCATTACATTTTCCGGATTCAATGTAATAACAAGTATAAATCCTAAAATTCCTATCAATAATGAGATAAACCCGCTTTTTTCTTCAGGGGTCATTTTTTCACCTTATATTGGAAACTTCTTTTTTGTTAACGTATGTTTAGTAAAATCTCCACGGTTCTAACAATTACAAGTAGTGATGAAAGATGTATCATTAAAATATATGGTGCCCCCGGAGCTCTAAACATTTCAGCTTTTGCAGCATAGAATGGAGCAACACCAGTTTCACCAATCATCCCCACGGCATAAATCATTTTTTCATATAATATATCATGACTAGTCTTTGATAGCTCAAATATGGATAAAGTCCCAGTTTTTGCCAATATTAGTCCTGCAGCTCCAAACAATGGAAGTGATGATATTATAGCTATAATTCCATAATTGTATGCTGCATTCAATACCCATTCTTTTTTTACTGCAGAGACGATACCTATATTTGAAATTCCAATTACTGCCAAGAATAAGGCAAAATTAAACAAATCTCCAGTTAGCATACTAAATGCAGTAGTTATTCCACAGATAACGGCCATCAATCTCCTAACTTTTAGTTCTTTTAAGGTTACTGTGTTAAATTTATCCCCAAAGTCATGCAACTGGGCTTCTAATTGTTTTTCAGGCTTGGTAATAAGTACTATGACAGTAAATAATAGTGCAACAATAAAGCCAATAAGTGAGAAGTCCGTCATGTAGAACACAATATCTCCAAGGGGAATGTACCCGTAGAAATTCCCTACAATATTACTTACAAACATAACATCACCTAATAGTGGAGTTTCGGACGCTTAATAACCCCGAAGATTTTAGTTCAGTCTAATCTACGATTGGAGAATTTTAATCACACTGTGTTTTATAACGTAAAGTAGGAAATAAGAAATTAGGCAATATGATAAAATTCTTTGAATTTCATTCGAATATCTCCCCAATCAATCCTAATTTTGAACCTACCTTTAAAGTAAGGGCAAACCCTGCCAATAATGTGAAATAAATCCATTTTTCAGGGAATATAAAGAATCCCATAAAGCCAAAAATCCAGAGAACCCAGGTAATCCCTGAGAATCCTGAAATTCCTTCCCAATATATTTTTAAATCTTTAGGTAGTATTTTGTTATCAAGAGCTCTCTGTGAGAATATGTAGAACAACAGTCCACTTGCCATTATTGCTCCACCAGTAAATCCGGTCAGTATTGCCCCATAAATAATTAAAATAAATGACAGGAATTTTGGGGCTGCTGAAAGGACCTCCATTTTATTAAACTGTATATCTATCTTTGGACTTTCTTTAATTGTGAATTCTTCGAAAAGTTTTGACCTTTTCTTTAGGTTAGATTCATTTTTCCTTAGTTCATTTCTTGCCGTTAATATTTCAGAAACTGCTAAAAGTTCAGCCATTCCTACGACTAAACCTGGGAGTATCAGAGCTTCAGCAAGATCTGTTCCAACTGCGGCAATTATAACGAGCATGGCATACTCTACAATATCACTAAATAAAAGAACGTGTAGGTCCGATTTTTCACGTGATATTGCATATAGTGAAAGGATTCCCATCACAAGCCCTACCATAACTGTTTTGTTAAATAATAAGCTTATTATATCCATTATTCCACCTGATCATTTCTGTCCAGGAAAATCCAACTGAATATTATAAATGAAAGCAATAAAGTCAAAGATTCAAGCACCGTGTCGGAACCTCTTGTATAGTAGAGTATTTCGTCCAGAATACCGCCGGGTGTTGAAACAATTGTTGTCCCAAAGTACGGAGTTTTTTCACTTATCCAAATTGCAACTGGTGTTAAATATGCAGTTATTTGTCCTCTAATAGGCTCTAATTCAGGATATTGGGTTTTAATATCTGCAGCCTCTTTAAGTGGAACTCCTCCTCTGTCGTAAGGCGCCAAAGGTGTTTTTAAAACCTGTCCTTGAGGGACATCCTTTGGATAAAGCTGGTTTTCAGTGAAAGAAGCAGGCATTAGAATTCCCACTAATAGAGTTAAGCACAAGAATCCAGCGAATAATCTGGAAACCACATGCGGTCTTGAAAGATAGTTCCAAGCCCTGCTAAGCTTTTTCATTTTATTCCTCCAACTCCTCGTTTTTTAGAATAGCCCTAACAAGCACCAACATGAGTATGGTATTCACACCAAGGTATGTCATAAGTGCCAAAGTTTCGTTGTAAGCCAGGAATATGAGTAAAACTCCCATTGATGGAACTTCAATATTTAAAAATCTCCTAAGGGGATCGTCCGTCATAGGACCAAATATTGCCCCTAACGTTCCTATTATCAATAGGAAATAACCCCCGTAGGTTGTTAGACCGATTAAATCCATGTTATTCCTCCACTGATGTTCCTCCATTTGGTATTGGTATCATAAACAAATGAGCAAGATTATATGAGATTGGGGGAGTAACTCCCTTATTTTGTAAGTACTGGGACTTCTGTACTGTATTTTTTCTTATTTCTTCTAATATATTCATATTTTAAAGTCCCCAATAGAAGTATTATGGTACCAATGGGCTCCAATATGGACGAAACCATTGCAACATCCAAATAATAGAATGAAACTATTAACCCTATCAGTCCACTTTCCAAGAATGCAAACATTATTATCTTATTTATGTAGTTTGTGTGGAGTATAACACCCATGCCTCCAAGAACACAGCAAATTATGGATAATATTGGCAAAATTTCCATTCAATCACCTTAATCACCTTATCTTGAGCTCAGAAATTGGTTATTATTTACTTCTCCAATTTACTAATTTCTCCAAGTGTATGGGCTATTGCATTACTTGATACTGTGGAAGATACAAGATAAATTATGGCAGCAATAGCACCCATTGGACTTTTTACATAGAGGGCTATAAGTGCTGCAATACAAAAATTTAGACAGCAAAGCAATGGTAATTTTAAAGCCCTACTTTTAGTTAAAAAAACCCTTAAGCTTGAGATAAGTCCAACGATCCCGATTGTTATTGTTACGATGGATAGTTCCATTATATCATCCTCATTATATGTAGATCTATAGTTTTCGATATATTTCACCAAGAATTTTTGATGCTGTTATGTGATTAAACCCTTGAATTGAGAATATGGCCAATACCATACCTGCAATGAAGTATTCTGGACTTATGAATCCACTGAATAAATATATCAATATCGTGGCAGTTATTGTTCCAATGGTTCCAGCGTATCCTGGATCGTTACATAACCTATTTCCAATGTAAATCAAGAATGCTGCAATAAGCCCTCCCTCAAAACCAAGTAGGTAGTAAAATATTGAGGCCATCAAAGTACCTGCAGAGGCGTCTGGGGAACATACAATGTTTCCCATGAAGTATCCTCCGTTGATATTTCCTCCAATTTCTTTTATTTTTTCCCCAATTACCCCAGCACCTAAAACTCCTGGTTTCTTTGGTAATCCAAAGTATGTATCTACAACAACGAAGTTTATCCAGCAAATTATAAATGCAGCTATTATCTTAACAAATTCAGTCAGCACCATAACTAACACCCGGGAATATTCTATTCGCATATTTTGAGAAAAGAGCTGAAACAATACCTACTACCACACAAATGACTACATCTAAGCCAAATAAAAGTTTTAAAATCCCGGTTAATCCCAATGCTACAAAGGGAGTTGGGAATAAAACATACGTCTCAAATGAGTCCATGTTTGGAAGTAATGGCATTCTAAATAATAATGCGAAAATAAGTGACGAAACCACTGAAATACTATAATATATAATTGTATCCATATCCAATCACCGTCACCAGCAATGTATTATCATACAATCTTTTTTAATTGAATAAATTGGAGGTATTTCTTCTTTTGGGAATATCTGAATTATTGTTTTTTTATCAAGGGCTTTGGAAACCTTTTCTTCCAATCTCCTAATGTCGGAACAATCCAAATGAACATCGATCTCTTTGTTATCTGAATACATCCCTCTAATATTCATCCTTCCTCTAAAGAAATCGATATGCTTAATATTAATTACATTGACCCTATTTCTAATCTCTTCAGTAAAGTATTTTTTGTCCACAATAAAAACCGGAAAACCTTCAATATATCTCTTACAAAAGATATTTTCTTTTGAAGTTAATTCTGTAATGAACTCAACTATTGAGGTTTCAAGTTTGGTTAGTGATAAAACATCTAGAAGGTATAAGATAGGGTCATCTTTATCCCATATATCACTACATTTTAACAAACCTAATGTTATTGCAGCTGCATGAGCCTCTGTAGCTGCCCTTTTTCCTTTTTCAAGCATACTGAGATGTGATTGACTGACTCCACTTTCTTCTGCAAGTTTAGACTGCGTTATTTTTAGTTTTTCACGAAATACTTGTATATACTTTGGATTTAATAAAATGGCCCGTTCTATGGTTTCCAATTTTTCGTACATAACACCACATCGGAAGTGTATTTCCGTGATTTATCATATTCAATAATTAATTATTTCATGAGAATAATATTATTCATATAGGATGTTGTATATATAATTTTTCTATACTTAACGATCATAAAGTATATATATCAATAAAAAATTCTTAATTTTTCCATTCTCAATAGATAATCAATTTAAAATGGATGGTTATAATATAATATATGGAAAAATAGTTGTTTAGATCGGGTTATTTATGCTTTCAAAAAATGGCGTACGATAACAACATATGTATAAAACGTAAATGGTGAGAGACTATGGAGCAAAAAATGACTGGTGTACTGGACTGTCCGATCTGCGGATCTAAAAATTCTATGAGGATAATCACCAATGAGCTCGAGATCCCTTATTTCGGAAATGTTGTTGAAACTACAATGATTTGTGATAGTTGCAAGTACAAAAAAAGCGACATATTTCCTACAGAAGTTAAGGAACCTAAGAGATATATTCTAAAAATTCAGAGTGAAGATGATTTAAATAAGAGAGTTATAAGAGCTGCTACAGGATATGTAACAATACCTGAACTTGGATTTGAAGTTTCTCCAGGACCTGTTTCAGAAGGCTATGTTTCAAATGTGGAGGGGGTCTTAAACCGTTTAGAAAGTGCATTAGAAACCTTAATCTCTTGGTTAGAGGATGAAAACGAAAAAAGCAAAGCTGAAGAATTATTTGAAAGAATTGAAAAGGTAAAGGAAGGAAAAGAATCTGTAACATTGATAATTGAAGATCCGCTTGGACACAGTGCAATTATAGGGGATGGGGTAAAAGAAGAATTATTAACAGATGAGGAAGTTGAAAAATTAAAAGGAAATGTACTTATTATCGATAAGGATGCAGTTAAAAAAGTGGAAGAAAATTGAGTAAAATACGAAGTAATTTGATAAAGAAGAATATTTTTATTTTTTAATTTATTATTTTTATTATTTTATTTTAAAAATATATTTAAATATTAAATAATTTTAAAATTCATATTATTCGTTAATCAATCCACATACTTTACAGAAATTCTTTAAAATTTCTGAACCGTACTCAGTATGGGAAACTTCTGGGTGGAACTGTACGCCATAAACTGGTTTTTCCTTATGTTTTATTGCTTCAATTTCACATATATCTGAGTATGCAAGGATTTCAAAGCATTCTGGAACTTTTTTAACTTCGTCTTTGTGGGATGCCCATGCTGTAAATTCTTCAGGCACTCCTTTGAATAAGTCGTTTTCCTTCTTCACATATATTTTTGTATTTGCGTATTCTTCTGATTCAGCTCTGGAAACTTCTCCGCCGTAGGCTTTTGATATCAACTGATGACCTAAACAAATTCCAAGTACTGGAAGTTTTGCATTTAACGCAATATCTATGCAGTTTTCTGCCTTTTCGATGTCTGGACCACCACTTAATATTATGCCTTTTACTTCTTCATTTTCTTCGATTTCTTTTAGTGGCGTGGAGTTTGGAATTATTTTTGAAGGTACTCCTATGTATTTTAAACTCCTATGGATTCTGTGAACGTATTGTCCGCCGTTGTTTAATATAACTATCATAAGATCACCTATTTAGTTGTAACCTCAACTCCATTCTCAGTAATTACAATTGTATGTTCTGTCTGAGTAACCATCCCGTGATTTTTCTCTATTAATGTAGGGTAACCATACAAACACCCTGAGCTCATGAGGTTTCTTATGGCACCTTTGTATTTAGGATCCTCACTTGATAACCATCTCTCTGCAAAAGGTAAATATGCATATTTGTTTTCTATAATTTTTAGTACTTTTCTTGCAACAGGTAATCTAACTGGTCTTGAAGTTAGGTATTTGAATATGTATCTTTCACTTCTATCTTTAACCTGTCCAAAGCCATCTGTGGCAAATGGTTCTATGGCTACAACATCTCCAACATCGATATAGTCTCTGGTATTTTCTTTAATATTGGGGACGCTCACTCCTGAATGTAGAACATACTGGTGCATTACATGACCTGAAAGATTTGAAATAGGTTTGTATCCATAACTTTCTATAACTTCCTGTATTATTGCACCCATTTCTCCAACATTCATCGGAGGGTTTATTTCTTTTATTACCGTATGAAGCGCATCTTCAGAGGCTTTTTTTAGGTCATTGTATGAACCGGATAAATCAACAGTTATTGCTGAATCTCCAATGTATCCGTCTATATGAGCTCCCAAATCTAATTTTACAATGTCATTTTCAGAAAAGACTTTTTCGTCTCCATAGTACGGGGTATAATGGGCAGCAATATCATTTATTGAAATATTACATGGGAAAGCCACTTCTCCACCGAGCTCTCTGATTCTATTTTCAACAAACTCTGCTATGTCGTAAAGTTTAACCCCTGGTTTTATTTTTTTTACAGTTTCTTCCCTTACTTTAGAAACTATTTCTCCAGCTTTTATTATTTTTTCGTATACTTCTGGCGATAATGAAGGTAATGAAATTTGAGATTGAGATTTGTTCATATTTTCCGACATATTTGCCCTCTAATACTTTTAAGCTTTTAGTTTTAGTTTTCCGTTTTAGTGTTAAATTGTTTTAAGTCCTCTTTATAACAATTGTTAGAATATCTTCATCCTCTAAAACATGGTCAAGTCCAACCCTTTGACCTGGATGCTTTGCGGATTTTCCCCAAACTTGGGCGTACCTGAAATTTTTGACAAAATCTCTGTGTAATTTATTACATACGTCTTCTACGGTGGAGCCCTTTAAAATAATTAAAGGCTCGTCCAAATCAGGTTTTTTACCCTGCGGTTTCATGTATAGTTTTATAAATCCCAGGGTTTCGAAGATTTTATCCTTTAATTCCTCAAGGTTGATTTCCTTATATCCTGACACAAAAATGTGTGGTCTATCTTTTAAAACTTCTTTCATTCTGTCTATCTGTTCCTTATCAGCTAAATCTATTTTGTTGACTACAACCAAGGATGGAACATAAACTCTGTTGTCCATAACCACATCAATAAGTTGATCCACTGTTATATCGTCCCTTACTACAATATCTGCATTGTGTATCTTATGCTCATTTAAAACTGCTACAATAGTTTCTTCATCTATTTTTGTTAGAGGAAGTGTTGTGTTTACTGAAATACCGCCCCTGTCCTTTTTTACAATTTTAACGTCTGGAGGTCTTTGATCCAATCTTATGCCCACATTGTATAACTCCTTTTCAATAACTGGAATATGTTCTGGTGAAAATACATCTACAACAAGCATGACCAAATCTACGTTTCTAACTGCTGAAAGAACTTCACTTCCCCTACCTCTACCAAAGGAAGCTCCTGATATAATACCTGGAGCATCCAGTACTTGTATTTTGGCCCCCTTGTGTTCTAAAACCCCTGGAATTATTGTTAATGTGGTAAATGCATATGCTCCAACTTCTGAATTTGCGTTTGTGAGTTTATTCAATAGTGTGGATTTACCAACTGATGGAAAACCAACAAACGCTACGGTGGCATCCCCGGTTTTTCTAACTGCATAGGAGTATCCTGATCCCCCGGTTTTGGGCTTCTGCTGCTCATCTCTTAATTTTGCCAGCTTTGCCTTTAATCTACCTATATGCTTTTGAGTGGCTTTGTTATACTGTGTGTTTTTAATTTCTTCCTCTAATCTATTTATTTCCTCTTGAATCCCCATAGTTTCACCAAATTTAAAAAAATTATAAATTCATCGAGATTTCCAAAATAATAAAAAATATTTAAATTTTAATTAAAAAAAGGAGTAAATTAATTGCTAATATTTATCCTAAATTCTCAAACATGCAATAAATATGCAATAATATTGATTAGCCCTAGTAACCGACCATATATAAAATTAACCTACTGGCGTATTGTTTGTTAGTTGGGAGGTATGTTATTCAACAACATTATCCATGATTTGCATTATTTCTTTAACTTTTGGGTTTACAATATAGTAGTGATTCCAAGTGCCTTCTTTTCTAGCCTTTATAATACCAGATTTTTTTAGAATGTTTAAATGGTGGGATATTGTTGGCTGCGGTTTTTTCAATTCATCAATGATTTTACAAACACACATACTTTCGTTTTCACTTAGCAATGTTAATATCATTAATCTTGTAGGATCAGCAAATGCTTTAAAGACTTCTGCCATATATTCATATTTAGATTCATTAATATCCATGGTATCACCCACATACTAATAATGTTTATTCTAACATTTAAATATTTTGAAATAATCAGGGTTTATAACAAGCGGTTTGTGAATCGACTTTGGTTCGCCGAGTGTCTAATAGTCGTTAGACACTTAATTGACACAATGGCCCTTTAAAAGGTGTGTATAAAATATTTTTTATAATTTGAATGTTGGTGGGAAATCACATCGGACACAGTGGTTTTTTTAGGCTGTTGATCTACCCAACTATGTTGGATAGATAGTCCGAAAGATTTATACAATTTTTTAATTCACCAGCTATTACTTAAAATTATATATGAACTTTTTTGTCAAACAACTATAAAACTATTTTTCGTTTTCTATTCTTATCGAAATACTTTTTGGATCGTCTGCCCCTTTTAAAGAGCTTACTATTCCTTTAATGGCATTTTTTATAATTTTTGAGACAAAAGGATTTGCAGGGATCGTTTTTCCATTAACTGTGATTTTTATCCCGTTTGATAGAACACATCGATCCCATCTTAGTTCCTCATTCACAACTTTTTCCACAAATATTTTGCAGTTATGGCCACAATGGCCACAATTTAAATTGTATGTAGGAACTACGGCTTTTTCAAGAACATTCTTAACAACTTCATCGATATCATATTTATAATCTTTGATTACCATAATGGTTTGGGAGTCTTCTAAGTCCAAACCATTATCGTCCTTAACTATAAGTATTTTTGGTATATTTAAATCTTTAAGTTGTTCTTTAAAACCTTCTATTATTACCAATTCATTATCAAGTTTGGATAGAATTTCCTCAAGAGATAATCTATCGTAAAAAAATGCTGTTTGTTTGTTTGTTGAAAAAACTGCAACATTTGAATATTGTTTATGTTTGTAGGAATCTGTACCCTCTTTATCTATATATATGTCTTTATAAGTGTTTTTTACAGTTGCGACATCCATATCTTTAAGATTCTTTAGAATATCACATATCAAATTTGTTTTTCCAGTATCTTTTAATCCGATTATCCCTATTACTCTCATAGTATCACTCAATATTATATAAAATGTTTAATATATTTAAATGTTATTATTTAATAGTTATGGGGCCCCACATTCGTAGAGCTCCTATATGGTTGGAAGTAGGATGTAGTGTTGTTATCTTAAAAAACTAAAATGATGCAGCGAATTATAGTAGTATGTATTAAAGGATATAAATAATAAATAAAGTTTATTTTTAATGTTAGATGTATGTATATGTTAATTAAAATTGCACACACTATAAAATAGATTTATAAAAAATTTATTATTTATAATATCTTAACTTCAAACTGGCAGAAATCATCGCCCAACCCTGCACAGTGGGTTTCCTTTATATGAATTTTTTTCTCCAGTATATTTCCCAAACAACCTGCAATAAATCCCCCTTCAAAATGACACAATATCTTATCCATTTTAGGCATTCCTGCACATGTTATACACTCATTTACCCTTATTTGTAGTGGATCTTCGTTTACTACCTCGACAATACCAATTTTATTATCCCTGCAGAATTCAATTATGTCATCTACAGATTTTAGGCCTAATGATTCCCCAAATTTTTTTCCAGAAGCGTAAAGTACTGCATTTGCCCCAGCACCCAGGTATTTCTCCAAATCTGCAAATCTAATGATTCTAAATAAAGTTATATCTATGTCGTTGCCTAATATTGGTCTATCTGCATTCTTTAAAGTATCCAATGGAATTTGTGCCATAGTATTCCTCCATTAATTGATAGGTTATTATTCTCTAATGTAGGTTATCCTAACAAAACACTTGGTAATGATAATACTAGTTAAGTTTATCTCCATACATTATATATGACATTGATAATATTGTGGTACTTAAGTAGCATGCGTAGATTTATAGTATGTCGTAGATTTCGTTATAAATAAAAGAGAGTAACTTACATCTATTTTACCATCATTTAAAACGGTGATATTTTGATTCCCGAGTATATCTATAAAATTTTAAGAAAACAACACTATCAAATAACTGACCACAGTGCTGTTAAATTATGTGGCTGGGTTAGAAAATGCTTTTTGGAGAATAAAAGTTGTTATAAGTCTAAATTTTATGGCATAAATGCCCATAGATGCATACAATGTACTCCTTCAGCAATCTGGTGTCAGCAGAACTGCATATTTTGCTGGAGGGTACTTCCTACAGATTTAAAAGAAGAAAATCAGGAGGGCTACAAAAACCCACAGTGGAAGGACCCTGAAGAAGTCGTGGAACAAATTTTAAAAATGCATAGAACAGTTATAATGGGGTACAAAGGAATTTTAGATAGAATAGGTGAAGAAAAGTTTAATGAGGCTTTAAATCCTAAACACGTTGCCCTATCCCTATCTGGAGAACCTACCATTTATCCATATCTAAAAGAATTGATTGAAATTTTCCATAAAAGAGGTTTAACAACATTTGTAGTTTCGAATGGAATATTAACTGAAGTTATAGAAGAAATAGAGCCTACTCAACTTTATGTTTCATTGGATGCCTATGATTTAGAAAGCTATAAAAGAATATGTGGTGGAAAAGAATCTGATTGGAATAGAATTCTTGAAACCCTCGATATTCTTCAAGATAAGAAGCGAACATGCTTGAGAACTACAGTAATAAGGAATTTGAATGATGATATTTTGAAGTTTTTAGAGCTCTATGAAATGGCGAATACTAACTTTATAGAGATAAAATCCTACATGAATGTGGGTTATTCTAGAAAAAGATTGAATTTAGATGACATGCTTAAACATGAAGAAATACTAGATATTGCTAAAACAGTTGAAGAAAACAGCATATTCAAGCTTGAAGATGATTCCTTTGACAGTAGGGTGGTTCTATTAACAAATAAAAATAGAAAGATAGATCCGAAATTGAAATTCTAAAATAAATAGATTTTATTGCACTAGGGGATGTTTATTATCATTATGCCCCATACTTCTTAGCCAATCCCATTAAATCCATTAATATGGGCATTATATGGGTGCCTTTTATCCTTCCTAAACCGCCCTTGTATGTTGAAAATTCATCAAATTTTTCAACGTCATCAATTCTTACACTTTTTCCCCAAATTACTATTGGGATTGGGTCTGCAGAATGGTCTTTTTCCTCTATTGGAGTTGAGTGGTCTCCAGTAAGTACAAAGTAAACTTCTTTTTTATCGATATTTTTCATAATGTAGTCCAACATTCCATCGATTTTTTCGATAACTTCTTTTTTAAGTTCGTAGTTACCATCATGTCCAGCTTCGTCAGCTCCTTTAACGTTTATTATAACGAAATCATAATTGTTTAAAGCTTCCACAAGAGCTTTTGCCTTGTTCATAAATGCCGTTTCAGGAGTTCCTGTGGCACCTTCTACTTCTATAACATCTAAATTTAGCATTTTGGCAATTCCTTTTATCAATCCCGTGCCTGCAATACATGCACCTTTTAGGCCATATTTCTCATTAAATGGCTGTATCTGTGGAACTTTACCTACACCCCTTGGTAGTATTACGTTTGCTACAGGAAGCCCTTCCTTTCTTCTTTCTTCATTTACTGGGTGATTATTAAATTTTTCATAGGATATTCTGATTATTTTGTTTAAAATCTCTGCAGTTCTTATAGCCTCTTCTGAACCATCCAGTGGTTTAATCTCTTTAACTTTTTTTCCTTCTTTTTTTGGATCGGCATCTGTTATCTTGTCACTCAGTCCTTCCCCCCTTAAAACTAAAGTAGCCCTGTATCCCCCAGATTGTTTAAATATTACCTTAACACCGTCAATTTCCAAACCATCCAGTTCTTTTTCCAGTTCTTCAGTGTTTGCTATTCTACCTGCCCTTCTATCTAAAACTATAAAGTTGTCATCTATCGTGGCGAAATTACATCTAAATGCAATGTCTCCAGGTTTTACTTTAACTCCCACTCCAGCAGCTTCAAATGGGCCTCTTCCAGTGTAGGTGGTGTAAGGGTCATAACCCAATATTGATAAGTGTGCCGTATCGCTCCCAGGTCTAACTCCAACATCTACCGCGTTCATAATTCCACAAATACCTTCCTTTGCTATCCTATCCATTGTTGGAGTTTTTGCCTCTTTTAAAGGAGTATTGCCATTTTCGTTTGGTCTATCACCTAAACCATCAATAACCATAATAACAGCTTTCATATGTTTCACCTATTTTAGATCATAAAATTGAATTTGCTATATTCTTGTTTTTATTAATATTTTTTGGTTATCTTCAATTTTCTATCTAATAACATTAAAAACTTTAGATTTTAGGTTAATTTAATAAAAATAACTTTAATACTTTCTTTAAAATATAAACTTCTATTGATAATGTATCATTTAAGAGATTGAGTATGAAACTATAGTCAAAGACAAAACCTTTTAAAAAAGGTTTTGAATCCAAAATTAAGTTTGTTATGTCAGGCACTATAAAAAAATAAAAAAGATTTTATGGATTAAGGTAACCATGTTTTTTCGTCCTCTATTTTTGCTGGCAAGTATTCTTCAACAACATACTTTAAACCATATTTTGCCAAAGACTGTTGTTCTGCCCTTACCTTCATTTCAAGCATTTGATTTAATGCATTTTGCCATTCTGGGAATGTCTTTATGAAATCATCGTTTTTCAAACCATCTTTTAATCTTTTAATGTCATGTTCTTTTAATGGGTGGGTAGGTAAGTCGTAATCTACTATATCTTGAGGGGTAACCCCTATTAATCTTGCATCTGGAATTGCAAGTTTACCTGCCAAATGAACTGCTTTACCACTTCCTACTTTTAAAGTCCTATATATGTTCAAGTACCCATAAGGGTCACCGTCGGTGAATACGAGAACTGGAAGATCATGTTCTTCATTTAATCTTTTTATAAATCTTCTTGTAGCCCTTGCCGGAACACCTTTTAGGGACGCTAGAATACAGTTGTGTTTTTTCCAGAACTTTTCAGCATTTAACCTTGCGAACATACCTGCCGTTTCGATAGCCAAAATAAAATCTGCATCTGTTTCAAACTCTAATTTTGTAACGTCATTTGGAATATTGTATGCCCCACTACCTAATTTTGTACAGTCGACATTTATTTCTTCTCCTTCAGGGGTTTTATCTATAACCTTCAAATGCCCTACAACAGATGAACCATCTTCTTCAGGTATGAATCCAAGTTCTTCCCTTAAAAAGTCTAAAGCAGCTTCAAGGTCTTCTATAACACTGTTTGAAGGCTGCTGATCGTCAAATCTAGCTTCTCCCCAGTTTTTAGAAACATAATATGCTTCCCTTAGTGTGGAAAAATCATTTGTATCCAGTAATTCTTTTGAAAACTCCATCATTTTAATTGTCTGAGCAAATATTTTTGCCTGATTGACGGTTAATGTTCTCACTTTTTCCTTTCCAATAAGTGTGAAAGTACCCTTTTCAGCATCAAATCTCGCATTAGTTAAACTTCTAACTGGAAATTTTATCTTAGGTCTGCTACCTTTGATAATGCTTTCGTACATGTCATTTGCAAGATTTATTATCTTTTTCTTGGCTTCTTCTCTCGCTGCTGATGATATCATATATATCTCACCGTAAGTTTTTAATAGAAATAACATACTTGGTATATTAATTATAACCAACTTAAAATACATTTATCTACCATATACCATAACTATTAAAATCATTAAATTCTCATATTAGTATTATAACATATCCATTTTAAATATTGACGATTGAATATAATATATAATTAATACCTAGACACAAAAATTTAAATCATGTCAGATATATAATTCCATCATATTTAAAACCTACAAGATTACAAAATATTGATCAAACATACACACTACTTTTGAGGAGGTAATACCTTGAAATTTTTAAAAAATTTTGCTGAAGAAGAGTTCTTGGAAGACTCACCTCAAGAGCTCTCAGATGTTGATAAGGAATTATTGGCATTAATAGAAGATGCCAAAGCTAGAATAACTGTAGTAGGTTGTGGTGGTGCAGGAAATAATGCCATACATAGATTAACAATTGAAGGGATAGATGGGGCAAAGACTGTAGCTATAAATACAGATGCTCAGCATTTAATAAAAACTAAGACTGATGAGAAGGTTCTAATTGGTAAGAACCTGACAAGAGGATTGGGTGCAGGTGGAGACCCTGCAAAAGGTGAAGAATCTGCGAAAGAAAATGCTGATGACGTTAAAAAAGCGCTCCAAGATTCTGATTTAGTATTTATAACCTGTGGTCTTGGTGGCGGTACTGGTACAGGTAGTGCACCAGTTGTTGCAGAAATATCTAAAAAATTAGGAGCTCTAACTGTTGCTGTAGTCACACTACCTTTTTCAATGGAAGGTAAGATTAGAATGAATAACGCCTTAGCTGGTTTAAACAAATTAAAAGAAGTTGCAGACACCATAGTTATCATTCCAAATGATAAATTATTGGAAATTGTTCCAAACATGCCTTTGAGAACTGCCTTTAAAGTAGCTGATGAAGTTTTAATAAACTCTGTTAAAGGAATGGTTGAATTAGTACAAAACGCTGGAGATATTCACGTAGATTTCGCTGATGTAAGGGCAGTTATGAGTAACGGCGGAATAGCAATGATGGGTATTGGTGAAAGTGACTCAGAGAAGAGAGCAAAAGAAGCAATAAACGAAGCATTGAACAGCCCATTACTTTGTGTAGATGTGGATGGTGCTACAGGAGCTCTTATTCATATCACCGGTCCAGAAGATATGAGCTTAGAAGAAACAAAAGAAATAGTGTCAACAGTTTCAGAAAGATTGGATGAGAATGCTATTATTATTTGGGGTACCACAATTGATGAGTCAATTGAAAACTCTTTAAGAGTATTATTGATTATTACCGGTACGAAATCAGAGGGAACATACACAATAGACGTTACTAAGAAAAAGTACCTTGTGGATATTCCAAAAATCTAATAGTTTTTAATAGTTAGTAGGGGATAAACTTGGCTGCAGTAAAAAAAACGAGTGTTAAAAAACCTAATATGGATTTGGATTCCAAAGTCAATGAATTAAAAGATTTTCTTCAACAATGTAAAAGAGTGTTAATGGTTTCTAGAAAACCTACAAGAGAGGAGTTTCTAACCATATCAAAAGTTACAGGTCTTGGAATTTGTGTCCTAGGAGCTCTTGGGTTTATAATCCATGTACCTATAACCTATATAAAAGGGTTAATAAAACCCTAATAAATTATAAATACTATAAAGGACGACCTATTGTAGGTTAACTCATAATTCTTTTTTACTTAATGATTTATTTTGATCTAAATTATATCTTTGATTGATATATAGTGAAAACTTTGAAACCATTTAAAAACTTAATGGGATTAATAAAATACGTTTTTAAATGGTTTCATTTATATAATTTCTAATTTTGGTGATATTATGATTTTTGCTGTAAGAACTACAACAGGTCAGGAAAGAAACGTTGCAGAGTCCTTGGCTTCAAAAGCTGAAAAAGAAGGACTGGAAATTTTTTCAATACTTGCTACAGAAGACTTAAAAGGATACATACTTGTCGAAGCATCTAACAGAGGTGCGGTGGAAGAGCTCGTAAGAAAAACATTCAAAGTAAAGGGCATCGTCCCTGGAGAATCTTCAGTAAACGAACTTGAACACCTTTTAACGCCAACTAAGATAATCGAAAACATAGATAAGGGAGATGTTATCGAGCTCATTGCTGGACCATTCAAAGGGGAAAAGGCAAGAGTTACAAGAGTAGATAAAAACAAAGAAGAGATAACATTAGAGTTGATGGATGCAGCGGTTCCAATTCCAATAACTGTTGGAATAGAACAGGTAAGAATAGTATCCAAAACAGACCATTAATAAGATATACAATAGTACATAATACTGAACAACACAATATAAAGTAGTAAGTTTTAAATATAATATTTATAAATAAGATTAAGAAGTTTAATGATTAGTATAGCGTGGTATTAAACACGATTTTATATTGAGGTGATGACATGGCCACAGAAGTTGTAGAAATACTTGTGACAGGTGGAAAAGCTACTGCAGGGCCACCATTAGGGCCAGCAATCGGTCCATTAGGTGTAAACATAATGCAAGTAGTTAATGAAATCAACAGTAAAACAAAAGACTACGAAGGAATGAACGTACCTGTTAAAGTTATTGTTGATACTGAAAAAAGATCATTTGAAGTAGAAGTTGGTATTCCACCAGCAACTGCTTTGATAAAAAAAGAATTGGGATTAGAAAAAGGTTCACAAGAACCAAAACACCAAATAGTAGGGAACTTGTCAATGGAACAAGCTGTAAAAGTAGCAAAAATGAAAAAAGATGCAATGCTTTCTTTTGACTTAAAAAATGCTACAAAAGAAGTTATAGGAACCTGTGTTTCATTAGGTGTTAATGTAGAAGGAAAAGATCCAAAAGAAGTACAAAAATTAATTGATGCTGGAGAATTCGACAGCTACTTCAACGAATAAATAATTATATTTTTTTATTTTTTGTCCCAATATATTTATTCATTTAGATTCATTACAAAAATAAAACTAAAAATTTCCGAGGCGTGTTCACAATACCTTGAACCAAAAGACGAGTATCTACCACATATGCGGCGTCATATGTTGTATATCTGTAAGAAGTTAAACGACTTGTAATACAAAATCTTTAAATAATTTATTGATAGATTAGATAAGGGTTAATTCAAGGAGGTCTTTAGATGACATGCACTATAATAGTAGGTGGCCAGTGGGGCGATGAAGGAAAAGGAAAAATAGTTAGTTACCTTTGTGAAAAGGATAATCCTGCAATAATTGCAAGAGGAGGAGTAGGTCCAAATGCAGGACATACCGTTGAGGTTGATGGAGAAAAGTACGGAATAAGAATGATTCCCACAGGATTTCCAAACAAAAAATCCAAACTTGCAATTGGTGCGGGGGTTTTAACGGACCCTGAGGTTCTCTTAAAGGAAGTAGAAATGCTCGAGAAATTCAATGTTAGAGAGAGATTGATTGTAGACTACAGATGCGGAATTATCGAACCTAAACATAAGGAAATGGATAGATCAAACGTCCATCTTTCAAAAGAAATTGGTTCCACAGGAACTGGATGCGGTCCTGCAAATGTAGATAGGGCAATGAGAACTTTAAAACAGGGAAAAGATGTTGAAGCTCTAAAGGACTTTTTAGGAGATGTTTCTGAAGAGGTAAACGATGCATTGGATGCTGGAAAGAATGTTTTAATTGAAGGTACCCAAGGCTCCTTACTTTCGTTGTACTATGGGAACTATCCTTACGTTACTTCAAAGGATACCACTGCATCATCTTTTGCAGCTGATGTTGGAGTAGGCCCTACAAAAATTGACCAAGTTATTGTAGTGTTTAAATCATACCCTACAAGAGTTGGAGAGGGTCCGTTCCCAACTGAAATGTCAGTGGAAGAGGCAGAAAAACTAGGAATTGTTGAGTACGGTACTGTTACAGGTAGAAGAAGAAGGGTCGGCCATTTTGATTTTGAACTGGCTAAAAAGGTATGTAGGTTAAATGGAGCTACACAGATAGCTCTTACATGTTTGGATAAATACGATGATAAATGCTATGGTGTTACAAACTATGAAGATTTAACTGAAAAAGCCAAAGAATTCATAAAAGAAATTGAAGAAAAAGTGGGCGTATCAGTTACAGTCATCTCCACAGGTCCGGAGCTTCACCAGACAATTGATCTTAGGGAGTAAAATATATCCAATATGATCGTTTAATTGTAAATATATAGATTTGTAATACCCTACATATATATTTTAATATCAAAAAATTATAACTATTTTTATCATTTTTAAATTACGTTGATTTATTGTATTTTTAAATATTAATCTTAATAAGGGATAGTAATGGAATTTGAGAAGATAACCAATAAAATATTGGTGATAGATAAGAATTACGAGATGCCATTTTCAAAGGGTCTTTTAGCTAGATCTTTAACAGCTGCAGGTATGCGACCTAGTGAAGCCTATATGTTAGCAAAAGAAATAGAAAAAAATCTAAAGGAAGAAGGGTTAAAGACTATAACAAAGGACGAACTTAGAAAGAGGATCTATTACACGCTTATAACTAAAGACTATGAGCACATCGCTGAAAAGTATCTACTATGGAGAAGAATATTAAGTAAACATTCAATCATTATACTTATTGGGGGGGCCAGTGGTGCAGGAACTTCTACAATAGCGTTTGAATTGGCTTCAAGGTTAGGAATACCGAGTGTTATAGGTACCGATTCTATAAGAGAGGTTATGAGAAGGAGTATATCCAGAGATTTAGTACCTATGCTTTATGAGTCATCATATACTGCCTGGAAAGCACTTAGGACCTCAATTTCGGAAGAAGAAGGGTGCGGATATGATAAACATATATTAGGTTTTGAAAGGCATGTGGAACCTGTTTTAATAGGTATTGAAAGTATTATTGATAGAAGCTTGACTGAAGGTTCGAGTGTTATTATTGAAGGTACCCACATAGTTCCAGGTTTAATAGGTGAAAAATACAGATCAATGCCAAATGTAATATCGTTGGTTCTAACCCTGAGCTCTGAGGAGATACATAAAAAAAGGTTTGCTGCAAGGGCAAAAGTTAGTGATAGGCCAATGGAAAGATACCTAAGGCACTTTGAAATTATAAGAAAAATAAATAACTACATTGTGGCCAGGGCAGAGGAAAATAATGTCCCAGTAATAGAAAACGTTTCAATAAGTGATACGGTAAGTGAATGCCTGGAGATTATAACTGAGAAGTTCAATGATTTAGATGAAAATGGTGATGATAGGGAGCTCTATTAACACCAATATGATTTAATGTTTTATTTTTTGGGGGTATTTATGCGGGTATTTAAAAAGAAGGATATTATTGGAATCTTACATGAGTTAGGTGTTTTATTATCATTTATTGGACTTATAATGGTAATCCCTATCCTTGTTGGATTATACTATGGAGAAACAATTTTTTACTTCGTATATCCCGCAATGTTTGCAATAATTACAGGACTTATAATTAAAACATTCACCAAACCAGTAAATATTATGTTAAAACACGCCATGGTAATTTCAGCATTGTCCTGGTTAATGGCGTCTTTGGTTGGTGCTATACCTTTTAGTTTAGGATTGGAAAATTTTAGTTATTTGGATTCTGTTTTTGAAAGCATGTCTGCATGGACAACTACCGGATTTAGTTTAATAAATGATGTTGAAAGTTTACCCCGTACATTACAGATTTGGAGGAGCATGGAACAGTGGGTAGGTGGTGTAGGAGTTCTTGTAATGGTTATTACCATACTTTCCAAAGCCGGAGCTTCGGCATATTATAGAGCCGAAGCCAGGGAAGAAAAAATATTACCAAGTACCGGTAGTACAGTTAGGAAGATATGGCAAATTTATTTGTTATACACTTCTTTAGGAATAACCCTACTTTATTTAAGCGGTCTAACACTGTGGGAATCTATAAACATATGCATGTGTGGTATATCCACTGGCGGGATGAGTATTAGTAATGATAGTTTTCCCTACAATAGTCTTTCAAAGGTTATAATGATATTAATAATGTTCATTGGAGGTATCGTTTCCTTTGCCGTTCATCATAAGATATTGACCGGTAGATGGATAAATGATATTCAAACAAAAGTTTCGATCCCCTTAATATTGTTTGTAGCATCTGTTCTTGTGATATCATCGGGAGTAGGTCCGTTAGATGCTGTTTTTACCGTGGTTTCTGCAATGACGAGTACCGGGTACTCTACAGTGAATATTTCGGATTTAAGTAATACTTCACTTGCACTATTGATTTTTATCATGGCCATAGGTGGCTCCACTGGTACAACTACTGGAGGTATAAAATTAATAAGGCTTGTAATAATGTTCAAGAGCTTCTATTATAGGTTAAAAGAAGCCGTATTTCCACAAAATACTGTAATACACAAAAAACTTGGAGATAATCCGCTGAGTTCAAATCTTATTATAGACTCATTTATAATAGCTTTTGCATACGTTTTTCATTATTTAGTCGGAGCTCTTGTGCTTATCTCTTTAGGTTATGATCCATATAGATCTATTTTTGAATCGGTTTCACTGGTGGCAAACATAGGACTATCTGTGAATATAGTAAATCATGAGCTACATCCATTTGCAAAGTTAATTGGGATTTTCTTTATGTGGGTTGGTAGGTTGGAAATAATACCTATTTATGTACTTATTATATTACCTACTATATTGAAAATCAAAGATATTAAAACAAGAAATTTTGAACAAAATGAGAATTGATAACCTTAAACCATTCCGAAAGTTATAAATAATATAATACCGTCTCTTTAATTCAAAATTTATATTTTCTTTGTAAACTAGTTTTTATTCACATTATTGAGTAAAAAACCTAACGATTTGTAGCTTTTCGAATGTCGGAAGTGAGAAACTTATAACCTTAGTTTACGTCTTCCTCACTTCATTCGATACGAGGGAAATATTATGATTACTAAACATAAATCGCCATTATTAACTGTTGATGGGATTATTGATGTTGATAATAAAATAGTTTTAATAAAAAGGAAGAATCCTCCATTTAAGGATTTCTGGGCACTTCCAGGGGGTTTTGTTGAGTATGGCGAAACCGTAGAAAATGCCGTTGTAAGGGAGATTAAAGAAGAGACTAATCTAGAAACTACGGTAAAAAAACTACTGGGTGTTTACTCTGACCCAGATAGAGATCCCAGGGGGCATACAGTTTCAATAGTTTATGTTTTAGATCCTGTTGGAGGTACCCTAAAGGGTGCCGATGATGCAAAAGATGCAAAATTATTTGATATTGATGAAATCAAAAAACTGAAAATTGCATTTGATCATCAAAAAATAATAGATGATTATCTTAAAACGATTAATTTAAAAAGGTGAGATAATGGTGGAATTTTGTCCAAAATGTAACAATATAATGTTACCAAAAAATGGAAGGTTGAAATGTACAGTTTGCGGTTTTGAAGAAGAGTTAGGAAACAGAACAGAAGAATACGAATTAAAGGAAAAGATAGAAGCTAAAAAACAGGAAGTAACAGTAATTGAAGATGTTGATACACTACCAACAACAAGAATAGAATGTCCTTCATGTGGAAACATGGAAGCTTCCTGGTGGTTGCAACAAACAAGATGTGCAGATGAACCTGAAACAAGATTTTACAAGTGTAAAAAATGTGGACACACCTGGAGAGAATACGACTAATATAGTGGTGTGCATTACTTATTGAACTAATAATTAAAAATAAAGTAATTCTGCTTAATTTAGTTTTAACTAATATGGAATAGTTAATTAAAACTGCAAACCACTATACTCAACATTTATTTTTTATAGTATTATTGTAGTATAAAATTAGTCTTAAAATTTTAAAAAAGTTAATTTAATTGCACAAATCCTTCGGATTTGCTGATTTACTCACTTCGTTCGTAAAAAGGATTATATAAAAATTCCATAGTTTAAAATGGCTTCCAGTACAATTATCGCAAATGTAATTCCTATGACCTTTTCAGGCTCTATTTTTATTTTTGAAACATCTTGATCCATATATCTTACAAGCCCTGCGCTTGTACTGAGCCCTGCATCATCATTTTTTTTCCTTGCCAAGATATCACCTTAACAATATATACTTTTTTAATTATTCATTATAAACCTTTCCTATAGTTAAGTGAATAGGCATACACATATAACTTCAAAATGTGATTGAAAATATTTTTAGTTGGTTAATGAGTGAATAGGGGCAGGTATCCTTCCTCCTCTGTTTATAAACTCCTCTGATGAATATTCATTCACAGGCATTATCGGAGCTCTTCCAAGTAAACCGCCGTATTCTACACAATCTCCTACATCTTTTCCTGGAACCGGAATTATCCTAACTGCAGTTGTTTTTCTATTTACCATTCCTATGGCCATCTCATCAGCTATTATTGCAGATATTGTTGAAGCAGGAGTTTTTCCAGGGATTGCAATCATATCCAAACCTACGGAACATACACAAGTCATTGCTTCGAGTTTTTCTAAATTCAACGAACCTGCTTCAACAGCTTCTATCATGCCTGCATCTTCACTAACTGGTATAAATGCACCACTTAATCCACCTACATAACTTGAAGCCATGGCTCCTCCTTTTTTAACTGCATCATTCAAAAGTGCAAGAGCTGCTGTAGTTCCATGGGTTCCACATTTTTCAAGTCCCATAGCTTCCAATATATTGGCAATACTATCTCCAGGTGCCGGTGTAGGTGCCAATGAAAGATCAATAATTCCAAATTCCACATTTAATTCCTTTGCAACTTCTCTTCCAACTAACTCTCCAACTCTTGTAATTTTAAATGCAGTCTTCTTTATTTCATTGCTTATTGTACCAATATCCTTACCTTTGAGTTTTTCAACAACGGCCCTCACAACACCTGGACCAGAAACCCCAACATTTAGGGTGGCATCTCCTTCTCCAACTCCGTGGAATGCACCTGCCATGAAAGGATTATCTTCAGGAACGTTTGTGAATACAACGAGTTTTGCACACCCTATACCGTCTTTTGTTATTAAGGAAGTTTCTTTGATAATCTCTCCCATTCTTTTAACGGCATCCATGTTTATTCCAGATTTTGTAGTTCCAACATTAACTGAAGAGCATACCTTTTCTGTTTTTTCCATCATATACGGTATGGAGTCTATAAGTATGGATTCTTCTCTTGTTATGCTTTTATGGACTAATGCAGTGTATCCTCCAATAAAATCCACATTTACCTTTTTTGCCACCTTATCAAGTGTTTCACCGACCTCTACACAAGCCTTTATTCCCTCTTCCCTATCCATATCCTTTAATGCACTTCCAACAATGAGTCCTATTGGAGTTACAGACAGTCTCTTATTTACAATAGGTATCCCGTATTTCTGAGATACCACTTCTGCAGTTTCAACGAGATTATCTGCAAGTGATGTGATCTTGTTGTATATATTTTCTTTCAGTGTGTCTATGTCCTTATCTATACAATCTTTTAAGTTAACACCCAATGTTGTAGTTCTAATATCCAAATTTTCATATTCGATCATTTTAATAGTTTCAACAATTTCTTCAGGAACGTACATTTTTCTCACCTCTATTGATTAAAATTTATCCGGTTTTTGGATAGTTTCAGTATGTATTAATGATGGCATTACAGAGTTCTGGCCAGCATACTTTGAAGCCTTTCTTTCAGAATATCCAATATCTGCAGGGGATAGTGTTTTACTAAATATTAGTTGCCCTATTCTTTGGTTTTTATACAGTATGACTGGTTTATCGTAGGCCACAATTTCAAGGGTGATCTTACCCTTAAATCCAGAATCTATCCAACCAGCAGTTTGATGTGATTGTAAAAAGACCCTACCAAAGCTACTTCTACCCTGATATTGCGCGCATACATCATTTGGTAGTTCTATGTATTCATTGGTAGTTCCCAATAAGCCTCCACTTATAACATAATCAACATCATACTTTTCTTTATATGTTTCTATTATTTTTTCATCTAAGTGATGGTACAATGGGCACACCATTATCGAGTTGTCTATTTTAAATTTCCTGTACCCTCGTTTTTTCTTTAAATCATAGACTTCATCTGTGTAAATTATAAATTCATCCCCTAATGTGACGTCATAAGAACACGGTCCAACAAAGTCTGGATTAAAAGGTTCAATAACAATTCTTTCTGAATTAATGTAATCTAATATGTCTTTATCACTTAACATCATTATTTCACCATCTCTGAGCAAAGCGAAGAGATCCTATGAAAACCTAACGGTTTTCAACACCCTTAACGGGCTATGAAAATCTCCGATTTTTATTTATCTCTGAGCGAAACGAAGAGAGTTATAAACCGTTAGGATTGTCCGATCTCTGAGCAACATGATCCGTCCATAATTACAAATTAATTAATGTAATCATCGTTTGCAATCACCATTATTACAATACCATCAAAATAATTTAAATTTAACTAAGTAATTATGGAAATAAATAATTTAAAGATGTAGGTTAGTCCTTCTGTATAACAACTGATTTTTCCTTTTCTGAAGGATTTACTTTAATTTTTGCATCCTCGTATTCTTTATATAGTGTTTTTCCCTCAAACAATCTATCTAAAAAGATAGCCAAAGCTGCAACCTCTGAATGTGGCTGATTCCCTATAGAAACATTGTAGTCTGCAAGATCATAAGCTTCTCTTGGAACTTTTTCTGCCCCTATGATTACAATCAACCTATGTTTTTCTTGCTTCATCTCGTTTTTTATCTTATCCATGGCTTCGTTGACATTTTCACCATACATTGTTAGATGAACAACTAGTCCGTTGTTATCTTTAAATTTTTTAATATATGACCTCCAAGAGCTCACAACTTCAAATTTAAAGTTCCCACCCCAGCTTTCTACAATCCTGTTTACACTCTCTCTAACATGGGAATCTTCCGTACTGAATATTATTTTACTGGCACCTAATGCCCTTGCAGTCAATGCAACATGGGTCGAGATTCTCTTATCCCGTTCACCTCTGTGCCCAAGCCTTAAAATTTCAACATTCATTCAATCACCTAAAAATTTTAAATTTATGCATATATTCTGAACTTTGTTTTTGAGTTTTTGTTTTAAATCGATTTTATGGTTAATGGTTATTTCAAATGTGTAGTACATACTGTATAAATTTAAAGTAGGAGGGTGTTTAGTAAATTTAAATAATATATGTTCTCAACTTAAATTTTATCGTGGTTGAATACTAACATAAATTCCGTAAACGACTATGGCTATAAAATTAGTCCTCGATTAAATATAAAATAAAAAAGAATTTTTAGATGGTTAGTTAAGATAATCTATTCCATAATCAACTTCATAAACCTTAAATCCTGGCTGAATTCCATAGTTTGTAGGATCTTGGGATTCTTTAACTAATTTTATATGTTTTAAACCATATCCATCAAGGAAGTGAAGTCTTGTATAGATACTATCTTCAAGGTTTCTTGATGCAATCCAAACATATGTATAATATTGGTTATTTCCTACAGGTACCAGTCTAACTATTTCACTAATGGTTCCATTTTTGTTGAATTCTTTTTCATAAACATTATTTCCATTCTTCACAATGACTTTGTGGAATCCTGTGGTTTTCTCACTCATTACAGTTCCAGTATTTGTATTGTATGTTAGATCATAACTTGCAATACTTGAATTTTGTATTAGTATGACGTTCATTACAGCGTAATTCTGTGTTTTTTGTATTGGCACTCTTATAAATAATGTTCCATTGTTTAGGACACCTTCTCCCCTTAATTTGGTGTAGTATCCACTTTCCCTTTCTTCATTTGGTGTATTTGGTGGCATACTGAAATCCCAGTTTCCAAACATACTCCAAACAGGTGCAATATCTGTCATCCTATTGTATGTTATAAGGTAGTCGGGATTTGGATTTTCTGGGTGTGTTGCATTCAATACTTCGAGTGCTTCTTTTTCTGTTAGGTTGTATTTATTTACCAAAATATTATAAGCTTTGGACTTACTAACTGGCAGTATTTCATTGAGTATTTTTACAGTTTCTCCAACACTGTTGTTTGTTTTGTTCATTAAAATTCCATCTTTCTCAAATGCTTTATCACCACTTGTGGCAAGCATTCTAAGTATTCCAACTGAGAGGTTTTCATTTGATGTTGAATATGCCTTTCCTACCCAATAAGCTCTTGGAGAGTTCTGGCTTCCTCCATCAAATGTTACCATTTTTCTTGTAGCCCAGGTATAAATATGCCCATTGTCCCACCAGCAGGTTATAACAGAGTTGTTTGGAGTTTCTGTTTTTATCCAATCCAAACTTTCTTTCCATCCATCGTTAAACGTAGGTGCAGTATATAATGGAACAGCACTGGCTAAAGATGGAAGAACTAATGCAATACCCAATAATACACTGAATAATTTTTTAAACTTATTTTCCCTATCTGAAGATATTATATCTGCTATCTTGTACAGTAGAAGCACTACAACCAGTGAAATTAACCCATATGCTGCAATAGGGACATATGTTGACGGCAAAATTATTTCCGGGATTTTACCGGCGTTAGTTGCAATAAATAGCAATGATACAATACCTACTACTGGGTACAACGAGTATTTAATTAAATTACTCTTGCTTATTTTAACTATATTCTCCAACTGCCCCGCAAGTATGCCTATACCAATGGCCAGTGGAGGTGTCATTAATCCTATGAATCTAACACCTTTTGTGGCAGCATAACCTGTGGCAGCAAGCCATAATATTAAAAGTAGACCATATTTCACATCAAATTCTTTTTTACCATGTCTCAATGATATGAATGATGAAATTACACCCAATATTCCAACTATAAATAGCCATATACTACCTACCGAATTATTTACAATACTGTTAAATGATGTGGCAGATAACTCGGAAACTGTAGTATAGACATTTGGCCATCCTGTTGCATGAGATACTACCTTTATTGTTGTAAACCCTACTGGAGATAAAACCCCATTTATAAAGCTATTTATCCCATAGAATACTGAAACCAGTAACCCTCCTCCAAGTACAAACAAACCGGTGATTGAAAGAAGGTTTTTGAAATTGTCAGATTCATGTGATTTTTTAACGACACATAGATATGCTAAATAGATAATTAAGAAACCTGTCACAATATTGTAGGCATACCACCAACCAGCCCACATTCTTGGATAAAGTGCAATTAATAAGGTTGCCAATGCGGTAAATATTATGGATTTTTTTAGGTTGTTTTGGTAATGTATCGCCTCCATTATAAACCATGCAATAAACAATATCGGCAGAACTTCAAATATTGGAGTGTCTGCAAATCCTGCTGAAGTTTTGTAAAGTAATGCTGGGCTGGATGCAATAATCAACGCCCCTACAACCCCACCTACATTACTCGAAGTACTTCTTCTAATCATAAAGAATATTGGTATCCCAAGTAGCATACCCATTAATGCAGGTACCCAAAATGCAGCATTCATCAAAGTTACAGTTGAATCAAAGGAGTGCCATATTGAATATATGCCTAATGTAACCAACGATAATATAGGAACTTTATCTGGTGCCGGATGCCCCGGTGGTGCATACTGAATAGTATCATATGGAACAAGTTTTCCATCTACTTCTTTTAATGTTTCTCCAAGATGTCCATGATCATGGTAGTTTTCTGTTAATCTAAGATACCAGTAAGGGTCAAGTGCTATCAAATACATTCTTCCATTTTCATCTGCAAACATATTTTTTAACTGTACATCGTTTGTAAATCCCATGTCTGCAGGCTGAGCTCTAAGCTGAAAGCTTACCAACCCCAGTACTAGGATTATGAGAAATACTTTTATATTTTCACGTCGCTTAAAAAATTCGGAAAATTTGTTCAGGAATTCCCCCATATTTTTCCTCCTAAGATTTTACTAAAAGATTAATAAATAACATATATATAAATAACTTATTATGGTGTTTTGATAAAATTTAATAAAAGTGTCTTTAAATTATATCAAAAGCACGTACTATGGATGAAAAACAACTGGTGATTTTATGGATCTATATTATGTTGGATTGCTGTTTATCTCATTTATATCATCATATATACTCACTAGCTCTATTATGAAAAAAATGATTAATGTAAAATATGGTATTGACCTGCATAAGAAAGAAAAAACAAAGGTTGCTGAAATGGGGGGTATTGCACCAGTATCTGTAAATATTGGAGTTCTATCTATTTTAAATCCTGCAGTATCAATCGTTATGGCCCTTTCTGGAATCGTTGGAATTGTAGATGATATCGCTAAACTCTCACCATGGCAAAAACTTATACTACTTGGTTTAATAGGTATCCCTGCAGGATTGTTATTGGATTTTAATTTAATTAAAATAATTTCACTGATTCTTGGAATATCAATAGTTTCAAATTTGACCAATATGTTGGCAGGATTTAATGGTTTGGAGATAGGTTTGGGAATAATATCTTCATTTTTTATAGGGTTGGTTCTACTCCTAAAGGGGGATTTTTCAGGCTTTCAAATAGTTATGGTATTTACCGCATCCTATTTGGGTTTTTTCATGCTTAATAAATATCCTGCAAAAGTATTTCCAGGAGATGTTGGAACTCTCCCAATTGGAGCATTTTTAGCCACAATTGCTGTTTGGAAGGATATAATTCCCCAACTAGTTATAGTACTTACACCCTACTTGTTGGATGCATTTTTAAAATATTATACTGCAGGAGTTACAAAAAGAGAAGACCATAAACCTACTACTTTAAAAAACGGAAAACTCTATGTTGAAGGGGGTTATCTATCTTTGCCCAGATTAATATTAAAAAAGAAGCCAATGAAGGAGTACGAGATAGTATGGGTTTTATGGAGCATATCTGCCTTTTTTGGAATTCTGAGTTTAATTTATACAACAACACAGCTACGGTGTATATAATCGACGTGGATATATAATTTAATTCCAAAAATAATAAAATAATAATATCTAATAAAAAAGTAAAAAAGTATTTTTTATTTTTTAATTAATTTGGCAATTGCAGGGTGCAACTCTGAGATTTGTTCCTGTACAATCTGTTCATACAATCTATAAACTATAGAAACTGTAAGTAAAACCCCAGTACCTCCACCTAAGGCACCTGTGAAGTCTGCCACTGCTGCTAAGAATCCAACAAATGCTGAGCTCATCACCGTAATAGGTTTTATGTATCTTCTTAATCTTTGTTCTATGGACTTTGTACTTTTTCTGAAGCCTTTAATTGCCATGTCTAAGTTACCTAATTTTTTAGCCATAGATTTTGCATCTAACCCCGAGGTTTCAACCCAGAACATACCAAATAATATACAGAATACCACCATGGCTAAGGTATAGAATACGGCATGTAATGGATCAGATATTATGCTTGATATCCCATAAGGTGTTGAGAAATAATATGCTATACCATCAACTGCTCTTCCATTTACATAGTGTCCCAATAATGGTAGTCCCATTTTTTCTAAGAACATTCCCCATAATTGGATATTTGCAAATAATGCTACAGCCAGTATCACTGGTAAGTTGGATACATAAATGAATTTTATAGGGTACTTTCCAACTGCCCCTTTTATTCTTCCATGTGCCAAAGGAATTTCCACCCTTAAACTCTCTGCATAAACTACGATAAAAAATACTGCTATAGTACCGAGTATTGGTAAAATATATTCAAATGCAGTCCATAAACTTCCCATTGTTAATGCACTGAAGAATTTCCAGAGATAACCTTGAGGTCCTAGAGCTCCTACAAATATTGTTTGTGAAACCCCTGCTGCAATAAACAACCCAATACCTGATCCAATACCGTATCTTGAAACTATTTCGTCAAGATATATCAATAGTACCGCACCTAACGCCAACTGTAGGACGAGTATTATCACTAATGACAGTGATCCTATCGCCCCAAATGCTCCAGCACCAACGAACATTAACGCCTCTACAAAACAGAGCACTATTGCAAATAGTTTTTGTAATCCTTGGAATAGCCCCCTGTTCACCGGGTTTGATAGATCCAATTTTATAAGTTCGGAACCTACGAGTAACTGCATTATAATACCTGCAGTAACAATTGGTCCAATACCTAGGGTAATCAGAGTCCCCATTTTAGATGCTGTAACAGTTTGCCAGAAATCGAAAATTGAAGGTATCTGAGCTCCCCCAGTATATACATCGATCGTACCTAGTATAAAGTACAATATCAATACCAATCCTGTCCACTGTAATTTTTCTTTAAATGAAACGTCTCTTTCAGGTCTTTTTACTTCTGGTATATATTCAAGTAATGGTTTTATTTTATGTAGAAAAGCTTCCAAGATACCACCTTGCAACATTATAAACGATAAAGTTTATCAAAAGGGATTACCCCTCACACCTATATTAATTTATCTTTGATATGGTCGTTCCCGATATATTGTATGCCGTATTCGAGGTAAATCTCTCTTTTTTTGTTTTACAACGAGTATTAAAATTTTAATTGATTACTCGTGGAACAATCATAATTAGGGCGGTTAATAACAAAAATAATAACAACAATGAAAAACAGTTAAAAATTAATAATGTAGGTATTTTTAAGAAATTATGAATATTATTTAAAAAAATATTATTATATTTGGATATTTCGAAATTATTAAAATTTCCTTTATTATCTATATTAAAAACGAGAAAAAGTAAAAGTATTATATTAAAATGGTTTTTAATATATCTATAATTCAACAACTTCTCCACCAGCAGCACTTATTTTTTCTTTTGCCCCTTCAGAGAATTCTACTGCTTTTAAAATCATTGCAGTTGATACTTTACCTTTTCCAAGGACTTTTTCGTATCCGAATTCTGTAACATCAACTACAATTTTTCCATCTTCAACTTCAAATAAATCTTTGTTTTTTAATACGAATTCTTCTATTTCTCCTACGTTAACAGTTTTAAGGCTTTTAACTAAGGTAGGGTGTCTTTTGAATCCGTATTTTCCAAAGTAATTAGGCATAAACTTGACGGTACGTAACCATTTATGTTTATGGCCTCCAGCTTTACCTCTACCACCTCTGTGACCAGCTCCCCTGTGTTTTTTAGCTTCACCGTAACCACAGGTTCTACTACCTCTCATTTTTGTGATTTTTTTACTTTTTCTTATCATTTAATCACCTTTAGATTACATCATTTTTTCCAGTAGGTCGTTTATTTTTTCTCCCCTGTAACCTAAAGCTCCTCCAACTGAAAATGGTTTCTTAATACCTGCTTTGTCGTATCCCTTTCTTGGAGGGTGTAATCTGAATACTGGTTTTAATGGAGTATCTTTTAATTTTATTTCTCCATTTAATATTTTTTCGGAGAGTTCTTCTACTGACAAATCCATTAATTCTTTGATTTTTTCTTCATCCACTCTTTTGTTTCCAGGGAGTCTGCCTCTCTTCAATATTAACTTTATAAGCGTTTCTTTGTTTATTTCTCCGTAGGTTACATAGTCTTTTGCTTTCTGTATCATTCCTTTGAATTTTTCTTCTGGCACTACAACACAGTGGTTTACCCTGTGTAATCTTAACATTTTAAGTGTGTCGGCTATATCTCTCCTTACACCTACGCTACCTCTCACTCTTACAACTGCGTAAGCCATGTTTTCATCACCTTTCCATGGATTGAAAAACCACAATAAGGATTGTGGGCTACAAACATTTCATGCTTGTCTAATAATTGATTTTTAATTTAACTCGACAAATTCTAAAGAATTTGTCTCGAAAGTGAAGAAGTTGAAAATCAGCAAGATTTTCATAGGGTCTATACATTAAAAGTAAATAGAATTAAAGTACTCTACCTTCTGTAAGACCTAATTTCTCTTTCTGTTCTGGCAAGCATCTTACGAAGTTCAAGTTTTTGAGAGCTTCAAATGCAGCAACAGCAAAGTTGAATGTTGTTCTGGTGTCTCCGAAGGATTTTGTCCATGCGTCTTTAACTCCTGCAAGACCTAAAACTGCCTTTGCAACATTACCTGCAACTAAACCTACTCCTCTTGGTGCAGGATATAATTCGATTTTAACACTTCCACATTTACCTTTAACTTTGAACGGAATTGAGTGTGGTGTTCCACAACCGCATTCCCAAGAACCGCAACCGATTCTAACCCTAATTAATGATAATTTTGCCTGAGCAATGGCTTTTCTAATTGCAGGACCAACTTCTTTAGCTTTGCCCATCCCTACTCCAACATAACCATTTTTGTTTCCTACAACAACTGTAGCTCTAAATCTTGCTCTTCTTCCTGATTTGTGCATTCTTTGAACAAGCTTAACATCTAATACTTGTTCCTCTAGATCTGGTAAAAGGGCATCTACAATTTCAGGTTCTAACAATGGGAGACCATTGTCTAAAATGTAGTCAATGTCTGTAATTGTCCCTTCTTTAACCATCTTACCGACTTGAGTTTTTGGCTCCCAAGCCTCAACATTAAATCTTCTTTCGGATTTAGCCATTTATATCACCTTATAAATTAAGGATTTTCTCCTTTATTTCCTCAAAGTGCTCTGGCAAGTCTTCAGGGTTTAATCCTTTTTCCAAGTATTTTGAGAATTGTCTTTTGTATGCTTCTTCGTCTTCCTCTTTTAAGAGCTCAGCGTAGTTTTTGATGTGTGTTCCGTTTAATCTTTCTTCATCGGCTATTACATCTTCACTGTAAGGAATATCCATGCCAGCATCAAGTGCACCTTTTAATATAGCGAAGATTGCAGCTCCTTTTGTAGCTCTTTGTAGACCTATATCTAAAACTGCTTCTTCATATCCTTCTTTAACTGCTTTTTTACCTAACAATAAACCTGTTAAGTATGCTGCAGGGATATTTCCACAATGTCCTTTGTATCCTATCTTTACGAGCTCTTTTGAGTGGGCAGAAACTAATACAACATCTCCTTTTTCATCATAGCTTATGAGCTGTGCGATATTGTTGTTTAGTGTTTTTCTTGCAACCAATCTTGGTTTTCCAGACAATAATAAACCTAATCTTTGTCTGAAATCTGTTTTCCCTTCCCTTCTTCTTCTAAAAGGGACTCTATATTTAGCACCGTGTGCCATAATCATACCTCCTTATTGATTGATTATTCTACCAACATCCCGTGGTCTTTCATGTACAGCTTCATGTGGTTTTTACTTCTAAATGCTCCACCTTTTGCCATTCTGTATAACTTTCTGTATGTTGATCTTTCTAATTTATTTTCTTCCCTTAATTCTTTTAACATTCTTCTTAGCGGTCTTATGGTGTTTATCCATCTTTCTTTCTTAGGAGTTCTAGCTCCTTTAGCACCTCTTCTTGAACCAGGGCCTTTTCTTTTACCTTTTCTTTTCTGTTCAAGTGCTTTTTTCTTTCTACCGCTACTTATACCTTTTTCTTGTTTTTTTACAATTATTCCATCTTTTATTAATAACCTGATGTCATCTTTGGTTATTGCCATTTTAACTCTGTCTAAGTTTTCAGGATCAACCCAAACCCTATCAATACCGCAATTTAAAACATCTGCGGCTATTCTTCTCTGGGTAGATACATCCATAATATCACCTTTTCTGAAAACCCGAAGGGCTTTTACAATTTCCGAATATGGTAAGGAAATCAGAATATGAAATGGTTTTTCAGTTTCAAGTGAAACGAGAAACCAGAATATTGAAGTTTTTTAAATTTCCAGACTGCACTAATGGAAATATATTTAAGAATCATTTGGTGAAATTCGCTAGGATTTCACATTATTTGGATTGTAAGCCTAATAATTAATTAATGGAATTATAGATTTAAGAGCTCTTCCTGTTTTTCTTTGGAAATGTTTAGTAATCTTATTCCCAATTCCTGAGCTTTTTTTACGATTTCTGCTCTTTTTCTTTTACCTACTGTTGAAGCTACTCTAGCCCCTTGTGTTTCAGGGTTTAATGCTTCTAATTCTTTTACATTGTGAATGAGTACATCTTCTAAACCTGAAGGGTGTAATCCTCTAACAAGAGCAGGTCCTCTGTAACCTATTTTAACAATTGCAGGTCTGTGTGCTAATTGTAATCTCATTCCGCTGTGTTTCCCTTTAGGTCTTCTCCAGCTTGTACCGATTCTTTTGCATTTGAACCAGTCTTGTCTTTTGAATTCAGGTCTTTTTTGTTTCATTTTGAGCTTTAATTTTAATAATCTTTTTAATTCACTCATAGGACCACCGTTTTTTCTTTTCTGGTCCAAGCAAATCCTTCGGATTTGCTGGCCTTCAAAATCCTTCGGATTTAGGGATTTACAAATCTACGATTTATAAATCCTTACAATACTTTTCCAGCTTTTTCTACGATGTAAATTCCGTCCTGGAATACTCTAATGTCCCTTCCTTTGACTTTTGTGGCCTGTTCTATGTTTGCAGCAGTTTGCCCTACTTTTTCTTTGTCAGCCCCTGTAACAATAACATCCTCACCGCTGACTTTGACTTTGGTTCCTTCCATGACTTTTGCTTTTCTCGGGAATTTTTCCCCTAAGAAGTTGTCTATAATTACTTCATTACCTTTAACACTAACTTTCATAGGGAAGTGGGCATATCTTATTTTTAATTTGTATTCAAAGCCTTCTGTAACTCCTTTGATCATGTTTTGAATATGTGCCCTGTATGTTCCTATCATGGCAGCCTGTTTTTTTCTTGGGAAGGTACTTTCTATAACTACTTTATTTTCTTCTTTTTTTATGACAATGTTTGGGTAAGAAAGTTCTCTTCTAAGTTCTGTTCCGCCTGATTTAACAACAACTTCACTGCCGTTTATATCGACAGAGACATTTTCAGGGATATCAATTTCCTCCCTCATTATTGCTGCGACTGGCATAATTAATACCTCCAAAAAGTGTTTGGTCCTTAGAATACGTAGGATATTAATCTTCCACCTAATCCCTGATTCTTGGCTTCGTCGTGTGTCATTAAACCTTTTGGTGTACTTACGATTAATAATCCGAAACCTTTAGCAGGTAAGTAT
The DNA here is from genome assembly GCF_946463545.1 of Methanothermococcus thermolithotrophicus DSM 2095. Lineage (NCBI taxonomy): Archaea > Methanobacteriati > Methanobacteriota > Methanococci > Methanococcales > Methanococcaceae > Methanothermococcus > Methanothermococcus thermolithotrophicus. The sequence goes on along the minus strand of NZ_OX296583.1, from coordinate 326,582 downwards.
CTTTTTTCAAATTTTTCAAATTCTTGTTTCTTAACAGCGTATCTTGGCTTAACAGCTCCACATTTGTTTATTTGACCAATTAGTTCTACTTTGTAAATCCCTGCTCTTCCATCTTCGATATACTCAAAGTTTCCAATATATCCGTGGTCTTGCATAACATTTAATACTCTACCAATGAGCTTTGAAGCTGGCTTTACATATGCCACGCTTTTTCCCACTCCTTCACAGTTGGATATATGGTTTAAGGCGTTTGCAAGTGGGTCCATTAAACTCATGCTGATACCTCCTAATCGTATTTTTTAAATCCTAATTTTGGTGCTAATTCTCTAAAGCATTGTCTGCATAAGTTAAGTCCGTATTTTCTAATAATTCCCGGTCCTTTTCTTCCGCATCTTTTGCATACTTTAGAACCGTATCCGTATTTTTTCTTAAATGGTGCTTTTGTCATATTTTCACCTTTATGTGTAATAACCTATTTAGTTATTAATCCAAATATTGGGAATTTGAATCCTGTTGATGTTTATTCTTCAATATCAACTTCGAATTTTGTTTTTATATACTCGATAGCTTCTTCTTTTGTAACTAAGTGTCTTCCAGGTAATCTACTTCTTTTTAGCTTTCTTCTTTTAACCCTGTACCCTGGCTTGTCTAAAGTTACGCAGATATCCATACCGTAAACTCCAACTGAAGGATCGTACTTTTGTCCTGGGAAGTCTATGTGTTCTGGAACACCAAATGAGAAGTTTCCTCTGTTATCGAATGATCTTGAAAAGAGTGTTTTTCCTGAAGCTTTAAATGCAATAAATGCATTTTTCAAGAATTCTTCAGCTTTTTTACCTCTTAATGTAACTTTTAGTCCAATTGGTAATTTTTTTCTAATACCAAATGCAGGGTTTGTCTGTTTTGCCAAGGTTCTAACAGGTTTTTGACCTGTGATTTCTTCGATAACTTTAGCACCAATTGTTAATCTATCTCCAGCTTCGCCAACTCCAAAGTTAACAGTTACTTTTTCTATTCTTGGCCTTTTCATGGGTTCTTTTTCCCAGATTTCTTGGAATGACATGTTTCGTCCTCCTAAATTATTTTATGATTTTTACATTGTGATAACTGGTTCGTCATCACCAACCACAAAGACATGATCTCTAACTGTTTTGAATTTTTCTCCGTCTTTGTTTTCTAGTGTTATAATGTCTGGGTATAATTTTCTCTTTTCTATTTCTACGATTTTTGCAAATTCGCCGACGTGTTTACCACCGGTAATGTATGCCAATTTTCCTTCTTCGAAAGAAACATGGCCTACTATGTCTTGCTCTGGAATTGAGATTAAAACACTGTCTCCAGTTTTGTAAACATCTTCTTCAGCTTTTGTAGCGTCAGCTAATTTTACAATATGGTTTCTTCCATCATGGAGGTTTAGCTGTATGTGCCCTCCTTTGATTACTGTTTTATTGTTTATTTTACACAATTTTACATTATTTTTATCGGTTTTCTTTAATGTGATTCTACCTTTTTCATCTAAGAGAACTAAAAAGTTTTCTTCTGTGTCAGGTATTGATAAAACATCCATTAAACCGGTAGGGTGTTTGTATTCTTTTCTTTTTCTGCCATCGATTAATATTTTACCCATTTTGATAATTTTTTTTGCTTCTCTTGCGTTGTCAGCATATTTCAAAATGTCTCTAACAACCAATAATAATGGTAATGATTTATCCATTGAGTGTGGACCTGCTGATGGTCTTACAGTGAATTTTTTAACCTTTCTTGGAAGTTGCCAGTTTACTGGAGCGGCTAATCTTTTTAGATGTTTCCTAGGTCCTTTATTTGCCATGCTCACACCTCTTAGTTATTTAAGTTTTTAAACCTCTTTTCGTCTGATTCATCCAACTTTACTATCATGACATTTGAGGGATGAATTGGGTAAGGGGTTTCTTTTCCATCCTGTTTTTTGTTAAGTACTCCTTCAACATATATTCTGTATGATTTGTACATTACTTTAGTTACTTCTCCTTCAACACCTTTGAAGCTTCCTCTTAGGACTTTTACCACATCTCCTTTTCTAACCGGGAGAGCGTTTTTGTTATACTTTTCTTTCAATTCTTTTGATAACATGGCGGACATTAATCTGTTTCTTAGGTGTAATGGTGCATTATAAAGCGCCTTTCTTTGTTTTCTTGGTTGTTTTGATTTTGTCAAAACCATCATTTCACCTTCAAGTGTTAATGAGGAAATTAGAAATCCCACTATAAAACTTAAAATCGCAGAGCGATTTTATTGTGAGAATTTGAAAACTAAAATCTCAATTTAATATTTAGTGAATTATTTTAGCTAATCTTGATACACCAGGCCATCTTTCAGCAGCTTCTTTTGAAACTGGCCCTTTGATTTCTGAACCTTTTGGGTTTCCATCCGGTGTTACAATTACTGCAGCGTTATCTTCAAATTTAACTCTTGAACCGTCAGCTCTTCTGTATTCTTTCTTCTGTCTTATGATGATTGCAGGTAAAACTTGTTTTCTCATTTCAGGTGTACCTTTTTTAACTGAAACAAAGACCATATCTCCGACTCCACCTGAAGGTAATCTTCTTGCTACTCCTTTGTAGTTTTTAACTGCAATGATCTCTAATTCCTTTGCACCTGTGTTGTCAGCACAAAACAGTCTTGCACCGTTAGGTAGTGATCTCACAACATTTGAGCCTAATCCTTTCATATATTTCACCTTTTAAAGGAATTATTGTTCTTCTTCCGCAAATACGTCATGACCTAATTTTTCAACAACAACGAATGATTTTGTTTTACTTATGGGTCTACATTCCATAATTTTTATTATGTCACCTACCTTTGCATTTATACAAGGTGGGTTGTGTGCAACCATGGTGGCTGTTCTCTTTTCGTATCTTTCATATTTTGGAATGTAACTTACAACTTCTCTTTTGATAACAACTGTGTTGTGTCCTTTGTCGCTAGCTACGATACCTTCAAATGTCTGTCCTCTTACGGATAGTTTACCGTGGAAAGGACAGTTAACATCATCGCAAACATTTTCAGGAGATTTTACATCTATCCCTATGTTTTTCATAACCATACCTCCAATATGAGCTGTTGAATATTTTATAAAGAGTTTCAGATTAATTAATAATCATAAGTATATAATATTTTTGACATGGTGGTAACTATTTAATTGACCATTTGTTATTTTTTATGGGGACCTTCAAAATAGTTTTATATCGTTAGTATGGGTAGAGTTGTTTTATCTTTCTTTTTAACCTGTCTTCAGGTCTTCCAATTAGGAGTTTTCCGTTGACATCGACTTTGATTAATTCATCATTTTTTAATTTAAATCTAAATGTCGCAATATCTTTAGGAATTACTATTTCTTTACCGTTTGATTTTTCAACAACTAATGTATTTCTAGTTTCGTCAATTACTCTACCCTTTGTACCGATTAAACTTGGGTTAGTGGATTTTACAATCTCAACATCTAACCCAATTAGTTCATGTCTTATTATATTTTGTGGTGTTATCATGGGTGTCCCCTACCCAAAGGGCACGAGGGTGTACCATCAGGTATCCTCAAGCCCTATATTTATAATTAAATAAAATATGAATAAATTATCTAACGTCAATCATATCTTTTGAGAAACCCATTTTAACCAAGGTTTCTTCAACTTTTCTTCTATGGTCTCCCTGAAGTTCAATTGAATCTTTCTTTACAGTTCCACCACAGGCACAGATGTCTTTTAATTTTTTAGCAAGATCTTTTACATCGATTAAGTCAGCATCAAAGCCTTCGACTATGGTCATCAATTTTCCAAATCTTCTTTTTGCAACATATACTTTTATTTTCTGCTCTTCTTTTGCAATTTCTTCACATACACACAGGTCTTTTGGTAACCCACATATTGGACAAATTTCGGGCATTAATGCACCTCTCACTTAATATGGCTTTTTCAAAATACTTTTTTTAGTAGATTGATATATCTTTGCCATTTTATGATATTTAAAATTTTTGTTAGGTTTGTTAGGCATTTACTGTTTCTTCTTTTTTCTTCTCGTTCATTATTGTTAAAATTCTTGCAATTGTTCTTTTAAGTTCTTTAACCTTACCAGGGTTCGAAGGAGCTCCGCCGGTAGCTTTATTTACATTTTCTTTCATTAATTCTTTCTTTAATTCTACAAGCTTTTCTTTCATTTCTTGAACAGATAACTCTCTAATTTCACTTGTCCTTAGGATAGCCATTTTAATCACCTTATTCTTCTAATACTTCGTCAACTTCTTTGATTTCGTCTCCTTTTATGACGATTTCATCAGGTAAGACTACATCAGGAGGCATTATTTTTACAGTAACACCAGTTACACCGAGTTTTAATTTAGCTAATTGGTGGGCTTTTTTAACGAGCACTTCAGATGGTTCTCCACAGTGTTTCATGTATCCTGCCATGAATTTTTCCACTCTTGCTCTTTCCCCAGTCAATTTTCCAGAGATAATTACAACGACACCTTTTGCACCAGCGTTCATAACTCTTCTCACTGCTGAGTGAGCCACTCTTCTAAAGTGCATTCCTCTTTCAAGGGATGATGCTATTTTGTGTGCAACAACTTCAGGATCTAAGTCTGGGTTTTCTACCTGTTTAACTTCAATTTGCGGGTTTTCTACACAGTACTCTTTTTCAAGTGTTTCTGTTAATTCTTTTACCATTCTTCCTTTTCTTCCGATAACGAAACCTGGTTTTTCAGCGTAAACTGTGATTCTTGTTCCTACAGGTGTTTTCTTTACATCCATATGGCTGTATCCAGCTCTTATCAATTTAAGTTTGAAGTATTCATTAACTAATGTTTCCATAACATTTTCATTTACAAATGTTCTTTCAATCATTATTTCACCTTTTTGAACGTTTAGGAAGTAGAGCTTCCAAACGAGTTTGTATCTTGTGTAACAAACGGTTATTACATCTCGTGGACTACAATCTCGTTTTGTCAGTTCTCTGGAATTTTTTTAGTGGTATTCTTCTAATATAACTTGAATGTGTACTGTTTCTTGGAATTTAGGTGATGCTCTACCAAATGCTCTTGGCATGTATCTTTTTATTGTAAATCCTTTGTTTGATGAGATATGTTTTATTCTTAACTTTTCAGTGTTTAAACCTTTGTATTCTGCGTTTTTCTTTGCATTGTCTAAAACTTTCAATATTTCTTCAGAAGCTTTTTGTGGGAATCTTCCTGCATGCCATCCAAGTTTACCTTTTCTGTGTGGAACATCTTTATCGTGTCTTTTGAATGGTACAGGCTCTTTTAAGTCAATAACTCTCTTTAAAAAAGCAATAGCATCGTCTAATTTCATTCCATTTAATTTTCTGCAGATTTCAATTGAATGTTTTCTTGAGATTCTCAATGACCTGCCCATAGCATTTGCGGTTTTTTTAGGGTCAGCTTCTATTTTGTATTTTAATTTAGCCATCTACATTCACCTCAATAGGTTAATACCTCAGTTTTAACAGAACCTTCATTGTATTTAGATAGTGAATTTTTACGTTTCCTATCGTGTTTTTAATTATGGGGTTGGTTTTTACTTTTCCAACTTCTAAAATTGGATTATTTTTATGGCGCACATTGATAGAATATCCTCTATCTTCCATATATTCAATAGCCTTTTTTATTTGCTTAACCTTATTTATATAGTTTATCATAATACCCCACAAAACCGGAATCCTGCTTAAAACAAGGCAATTATTATGTTATAATACATATATTAGAATAAGATGTTAACGAGGAGGTTTCACATAAAAAAATACGAAGGTTTGTTATGAAGCTATATCTCAAAACATATAATTTGAATTATCTTTAGTCTGAGATAGCTTCATTAAGCAAGTGAAACCTCTAGAACTTCAGCACTTTCTACATCTTCTAATTCATTTAAAGCGTTTTCGATAGGTTCTGTTCCGCCTTCTTTTTCTTCCATTTCTACCATAACGTTTATTGAGTACAAACCAAATGCTAAAGGTTCATCATTTATTCCTCTGCACAATGTGTCCATCTTTTCTACGGTTTCTTTTACTTTTTCCTTTAATGCTTCTTTATCAACTTCAGGACTTACAGGCATAACTTTTATTTTAACGAGAACTTTTGCCATTATATCACCATCTATAGGGATTATTGGAATTAGTAATTACTTAGAATATATTATATTATTTATGGTCCTTCGTATCCACATACAGGACATTTGTATACGTTGCTTAGTTTTCTGCATTTTTCACATCTTACGATTTCTCCTTTCCCACAGTTTGGGCACAGGAATCTAGTAGCGTTTTCTCTTGGAGCAATTTCGGCACTGCATGATGTACATTTGTATTTCATTTTATCACCGACTAATTTTAATTATTCTAAAGTTATTTTTGTATATATATCTTCTATGTTTCTCATGATATTTTTTATCCTTTCAGGATATTTCCCATTAACCACAAAACATTCTATGTTGTATCTAATTAAAAGTTTTGGTAAGTGTTTATCTACGGATGTAAAACCTTTAATGGCTTTTGTATTTATAGTATTTAATAGTTTTCCTTCAGGATATCTATCATATATCCCATCAACATCTGTGGCTATAATCAAGCTGTTTAAATTCAATAACTTGGCGACATAGGCAGCAATGGAGTCAGAAGTAACATCCCAAGAATGTGGGAGCTCATCTGTTGATAAAACTATTTTTGAAGGTAGAACAATAACAATTCCCTCATCCTTTAAAATTCTCTTTGCATCAAACAGATTATCTGCTGTTTTTATGCCCGATACCTCGGAAAAATACATTCCAATTAGGTCTGTGCATACTGTTGCAATTTTGTGAGCTCCGGTCTCATCTAACTCAGTTTTTTCATAAAGGTTTCGAACTACATTGGCAAAATCCCCGCCGCCAGGGATAATTATTATCTCTTCATCTGTATTTTTTAGCTCATTTAATAGTTCTTTCACCGAGTAAGTTAAGCTACCACCTATTTTTATTAGATGCATTTTCTACCTCAAAAGTTTTCTAGATATATCTTCAAACTAATGATTTAACCGATTAAAATAAAACTGGTAAAATCAGCTATCCAATTCTTTGGAATATAGTTGTTCTGCGAATGGATATTATAAATATTTACATTAAATTATAATTAAAATATTCAGCATGATTTTAATTTAATCGGAGCGAACGAAGTGAGCAAAGAGCCACAAAACTTTTGATTTTGTTCAAATTTAAAAAATTTTTAAGTGCCATTAATTGCAGAACGGCTATATATTTTAATATCGATTATTGGGGTATCATCAAAGGCATCTATTTTATCAACAAATATTTTATTATTATCTATTTTTAGGATTTTAACTGTATAAACACCTATTGGATTTGGCCTAACTGGAGACCTAGTTGAAAATACGCCCCTTATCGGATTTTCAGGGTCTCCTTTTGGATGAACTTTTAATATCTTTCTTTTATCTGGAGTGTCGCTTTTGTCAAACCACAAAAATATTAAAATCTTTTCTCCTTCTTTTAATCCGTTTAAACCTTCTTTAAACTCTTCAAAGATGTTTAGTACGGTACTGTTTTTTAATTGTTCGACTTTTCCTATCGGATATATTTTAAATGTTTTCATAGAAATCAATTTATTTTGAAGTTTTTGGGCATATTACCATTAGAAGATTAAGATATAACTAATTAATGTTTCTAAATTTAATATTTAATCTAAGTTCTTCAAAAAATGTTTAATGTGATTTAATTGTAGCTCTTGTATATTTAATGTTACTTTAAAATCTCCAAATAGACTTCTGCCATTTTTATTAAATCTTTAATTTTTATATGCTCATTTGGCTGGTGGGCAGTTTCCTCTCCAATGCCCCAAACTACTGTATCGTATCCTTTCTCTCTCAAGAATGCTGCAACTGTGCCTCCACCCATTCCACAGAGTTGCGGCTCTTTATTTAGGGCATTTCTTATGGCATCTTTCAATTCTAAAACCAATGTGGAGTTTTCTTTTGTTCTTTGGGATTTTTCTTTTTTTAGTATCTCGTAAGTAATTTCGATTTCATCTTCCTCTTTGGTATCATAGACAACAAAATAGTTTTTAATATTTCTCTTAAAGTTATCGATATATTTTTCAACAAACTTTAAAACCTCATCTACATCGTAATCAGGTAAAATTCTACAATCAAAACAAACTTCAACATATCCTGGGATTGTATTTACATTTTCAACGTTATTTACAACTACCGTAGGCTCAAAAGTAGAACATGCTGGAGAAAAGATTTCGTCCTTTTTGTCGTATCTTTGGTATAATTGCCTATACAATTCATTTCCAAAGTTGAACATAATTATATTTGCATTAATACCGTCGTTTGGAGTACTACCGTGGCACTGTTTACCTTTTATTTTAAACTTAATCCAGAGTATGTTTTTTTCAGCTATTTCTATATAGTTTCCATCAGGGGTGCCAAAATCTGGAACGATTATTAAATCATCCTTCTTAAATATTTCATTTTCATAATTATCTACTAAATATTTTAATCCGTATTCGCTCCCATCCTCTTCATCAGATACAAATATTAAATTTAAATTGTATTTTGGAAACTCATGTTTTTCAGGGGCATTACCTTCAAAAATCATCTTTAACAATAAGAACGACGAAACAATGGCTTTATGGTTGTCTTCACTCCCCCTCCCATATATCATTCCATCCTTTACAACTGGCTCGTAAGGATTTGATTCCCATAAACTTAAATCTCCTTCTGGAACTGTATCGAGATGAGATATTATATGCAAGGTCTTTTCCCTACCAAAATCAAACTTTGCAACAATATTTGGCCTCTCTATATTGTTTTTATCAACCGTGTTGTACTCCTTTATAACGCAGTTTTTTATATTGTATTTTTTTATGTATTCGTTTAATTTTCCCAATACATACTCTGCTTTTTCTTTTTCCCCATTTCCACCAAATGTAGGATTCACTGAATTTATTTTAATTAAATCAGATGATATTTTTATAGATTCATCTATGAGCTCAGTCCTGATCATTAATTCACCCCGTTGTATGTATGTTTATTATGCTGTCAGTTTGTTAAATTAGATTGAAAAATTAAAGATATAGAAAAGTATGTGTATATACAATACAAAAAACTACCGCCATAAAACTTAAAGTTAAAAACTAATTGGCATTTAAAATAAATAAAATAAAAAAATAAGCAAAGGTCGAACGTGTATAATATTATTTTAGAGGTTTATACCAAACATTCATGTCCTCTAACTTTCCACAAATGTTTGTATTGTTTACAAGAGTTCCAGTATGTTCATATCCAAGTTTTGCAAAGGTGATGTTCATGCCAAAAGATAACGCCCTTGCAATCGTATATGCTACCCTAATTCCATTTTTTCTCATTTCATCTTCCATTGCAAAGAGTAAGTTTTGGGCCAATCCATAACCTTGATACTCAGGCAATACTGCAAAATCTGTCATTTCGACACATCTATTTTCTTTATCTATCTCAGATGATGATGCCGCCACAATCTTACCCGAATGTTTAATTATAAAATAAATTACATGGGAATCCATAGTTTCAAGAATGTACTTTGGATCGTAAATTGGGAATGGATAGGTTTCAAATACTTCTTTGTATAGATTTGCCAATTCCTCTGCATCATCTTTACAGGCAATATTTAATGAGAAACTATCATCCAATTTAGGGGATTTAATGGATTCAACAGGTTTCTTACTCTTTGCAACGTCTATTACTTCTCTAACTTTTTCAGGATATTTACTGGTTTTTCTATCGTCGCTAAAGTATTTTGACATAAATAGAACGTCATCATCTAAAAAATATTCTTTTATGAATGCTTCTCCCCTATAACCGGCATTTTCAAATTCTTCCTTTAGACGACTTGGTACTTTAGCAAATATCTTAGTATATTTATTTTTGATACAAATATCATCCAACTTTGGTAATAATTCATCTACTTTATTTTGGTTCAACTTCATTAGGTAAATTCTGCTGTTCAATTCCCCTAATTGGACAACTGAACCACAAATTTTTACAATCTTATCCATCGTTCTCCCTTTTTTCAATTCTTCTGGTTCCTTGTGGGATTAGAGATATGGTTTTATCTGAATTAGATAACAATTTCTCTATTCCAACTAAATCGTGTTCTTCCCCTTCAGTATCCAAACATCTCGTACAGTTTACACAATCGTTATTACAATCGCTGCCACCATGTTCCGGTTCTTTATAGGTCGTGATAACTCCCTCATAGTTTCTTAAAATAACTCTATCAGTTCCCCATGAAATTACATAGTTAGGCATGACTGGTATTTTTCCTCCCCCTCCTGGGGCATCCACCACATATCTTGGGACTGCAAATCCACTTGTATGTCCAATTAAACTTTCAATAATTTCAATACCTCTTCTTACGGATGTACGGAAGTGTGATAACCCCTCTGACAAATCACACTGGAAGAGATAGTAAGGCCTTACCCTATTTGCAGCCAGTTTTTGATTGAGTTTTTTAATAACATATGGGCAGTCATTGACACCTCGTAACAGTACAGTTTGATTTCCTAAAGGAATTCCTGCATCTGCCAAGCTTCTCAATGCATTTTTTGAAGATTTTGTTATTTCTTTTGGATGGTTGAAGTGTGTATTTATCCACAGGGGATGGTGTTTTTTCAACATATTTACCAATTCATCGGTAATACGATAAGGCAGGACAACAGGAACTCTTGTACCGATTCTAACAACTTCGATATGTGGTATGTCCCAGAGCTCAGTTAAAATCCAGTCTAGATAATCGTCAGATAGTAGTAAAGGATCTCCCCCTGATAAAAGAACATCCCTTATTTGTGGGTTGTCTCGGATATAGTCCAGCCCTTTTTGTATCTGTTCTTTTGACGGAATACTATCTACGTCTCCAACTTTCCTTTTACGTGTACAGTGACGACAGTATACGGCACAGGCATGGCTAACATAGAGTAAAACCCTATCTGGATAACGGTGAGTTAATCCTGGAACTGGAGAATCGCTGTCTTCAGCCAATGGGTCAGCCATTTCAAAATTTTCTGTTATTAATTCTTCCACTCCAACAAAAGCCTGCTTAAAAATAGGATCGTCTCTAAAGTTTTTTACGTCTATCAAAGATGCATAATATGGAGTAATGGATAGTGGAAATACATCTGCCGCCTTCTGCAATTCTGCCTTTTCATCTTCAGGGAATTTTATTCCCAACACTTCTTCAAAAGTCTCTATATCTCTTATTGAATTTTTTAACTGCCATTTCCAGTCGTACCATTCTTCTAAGCTTACGTTTTCTGATATTCTTTCTGCAAAATCTTTATGCTTTTTATCAAATATTTTTTCCATCATATGCCTCCTTATTTATCAATTGCGGGGCTATTATATCCACATGTTCCTATGGAAAGTATGTGGCAAATATAAATCAAATAAAACCTTACATCAAAATCATTGGATAAATCCCCTGCTTAAAATAGTGACTTTTAGTTCACTATTTATGACCTTGAGCAATAGCAAGATAACCACTATCAAGATGGGATTGATGCGGTTGTCGTGCTAAAGTGTGCCAATAAATCCGGCACCTAAAAAAAGACCAATAACACAGTATAAGCCAAAAACATGTTAAAAAGCCCCATAATGAATAATTTTGTAGCACACTATAAAAACTTAACGGTGTCATAATTACAAAAAAACACGTTAAATTTCGTCCATTAGTCTGGATAGTTCTTTTTTGATTTTATTGATATAGTGGGTTCTTCCAGTAAACATGTTATATTTTAAATCAATCTGCACTATATGCAATATCGTTTTATTGTCTATGTAAAAGGTTTCTTTAATCTCTTCATTATATTTTGGATACAATAGGATTCCTTTTTTACAATCATACTTCTTCAGATAGGCAAACATCTGGTAAATGTCAGACTGGGAGATATTACTATACGGTTTAGTTTGGTCTAATTTTTTGTATTTTGTGTCAATTATTAAATAAGGTTCATTTTCCTTTAGCACTGCAATATCTGGAATTAATCTAAAAGCACCCCTATTATTTTTATCTACGGAAAAATTAAAGGAATCTTCGGTACCTTGAGAGTCTTCGATTTTCGCAGCTCTTAATAAATAATGTTTAGTATGTTGCAAATGAACATTCAAGTTTTCATTTCCAAAAATCTCATCCTTATGGTTCTTTACAATATTTCCAATAAATTCTTCAAACAAGGTATTCATATCAAAAATTAAAGAAAAGGTATGAAAATCTTTTGAATTTAAATTAATCGATGAATTTAAAATAAAGAGCTCCGCCATCTCGACATAGTATTTAAATCTCTCGCTCATTCTGTTGAAGTGGATTTTTTTAAAGTCATTTAGTGTTATGATTTTATATTCAACGTCCTCAAAAATAAAACTCAAATTATCCAATAATTTTTTATTCTTTGAACTTTTTGTTATGTTTTTCAATAGTTCAATAGTATATTTTAGAATTTGATTTATTAGGTTGTTTTCTGAAAATTCTTTGTAAGTACAGTGGAGTTTATGTTTGTTTATTATATTGTGTTTTATCTGTTTAGTTGTGTTTAGTTTTCCCTTTAAAAAGTTTAAATTTTCTTCCTTTTTGTTATAGTCTTTATAAAATCCTTTTTCGATCTCCTTTAACAGATTTTTTGCAAAAAGGTAAATGTAAATTTCAAATAAATCATTATTTTTTGTTAGGTTTGCAATATCTTCTCTTATTTTTAGTTTTTTTGTGTAGGAAAGCATGTATAAAAGGTTAGTTAGGGCCTCTTTTTCTTTGTTTTCTTCATTGTTGTATATCTTAGGTAATATTTGAATGGTTTTGTTTTTGATTTTCAGAGCTCCTACAAACTGTTTTGCATTTACTGAGCTATAACCGATTTCAAAAATTTTTAGTTTATCGTTTAGTTTTATAAGTTTTTTAACTTCATTTTTTGATAGTTCTTCTTTTTCCAGTTCTTTAAAGGTTTTCTTTTGATGTTCAAAAAAGGTAATGGTTTTATTCCTCCCCATTATTTTCCCCTATTGATTTTGGATTAATTACTGAATTTAATGTATTTATAAATTCAGCCCCCGTAAGTTCCTTAATTTCGTATAATTTTAAATCATCGTCGATTAAATCGGAATTTATATTTATTTTAGGTTTTTCCCCATTAACAAAATCCTTTAAAATCTCCTTTAAACATTCCCAATCGTTGTAGAAGTATTCCATTAACAATGGTATTATTTCATTGTACCAAACAAATTTTAAATCGTCTATATCTTCAATATTTAAAAAGTATGAATGCCCTATTCTGTGGTCTCTGTCTTTTAAAAGAGTTATTTTAGTGTTTATCGTTTTTAGAAGTTCTGATAAATTAATTCCTTTGATATTTTTATCTTTTAATAGCTCATAATTTGGTTCTATTTCTAAAAATCCGAATCTCCTTCTCAAAGCAACATCCAATAACGCTATACTTTTATCTGCTGTATTCATAGTTCCGATTATGTATAAATTCGATGGGACTGCAAACGGCTCTTTTGAATATGGGAGCTCAGTTATTATTTCGTTATCTTCTCCTAATCGTTTATCCTTTTCTAAAAGTGTGATTAATTCCCCAAAAATGTTTGAAATATTTCCTCTGTTTATTTCGTCGATTATTAAGTAGTATTTTGGTGCATTTTGAAAATCTTCTTTTTTAAATATGTTTTTTGATTTTTTATATTCTTTGAGTTCTTGCATAACTTTTTCTTTAACTTTTTTGTAAGTTTTTTCATGCGTATTGTCAATATTAATAACAACATGTTTTTTATCAACAATATTGTTTATTTTAATAACAACATGTTGGTTATTTTCTTTATTCTCCTTCGATTCTTTTAGTTTATCATAAATTTGTTTTAGCTCTTTGTAAATTGAATAATAATAGCTTTTTAGTTCATCATAAATTGAATAATAATATCCCATTTTTACATTATCTTTTCCCAAAATCCCTATTATATCTTGAATATCATCTGTAATTATATCTTGAATATTGTTTACATTTCCTCCATCATTCCAAAGCCTTTCTAAATTAGAATATAAAAAAACATGGGAACTTTTTCCGATTATGGGCATTGTGGTAATTTTGCCATCCTCATCTTTGACTATTTTACCCACCCCATATCCTAGCTTAAAAGATAATATTATGCAAATTTTGTTATCATTATAGTTCGTTATTTCAAATCTTCCACCCGTTATTGTTTCTAATTTGCTACCCACCGGATATTTTTCTTTAAACTTTTCAATTAATTCATTAAACTCGATATCGACATTATTTTCATCGCATTCTTTACTTTTCAAAACATCCCAAATTGCTAAAATGCACATTTTCTTAAGTATTCCATCTTCAATTTCATAAACAATATTTCCATTTTCATCATTTTTGGGCCTTAATCCTTCAATAAATTCCTCGTAGGCGAAAGATTGGTGAAATGTTATAAATTTACAATTTTCTTTTCTAACATATTCTTTAAATTTATTGGTAAAATGAGTTTTCCCAACCCCCGGAACTCCATATAAAATCATTTGCTTTTTTCTTTCTAAAATTTCGCCAGTTTTCTTTAATATATTGTTCATAATCCCCCCATTTAATTCATACCCATACCTAAATTTCAACAATAAAAACATATTTCCACAACTTTTGTAATATTCTCCTTAATTGGGTTAAATTTCCCCATTTAAATACTTCTTTCTTTTTTCTTCGGGAAATTTCTCAATTGCATACCTTAACATTGTTCTGGGCATGTTTTTATAGTGCATTTTTAAAAAATCCTCTAAAACGTTTATATCTCTTTTACCAACTTCCCTTAACATCCAGCCAACTGCCTTATGGATTAAATCCTCTTTATCGTTCAGTAAAATTTTGCTAATCTCTATGGTGTCCTTAAACTCATTCTTTTTTATAAAGTAAAATGTAGATAGGATAGCAACCCTTCTTTCCCACAAAATCTTTGAATTTGCAAGTTTGTACAATATGGATTTATCCTTATCAAACAGATGAGCTCCGACAATGTGCGGTGCAGTGGTATCCACAAGGTCCCAATTATTGACATACTTCAAATTGTTAATGTAAATATTATAAACCGTTTCTCTATCTTTTTTAAACTTGTGAATTAAAATAAAAAGTGCTGTGAGCCGTTCTTCGTGAAATTCGGATTTTAACAACTCTAAAATATTGTCATAGTCAATGTTTTTATATTTTTTTGCAATTTTTCTTAGGTTTGGTACTCTTACTCCTAAAAACTTATCCTTTTCCCCATATTCTCCTTTTCCAGTTTTAAAAAATCTTTTGTACTGCTCTGCATTTTTTTCATCTGCCAACTCTAAAATTTCTTTTTTTAAATCTGTAAGATTCATACCAACACCGGAAAATAAAATTAAATTAAAAAATAAAAATTATAACTTAACCCCAACAATTTTACTGAGTCCGTTTTCCATGCAAACCCCATAAAGTGTATCGGCTTTACTTATCATCTGTTCTCTGTGGGAGATTACAATAAATTGAGAGTCTTTAGATGCATTTTTTATCATCTCTCCAATCAACGAAGCATTTTTTGTATCAAGTGCAGCATCAACCTCATCCAGAACATAGAATGGTGCAGGATTTAACCTTTGAATTGCGAATAAAAACGCCAATGCAGTTAGGGATTTTTCTCCCCCACTCATAACATCCAAACTCTGCAACTGTTTATTCATTGGAGAGGCATCTATCAATAATCCTCCTTCAAATGGATTGTCAGGATTTTCCAAACTTAATTTTCCAGTTCCTCCAATTTCTCGGTATATTTCCTCATAATTTTTTGCAACCTTGTTGAATACGTCCATGAATACCTCTTTCTTTCTCATTTCGACTTCTTCAATTAATTGGAGGTACTTTTTCTCATCCTTTTCGTACTCATTTCTCTTCTCAAAGAGTTCGTTGTATCTATCTACGATAAACTCATAATCCTCAATGGCCCTCATATTCACAGGTTCAAGTTTTTTAATCTCGTTTTCAAGGTCAATTAGGTATCTCTCAAGGTCGTTTGTATCCATGCTACTTAATTTATTTATTGTGTCGTCTTCAATATCTTCAATATTTTCACATAGATAGAGTTTTCTCTCCTCTTCTTCTAACTTTGTTTCATACTTTGCCCTATCAATGGATAAATTGTTTATTTCTTTGTCAATATTGCTTATTTTTTCAGTTAGTTCTTTTTTTCTATTATTTAGTTCCTCTATTTTCTTTTCATAGTTTTCCTTTTTTTCTGTTAATTCCTTTAAATCTTTTGTAAGTTCTTCGTATTTTGTTCGTTTGTTTCTGAGTATTTCGGTATTTTTTTCTATGTTGGATTTGTAAAACCCGATATTTTTTTCAAGCATATTCTTTTTTTCATTTAGTTCTTTTATTTTCTCGTTTAACTCACTTATTTTAGGTATCAGGACCTCTTTAATAAGAACAACATCCCTTTTAATTTCATTTTCAAGTTTATCCCTTTTGTTCTTAAGTGACTCGAGCTCATCCTCAATTTTTCTGATTCTTACTATGTATTCAGAACTTTCAAATGATTTTATTTCACCAAGTATTCTTTCCCTCTGAGACATCGATGTACCAATTTTTTTATCGAGCTCTTCGATTTTGGATTCAAGTTCTACTTTTAAATCATCCAGATACTCCAATTCTTCTTCAAGTTTTTTGTTCTCCAGCTCCAGTTCTTTTATTTTTATGCTATTCTTTTTGAGTACTTCTTCCCTTCTAAGTTCGTTTTTCCTTGTTAGGTTTAATTTATTTTCTAATTCCATCTTTTTTGATGAATAATTTGATATTTTTCTGTTAAGCTCGTCTATGCTTTTTTTAACATTACTTAATTCGTTTTCAGTGGTTTTCAATTCTTCAGCGATTTTTTCCAGCTTAGATGTATCTATTTCAACTTTTATGTTTGAAGTTCTTCTTACACTTCCACCAATCATAGCTCCAGATTGTTCGATTACGTCACCGTCAAGTGTTACAAATCTCGCTTTATATGTTTTAGATAGTCTTTTTGCAGTATCCAAATCTTTAACTATTATCGTGTTTCCAAAAACGTACTTAAAAATGTCCTTAAATTCTTCTTTAAACTCTACTAAATCAATAGCCCTACCTATAACACCTTCTTCACCTATGTGTATACATTCAGGACCTCTTATTCTATCCATAGGTAAAAACGTGGCTCTTCCTAATTTGTTTCTCTTCAAATACTCGATTGCCCTTGCACCATCGTCCATTCTTTTAACAACGATATAGTTTAACCTGCCACCACCTGCAATCTCAATTGCAGTTTTGTATTCGGTTTTGGTTTTTCCAAGGTTACCTACAATATCAACTACTCCCGGAAGTCTTGCATCCAATACACTCTTAACGGTTCTGTTGATGTTGAAGTTTTCCATTTCCTTCAATGCCTTTATTCTGGCATTTTCTTTTGCATATTCTGAATAATAACTATCCAGTTTATTTTGATAGGTTTTTTTATCTTCTTCCAATTTTTTCAACTGTTTTTTTGAGAACTCCAGTTCTACGGCAATATCTTCAAGTTTTTTGTATAGATCCTTGGTATCTTCAGTATTGGATTCTATTGATTCAAGTTCTTCCTTTAACCTGTCAATAATTTCACAGTTTTTGTTTAAATCAAATGACTTTTTGTTTATTTCATTTTCAGTAGAGTTTAATTTACTTCTTAATTCGTAGAGCTCCTTTTGATATTCATTTATATTTTCAGATACCTTCTGCTCCTGCTGTTTTAAAATTCTTATCTGTGTTTCACTTTCATCTACCTTTGACTTTAACTTTCCTCTTTCAACCTCTAAATTTTCCATTTCTTCTTTTATTTTGTGTATTTCCCCTTCTTTTTCCATGGTTTCTTTTCTTATAGTTTCTATCTTAGTTCGTGTTTCTGTTAGTTCGGTGTTTTTGGATTCTATTTGGATTTTCGTGGTTTTTAAATCATCCAGCATATTATTTAGGTGCTTTTTATCGTTTTCAACATTTAATTCAAGTTCTTTAATTGACCTGTGTAGTTCTATGACTTCCTCGTTCCCCTTTTCGTTTAATTCATTTATCAAATCCTCTAATTTGTTTTTTAAATTTAGGATTTCACTATCTATGTTGTATACATTATTTTGAAAATTATCTTTTAATTCATTTAAGGCATTGATTTGTTCTTGTATATCTTCTAAAACAACATTTAATAACTCTATTTTTTTTGATGTTAGTATGTATTTTGTAGCCTTTAGCTCTTTGTTCAATACCATGTATTTTTCTGCATCTTCCTTGTCCTTTTTAAGTTTTTCAAGGTTGCTTCTAACTTCGTTTATCCTAATGTCTATTTTTTCTATGAATTCTCTGGCTTTTTCGAGTTCTTTTCTTGATTTTTCCTTTTTTTCGTCGAACTCTGCTACCCCACTTATTTCGTCAATTACCTTTCTTCTCTCAACAGGTGACATCTCTATAAGCCTTATTAAATCTCCCTGAAGAATTATGTTTGGACCATCTGCACTTAATGAAATTTTGCTAATCATTTCAAGCATTTGAGATTTTTTTATTCTTTTCCGTTTTTCAACTAGCTTTTTTACCGTGCCTTTTTCTCCATTATTGTTGTTTTTTTCTTTAACTTCTTTTTCCTCATACCATATTACATAGTAGTTGTTATCTCCGTTTATTTTTACTTTTCTTGAAATCCCCACCTTGTCGGAATCTATAGGGAGTTTTCGATCTTTATTGTCAAAAAATAAGGTCACCTCTGCAAACTCTTCCCTTTTTCCGTTGTGGTATGTAATTAGTTCGTTGAACTTTCCAGCTCTTAGAGATTTTGCAGATGTTTTGCCCAACACAAAACAAATACCATCTATTGTATTTGATTTACCTGACCCATTGGGACCTAAAATAGCAGTAAAGCCTGAAGGGATTTTTAATTTTGTATTCTTAAATGATTTAAAGTTCCTTAAGTGTATATGAGTCAGAGCAGTCATTTTTCTCACCAACATGATTAAAATAATAAACTCAATAAAACCGAAATTATATCCTAACATGATAAATAGTTATTATTTTTGATATTTATTGTATATTATTATAAGTTGCGTTTACACCTGCATTTACGCATGCACATTTATATGGCTCATTAAACAACAAAATATTATAAATGTTAAATAGAGTCCTATTTTCGTTACCTAATAGTAAATAATATATACGATGAACTTAAATTCTTTAGAATTATGCTATATTTTTTTAATTATAATATTATCACATGATTAAATAGGACTCTATTATAGAATGGATAATAGAAGGGATATTATGAGAAATGATATTGTACACTCAGGGGCTAACGAACTAACTTACGAAATCAGGGAGATTGTAGAAGTTGCAAAAAAAACTGAATCCTATGGTATAGATATAATTTGGGAAAATATTGGGGATCCAATAGCTAAAGGCGAAAAAGTCCCCGACTGGATAAAGGAAATAATATCTGAAACTATCATGGATGATTTTTCATATATATACAGTCCAACTAAGGGACTTTTAGAAACACGAGAGTTTTTAGCAGAATTAAACAACAGAAAAAAAGGAGCTCAGATATCTGCCGAAGATATAATATTCTTCAACGGTTTAGGTGATGCAATTACAAAAATTTACGGTCTTTTGAAAAAGGAATCAAGGGTAATTGGTCCCTCACCTGCCTATCCAACACATTCTTCTTCAGAGGGATTGTATGCGAGCTGTCCACCTCTAATGTACAAATTGGATGAGAATAACAATTGGTATCCTGATTTAGAGGATCTTAGAAATAAAGTTAAATATAACCCATCAATTGCAGGGATTTTGATTATAAACCCTGGAAATCCAACTGGTACAGTTTATCCAAAGAAAATACTTGATGAGATTGTAGATATAGCAAACGAATACGATTTGTTTATCCTGTGCGATGAGATATACAGCAGCTTGGTTTATAATGGGAAAAAACACGTTTACCTATCTGAAGTTATAGACGATGTTTGCGGAATTTCATTAAAAGGGATATCCAAGGAGTTCCCATGGCCAGGTTCAAGATGTGGCTGGATCGAAGTTTATAACTCAGAAAAAGATCCTATATTTGAAAAATATGTCGAAGGAATTTACAAATTTAAAATGGTTGAGGTTTGTTCTACGACACTTCCTCAAAAGGTTATTCCAAAGGTTATGGGTGATCCAAGATTTGAAAAGTATCTTGATGAAAGAAGAAAATACTATGAAAAAGGTTCAAACATAGCATACAATAGACTAAAATCTATTGATGGATTAACCGTGAATAAAACCTGTGGTGCCTTTTACATGAGTGTTGTATTCAACAACGAATATTTGAATGAAAAAAATAAATTAAATATCAAAAATAAGGAATTGAATAGATTTATCGAAGGTATTACCAAAGATGTTAACCACGACATGAAATTTGTTTATTATTTACTGGCTTCATCTGGAATATGTCTTGTACCACTATCTTCGTTCTGTTCAGAGTTGAATGGATTTAGAAGTACACTTCTTGAAAAGGACGAGGATAAATTAAAGTGGATTTACGATACAATTGCTGAAAAGATTGAAGAATATTTGCAATGCTAAATCCTATTTATTCTATTTTTGTTGTAACTTTTTTATAATTTATTTATAGAATTTTGAATATATTATATGTATTGTATATGACGTACACTAAAGTCTATTTTATTTAATTATGCTGAATTTACAATAAGGTGTTTTAGGTGTTTTTATGTATATTGATCATCCCATCATAAAACCAAATACAATTGAATCAAGAATTTATCAGCAGCTCGTTGTTGCAAATGCATTAAAAAAGAATACATTATGTGTTTTAGGAACCGGTCTTGGAAAAACTGCCATCGCAGCTCTGACAATTGCAGGCATACTATCAAAAAAAGACGGAAAAATTTTAATTATAGCTCCGTCAAGACCTTTGGTTGAACAACATTATAGGAGCATGACCCAGTTTTTAAACATTGGTGAAGACAATATAATGGTTTTAACTGGAAAAACGCCCCCAAGTAAGAGAGAAGCCTTGTGGAAAAAAGGTAAGGTATTTATCACCACTCCCCAGATAGTCGAGAACGATATAATTGCTAGCAGGATTAATATTGATGATTTTGTTCTTTTAATAGCAGATGAAGCCCACCATACAACTGGAAACCATTCTTATACTTTTGTAGCAAGTAAATTTAAAGAAAAAACCCATGTTTTAGGGCTTACGGCTTCCCCAGGTTCAAATATCGATAGAATTTTAGAGGTATGTGAGAATCTTGGTATAGAACATGTTGAAATCAAAACCGAAGACGATAACGATGTAAAACCCTACGTTGCCAAGGTTAAATTAAGGGCAAAGAGGGTCGATTTACCTGAAGAATTTGAAGAAAATATTAAGTTATTGAGATCCGCCTTAAAGGATAGGTTGAGGGTATTGAAGGATAATAATATAATATTTTCGATAAATGTTACTAAAACCGAACTTTTAGGACTTCAGAAAAAAATAATGGCTTTAGATGACAATAAAAAGTATGAACTGGTGAAAATAGCTTCCGAAGCCCTAAAAATAGAACATGCCATAGAAGTACTTGAAACTCAGGGAAAAAGTACATTTTTAAACTACTATGAAAGGCTAAAAACTCAAAATACAAAATCTGCAAAATCTATCCTAAACGATGCCAGAATTTTGAAAGTGGTTAATAGTCTACAGAAACTTGATATTGAGCATCCAAAACTTGATAAATTAGCTGAAATCGTGGAGGAAATCCTAAAAACAGAAAACGAAAAAGTAATAGTCTTTGCTCAATATCGGGATACAGTATGTAAAATTGTAAAAAATCTTAAGGATCGTGGGATAGATGCTATAATGTTTGTTGGTCAGTCGAATAAGGACGGAAAGGGAATGACACAAAAAGAGCAGGTAAAGGCTATTGAAGAGTTTAAAAACAATGTTGATGTACTTGTTTCAACGAGTGTCTCTGAAGAAGGTATCGATATATCCAGTGTAAATTATGTAATATTCTATGAGCCGGTTCCATCGGAGATAAGATTTATCCAAAGGAGGGGAAGAGCTGCGAGAGGTGAAGGTGGGGAGGTCATAATTTTAATAACAAGAAACAGTAGGGACGAAGGTTACTATCGTTCTGCGATATCAAAAGAAAAGAATATGAAGAAAATTCTTAAGGATATGCAAAGAATACTAAATGAGAAGCTTAAAGAAAGAGAACAGGAAAGAAGATTAGAAAAACAGACGCTATGGCAAGACACACATCAGGAGGTTATTTCAGAAGTAAATGAAATAACTAAATCTGAAGATCTGGAAAAGCGAGCTGAACAGTTAGGGTATAAAAATGAAGATAAAAAGAAGAAAGAGGAATATAAAGAACATGCTAAAAAAACTGTTCAATCGGAGCTCCGAAGGAGCGAAGAGCAACGAAATGCGAAGCATTTCGTTCAACTTACAACCGGTACTGGGAGAGTTAAAGGAGAATATTTGGATTTAAGAAATTATGGCACAGGTATTGAAAAAGCGGATTCAGACAGTTTGTTAAAGAAAAATGAAAAAGATAACCACAAAATAAAAATAATTGTAGATACGAGGGAAAGGCATATTGGAAGGTATTTGGTGGATAAAGCAAACATTGAATTTAAAACCTTGGAAATTGGGGATTATGTACTAAGTGATAGAGTTGCAGTGGAGAGAAAAATTGCAGAAGATTTTGCTGAATCCATAATCGACAAAAGGCTTTTTAAACAGCTTTCGGAGCTCAAAAAATATGAAAAACCAATTCTAATCATTGAAGGAAATGAGTTTAATAGATTACACCAAAACGTTATTCAAGGTACCATACTATCCATTATTTTAGACTTTGGTATTCCAGTTCTATTTTCAAAGGACATCAAAGAAACTGCAAATATTTTGATAAAGATAGCAGAAAGGGAACAGTTAAAGGAAAAAAGGGCGGTCTCAGTAAGGTATGGAAAAAGACCTATGTCTTTGAGGGAAAGACAAAAGTTCATTGTTGAAAGTCTTCCTGAAGTAGGTCCAGCACTTGCCGAAAGTTTGTTATTGGAGTTTAAATCCATAGAAAAGATATTTAACGCCAATAAATATGAGTTAATGAAGGTTGAAGGAATTGGTGAAAAAACCGCTAAAAAGATAAGGGAAGTTATAACAAAGGAGTATAATGTGTAAAATATGAAAAAATAAAAAATATATCTAAAATAATTGTATTTTAATAGGGTGGAAAAATGAGGGGCGGGCTATTCCATTATCTTATACCATATTTTTTAGACAAATATAAATTTATAAATCCAATTTTATCTATTATCACAATATGGTTAATTCTTAAAATGTCAGCCATAATAATTCATACATTTGATCTTCCTTTAAATGTGTATATTGGCTATTGGTGGATAGTTATAATATTAATTATAATTGTAATGTTAATTTCAAATTTTATATTGGATAACCTATTTAAAATCTTAAAAAAATATGATATTAATATACTATCAGAAAATAATATTGATAAAGGAAAATTTTTAAAGGAAAAATGGTTGTTTTATCCATTAAAATGGTATTTATTATGGGTTTTAATTTTCATTGACATATATGCTTTGATTTATTTGCAAAATGAAATTATTTCATTTATTCCACAATATTTATATAATTTTATTATATGGTGGGCTTTTAGTATATCAATGCTTCAAATAGTGCCAATTAAAATAACATTTTACAGTAATGGAGTTAATATAGGGGGTAGATTCTACAATTATAATCAAATCAAAATATTGGACAAAGAACATAAAAAAGTAGTATTAATAAATAATATTCCAAAATATATGTTCTTTGATAAAAATAAATATATTGATTACATTTTTAAATTAAATGATTTAGAAAATATATTAATTACAAATAAAGAAGTGAAACAATGATCTGTATTCCGGTAATTGACAAAAACATAACCGATGCTTTGAAAAATGCAGAAAATGCTTTAAAGGTTGCAGATATTGTGGAATTTAGAGTAGATATGCTTGAAAAAGTAGAAGAGGAAGATATTGTTAAAATGTCAAATTATCCTTGTATAGTTACAATTAGGGCAGACTGGGAAGGTGGATTCTGGAATAAAGAGGATGATAAAAGAATTGAGCTCTACAAAAAAGCCATAGAGTCCAATGCAAAATATATTGATATTGAGCTAAACGAAAAAAGAAACAAAGAATTGGTAGAATACAGGGATGAAATAGGTTCAAAAACTAAGATTATAGTTTCATATCATGATTTCGAAAAAACACCAGATTATGATGAACTGGTTGAAATTGCTGAAAAGGAACTTGAAATTGGTGATATTGCCAAATTTGCAGTAATGGCCAACTCAAAAAACGATGTTTTAAAGGTTTTAAATGTAATCGACCAGTACAAAAATAGGATTATCGGAATAGCTATGGGCGAAGAAGGTAAATTAACGAGAATTTTAGGAACTCAGTTTGGTTCTATTCTGACCTTTGCAGCTATGGAAGGAAGAGCTTCTGCTCCTGGACAGGTTGATGTTGTTAAGTTGAAGAAGATATGGGAGCTCTTGGAGTAAATTATAATTGTATCCTAAAAATTAACTCATCCCCATTTTTCAATCTCTCAACAATTTCGCGGTTTAAATCTTTTGCACTTTTATCCGCTTCAATCATCAAAGTTCTTGGACAAATAAAATTGCTCTTCCTAATAACTATATCGGTTGGATGGTTTAAAATTAAATCCTTATGTCCTTTTCCTATTATGGTTTCTTTTAAATCCCCTACGATGATTTCCACAATAATTTTATCACTTTTTCTGAGCTCATTCTTAAATTCTTCTGAAAAATCTATCATGGATTTATCTGCACAGATTCCAATTATGCAATCGCCAGTAGGGGTTAAATAGTCTTCTTTAGTTATTTCTAAAGTAGTTTTATGTGTGGATTGTACATTTGGATGTCCTTTTGCGTATATTGTAATGCAGTAGTTATCTCTGTCACCGTTATCATTATTAACATCATATTTATTAGATATATTATTGTCCATATTCTCACCGTACATGATACAGTTAGATTATTATATAAAATATATAATGTATATTACATAATAGGATACTTTAGATGCGGTTTTAGGTTGTTTCACAATATTTACATAGATATTAAATAAGCTTAATACATAAGCATTTCAATTTTTAAAAACATTGTTGCAATCACTTGACGTGAAACTTGCAATCACTTCGTGAAACGACTATATTATGTGTGGTGAGACTATGAAGGAAAAACTAACAAAAGTAAAGGACAACCTGTGGGAACTACCTAAGGACTATAAAAACGAGATGAAAGTTCCTGGAAGGGTTTATTTAAATGATGAATTATTTGAAAACTTAGAGGAAGGAGTTTTTGAGCAAATAGCCAATGTGGCATGTCTTCCTGGAATACAAAAGTACTCTCTTGCAATGCCAGACTGTCACTATGGGTATGGATTCTGTATTGGTGGAGTGGCAGCATTTGATGAAAGAGACGGAATAATAAGCCCTGGAGGGGTTGGATTTGACATCAACTGTGGGGTAAGGTTAGTTAGAACCAACTTAACAAAGGATGACGTTAAACCAAAATTAAAAGAGCTCGTAAATGAAATGTTCAAAAACGTTCCTTCTGGATTGGGTAGTAAGGGAAAGATAAGAATAACTAAAAATGAAATAGACGATGTTTTAGAAGAAGGGGTAAAGTGGGCAATAGATGAAGGTTATGGATGGGATGAGGATTTAGAACACATTGAAGAGAGAGGATGCATGAAAGATGCAGATGCATCACTTGTTTCAGATAGTGCCAAAAAGAGAGGACTTCCACAACTGGGCTCTTTGGGAAGTGGAAACCACTTTTTAGAAATACAGTATGTTGACAAAGTTTTCGATGAAGAAACCGCAAAAGTCTTTGGAGTTGAAGAAGGACAAGTTTTAGTTATGATTCACACAGGTTCAAGGGGATTGGGTCATCAGATATGTGCCGACTACATTAGGTACATGGAAAGTGCTACCAAAAAGTATGGTATAAAGATACCAGACAGACAGTTGGCATGTGCACCTATACAGTCAGAGGAAGGTATAAACTACTTTAAAGCTATGAGCTGCGGAGCAAACTATGCATGGGCAAATAGGCAGCTTGTTACTCACTGGGTAAGGGAAAGTTTTGAAAAAGTATTTAAAACTTCTGCAGAAGATTTAGAAATGGATTTAATATACGATGTAGCTCACAATATAGCTAAAAAAGAAAAACATTTAATTAATGGAAAACTAAAGAATGTTGTAGTTCATAGGAAAGGAGCTACAAGAGCATTTGGTCCAGGAAATGATGACGTGCCATCCAGATATAGAGATATTGGACAGCCTGTAATCATACCTGGAGATATGGGTACTGCTTCGTACCTTATGCATGGTACAGCTGTTGCCATGGAAGAGACTTTTGGATCAACTGCCCATGGTGCAGGAAGAGCTCTTAGTAGATCAAAGGCATTGAAGATGTACAATGGAAATGAAATTAAGGAACAGCTTGAAAAAAGAGGCATAATCGTTATGGCTGACTCTAAAGGAGTAATTGCAGAGGAGTGCTCAGAGGCATATAAGAGCATTGAACTAGTTGCAGATATATGTCATAACTCAGGAATATCCTTGAAAGTCAGTAGAATGAAGCCTATGGGAGTAGTTAAAGGATAAAGTATATTTTGGATCCAACCGAAACTCTTTAAAAAATTTCGATCCAACACTTTTTTAAGGTTGGGATAATAATCATAAAATTATCCATCATAACATAAAAGGTGAAAAAAATGAAAATGAAAGTAGGTGTCTTGGGAGCCACTGGAAACGTAGGTCAGAGATTCATACAAATGCTTGAAAACCATCCAATTTTTGATTTAGAGGTTTTAGCAGCATCACAGAGAAGTGCAGGAAAAAAATATTCTGATGCGTGCTACTGGTATCAAACAGAACCTATTCCAGAAGAAATTGGAAATATGGTGGTAGTTCCGACAGATCCAAACCATGAAGTATTTGAAGATGTTGACATAGTATTCTCTGCACTTCCAGCAAGTCTTGCAAAAACTTTGGAACCTGAGTTTGCAAAAGCTGGAAAACTTGTTTTTTCAAATGCCTCAGCAATGAGAATGGAAGAAGATGTTCCGTTAGTAGTTCCTGAAGTTAACAATGAACACTTCAATATAATAGAAACCCAAAGAGAAAACAGAAACTGGGATGGGGCAATAATTACAAATCCAAATTGTTCAACCATTGGTGCAGTAATTACATTAAAACCAATTATGGATGAATTTGGAATAGATTTAGTTAACATAACAACAATGCAGGCTGTCAGTGGGGCAGGTTATGATGGAGTATCTTCAATGGCAATTTTAGACAACCTGATTCCATACATAAGTAGCGAAGAAGAAAAGATGGAATCTGAAAGTTTGAAGATATTGGGTGGAATTGAAAACAATCAGTTGTTAAATGCTGAATTTAAGATTGGAGTTTCCTGTAATAGGGTTCCAGTTATAGATGGCCACACTGAAAGTATATTTGTTAAGACAAAAGAAGAAGTAGAACCTGAAGATATTAAAAAGGTCATGGATGAATTTGATCCATTAAAAAAGTACGATTTACCAAGCTATGCAAAACCTATTGTAGTTAGGGAAGAGCCAGACAGACCACAGCCAAGATTGGACAGAAACACAGGAAATGGAATGTCAATCGTAGTAGGAAGAGTAAGAAAAGATCCAATATTTACTGTTAAATATACTGCACTTGAGCATAACACAATCAGAGGAGCTGCTGGAGCAAGTATTTTAAATGCAGAATTATTTGTTAAGAAGTATTTATAAGTAAATATAAACAAAATTTATTTTTTACTATTTTTAAGACAAACTTATAAAACTTATAAACGGTTTATCTATTATTTTGAATATAATTTATGCATATATTCAAATGTTTTTAAAATATATTAAGATTTATTGATATATCGAAAGGTATAAATATAACAATATCCATCTAAATATTACGCAGTACTAATAATCGAGGTGTTACAATGATTATATGGAATCTAATATGTCCGAGCTGCGGTAAGAGGACGAGGTATGAAGTGGATGTATGTCCGTGTATGGCTTCAGAAGTACCTTTACCAGAATGCCCGGTTTGTGGGGAAAAAATGACCTATGATATAGGTTCATTAAAGGGTAAAAGAAGGAGGAAGTAGTATGGATCCAATGTATTTACTCAATGTAGCCTGGCAAACACTTGTGGACTATTTGAATCTAAACAGGACTATAGCCCTTATAATAGCATTTCTTATAGCCGGGGGAATAGCTTCAATGATAAATAAAAACTTCATATTGAAGTACTTTGGTCCAAAAACCCCAAAACATATATCCTACTTAGTGGCATCTGTAAGTGGATGTTTACTGGCAGTATGTTCTTGTACGATTCTTCCATTGTTTGCAGGAATCTATAAGAGGGGGGCAGGTATCGGGCCTGCAACAACGTTCTTATTCTCAGGACCTGCAATAAATGTTCTGGCAATTTTTTATTCAGCTGCCTTGCTAGGATGGGGTATAGGATTATTTAGAACAGCCTCTGCAGTAATACTTTCCATATTGGTCGGTTTAGGAATGGCACTTATATTTAAAAACGAAGAACAAAAGAGGAACTTTAGAGTAAGGGAGGAAAGTAGCGTTTCAACAAAACCAACCTATCAAACTGTAATATTCTTTGCCATACAGTTACTCATGCTAATTGTCATAACTGCATCACCTAAGTTAATTCCTGCATTGAGTGTATCTTTAATTGGCGGGTTCTTAGTTAAACACCTAATAACTATAATATTGGCGGCAGTATTGGCAATAGTTACTGTAAAATGGTTTTCCAAGGATGAAATAAATTTATGGTTCAAAGAAACATTTTCACTTATGAAGATGGTTGTTCCACTACTGCTATTTGGTGTGGCGTTAGCAGGAATTTTAAAGGCGTTAATACCACCAGCCATAATAGCCAATTATGTTGGGGGCAATAGTTTAAGTTCAAACTTTATAGCTTCGTTCATAGGAGCTCTAATGTACTTCTCCACATTAACTGAGGTTCCAATCGTCAAATCATTAATGGAATTGGGAATGGGTAATGGACCAGCTTTAGCACTACTTTTAGCAGGTCCAAGTTTAAGTATTCCAAGCGTTTTAACTATAGCAAAAGTTATGAGTAAAGCAAAATCACTAACATATTTAGGATTGGTTGTATTATTCTCAACCATCGCAGGAGTTATATTTGGAAGTTTGTAAATAATAAATAACTAAATAAAACAAAACCATTAATACAACAAAAAACGGTGATAACATGTTAGTTAGAGTATTTGGTTTAGGATGTCAAAAATGTACACAAACCTATGAAAATGTTAAAAAAGCAATAGAAGAGTTAAATATAGATGCTGAATTGGTAAAAATAAGTGACATCAACGAAATGTCAGAATGGATATTTGTTGCACCAGGTGTTGCATTTGATGACGAAGTAGTTTTTGAAGGTAACGTTCCAACAGTTGAAGAAGTCAAGGAAGAGCTTAAAAGATATTTGGAAGAGTTGGAGTAAATATGATTCATTCTCATTCTTTTTTATTAGTTTTTAGTAATGGAGATCTATTCAATTACTATTGATCCATAGCCTACAACTGAGGAATAATCTCCTGTAACATCTCCGGAAGTTGAATAGGATAGCAATCTTGAATTTTTAGCACCCAGTAGTTTCATAGCTTTAATCATTGCTATTACTGGTCCGCACCCGCACATGCTTATGTTGTTGCTTGCAACATCTGTGAAGAGCTCTTCTTCGTTCATATTTAGGATGTCTTTCATTACAATAGCATCTTTTTTTGAAGCCACTTCCTGTGGTTCGTAATGTGAAAAATCACTTGAGGCAATAATTACAACCTTTTTGTTTAATTCTCTGGCTATTTTTGCTATAAAGTACCCAACATCTGCTGCGGTTTCATAGTCCTGCATCATCATGCTTATTGGAACAATTTTAAACTTTGCAATATTCAATAATTCAAGATGCTGTAAAAATGGAAGCTGGACCTCTATGGAGTGTTCCCTAATATGTGCTGTTTCATCTAAATCCATAACATCGCATTCTTTCCAAAGTCTATCTATAAATTCAATATCTGGTTCAACATCCCCTAAAGGAGTTCTCCAGATATCATTCATTGTTGAAACTCCAGAGCCTAGTCCAGTATGGTTTGGGCCGAGAATTACTACTGTTATGTTGTTATCCACTCTCTTTGAAAGAGCTTCATAGGAATATGCTGCTACAGGTCCAGAATACGGGTAGCCTGCATGCGGACAGACCAATCCAACAGGTTTTTCAAAAATTCCCTTTTTTGAAGGCAATAATCCTGGTCCAAGTGGTTGTAGGTAGCAATGTTCTATCATTTCAATTAGTTCATTAGGATCTGCCGGATAAAACATGCCAGCAGCTATAGGATATCTTACCATAATTTCCCCCCATATTAATATATATGTTGTAAAACCTTAATGTCATGTATATGTTTTGATTCATTTATATTTTTTTAAGGATAATATACTATTGCAGGTAGTGTGTTTAAGATATAAAATCACTCACTAAATTATTGGTGTAATTGATGGATCATTTAAAAAAGACAGTGTGCAATTTCAAAATACAAGCACCTGTTTTAACTATCGATGAGCGTAGCTTGATGAGTTATAAAAACTCTTTGAGTTTTTATTGTATGTATCAAATTATCAAATGGTGGTACTTACCCATGAAGTCCTAAACATTTAAATATTAAAAAAGTAGAGAGTGTCTTATAAATTAGAGTTTGAGGATGTGTCAACTTAACAACCTCACCAATTATAAACCATTGAGCTCTTAACCAACTAACAACTGTTTTAAAACTCTATGGTAGCGGACCATCCAGAGGTGGTTTCATTTCCAACTTTTAGATCGGTCTCGTAGATTACCACCAAGTTCCCCCCATGTTCTTCTTGGTTAATCTAAAACCTCTTTAAATTTATGGCAGTATTTTCTGACCGGTTCATACACCTGTCTTTTAGATAATTTAATGTTATAAAAGGTCTGTACAAATCTTAACCTCTATCGATATCTTATTTCACTTAAAGGGCTTTTTCTCATTAATCGCTTCTTATTACTTCTATCATGAGCTCGCATTGTTATTTTTTGAGGGCAGGTATTAAAATTTATTTTGACACGCTCTGATAGTCTATACAAAAAGTATAAAAATAACTTTTTACTATGTTATTGAGTCATATATCTAAATAAGGGAGGAAGTCTCTGGGACTATATGGCGATGTGCGTTAAGAAAAAATACAAATACATCGATAAATTAACATAATTTACGTCAATCTATAATCTATTTATAACTTATTAAATATTCTGCACATCGCTAATTTTAAGAAACACTCAGAGATAAATAACTCCGGAGTAAAAAATGAGAAGGAGGAATAATATGGATATAAACAGAGCTATAAGAGTTGCGGTAGATACCGGAAAAGTAGTTTTAGGTACAAAACAGGCCATAAAGAATATAAAACACGGCGAAGGTAAATTGGTAATACTGGCAGGAAACTGTGCAAAAAACGTTAGGGAAGACGTAGAATACTATGCAAGACTTTCCGAAATCCCAGTTTATGACCATCCTGCAACATCATTGGAATTAGGGGCTATTTGTGGAAAACCTTTCCCAGTTTCTGCACTAGTGGTTATTGAACCAGGAAACTCCGCTATTTTGAACTTGAAAAATGAATAATTAGGTGATTTTGATGAAAGTCAAACTAAACACAGACGACATAATGAAGATAAGCTTTTTTGAAAAAATGACTGGGGCACACGTCATGGATAGTATTTCCGATGACGAAAAAATTGTTTTCGTCGTTAAAGAGGGAAACATTGGTGCAGCCATTGGGAAAGGCGGAGAAAACGTAAGAAACGCCATGGAAAAATTTGGCAAAAAAATAGACCTGATAGAATACTCCGATGATTTAAAACAATTTGTTAGAAACATTTTTGCCCCAGCAAAATTAGAAGATGTTTGGATAAAAAAATTTGGGGACGATTTAGTAGTATATATAAGGATACATCCTAAATTAAGAAAATCAATAATTGGAGATAAGGGTAAAAACATCGACAGAGCTGTAAGTATTGCAAGCAGACTGGCTGGTGTAAAAAACATTAAAGTTGTTGCTGGATTGAGAAAAGACAGTAGGGATGAAAGAAGACCTGCTAGAACACCATCTAAAGAAGAAGCACCTGAACAACCTAAAACCGAAACTAAAGAACAAACCCCTGAAGAAAATGTAAAAAATGAACAATAAGGTGATACATAATGTCAGGAAGTAAATCCCCAAGAGGAGAATTTGCAGGAAGAAAATTATTATTAAAAAGAAAAGAAAGCAGATGGCATCACTACAAATATGTTAACAGAGTATTAAACTTAAAAGTAAAAGCAGATCCATTAGAAGGAGCTCCTATGGCAAGAGGAATTGTTATCGAAAAAGTTGGTTTAGAAGCAAAACAGCCAAACTCAGCTATTAGAAAATGTGTTAAAGTTCAGTTAATTAAAAACGGTAGAGTTGTTACAGCATTTGCTCCAGGAAACCATGCTATCAACTTCATAGACGAACACGACGAGGTTGTTATTGAAGGTATTGGAGGTCCTAAAGGGCAGGCAAAAGGGGATATTCCAGGAGTTAGATTCAAAGTTATCAAAGTAGGTAAAAACTCATTAAAAGAGCTCGTTAGAGGAAGACAAGAAAAAGTTAAAAGATAAATTAATCGATGGAGTAAATAAATTAATTAATAAATTAAAAGTTAAAAGGGTGAGATCTTGGAAATTAAGTTATTTAACAAGTGGGATACTACCGAAGTTGTCGTCAAAGATCCAAGCTTAAGAGGATACATTAACGTAGCTCCAGTTTTAGTACCTCATTCAGCAGGAAGAAACTCAAAGAAAATGTTTGACAAAGCTAAAATGAACATTGTAGAGAGATTAGTAAATAATTTAATGAGAAAAGAGCACAACACCGGTAAAAAACAGTTGGTTTTAAGTGCAGTGGAAGAAGCATTTGAAATAATCCACAAAAGAACAAAAGAAAACCCTGTTAAAGTTTTAGTTGAAGCTTTGGAAAATGCAGGACCTAGGGAAGAAACTACAAGAATTTCTTACGGTGGTGTAGCATTCCTCCAATCCGTTGACGTATCACCATCAAGAAGATTAGACACTGCTTTAAGAAATATAGCACTTGGAGCTTTACAAAGCGCTCACAAGAGTAAAAGAAGTATTGCAGAATGCATAGCAGATGAAATAATAGCAGCTTCAAAAGCAGACATGCAAAAGAGCTTTGCTGTAAGGAAAAAAGAAGAAAAAGAAAGAGTTGCTCAATCTGCAAGATAATTTTATATACTATAATACTTTTTTATATATTCAATTTTATCGGAATTTAGTAATCTTTGTTAACAATTTGTGAAGTACTCAAAAAAATAAAAGAGTGAGATAATGGGAAGAAGAGCAAAAATGGTTGAAAAAGTTAAAAATTTAATGGAAACCCACGATAGAATAAGAAATATAGGTATTTGTGCCCACATTGATCACGGTAAAACAACATTATCCGATAACCTCTTAGCAGGAGCTGGAATGATATCCAAAGACTTAGCAGGAGACCAGCTTGCATTGGACTTCGATGAAGAAGAAGCCGAAAGAGGTATTACAATCTATGCTGCAAACGTTTCAATGGTTCACGAATACGATGGAGACGAATATTTAATTAACTTAATAGACACACCAGGTCACGTTGACTTTGGTGGGGACGTTACAAGAGCTATGAGGGCCATTGACGGTGCTATTGTTGTTTGCTGTGCTGTAGAAGGAGTTATGCCACAGACCGAAACTGTTTTAAGACAGGCTTTAAGGGAAAAAGTAAAACCTGTTTTATTCATCAACAAGGTAGACAGACTTATCAATGAATTAAGGTTAACTCCTGAAGAGTTACAAAACAGATTCATGAAAATCATTGCAGAAGTTAACAAATTGATCCAAAAAATGGCCCCAGAAGAATTTAAAAGCGAATGGATTGTAAATGTTGCAGATGGTAGTGTAGCATTTGGTTCAGCATACAACAACTGGGCAATTTCAGTTCCATACATGCAAAAAACAGGAATCACATTCAAAGATATTATAGACTACTGTGAACAGGAAAACCAAAAAGAATTAGCAGATAAGGCTCCGTTACATGCAGTTGTATTGGATATGGTTATTAAACACTTACCAAACCCAGTTAATGCTCAAAAATACAGAATTCCAAACATCTGGAAAGGTGACTTGGAATCTGAAATTGGTCAATCAATGGTTAAATGTGATCCAAACGGACCACTTGCAGGGGTTATTACAAAAATTATTGTTGACAAACACGCAGGGGCAATCTCAGCTTGCAGATTGTTCAGTGGTAGATTGAAACAAGGTGACGAACTTTACTTGGTAGGTTCAAAACAAAAGGCAAGAGCTCAGCAAGTCGCTATCTTCATGGGTGCTGAGAGAGTGCAAGTACAGAGCGTTTCAGCAGGTAACATCTGTGCTATCACAGGTTTAAAAGAGGCTACTGCAGGGGAAACAGTTTGTAGCCCAGGAACAATTTTAGAACCTCCATTTGAATCCATGACACACGTCAGTGAACCAGTCATTACAGTAGCTATCGAAGCTAAAAATACAAAAGACTTGCCAAAATTAATTGAAGTTTTAAGACAGATAGCAAGAGAAGACAATACCGTAAGAGTCGAAATTAACGAAGAAACTGGAGAACACTTAATCAGCGGTATGGGTGAGCTCCACATAGAAGTTATAACCAACACAAAAATAGGAAGAGATGCAGGTATTGAAGTGGATGTTGGTGAACCTATAGTTGTTTACAGAGAAACTGTGACAGGAAAATCACCAGAAATCGAAGGTAAATCACCAAACAAACACAACAAACTTTACTTCATAGTAGAACCATTAGAAGAAACAGTATACAACGCATACAAAGAAGGTACAATCCAAGACGAAGACTTCAAAAAGAAAACCACACAAGAAACTGAAGCTAAGTTAGTTGAAGCAGGCCTTGACAAAGAAGAAGCTAAGAGAGTAATGTCAATCTACGAAGGAAACATGCTCATCAACATGACAAGAGGTATTGTCCAGTTAGATGAAGCTAGAGAATTAATTATAGAAGGTTTCAAAGAAGCTGTAAGAAACGGTCCATTAGCTGCTGAAAAAGTTCAAGGAGTAAAAGTTAAGTTAATGGATGCGGTATTCCACGAAGATGCAATCCACAGAGGTCCTTCACAAATTATACCTGCTGTAAGATTCGGTGTAAGAGACGCAATTACACAGGCAAAACCAGTATTATTAGAACCTATGCAAAACGTATTCATCAGCACTCCTCAGGACTACATGGGAGATGCAATGAGAGAATTGAGCAACAGAAGAGGACAAATCTTAGATATGGAACAAGAAGGAGATATGGCTATAATTAAGGCTAAAGCTCCAGTTTCAGAAATGTTCGGATTTGCTGGTGCAATAAGGGGAGCTACCCAAGGTAGATGTCTCTGGAGTATTGAATTTGCAGGATTCGAGAAAGTTCCTGGAGAGCTCCAGCCAAAAATAATAAAAGAAATTAGAGATAGAAAGGGGTTAAAATCAGAATAAACGCCCTACCATAAAATATATATACCCCCTTTCACTATTCACTATTACCATGATGACCAGATATCGTATTTTCTAAAATAAGCCAGATATCAATAAAACAATACTAAAACGCTTTTAAAACTAAAAAACAAATAAAATAATTGAAACCAAATAAATTGGAGGAGATATTATGGCAAAAACAAAACCAATATTGAACGTTGCATTTATTGGACACGTTGATGCTGGTAAATCAACAACTGTCGGTAGAGTTTTAATTGACGGTGGAGCTATCGACCCTCAGGTATTAGAAAGATTAAGAAAAGAAGCTGCTGAAAAAGGTAAAGCAGGTTTCGAATTTGCTTACATTATGGACGGTTTAAAAGAAGAAAGAGAAAGAGGAGTTACAATAGACATTGCTCACAAAAAATTCGAAACAGGAAAATACGAAGTTACAATCGTAGACTGTCCAGGACACAGAGACTTCATTAAAAACATGATTACCGGTGCTTCACAAGCTGATGCTGCAATTTTAGTTGTTGACGTAAACGACGCTAAAACAGGAATTCAGCCACAAACAAGAGAACACTTGTTCTTATCAAGAACACTCGGTATAAACCAATTGGCAGTTGCAGTTAACAAAATGGACACAGTTGACTACAGCCAAGAAGCTTACGAAGAATTGAAAAAGATGATCTCTGACCAGTTATTAAAAATACTCGGTTACAACCCAGACAACATTAACTTCGTTCCAGTTGCATCCTACCACGGAGACAACGTAGTTAAAAAATCAGACAAAACACCATGGTACAAAGGACCTACATTAGTAGAAGTTATTGACTCATTCCAACCACCACAAAAACCAACAAACTTACCATTAAGATTACCTCTCCAAGACGTTTACTCAATTACAGGGGTAGGTACAGTTCCTGTAGGAAGAGTTGAAACAGGTATCTTAAAACCAGGAGACAAAGTTATATTCGAACCTGCTGGTGTTACAGGAGAAGTTAAAACAGTTGAAATGCACCACGAACAACTCCCACAAGCAGAACCAGGAGACAACATTGGTTTCAACGTAAGAGGTGTTGGTAAGAAAGACATCAAAAGAGGAGACGTTTTAGGACACGTAGACAACCCTCCAACAGTTGCAGAAGAATTCACAGCACAAATCGTTGTATTACAACACCCATCAGTTATCACAGTTGGTTACACACCAGTATTCCACGCACACACAGCTCAGGTAGCATGTACATTTGCAGAAATCCAGAAAAAATTAAACCCAGCTACTGGTGAAGTATTAGAAGAAAACCCAGACTTCATCAAAGCAGGAGACGCTGCAATTGTAAAACTTATCCCAACAAAACCAATGGTCATTGAAAACGTAAGAGAAATCCCACAACTCGGTAGATTCGCTATCAGAGATATGGGTATGACAGTTGCTGCTGGTATGTGTATAGATGTTAAAGCAAAAAACAAATAAATTAATTAACTAATTTCTTTTTTCTTTAATCAACGACATTATGGTGAAAACTCCCTCAAAAAGTGTTTTCACCTATTTTTTTTATTATATGCAGTTATATCATAAAAAAGGTGGATACTATGCAAAAAGCAAGAATTAAATTGAGCAGTACAGATCACAAAGAATTAGATGGCGTTTGTAGCCAAATAAAAGCAATTGCTGAGAAGACTGGAGTAGATATGGCAGGACCTATTCCATTACCAACAAAAACATTGAAAATCACAACAAGAAAGTCAACAGATGGAGAAGGTTCTTCAACATTTGACAGATGGTCAATGAGAATCCACAAAAGAGTTATCGACATTGAAGCTGATGAAAGAACAATGAAACACATCATGAAGGTAAGAATTCCTGACACAGTTCAAATTGAAATCGAATTGAGAAACTAAGTTTTAAAACTATTTTAACTCTTCAGAAGCCTTTTTAATGTTGCAATCTGAAAAATGAGGATTGCAATAATCTCTCTTTTTTTAATGATTCTTTAAACTTAAAATTAAATAGAAAGGTATATATAAAAAAATCTTCAATCTTTATATATGACCTCATCCCATAGTGGGTGAGGATTACTGTACTTCGATACTGTGTTCCATGGTGGACATAGTGTAGTTTATTATTTTTCAGATTTAGCTTTTTTTGTGCCGTTTATTTATGGTTTATAGATTGTTATTTAAATTTTAATTTATATTTTTATATATGTTAATAGTAATTTATATTGTAGTTATCCAATACACCCGGTAGTATCTACTTCTAAAGTGTATTGAAAATCCATATTAACGGTGATAATTTTGGTATTCAAAGCCTACGACGTGAGGGGAATATATAAAGAAGAGCTCGATGAAAATTTTGCATATTCACTCGGTAAGATACTTGGTGAGAAGTACGAAAATGTCCTTGTTGGTAACGATGTTAGAATAGGTTCAAAAAACCTTGTAAAACCTTTTATATACGGAGCATTGGAAAATGCAGAAGTTTATTATGCAGGGGATATTTCAACGCCGTTGATGTACTTTGGAACTAAAGATAAATACGATTTAGGAGTAATTCTAACTGCATCACACAATCCTGCAGAATATACTGGATTCAAGATGTGCGACAGGAAGGCCATTCCAATCTCTCCTGTGGAGGAAATAAAACCTATTTTCAAAGAATGCAAATTAACCGATGAACAGAAAAAAGAAGTTGAAAAACTTGATTTAGATAGTTTAAGTGTAGATGTAAAATCAGATTACAAAAACTTCTTTTTAAATAGGTGTAAAAAATCTGATAAAAAAATTGCAGTAGATTTTGCCAATGGGGCCACAACATTTGCAGAAAAGGAAATCCTAAGCGAATTGTTAAATAATCATGTTTTCATCAACGACTACCCAGATGGAACGTTTCCAGCACACCAGCCCGATACCTTGAAAAAAGAATGTTTAAAAGACATAATAAATACAGTAAAAAATGAAAACTGTAATTTGGGTATTATATTTGATGGAGATGGGGATAGATTAGGGATAATAGACGAAAAAGGAAATGTACTACCGGGGGATATACTCACTGCAATAATATCAAAAGAGATGCTGAACGAAAAAAGAGATAAATGCAAAATAGTCTATGATTTAAGATGTAGTAAAATAGTTCCTGAAACTATTGAAAAATATGGTGGAATTCCTGTAAAAACCAGAGTTGGACACTACTTTATAAAAAAACTTATGCATGAAATAGATGCAGAGTTTGCAGGTGAATTGAGCAATCATTTCTACTTTAAAGAAGTTGGATACTTCGAAAGCCCATTACTTGCTTTAAACTATATCCTAAGTGCCATTGATAATGAAAATAAAGCACTCTCTAAAATAGCTGCAGATTATAAAAAATACTTCCACAGCGGAGAGATAAACTTCAGGGTAAAGGATCAAAATTATGTCATGGAAAAGATAAAAGAAAAGTATGCAAATAGATGCAAAATTGAAGAAGTAGATGGAATTTCAGTATATTGTGATAAATACTGGTTTAACGTTAGACCATCAAATACTGAACCATTACTAAGACTTAACCTTGAATCTGATAATAAGGAATTAACGGATAACAAAATAAACGAAATAAAATCAATTATAGATGGACTATAGTAAAATAAAAAAATATAAGTTAAAAATAACTAATTTTTATTATAATATTTTATTTTTTAGTTATTTTAGGACAATATTTTATCAACCATTTTTAATTCTAATGCTAATTTTATTTCCTTAGCTATTCTCTGCCCCATACTTAATGGTTCTCCATTGTATAGGAAGGAATATACGCTTCCATCCATAAAGCTGTTGGTACCGCCGTCTATTCTTGCACTCATCTCAAATACCACGAGCTCTAAGTTTTCGTTGCACAGTGTTTGTAAACAGAATGGTCCTAGCATTCCAGGTGGTACCATGTCCCCTGCCTTATCTACGAGTTTATCTCCCATATCAAATACCTGCGGTAAGAGACTTTCCCTTATTGCCACTGGGAAGTTTCCTGTAATAACGTATGATGGGTTTACACTTACTTCCAACTGGTCTTTTGCTGGAATTCTAACAAAACCATCTATGTTACTTTCATACCTTCTGTCAATACCCATGAGCTCTACTTCATTTTTCAATGGTGAGTAGAAGTAGTGTATACAGAAGTTAGTCCCAATTACGTATTCTTCGATATGTGCCTTTTCAACATCTTCGTCGGATAAAACTCCTTTAGCTTTAAAATCAGCTATTTTTTTCCAGAATTCTTCCTCTGAAGAGCATACAAAATAGCCTCTTCCTCCTCTTGCTCCAGGGAACTTAACCATTACGGCACCGTCTATTTCATCTGGACCGTTGTATTTTTTCGGAATTCTCAAACCACTTTCTCTTAATAATTTGCCCTCTAAATCTCTTTCTGCTTCCCATCTTAATATTTTTCTGTTTCCGAACATTGGAACTTTAAAATTGTTTTCAACATTGTCTAAACCACAGTAAGCAATAAAAGATCCATGTGGGACAACGATGGCATTCATTTCTCTTAATTTTTCTTGAATCTCTTCATTTGAAATATCAGAAAATTGGTCTACATATATGTATTTATCCGCCACTCCAAATCTCTTGTAGGGTACGTCCCTATCTTTGGTAGTAATTACCGCAGTTGAAAAACCTTCCATTTTAGCTCCTTTTAAAATATGTAAAGATGTATGGCTTCCAACGGTAGCAATTGTTATTTCATCTTTGTTGTATCCGTCAAAGATGTCCATTATTTCTTCTTTCGAAATCATCATTCCACCAAAGTATTTATATTTCTTATCAAAAACTAATACAATAATTATAGTGATTACTATTTTTTATAGATTATTGTAGGTTATGCAGTTACGAACCCCCTATTTATGTGATAAATATGGATAACAATAAAAATAATGGCCCAAATAATACGGGCAAAATCATCTTAGGACTAGACGAAGCTGGACGAGGTCCAGTTTTAGGACCAATGGTACTTGCGGTAGTTAAAGTGGATGAAAAAGATTTAGAAAAACTTCAAAAACTACCGTTGAAAGACAGTAAACAGCTGAGTAAGAGCAAAAGAGAAGAATTATTTAATATAATAAAGGAGAATTTTGAGGTGGATACCGTAGTACTCCATCCTGAAAGAATTGATGAATTAATGAAAATAATGAATCTAAACAAGATCGAGCTCAGTGCATTTTCTAAATTAACAAATAAATTTTTAAAGGAAAGTAGTGGCGATGTGGATATATACATAGACGCATGCAGTAGTAACGAAAAATCCTTTTCAAACCAGCTAAGGGCAAAATTAATCAATAAATCCCAAGTAAATCGGAAATCTGTTATCAAGCAACAGGCTGAAGATTCATCTAAAAAATTCTTCCGTGAAGTTAGAATTATAGCAGAACATAAAGCTGACGAGAACTATAAAATAGTGTCTGCAGCATCAGTTATAGCCAAAGTAACAAGGGATAGAATTATTGATGAATATAAAAATAAATATGGAGAAATAGGTAGCGGATATCCCAGCGATACCCGAACCATTAACTTCTTAAATGAATACCTTAAGAAAAATGGAGAATTGCCTGAAATTGCTAGAAAAAGCTGGGCAACATCTAAGAGGCTTTTGAAAGACTCGAAACACCTTGACAAAAAACCTAATGAGAACCTTTTAAAATGGGTGAAATCTTGAAGACTAAAAAACTCATAATAGACGAAAGAGAAAAGAAATACCTCTTAAATAAGGACGTTGATAAATTTGGAAATGACTTAGGTGTGGTTGATTTAAAAGATGTCAAAGAAGGAACTGCATTAAACACGCATAAAGGCCATAATTTTTATTTATTCGAGCCTACAATTCACGACATAGTTAAAAAAATGAAAAGAAGTGTAACCACACTTTTACCTAAAGACATTGGACTAATAATTGCTCTTTGTGGTATAGAAGATGGTGAAACAGTTGTAGAGGCGGGAACAGGTTCTGCAGCTCTAACAATCTATCTGGCAAATGCGGTAGGTAGGAATGGAAAAGTTATAACATACGAAAGGAGACCAGAATTTGCAAAAATTGCAAGGAAGAATTTAGAAATGGTAGGTCTCGTAAAAAAGAACCAGAAAATTATTGGATTGGATGAAGATATTTCCACTCCAGAAGATGCTGAAAAAATTGCTGAAAAAGAAACTATCGAAGAGGATGGACTTTACAATGTTACACAAAAAATTGGAGACATAACAGAAGGTATCGAAGAGAAAAATGTTGATGTTATAGTTTTAGATATGCCAGACCCATGGAATGTAGTAGAACATGCAAAAAAATCACTAAACATGGCAAAGGGAAGGATTGCGATATACGTTCCTTACATTGAACAGGCTAAAAAGAGTGTTGAAGCTTTGAGGGAACATGGATTTTTAGATGTTAGAACTGTTGAATGTTTAGTTAGAGATATTGAAATTAGCCATAAGGGAGTTAGACCTTCAACAAGAATGATCGGACATACTGGATACATAACAGTTGCAAGGGTTGCTCCAGAACCACTAAAACAGGAAGAGATAGAACCTGAAGAAAAATTAGAGCAAGAAAAACAGGAATAAATACATTTTATTTTCTGCTTAATCTTCTTCTAAGGGCTATATAGAGATTACCCATTATAATTATTGATAATATGCTATATAAGCAATATATTATTGTATTCAATAAGGTTTTACCATCCCCTATGTAGAATTTAGCCCCCAATACCGCCGGTAAATATGAAGCATAATTAATGACAAATAAATACTCATTATTTGAAATATTTTGTTGAATTAATGTATTAACAAACGAACTAATGGTGTTAGAATACATTAAAGCACTTGGTGTTACAACAAAAATTAATATAACTAACCAGAATATTGGCATGAATATTGATTCTCCGTAGTCGGATATTGCACCATATAACCAAATAGCAAATTTTTCAAACTTATTTCTTGAAAATTCCTTCTTCAACCTCATTTCCATTTTATATAAATTTGAAGCCTCTTCATAGGTCCTATTATTTTCAATGGATATTCTTAAATTTCTATATTCTGCAAGAACAGATTTATAATCTAAGTGGTTTT
This sequence comes from Methanothermococcus thermolithotrophicus DSM 2095, assembly GCF_946463545.1. Lineage (NCBI taxonomy): Archaea > Methanobacteriati > Methanobacteriota > Methanococci > Methanococcales > Methanococcaceae > Methanothermococcus > Methanothermococcus thermolithotrophicus. The sequence continues at coordinate 283,686 of NZ_OX296583.1, read as the reverse complement.
TAAGGATATTATATGCTTCTTCGCATATTCCTACATTATTTTCATCATTTTTTAGAAATTTATGGCTTAAAATCTTTTCTTTTTTTATGTCACATAATAGCATCACTTCTCTAACATCTGTCTTTAAAAAGGATGTTTTTGACAATGAGAAATTCTCTATTTTTGTATGTTTGTTTAGAAATTGGACATCAAGAAAGATTACTAAGCATTTATCTTTAATTATATTAATTATTGTATGTACCCATTGTCTATCTGGTTTTTTTAAACTAATATTATTTCTTTTATATTTTTTAAACTTAATTTTACCTTTTCTAAATAACGCTAAATCCTCAAATGTGCAATCAACAAAAGATAACAACACAAAACAGATTCCTCTAAAATCTGCACGAGATTTAAAGATTGCATTGAAAAATTTTGCTTTATTGAAAATAACATTCGAAAAATTAACATTCTCCTCAAATGTTAAATAAGAAAATTCAGCCTTTTCTTTAAATTTTGAATCGCTAAAGTTGGCATCTCCTTTAAATTCTGAACCTCTAAAACTAATCCATTTCTCAAATGTCGAATGACTAAAATAAGTTTTTCCACTAAATATTGAACTGTTAAAATTCGCTTTTCCTTCTACTGTTAAACCATGAAAATTCGCCATTTTTTTAAATTCTGAACCTTCAAAAATAACATCCCATTTAAATTTCGGATACCAAAAACCAACATTTTTTTCAAATGTTGAGTTTCTAAAATTTACTTCTCTTTCAAATATTATCAAACCATTAAAATTAATATTCCCTTCAAACGTTGAACTACTAAAGTCTAATATTTTTTCAAATACTAAATTCTTAAAATGCGCATTTCCCTTAAAGGTTGAGTTATTAAAATCAACTTTCTTTTTAAATACTATCGAATCCATAAAATAAACATTTTTCTCAAATATTGAGTCAGTAAAATTAATTTCACCTTTAATTACCAAATTATTTTCAAATTTATCTGATTTTTCAAAATAGACGTTCTCTTTAAATATTGATTTCCAAAAAATAACCTCTTCCATAAATGTTGAATCTATAATGCTGACCTCACCTTGAATTTCTGAACAACTAAAATTAACTCTTCCTTTAAATGTAGATTCTATAAAATTTACATCTTCCAATAGTATTTTAATAGATATTTTCTTAAATGTTTCCACAATTTCTATTTTGTCCTTGAACATTTGAAAATTACCATTGAATTCAACATTATGGAGACTAAGGTTTATACCTGCATTTATAGTTATCACATTTTTATCTACGATTGCACTTTCTTTATCTTTTTGTTCAGTAATTAACCCTTTTAATTTTTCATCACACTTAATTCTATTATAAATATCTCTAATATCAACATCTCCCCTAACAATACAATTTTCTAACTTAAAATTCTCCCCCTTTTCTAAACATTCTATAAATTTTTTATAAAAATCCTCGTTAGAAATAATTTCTTTTCCCATAATTTCCCCCAAAAAAATAAAAAAATTATTCTAAATATTCTAAATATTCAGGAAAATACTTTTTAATATAATCAACATCTCTATCGACATAGATATGGGCATTGTATATAAAATGACAATAACTTTTTAATGTTGAATTCGTTTTTTCTGCCACATATTCCCCCAAACTAATCAAACCTATGGCATTAGAGTGAAAAGCCAGTAAAATATCATTAGAACGAAATAATACGCTCATATATAGGTCATTTCCAGATTTCTGGAATCCTATATGGTTTAAACATGGAACATCCTTTACTTTTTGGTCAATGTACGGATTCCAAAGGGATATTACACACCTTCTTGATTCTGGATTTGTATTAAGTTTGTTTATCACATATTCGATTTGATCATTTTTTAAGGATTTATCATAATTTGGATATTCCCTAATTCTCTCATAGTAATCATAAACAAATTGCCCATCTCCTGAATTTCCATATAATAGATTATTCGTATAGGACTCAACACTACGCTTTCCTAATGGATACTTGGGACTTATACTTTTTAACTTCGGATTTGTAATTTCAATTGCTACATTCCTAATTTCCCTACACCGAGCTCCGTCTTCGGTAGTCATGTCTTCTCCATCTTTTAATATCTTCTCAACTAAATACTCATAACTCGCTCTTACGGATGGTTTTCTAATACAAAGCATTTTATCACTACGGTTATTTCTTATATTTTTAACAACATTAGATATAATATGTAATATATAGATTGTTTTGATTTAGATCTTATAGTCGTTCTGCAAGTTATATAATTATTACACCCATCCATAATTAACATTAATTCTACTAATTTTAATAGAATTTTTAAATAAGAATACATAAATTTTATTTGTAAGTAAATATTTAGTGCCTAATTCGCAGAACGACTATATTTGGTGAGCTCATGGACACAATATATATAAAATCAAATTTTTTATATGGAAGTGAATTCGAATATAAAAAAGGTATTTTAGTAATCGAAGACGGAATAATAAAAGGATTCACAAATGAAGACGTTAAAAACGTTATAGAATACGAGGGTATTATAATTCCTTCACTGATAAATGCCCATACGCATATTGGAGATACACCTATTAAAGATATCGGTATCAACAAAAATTTAGACGAGCTCGTGAAACCACCAAATGGATTAAAACATAAATTCTTAAATAGGTGTAATGAAAAAGATTTGGTCAATGGAATGTTGGATGGGTTGTATGAACTTTATGAAAATGGTATAAACTATTTCTGTGATTTCAGGGAAAATGGGTTGAATGGAATAAATCTACTAAAGGAAGCAGTTGCAAAATCTAAATTGGATATAAAGCCCATCATACTAGGAAGACCCACAAAAAATGAAGAAAATGAATTAAGAGATGAATTAAAAGAGATTCTAAAAAATAGTGACGGTATAGGATTAAGTGGAGCAAACGAGTATTCAGACGAAAAACTTAAGTTCATTAGTAAAAACACCAAAAAATCCAATAAACTATTTTCAATACATGCAAACGAACATGAAGGTTCAGTAAACTATTCAAAGGAGAATTATGGAAAAACAGAGATTGAAAGAATCGTTGATTTGAAGTTAAACCCGAATTTCATAATACATGCCACCCATACAACATCCCAGGAAGTAAATATACTTAAAGAGAACAAAATCCCGATAGTAGTCTGTCCAAGGGCCAATGCCTCTTTTAACGTTGGACTGCCAAATATCAATGAATTTATAAAAAACGATTTATTGATAGGTATTGGAACAGATAACTTTATGGCAAATTCTCCATCGATATTTAAGGAAATGGACTTTATATATAAAATATATCACATAGAACCAAAAGAAATACTAAAAATGGCCACAATAAATAATGGAAAAATATTAGGTCTTAAAAACGTAGGACTAATAGAAGAAGGATACAAACCAGTATTTACGTTCATTAAAAAGTCCAATTCCATAAAAAATTCAAAAAACATTGTAGCATCAATTATAACGCGATGCGAAAAAGGAGATATTGATAACTTTGTTATATATTAGTTCATTACACGGGATTTAATCTATTTAAACTAAATTTTGGAAGTGGTATTGTGCCTATAGTTAGATTTCATGGCGGATGTCATCAAATAGGAATGTCGTGTGTTGAAATCGACACGAAAAAATCAAAAGTGCTACTTGATTGTGGTATGAACCCAACTAACAACGAAGTCCCAAATATAGACCCTGGGAATATAGATGCAGTAATTGTATCTCATGCCCATTTGGACCATTGTGGAGCAATTCCTTATTACAATTTTAAAAAGGTATATTGTACCCCACCTACTGCAGATTTAATGTACACAGTATGGAAAGACACGGTAAATCTTTCAAAAATCTACAAAGAAGAAGATATCAAAAGAACCATGGGGATTGTTGAAACACTCGATTATAGAGAATGTAAAAAAATTACCGAAGATATTTCAGTTAAGTTCCATAATGCAGGGCACATTCTTGGGAGCTCTTCTATCTACCTAGATATAGATGGAAAAAAAGTACTGTACACAGGAGATATTAATGAAATAGAAACCAAAACATTATCTCCGGCAGATACTGAAATAGATGAAATAGATACCTTGATAATTGAATCAACATACGGATCACCATTGGATGTAAAACCAGCTAGGAAGGTATTGGAAAAACAACTTATAGACGAAATTTCAGAGACCATAGAGAATGGAGGAAAAGTAATAATTCCAGTATTTGCCGTGGGAAGGTCCCAGGAGATACTTGTAATAATAAACAACTATATGAGAAGTGGGATGTTAAAAGAAGTTCCAATATGGGTGGATGGTTCCTTAATTCATGCCACAGGAATATATATGGGATATTCAAACTGGCTAAATCCAAGAATAAGAAATTCTATTGAAAATAGGGTAAATCCATTTGGAAACTTAACAAAAGCCGACAAAAGAGCCTTCAATAAAGAACCAGGCATAATAATATCTACTTCAGGCATGGTTCAAGGTGGGCCTATTTTACAGTACCTATCACTTCTTAAAAATCCAAAGAATAAGATTATATTAACTGGTTATCAAGCAGAAGGAACCCTTGGAAGAAGTTTAGAAGATGGAACTAGTGAGATAACACCATTTAAAAATAAAATCCCAGTAAATGGAAAAGTTGTTAAAATAGAATTTTCGGCCCATGGTGATTACAACTCTTTAATTAGGTATTTAAAGAGAATACCAACGCCAAAAAAAGCCTTTGTTATGCATGGTGAAAGATATCAGGCCCTTTCTTTGGCAATGACTATATGGAAAAACTTTAAGATTCCAACAATGGCTCCAACCAACGGCAGTGTATTGCCCCTTTTTTAAATTTCATAAGGATTTTTTTAATATTTATTACTATTTTAGTATATTTTATTAATTACGTATTAAACTATGTGATTTTTTAAGGATTTAAAACTTTAAATACCCGTATCTAAATGTTTAAAGAGATATCCCTTTATATAATGTTAAAAAAAGAAATTTAATATAATTATGTCCTTTGGAGGTGACTTACGTGGCAGAAAACATAACCATTGCCCCAACTACAAGGCATGAGGGGCATGCTAAGCTTATTTTAGAAGTAAATGATGAAGGAATAGTAAACAAAGCTTATTATCCAAACACCACCCCAGTTAGGGGATTTGAGACGATGTTAAAAGGTAAACCTGCTGACTTTGCACCTATAGCAGTTATGAGAATTTGTGGTATATGTCAAACTACCCATGGTATTGCATCATGTGAAGCAGTTGAAGACGCCATAGGATGTGAAATACCTGAAGATGGGAGAATATTAAGGGAACTTGTTGGACTTGGAAACAGGATGCACTCCCACCCATTACATCACTTATTAATTATTGACGACCTGTTAAAACCTGAAGAACAGGACTTAAAAGTTGAAGGTATCAAGCTAATCCAAAAAATGAGAAAAGCGGGGCAGTTAATTGTTGATGTTGTAGGGGGAGAGGGAATACACCCTCCAAACATTGTAATAGGCGGTATGAAAACCAACATTACAGAAAGGGCGAAATCAAAATTATACTATGCCTGCAAGGAGTTTGAAAAAGATGCTCATAAAATGTATGAGCTCTTGGAAACGCTCATTGAAAGATACTTGGATGAAGTAGGAATTCCAGATTTAGGAGCTCATGACTATCCATACATTGCAACAGATACAACATACGGAAATAGAGACGCACTAAGATGGAATGATATTACTGAGCTCCCTGCACAGAGATACTATGAAAACCCAGAAATTGCTCAAACCGCAACAAACCAAATTCCACTCTATATGGGAGTTCCTGTTGAAGGAGGACCAAGAGCAAGAATGGTTAAATTTGGGAACTTTAGAGAAGGCGGAGGTGCAATGGATATAAACCTTGCAAGAGCACAGGAAAACTTTGGAGCAGTTTATAGGGCACTTGAACTTCTTGACGAATTGAACATCAACGGAAAAACAAGAACAGAACCTGAATACAAAGATGGCTCTGGAATCGGAGTTCACGAAGCTCCAAGGGCAACAAATACACACTTTGCAGAAGTAGGAAAAGATGGAAGAATTAAATCTTACAGAATCATCGCAGCATCAACATGGAACATGCCTATAGTTGAAAAGGCTATTGAAGGCTACCCACACCAATATGCGGAAGTAATTATGCGAGCATATGACATATGAGCTTCATGTGCAACACACGTCATCGTTAAAGATGACCAAACAAAAGATGTTATCGAAGTAAGAAGAATTTAAATTCCAAAAAAGGGATGATCTCGAAAGGAAACCCAAATGGGACCTGGAGAGAGACCAAAATGCGATTGTGTCAAAATTATCATTGAAACATATTATACATTATATTTAGAATAACTTCAATAAAACCACCTTACGGTTTTATTATTTGGTGAAAATATATGGGTATTTCATTAGACGAAAATTCATTTAACGATATTGAAGAATTTGATCTCACACCATCCTATTTAAAAAAGAAAAATATGGTTTTAGCCTGCGGAAATATATTATTCGCAGATGATGGCTTCAGTGTTCATGTACTTGAAAAATTAAATGAAGTATTATCTGATGAAGAAAAAAAAGATATTGCACTTGTTGATGCAGGTGCAGGAGCTCCTCAGCAAGTTCTTACATTAATCGACGATGATTCAAAAACAGAAAGGATCGTTGTAGTTGATGTTATAGACTTTGGTTTAAAACCTGGAGAGATCAAAATACTAAAAGAAGAAGACTTACCTGGCCCAGAACATAACAAATTGGATATTCACGACTGGCCACTATCGACCACTTTAAAACGAGTCTGTAACCAGTATGGAATTGAGTTAATCGTTGTGGGTTGTCAGGCAAAATATATTTCAGAACCTGATGTGGTACTTGAGTTAAGTGAAGAAGTTGAAAAGGCCGTAGATAAGGCGGTAGATATTATATTGGAGTACTTGAGGGGAAATTAACCCGATCAATTATAAGGAGGAGAAATCATGTTAAAGGTTGCCCACGTCCAATTAAGTAGTTGCTGTGGGTGTCTAGTCTCCTTAGCTGACACCTATGAAAAACTTTTAGATGTATTGGGTCAAATTGATTTAGTTTACTCTCAGACATTAGCGGATGTTAGAGAAATTCCTGACGATGTTGATATAATATTACTTGAAGGTAGTGTCTGCTTAAACGATCACCACGCATTAGAAACAGCATTAGAATGTAGAAAGAAAGCAAAAATTTTAGTGGCATTAGGGGCTTGTGCAGCAAGTGGCAACATTACAAGATTCTGCAAAGGAAACCAAATGTCAAAACCAGTTCACGACGCCTTTGCACCATTAACTGAAGTTGTAAAATGTGACATAGCAATTCCAGGATGTCCTCCATCACCTGAAGCCATTGTAGCAGTTATAAATGCAGCTTTAAACGGAGATATGGAATACTTAGAACCATATGCAGAGCTCGCAAAGCATGGAAGTGGTGCTTGTGGTTGCGACTTATTAGTTAAAGTTATCAACAAGTCCCTTTGTATGGGATGCGGAACATGTGCAGCATCATGCCCTACAAGAGCTGTGGAGATGCTTGACGGAAGACCAAACGTCATAAAAGATATATGTATTAAATGTGGAGCATGCAGCGTACAATGTCCAAGGATAAGATGTCCTGAGATTATCAAGGAAATAGAATAATATAATACATAGGTGGAAATCTGGGGTAGATTTTTGATTACTTCGCTCGGAAAAGATCCAGCAATTACTTCTTAAAAATTAAAAAGGTGATTAAATGGATCCCTTTGGAAAGTATAAAACTGTGGTATCTGCAAGAGCTGCAGATAAAACCATACTGAAAAAATGTCAAGATGGAGGTATTGTTTCAGCCGCATATATATACGGTTTGGAAAATGGCCTCTTGGATGGTGTTATTGTTGCAGATAAAGATGACAAATTACAAACAACTCCTAAAGTTGCAACAACAGTTGATGAAGTTTTAGAGGCTGCTGGAACCAAATACACAGTCTGTCCAACTATAAGTGTGATAAAGAGTGCAGTTAGAGAGTATGGATGTGAAAAACTTGGAGTTGTTGGAACTCCATGCCAAATAATTGCAACTAGAAAATTAATGAAATATCCTATAGGATTTAGGCACGTTCCTGATAAACTGGCATTAATTGTGGGAATATTCTGTATGGAAAACTTCCCATACAATGGTATGAAAACCATCATCGAGGAACACTGTGGAATAAAGATGGAAGATGTTGCTAAAACTGATATTGGAAAAGGTAAATTCTGGGTATATTCCAAATGGGGAGATGTTAAATCCATCAAATTAAAAGAAACCCACCCATACGAACAACAATCCTGCCACGTATGTATGGATTACACAGCTGAATTGGCTGATATTTCCACAGGTTCGGTGGGAAGCCCAGATGGCTGGAGTACAGTATTCATAAGAACTGCTCAAGGAGAAGAGTTCTTTAACAAAATGGTTGAAGCCGGAGCATTGGAAGTTAAACCAATAGAAGAAGTTAAACCTGGTTTAGGATTAGTTGAGAAACTATCACTAACTAAAAAAGAGAAAAACGCAAAAGAAATCGAACATAGAAAAGAAATTGGATTACCAGTTCCTTATTAGAATCTTTACTTTGGATCCAACCTTTTTTAAAGGTTGGAAGGAGATTGGATTACCAGTTCCTTATTAACTACCTAAAGGCACGCCAAGTAAAACGAGGTAGTGCATTCTTTGGATCCAACCTTTTCTAAAGGTTGGTTTGTCATCTCTAAAAGGATATCCCATTCTAACAATCATATCCCTGCATAATTCTCTTTTTAATTATTTACAAGAAAATCAAACAACCATGGTTTTTAAGATAAGTTTTTATGATGGTTGGTTCCACTATTTTAAATATGTTAATTTAATTGGGGGATTATTTTGAAGCTCCGTCTTATTGAATGTTATATTCCAAAACACATTTTTGCAGGTCTTGATGGTATTGTCAAAGACGATCAGTTGGATATTATTTGGACGCATGTGGAAGAAGAAGCCAACTATACCCTTATAAGAATACTCACAACACTAAAAAGTACTGAAAAAATAGTGGATAAACTAAACAATCAATATGGTGGCTCCAAATTTAGAATAATCGTATTTCAACCTACAACTACCGTACCTGAAGTAATTGAAGAACCTACTGAAAAAAATGGTAACATACCGGAAAGACTCTCTCGTCAAGAAATATATGGAAAAATGTATGAAACAACAAACATTTCAAAAGAGTATTTTTTAATGATAGTATTATCTGCAATTGTGGCATCTATTGGTATATGGAAAAATGATGTTGCAGTGATTATAGGATCTATGATAATCGCCCCACTTTTATCCCCTAACATAGCATTATCTTATTCCATAACTGTAGCAGATAGTAATCTTGCAAAAAAATCAATAAAAAACCTTTTGTTAGGAACGGGAATCGTTTTAATATTATCCATAGTTCTAGGGCACTTTTTACCCATAACTCCTGCAAATCCACAAATTTCTTCGAGGATGAACTTAGATATAGAGCAGGTCATAATCGCTCTGGCGGCAGGTATAGTTGGGGCCATATCCACAATATCTGGAATTTCTTCTGCAGTAGTAGGAGTTATGATAGCAATAGCTTTACTGCCTCCCTTGGTAGCTTTTGGGCTCTCCGTTGGGGCAGGCTATTATATTGAATCAATTCCAATACTGCTATTGTTTATTGCAAATATAATATCTATAAACCTTTCATCAGTTTTACTTTTCTTTTTGTATGGCATATCACCATATAAGTGGTGGGAAAGAGAAAAAGCTAGAAAACTGACAATTATTGCAATATCCGTATGGATGAGCCTTTTAATTATGCTTATTATGTTAATCACTGTTTTTAGATAAAACATTTAACTTTTATTGTTAATTTAATTTTGACAATGAAAAAAAGATAATTACTAGGCTTTGATTTAAATGAATTCTTAAAATTTCGAAAAATTAAGTTTTCTATATATCCAATGAAATGATAAATGTTGAATAAAGATTATCAAGAGTTTGATAACCACCAATCAAAAAATAATATATGAGCTCACAATATTATATGTGTAATAAAGGAATGAACTAAAGAGAAATAATTGTAAAATGTTATTCAGTCTTTATATTTTTACCTTCTTCGTAATCGCTGTCAACATATAATTCTATACATCCAGTACCTAATGATATTGGTTTTCCAACGATTATGTTTTCTACAACTCCTTTTAATTCGTCGTTGTATCCTCTCATTGACGCAGCGTACAGGTGTTTAACTGTTTCCTCGAATGCAGCTCTTGCAAGAACAGAAGCTTTTCCACCACTGATACCATGCCTACCTATTGGTTTTACTTCACCGTCTGCTGTCATAAGGTCTGCAACCAACATCAAATGTCTTATATCCACAGTAAGCCCCTGGTTACTCAGTGTTGCATTCATTTCATTTATAATAGCGTTTCTTGCAGCTTCAATTCCAAGTACTTCCTGAATCTCTATAATATTGTTTGTAATGGTTCTAGTCTTATCAACGCCTTCAATAGTGAAAACCTCTTTTAAGTTTGAACCTTCACTGTAGAGTACATATTCATCTACTTCTTTTCTTATAATAACCCTTGATATATTTGGAACTCCCGTTAGGTGAATTGATCTAATCTTTGGGAGTCTTTTTCTAAGGGCCTTTAATGAAGGGGTTTTTATTTTTAATTGAAGTGTGTAACCATCAACCTCGATTTTCAACTTCATTTTCTTTTTGATGGATTCTACAACATGATCAACTGTTATTCCTCTTTTTGCCAGTTCGTCCTTATCCAAAATAATAGTTATACATTCATCAACTAAGTTAACACTTATGTCATCTGAAACTGATTCTACGGTGGTACTTTCTATGTTCCTTGCTATTTCTTCAGCCTTTTCTCTATCGTATTTGTATTCATCCTCTAAGAATATGGTCATTGTAGGTGTGGATGGTTCTTTTCTTGCATCCACGATTTCAATCATCCTTGGAAGACCCAATGTAACGTTCAATTCTGCAACCCCTGCATAGTGGAAGGTTCTCATCGTCATCTGGGTACCTGGTTCACCAATTGATTGGGCAGCAATTACTCCTACTGCTTCACCAGGCTCGACAAGTGTTCTTTCGTAAGCAACAATAGTTTCCTTAATAATCTCGTCAATAATATTTTCATCTTCTATGTTTTCGCTTACTATTTTTTTGGCCAACTCTTCCTTTAATGAAGGTGGTAATATGGTGCCATCTAATTTTTTTTCTATTTCCACCATTTTTTCCATTTATTTCACCATCTTAAATTAAATAAAGGGGGATAATTAAAATAAAAGAATAAATTATAGGCATCTCTTAAGGATTTGAGCTACATTATTGTTTTAAATTTAGTTTTCATACTTTGATTTAACTTTTGTAATTATTTTCTCTAAATCTACTCCTTTTCCATGATCTGCCTTTGATGGATCTACTAAATCTTCCCCGTATTCAAACTGGACAATTAATCCTCTTGAATCCCTTACAGTACCGTCATATTCTGCTTTGATATCCTGAAGTGCGTTAACCAGTCTTCTTTGCATGTAACCTGACTGAGCAGTTCTCACAGCCTGGTCGACAAGACCTTCCCTACCTCCCATCGCGTGGAAGAAGTACTCTGTAGGTGAAAGTCCTTTTTTATAGCAGCTCCTAACGAAACCATGTGATTTCGCTGTTAAGCTACCTTTCTCAAAGTGAGGTAATGTTCTTCCTCTGTAACCTCTGAAGATCCTACCTCCCCTAACTGACTGCTGACCGACACAACCTGCCATCATTGTAATGTTTAACAATGAACCTCTTGCACCGGTTCTAGCCATCAGTGCCGCATGGTTGTCTTTACTTAAATATTTCTCTGCAATTTTACCTGCTTCATCCCTTGCCTTACCTAGGATTTGCATGATATATGCTTCCCTAGATTCTTCTAAGCCTCTACCAGGTAATGGTTCCAATGTACCATTTTCATATTGAGCAATGATTTCTTCAACTTCTTCCTCTGCCTTGTCCAGAGCTCTTTGAATTTCTTCAATTGCACTTTCTGGAATATCCTCGTCATCAATACCTGTTGTGAACCCTTTTATCATAAATGCTCTTATGGCCATCTTTGTTGCAGTATCCAAGAATCTCCTTGCAGCTTCTGATCCAAACTCTTTAACAACCATGTTTAGGATGATACCTGCTTCAGAACCGTATCCGTTTTTATCGATAACACCTTTTATCAACTGGCCGTTTTTGATTACAACATAGGCATCATGTTCACATTCTTCAAATTTACATTCGTCACATTTCTTACATATTTTTGCCCTATATTTTAAGCTCAATCCTTCAGGCAAGGTTTTACTGAAGAGTTTTTTTCCACAGTACAAGGGTACTCCATCCTTAACAATATCCGGTTCTCCTAACTCAGCCTTAAGCCCTGCCCCTCTTAGTATGATTGAAGCTTCATCTTTTGTAAAGTAGGAACTTGTTAAGATGTATGCTCCAGAGATGAAGTCGTGAATTGCCCCAATAATAGGTCCTCCGAATCTTGGGGATATGATATGTTTTTCTACAAGCATTAAACTTTCAGCTTCTGCTATGGCTTCTTCTGATTGTGGAACGTGAAGGTTCATCTCGTCCCCATCGAAGTCCGCGTTGTAAGGAGGACATACACATAGGTTGTGTCTAAATGTTCTGTAAGGTAATACCTTAACTTTATGGGCCATAATTGACATTCTGTGAAGTGAAGGCTGCCTGTTGTAAAGTACAATATCTCCATCCATTAGATGTCTTTCAACAATCATTCCTTCTTCGATATTTTCAATCCAATGGTCTCTGTTTTTATCGGTTATTTTTATCTTTAATTCTTCTTCTTTTCCATCTTTCATTCTAATTTTCTTTATAATGTAGTTAATACCTGGAGGTTTATCTGGACTGTTTCTAAGGAGCTCCCTTATTTTCTCCATATTATGCTTTGTAACTTTTTCTGGAACAGTTAGTTCCTTTGCAATCATTTCCGGAACTCCAACTTCGTTAATACTTAAACATGGATCTGGTGAGATAACAGTCCTCGCAGAGAAGTTAACCCTTTTACCTGCTAAGTTATGTCTAAATCTTCCTTCTTTACCTTTCAATCTTTGAGCAAGTGTCCTTAACGGTCTTCCACTTCTGTGTCTTGCAGGCGGTATTCCTGGAGCTTCATTATCAAAGTACGTGTTTACGTGGTATTGTAACAAATCCCAAAGGTCTTCAATAATTAAGTTTGGAGCTCCACCATCAATGTTTTCTTCTAACCTTTGATTAATTCTTATAATATCAACGAGTTTGTGGGTTAAATCGTCTTCACTTCTTTCCCCGCTTTCCAGGGTAATTGAAGGTCTTACTGTAACCGGAGGTACTGGGAGAACGGTTAATACCATCCATTCTGGCCTAGCAACTTCTGGATTTATCCCCAATAGTATGCAATCTTCATTAGGTATTTTTTCAAGGATTTCCCTAACTTCCGAAGCTGTCAGCCGTTTTTGGTGTTTTCCATCAATTTGGTAGTATGTTGTTGGCTTGTCATACTTGATATCATATTTAACTTCACCACAGGATGGACATACGGTACCTTTTGCGGCTTCTTTTAATATCTCATCGCAAAGTGTCCATTTGTCACCGCCTTCTTCTTCCAATTTTTTCATTTTTTCAAGGTATTCCATCCTTTTTAAGTCCCCTATTGCAACCTTACCACAGTGAGGACATACGGCCTTTAAAATTTTGTAAATATCTTTTGCGAACCCTATATGAATAACCGGTTTTGAGAGTTCAATATGACCAAAATGTCCTGGACAGGTTCCAACTCTACCGCCACATGTTTTACAAACCAAACCTGGATCAATAACCCCTAATCTGGTGTCCATCAATCCGCCATCAATGGGGTAGCCGTCATCATCATAAGTGTCTGCAGTTACAATTTTCGCACAGGACATGGTTCTAGTATATTCTGGGGATAGTAAACCAAATATAAGTTCTCCAATTTCTTTTGGAATATCGAATTTATCCATTATTTCACCATCAGGGTTTTTAGATCTTATGACCATGTTTTACTTTCAAAGTATGGGAAATTAAGTAGTTAAGTAATTAAAGTAATTTTAAGTAATTATGCTCTATCCCTTAATTTCAATTTTGGATATATTCCCATACTTTTGAGTTCGTCCAACAGTAATTTGAATGCATAAGCCATTTTAACCGGCGGTATTTTTCTGTTATCTTGGATATCTTCGGTTTCACCACAAAGTGGACAGTGTTTAATTCCCCTCTTGTAGTCGTAAATTGCAATTTCTCCACATTTTATACATACATAGTCTTGGTATGGATCTGATTCATCAAGAAGCCTTTCTTTTAACAAGAGAGCCGCACCGTGACCGACAAGAACATCCCTTTCCATTTCTCCAAATCTAAGACCACCTTCTCTTGCCCTACCTTCAGTTGGCTGTCTTGTAAGAACTTGTATTGGTCCCCTACTTCTTGCATGGATTTTTCCTGCAACCAAGTGGTGTAATTTCTGGTAGTATGCTACTCCGACGAATATTTCGCATTCTAACTTCTTACCAGTTTTTCCATCGTACATTACTTCTTTACCGTGGTGTTTAAATCCATACTTTTCAAGGGTTCTTCTTAAATCCCATTCTTTTTCTCCGCTGAATATGGTTCCATCTACCCTTCTACACTCTAAAGCACCTACTTTACCACCTATCATCTCAAGAACCTGTCCGATAGTCATCCTTGATGGAATTGCGTGCGGGTTAATAATTAAATCTGGGACTATTCCATTTTCTGTGAATGGGAGGTCTTCCTGTGGAACTACAAGACCAATAACCCCTTTCTGACCATGTCTTGAAGCAAATTTATCTCCGAGCTCTGGAATTCTTAAGTCTCTAACTCTAACTTTTGCCAGTCTATTTCCTTCTTTAGTTTCACTTAAAACAACTAAATCGACAATACCTTCTTCACCATGTCTTACGGTAACTGAGGTATCTCTTCTCTGTGATCTAGTTTGTAGTGATATTTCGTGTTCCTCTAAGAACCTTGGCGGGGAGGTTTTACCTATGATAACATCTCCAGAGCTAACTTCAGATTCTAGTTCTATTAAACCATCATCACCTAAATTCCTGTAAGCTTCTTCTGCTCTGTAGCCCCTTATTCCTTTTTCCGGAATTTCAAATCTATCTAACTGTCCGCCAGGGTATCTCTTTTCAAAGCTTTCATAACTTCTGAAGAAAGTGCTCCTTCCCAAACCTCTTTCAATGGCAGCTTTGTTTATGATAAAGGCATCCTCCATGTTGTATCCTTCGTAACTCATAACAGCTACAACGAAGTTTTGCCCTGCAGGTCTTTTATCGAATCCTAAAATTTCCTGGTGTTTAGTCCTAACTATTGGAACTTGAGGGTAGTGAAGAAGGTGACCTCTCGTATCCATTCTCCATTTTATATTGGACATTGGAATACCCAATGACTGTTTACCCATCGCCGCAGCCATTGTAATCCTTGGAGCAGAGTTGTGTTCTGGATAAGGAGCTACCCCTGCACCGATACCTAAAATAGCCAGTGGGTCTATCTCCAGGTGGGTATGTTCTTCAGTTAATTCTTTCTCATAAACAGCAATGTATGCGTTTTCTTCTTCTTCGGCGTCTAAATATTCAATAATTCCCTTACTTACTAAATCTGAGAATGTAATTTCTCCGTTTTTTAGTTGTTCAATGATTTCTTCTGTTAATTTAGATTTACCGTTTTCAACTACAATGAGGGGCCTAACAGCCCTACCGCCATCAGTAGATATATGAATATCGTTACTCTCTTCGTTAAATGAGATTGAAGTAAATGGGGATAACTCCCCCTTTCTCCTCTTTTCTCTTAAAAATTTAACAACCTGTTCTGGATTATCAGTTGTATCTACAAGTTTTCCGTTAACATAAATATTTGCATTTTTTTCCAAGGTTTTCACCTTTTTAATACCTAAGTTATCCTATAAATTAAAATAATAAGTTATTGGATATATTATTGAAGTTTTAATTCATTTAATAGCTCTAAAACTTTGCTATCGTCTTCATCAGTTGTAACTTTACACATTAAAGCAAGGTTTTTAACGAGCCCACAGTTTGGACCTTCTGGTGTTTCTGATGGACAAATTTTACCCCACTGTGTAGCGTGCAAGTCCCTTGCCTCGAAATGTGGTTGTGATCTTGATAATGGGGAGACCACCCTTCTTAACTGTGAAACTGTTGCTAAGTAACTGGTTCTATCCAACAACTGGCTTACCCCAGTTCTACCGCCGACCCAGTTACCTGTGGCCATTGCATGTCTCATTCTTTCTGTTAAAACATCACTTCTAACTGCAGCTTGAATGGAAGGTTCTTTGTTTCTTATTGCCTGTCTTTCAAGCTGGTATTTTATGTCCTTTACCAACTGGTTAAATGAATGCCTAAATAAATCTTCCATTAGGTCTCCAGCCAATTTTAATCTTTTGTTTCCATAGTGGTCCTTGTCGTCTTCAACCCTGAGGCCTAAATATAATTGAATAGCGTTTTTGGCCATTCTTCCTAAATATTTACATTTTTTAGGTAGGTCTTTTATATCTACACCCATGTGCGGCAATAGGTAGTTGCATAGGATTGTTTCAGCTCTCTTTAACTTGTACTCTTTTGGCTGTCCTGGTGCCACCCTTTTACCAATATATTCGAGAGCGTCTTCTGTTGTAAATATATTATGCTCTTCTCTGGCTTCCTGAAGATTTGCAATAAGTTGCATTACTACTGAAGGTTCGTCTGAGATCATTTCAATAATCTGTCTATCACTTTCTGCTCCAAGAGCTCTCATTAAAATTACCAACGGTATGCTGCCAGACATTCCTGGGAATGAAACATTTAAAAGACCGTCGGAGCTTCTTTCTACGGTACAAAGGGCTCTGAAACCATGCCTTGTTGAGAACACCTTTGCAATATCAATAATCTTCCCGTTTTTCTCTACTTTTTCACATAATATTCTGTTTGGGATTAAATCCTCCTGAGCTACAACTGCTTTTTCGGACCCATTTACTATAAAGTAACCAAGTGGATCTTCAGGATCTTCCCCGTATGCTATTAGTTCTTCTTTAGTCTTTCCATGGAGGTGACAGATTTTTGAACCAAGCATAACTGGAAGTTCCCCAATGTACACTTCAACGGTTTCTCCATAGGTCTCTTCTTCATCTTTTCCCATAATAGGTGTGATTTCTAAAAATATTGGGGCAGAGTATGATAAATTTCTAATTCTCGCTTCCATAGGTGTTATCTCTTTTACAGAACCATCCGCTTCTTTATTTACTGGTTTTTCTACTCTAACCTTTCCAAATACTATATCGTATCTACCCTGTATTTCAGTTTCTATAGAGTGAACTTCATCAATTATTTTTTGAATCTTGTGCTCTACAAAGTCGTTATAGGAATCTATATGGTGTTTAACCAAAGTGTTTTCCTTAAAAAATGAATCAACAATCGTACGGGATTCCATGATCTCCCCCTTAGCTTTTAAATGATAAAATAATATATGTTCATGGCATTAACAACTTTATAAAAAATTTAATAATAAACTGAATAATATTAAAGTTAGATGGTCTTTTTAACAACCAACCTATAGGAGGTAGTTTCTCCTGCGGTAGGGCTTTTTCTTGTTATTTTGACAACATCCCCAATTTCAGCTCCAATTTCAAGAATAACCGGATCGGTATCTAAGATTTTAGGTAACTGCTGTATCTTTATACCATATTTTTCGAGTAACAAAGGAACTTCTTCTTTGGGTATTATCTCATGTTTCGGAACCATTTCATGTGATGATACCTTCACAATAAGGCCTCCTTGCGTTTAAAATAGGATATTTTATAAAATACTCATAATATATCATTATATTAATTCGATGTATCAAATAAGATGGCATATAATAGTATTTATCTTTTTCTATTGCACTAAGGTTGCTAGTTTTACGAAACTATTATGCATTAATATCTAAATAGAATCGAAATCTATATATATTATATTTAAAAAATTAAACTCTACAATGCAATATTGTGTAATAGTATATAAGTATTAGGATGATTATTATGAAAACTATTCAAGAAATTAATGAAAAAATAAGGAGTGGCGATGCAGTAGTAGTAACTGCCGAAGAGATGATTGAGATTGTGGAAGATTTAGGTCCAAAGGATGCAGCAGAGAAAGTAGATGTTGTTACAACTGGAACATTCGGGGCAATGTGCTCAAGTGGGGTCTTCCTAAACTTTGGTCATGCTGATCCACCAATAAAAATGATAAAGACTTATTTAAACGGTGTTGAATCCTACTCTGGATTGGCGGCTGTAGATACCTACCTCGGTGCAACTCAACCAAACACCGATGATGATATAGGTATCGATTATGGGGGAGCTCATGTAATAGAAGATTTAGTGGCAGGAAAAGAAATAGAGTTGGTAGCTGAAGGTTACACTACCGACTGCTACCCTAGAAAAAAGGTAACCACTACAATAACAATTGATGATCTAAACCAGGCAATACTTGTTAACCCAAGAAACTGCTACCAATCATACAATGCAGCTACAAACAGTAAAGAGGAAAAAATATACACCTACATGGGAACACTTCTTCCCGAGTATGGTAATATAAACTACTCTGGAGCTGGACAACTCAACCCACTTCAAAACGATTACAACAGGGAAACAAAGACATACAACACCATAGGAATTGGAACCAAGATATTCCTAGGTGGAGGTATTGGCTACGTAGTTAGCGAAGGAACCCAGCACAGTCCTGATAATGCCTTCGGAACTTTGATGGTAAGTGGTGACCTTAAAACAATGGATAGTAAGTACCTAAGAGGTGCAACACTACCAAAATACGGAAGTTCACTGTTTGTTGGAATGGGAATTCCAATACCAGTTTTAAATGAAGATGTTGCAAAAGCCTGTGCCGTAAGGGATGAAGATATATATGTCTCAATTATCGATTATGGGGTACCAAGAAGGGAAAGACCTATAGTGGGCAAAGTTAATTACAAGGAATTGAGAAGCGGATGCGTAGATATTGAAGTAGAGATTGAAGGTAAAAAAGTACAGAAATCTGTAAAAACTGCTCCAGTATCAAGTTACAAAGTTTCAAGAGAAATCGCAGAAGAACTTAAAGACTGGATTTTAAAAGGAGAGTTCTTACTTTCAGAAAGAGTGGCTACACTTGGAAAAGGTTCTGCAAGACCTATGAAAGCTAAGGCAAAACTCGTTGGAGACATATTAAGCAAGCCACCAATAGTGGCAAGTTCAAATATATCAGTTGAAGAAGCTTCGAGAATTATAATTGAAAACAATATAAACCATCTGCCAATTGTAGATGAAAATGGAGTTTTAACTGGTATTGTCACATCATGGGATATCGCAAGAGCCGTATCTCAGAACAAAAAATCAATTGCAGAAATAATGACAAAGTATGTTGTGAGCTCTACAGTTGATGAACCAATAGATGTAGTGGCAAGAAAAATGGCTGCTCACAATATATCTGGTGTCCCAGTTTTAGACAGTAATAAAAGAGTACTAGGTATTGTAACCGCAGAGGATCTTTCAAAACTTATCGGTAGATCAAATATAGTGAGCAAAATTTAAGTGTTTGATAAAATACGGTGATTGAGTAAAAATCCTTCGGATTTTTACAGCTCACCTTACACTTCGTTCAGGTGATTATATTATGAAAAAAAGGATATACTATTGGATTTCTGGAAAAAACGTAACTAAGCCAATAGTCTCAGAAGTTATATTGAACACAAATATTCTATTGAATATATTGAAAGCTAAAATGGAGCCCCAAGAAGGATTTTTGATATTGGAATTTAATGGGAGCGAGGATCAGATAAAACAAGCCATAGATATATTGAATAAATACGGTGAAGTTGAGGATATTCCAAAGATAATACAAAAAAACGATGAAGCATGTGTTGAATGTGGGGCATGTGTAGTCCATTGTCCAGTTGGGGCAATTGAAATAAAAGAGGACTACAGCGTAGTATTTGACGAAGAGGAATGCATAGGCTGTAAAAACTGCGTTAAGGTATGTCCTGTAAAAGCCATTGAGGTTTTTGACATTTAAATACATATTAAATACATTTTTAATCTCTTTTAATATTATTTATCAGATAATGAAATTTTTTACTATTACTATCGGTTGTTTGCGTTAGATATTGAAAAATGCCTTTAATGAATTGAAAGATATAACTTATTTTAAAATAGGCCTAATAACAACCATTTGAGAATTTAGAGTATGTAAATATCCACTGCAACCTACAGTTGCAGGGAAGTTGAATAATCTACGATTATTCAACTAATTCCAATAAAATTCGCAAACAACTATAATTCTAACATGTGATTTTGGTGATTAAATGAAAACCTAACGGTTTTCATAGCTCACCTTCACTACGTTCAGGTGATATTATGATATTAAATATTAAATTTTTTGCAAAATACCGGGAATGTTACGGTGAAGGACTTAAAATATCCTTGGATAAAGAAGAAATAAGGATAATAGATTTAATCGATATTTTAGAGGATGAATACAACATCTCGATAAAAGAGGATTTTAACAACGGAAACGTGATAGTTTCCAAAGATTGCGAAATAACTACTGGTGAAGATGTAATAAATGGAGATAGTGAAATTGGAATCTACCCTCCGGTTTCTGGCGGATAATCTGGTAGTTCTACGAATTAATATCCCACAGATATTCTAAAAATTATTGCAGAATGTAGCCAATTGTGGGACTACTAAATCAGCAGGTGAATAGTATATGAAATGTAATAAATGCGGTAAAGAAGCAGTTTATTATCAAAAACACTCTGGAATGAATTTTTGTAAAGAATGTTTTATTAGCGACATCATGAAAAAAGTAAGAAAAACACTTGGAAAAGACATCATAAAACAGAATATAAAGATAGGTATGGGAATAAGCGGTGGAAAGGACAGTTTGGTAATGGCACATATTTTGAACGAATTTTTTAAGCCAATTCCAAATTCAAAGATAATAGCATTTATGGTTGATGAAGGGATCGAGGGCTTTAGAAGAGATGGTATAGAGGCAGGAATTAAGTTCTGTGAAGAATACGGAATAGAATACAAAATCGCGACTTTTGAAGAGTACTTGGGAACTAATTTGGATGAAATGGTTAAAATAGCAAAGGAAAAAAATCTTACAATGAATCCATGTTCTTTCTGTGGCGTCATTAGAAGAAAAATATTAAACAGAATGGCATTAGAAGAAAAATGTGATTATTTGGCGATAGGACATAATTTAGATGACATATCCCATGCCGTTATGATGAACTACATAGAAGGAAATATTAAAAAATTGGTACTTTTAGGGAAAAATGCTGAACATCCGCAGTTTGTAAAAAGAATAAAACCATTAATGAAGATACCTGAAGACGAAGTTTTATTATTTGCAGATTTGATGGAATTAAAGTACCATAAAGCACCTTGCCCGTATTCATGCCTATCTTACAGAGCTGAAGTTTCTGATATAGTGGATGAGCTCGAAGAAAAACACCCTGGAGCAAAATACTCAATAGTGGCAGGTTTTGAAAGATTAATAGAGCATTTGGATATTGACCATAATACAACGGTTTGTAAGTACTGTAAAGAACCTTCAGCATCTGGAGTATGCAAGGCATGTACATTCTTGGATAATTTGGACCTATTGAAAAATTCAAAATTCACCCAATAGGTCATAATATTATTTTTTTATTATTTTTTTATTGTTGTTGGCGGCTTGGTGGTGTATTATTTAGTCACAATTTTGTATTATTCCTTCTCCTCATTCATCTCAGACAGCTTTTTATCAATTGTTTCAACATCTTCAAGTCTTGCAGTGGTTATAGGATACTTTGGAACTGCAAAACACTTTACCTCTTTACTGGTTGAAATTTCATAGGTGCCTATTTTCTTTGCAATCTCGATTATTTCGTTTTTATCAAACCCTACAAGTGGCCTAAGTATTGGATAGGTTATTCCATGGCTTATTACTCTTAGATTTTTCAGTGTTTGGGATGCAACCTGCCCAAGATTATCTCCGTTTACAATGGCATCACACTTTAACCTTTCTGCAAATTTTTCACCTATTCTTAACATTGATTTTTTACAGAATACGCAGGTGTATTTTTCCTTATCGATTTCAATTAGATTTTTCTTTATTTTTGCCAATTCTTCCTTGAAATCCTTAACTATATATTTAGCATCACAATCATAGTCGCTTAAAATTTCAACTATTTTTTCTGTTTTTTTGGCACCTTCTTCTGAAGTTTTTAAATGTAATAGTACAACATTGCAACCTCTTTTTATCATTAGATATGCTGCAACTGGGCTGTCTATACCATCTGAAAGTAAGACTAAAACTTTACCTTGGGTACCTACTGGTATTCCCCCTACACCATCGATTCTTTTTGTAAATATGTAGCAAGAATCTCTCAAGATTTCTATATCAACTGGTATATCAGGATTTTTTAAATCAACTTTTAGCCCGAATTCATTGATTATTTTTTCTCCAACAAATCTATTAACTTCAATAGAGTTCATTGGAAATTGTTTATGGATTCTTTGGGTTCTGACTCCAAATGTTATGTTTTCAGTTTTGGTATGGGTGTGATTTTCAAGCTCTTTTTTAACGAGCTCTTTTGCAGTCCTTACTATAGACTCAATATCTAATTCACATTTTACCGCCGGGCTAAATGTGCTTATGCCTGGAACTTTTTTTAACAGTTCAACAGCTCTTTCTAAATAATCTTCTTCAATATCAACCAATAGTCTCGCATGAACATTTTTAACATTTGAATCTATTTGATGTTTTTCCAATATTTTTCTAATGTTTTTTGCAAGTAGTTCTTCAAATCTCTTTCTAGTCTGTCTGGATTTTGTTCCGATCTCTCCATATCTAATTATAACTGTCTGCAAATTATCACCTATTACGATAATTATAATGAATAATTTTAATAATAAGGTAATTTATTATATCTTTTTAGTGAATTATGTGTTACTCAATCTATCATTTACCATAACCTATATATATTAATAATTTTTAATTAAGGTAATAATATAGTATTAATATCTTTTCAGTGAATTATATATAACATAACTTATCACCTACCATAACCTATATATATTAATAATTTTTAATTAAGGTAATAATATGGTATTAATATATTTGGTGAGTACATGATCAATATTAAGGAGTTGAAGAAGTATTGTAACCCATCCTATTTAACCATCAGAAATGATAAGATAATAGTATGTAATAAGGGATTGGCCAGACTCTCAAAGGAAAAGATGAAAAAAATAGAAGAAGACTTTGGAATACCTGTTGTATATTCAAGAAATTATGAAGAAATCTCTCAAAAGATGGGTAGATATATTTCGAAACACAATATTATAAGTCCAAGGGATAAAATAATTGTAGGGTTAAGTGGTGGAAAGGATAGTCTATCTCTGTTACATCTCTTAGAACCATATAGGAGAAAGTTTGGAATAGAGCTCTACGCAGTAACTGTTGATTTAAATATTCAAAATAACAGGCCTTGGAGCGAAAGCAATAAAAATATGGATATTATAAAGAAACATTGTGAAAGTCTAAATATTCCACACGAAATAATAGGTTTTGACAAGGATGTTGTAGAGATGTCTAAAATACTATCTGAAAACACGAAGGGTATTGAGTATTCACCATGTTTTTCCTGTTCAATTGTTAGAAGGCATGTTTTAACCAATTATGCGGAACAGTTAATTGAAAATGATAATGATGTTGTTAAAATAGCGTTTGGACATACTTTAGAAGATAATTCGGACACAGTAATGGCAAATATATTTAAAGGAGATATAATAAAGGCATTGGAACCTATAAAAAACTTTGAAGAAACAATTGTGGATTTCAAAGACTTTAAATTATCCTTAAGGGCCAGTACAATTATTCGGCCGTTGCTTTCAGTACCTGAAGAAAAAATCAAAAGAGCTCTTATCGAGTGTGGTGTAGAGTTCTACAAAGATAAAGATGAATGTCCTTTCAGTAGGCACCGGGGTGACAGCATTAGGCGAAAAGCCCATGAAACCCTGAGCCTTCTTGAAAAGGACGTAAGCAATATAAGAGAAATGGTGGTATCATCCATCTTGAAAACTGTAGAGCTCTACAAAAAATAACTCTACAATAAACTCTAACCTATAAATATTAGACGAAATGCTTTGCATTTCGTTGCTCGCTTACTTCGTAAACGAAACCAAAATAAAATAAATAAAAAATAAAAAAGGTGAAATAATGGACTACAAGTTAAAAGCAGACGAATACAACGTAACAAAAGCAATATTGTCCTCTGCATTTAAAATGTGGATGGATGTAATTGAGGTAGATGTTGCTATAGTTGGTGGAGGACCAAGTGGTTTAACTGCAGGAAAGTACTTAGCAAAAGAAGGTCTTAAAGTTGTGATTTTAGAAAGACATCTTTCATTTGGTGGAGGAACATGGGGAGGAGGTATGGGCTTCCCATACATAGTTGTTGAAGAACCAGCCGATGAAATATTAAGAGACGCAGGAATAAAGTTAGAAAAAGTAGAAGATGTAGAAGGATACTATATTGCAGATTCTGTTGAAGTTCCTGCTAAATTAGGTGCAAGTGCAATTGATGCAGGAGCAAAGATTTTAACATCAGTTGCAGTTGAAGATTTAATATTGAGAGAAGATAAAGTTGCAGGAGTTGTAGTTCAAGGATATGCAATAGAAAAAGCAGGACTCCACGTAGACCCAATTACAATAAATGCAAAGTACGTTATAGATGCTACAGGACATGACGCTTCAGTTACCACCACACTGGCAAGAAAGAACAAGGACTTAGGCATTGAAGTTCCTGGAGAAAAATCAATGTGGGCAGACAAAGGAGAAAACTCACTTTTAAGAAATACCAGAGAAGTATACCCTGGATTGTTTGTCTGTGGAATGGCTGCAAATGCAGTTCATGCAGGATACAGAATGGGTGCAATCTTTGGAGGAATGTATCTCTCTGGAAAGAAATGTGCTGAAATGATACTTGAAAAATTAAATAAATAATTTTAAATACGATTGAGATATAATCATTATCTCGACAAATCCGAAGGATTTCTTATATGGTAGTCTTCCGCACATTTATGTGCGGTTTACTTTTTTTGTTTTCATTTTGTAACTTGTTTTGGGGGATCATGGTTAGAGTAAGGAAATCTCAAGAGAGCGATTTTAAGAAGATTATGGAAATAGAAAAACAGTCTTTTAATAAAAATTATCCCGAATTTTTAATTAAACACATATATAATTCATTTCCAGACGGTTTTTTAGTAGCCGAAGATAACAAAGGAAACATTGTAGGTTACGTAATTGCAGTCATGGAGTGGGGTAATGGCCATATTGTTTCTATTGCAGTTGATGAAAATCATAGAAAAAAGGGAATAGGGACTCTTTTATTAGATACTATTGAAAAATATTTGTACGAATACTGTAATGCAAAATACATTGTTTTAGAGGTAAGATTTGATAACACAAATGCAAGGAAATTTTACTATAAAAGGGGTTACGTTGATAAAAAACTTCTTCCAAAATACTATGACGATGGTTCAGATGCCATACTCATGGTAAAAAAGAGAGCTGATTTAAATAAAAATTATCCAATCATTATAAACATGTGGTAGCGATGAAGAGGATTACAATATATTCGCCAAATTACTATACCTATGGTTCAATGTTGATTGGTGGAATTCTACGAGAAAAATTCAAAGGAAAGTACGATGTTAAGTTGATTAACAACCTGGATAAAAAATTACTTTTAAATTCTGATGTTGTGGTACTGAGTTTGTACTCCACCATGCATCTGATAGATGATGATATAAAAGATATCGTTGATTTTATCAAAAAAACTAATGGTGCAAAAAATACTAAATTATATGTTGCGGGTCCAGTATCTGCATATCCTGAAATTGTATTGGGAGAATTGAAGGTAGATGGTGTTATAGTTGGAGAAGGGGAATTGATAACACCAAATATTGTTGAAGGTGAAAAGGAAGGTTTGGCATATGTGGAAAATGGAGAAGTGATAATCAACATCCCTAAGTCTAAGCCTGAACTTGACTTTTCAAAACTTTTAATACCAAGGGACATCGGAGCTCAGACCATCAGGGGAGCAAATGTTTATCTTGAAACACACAGGGGATGCTTTGGAAACTGTACCTTCTGTCAGGTGCCAAAGTTTTTTGGAAAAGAAATTAGAAGCAAGCCTTTGGATTTGATTTTAGAAGAAGTTAAAGAATTTAAAAAGAGAGGAGTTAAAAGAATTGCCATCAGTGGCGGTACCGGAAGCCTTTACAACTTTAAAAAATCATCAAACAAGAATATGTTTATCGAGCTCCTGGAGAAAATATCTGAAATCATAGGAAAGGAACATCTATCTGTTCCAGATATGAGGGTGGACTACATAGACGAAGAAATTCTTGATGCTGTGAAAAACTATACTATTGGCTGGGTTTTCTATGGGATAGAAAGTGGAAGCGATAAAATATTAAGGGAAATGAAAAAGGGAACTACGGTGGAAAAGAACCTAAATGCTATAAAATTAGCTAAGGACTGCGGCGTGAAAGTTGCAGGAAGTTTTATAGTTGGCTATCCTACAGAAACCGAAATGGATTATTTACTTACAAAGGATTTTATAGTTGATGCAGAGTTGGACGATATTTTCATAAGTATTGCAGAGCCTATACCAACAACTGAGTTATGTGAATTAGTTTTAAAAACTCCTAAGGAAAAAAATCCTAATTTTAAAACACATCTTGGCCCATATAGAAGTCTCGGTATGACTGAAAGTGAGGCTAAATGTTTTGACTTGATGCTTCATTCGGAAAGTTGGAAATCAAATCCAAGAGTAATGACAAAGCAACTTTATGCAACCTATTTAAATGAGGCTAAAATGCAAGGTAGAGACATAAGAAAAATAACTGATTTGATTTTTAAGTATGAGAATGTTTTAAAATAGTTTTCTTTATTCTTTTTTAATTTTTATTTCAAATCTCAAAATTCCTTCGATTTGGTGGCCTTATTTTAATCTTTACTTAAATAGGGATTGTTTTAGTAAGTATGGTTATTCCTATTAAATACATGGTAATTCCCATTAATGAAACGATAAATAATATCATAATTTTCTTAAATAATAATATAATTTTATTTAAATTAATTATGTTATCACTTATCATGCTCAATCTTTTGTTTTTCTCAAAATTACTTCGGAATTTGGTGGTCTAATTCAAGCCTTTAAAAAGTCTTAATGCCAAAAATAAATGGTCTGATTTTAACAACAGCAACAAGAGTTATAAACACAAACAACGCATAATTTCCATCCCACAAGGTCTTATTTTAACAAGGTTCCAAGTCTAGCTACATAGATTTCAAGATATATTTCCATCCCACTATGGTCTTATTTTAACCTGTCAAATCTTAGAGCAGCACGGGCTATTAGATTTCCATCCCACTATGGTCTTATTTTAACTCCCCTGCTATATCTCAAGATGGTACCATATACGTATTTCCATCCTACTATGGTCTTATTTTAACTCAAAATAGCTTATCAAAAATACCGCAACAAAGAAGCATTTCCATCCCACTATGGTCTTATTTTAACTCGTTTGCAAACTTATCAGAAGAAGACATCGAAGAAAATTTCCATCCCACTATGGTCTTATTTTAACTCGTTTGCAAACTTATCAGAAGAAGACATCGAAGAAAATTTCCATCCCACTATGGTCTTATTTTAACCAGTAATTTCAATCTTTGTGTTGTTTGCTCAGGAGAATTTCCATCCCACTATGGTCTTATTTTAACGCAATAATGATTTAACAAAGGAACTTTATTATTTAAAATTTCCATCCCACTATGGTCTTATTTTAACTTAGATTTTGTGCAAATTCTATTAAATATTTTGTGGTATTTCCATCCCACTATGGTCTTATTTTAACAGTTAAGAATTTTCCTTATTTCCCTATAAAGAAGGTTGTATTTTCCCTTATTTAAAACTTTTTATCTCGAACCTATGATCTGGAGCTCCATATATAAAGACGTGCGACTTGATAATTGGATTTATTCTTTAAAATAAAAATCTAAAATCAATCACATTAGAAAAATAAACAAAAATTGTAAGGAAAATATGACAAAACGGTCTCTAACACCATGACTAAACAATATCTTAGTAAATTCTAACATCTAAATATATACAATAATCATAAAACGTAGTCGGTTCGAGATTCCACATATAACGCCTAATGAATAATACGCGGATGGATAATCAATAAAATAAGACAACAAAAGAAATTATCTGGATAATTATTAATTTATAATATGATAAAAAATTTTATAATTAAAGAAAAAAGAAATAATCAATAAAATTAAAAGTCATGACCATAATATATGTACTATTGAGTTAAATAATAAAATATGGTGAAACCATGAATAAAGAGGAAACTGTAAGTAAAATAACCAAATTCATAAGGGAAAAAGTTGAAGAGGCAAATGCTAATGGTGTAGTAGTTGGTTTAAGTGGGGGAATTGACAGCTCCTTAGTGGCTTATTTGTGTGTTAAAGCTTTAGGGAAGGATAAAGTTTTGGGAGTAATAATGCCAGAAAAAAACTCTAATCCACTAGACAAAGAACATGCAGAATTGGTAGCAAATAAATTAGGCATAGAATACAATATTTCAGATATAACTGAAGTTTTAAAGGCATTTGGAGCTGGGGGGTATGTTCCAACAAGAGAATTTGATAAAAAAGCAGACGGCAATTTAAAACCAAGGATAAGAATGTGTATATTATACTACTTTGCAAATAAACGTAATTTACTTGTTGCAGGAACTTCCAACAAATCCGAAATTTACATGGGATATGGAACAAAGTATGGAGATTTAGGAAGTGATTTTTTAACAATTGGAAACCTGTTTAAAACCGAAGTTAAAGAACTGGCAAAATATTTAGGAGTTCCAGAAGAAATTATTGAAAAACCACCTTCAGCAGGTTTATGGAAAGGTCAGACAGATGAAGCAGAGCTCGGGATATCCTATGAACTATTGGATAAAATTTTAATGGGAATTGAACAAGGAAAAGAAGTTGAAGAGATTTCAGATGAATTGAATGTCCCAGTTTCAAAAATAAAGGAGATAATCTATAGAATAGAGATAAACAAACATAAATCACAGCCTTTGCCAATGCCATAATATACTATTCATTTAATTTTATTTTTTTATAAATGCCTTGTTTTACTTGATAAAATGATAATTTTCGGTTTTACCGTATCACGTGATAAACATGAATAAAAGAGAATTTTTAATTAAACTTCTTGAAACTATCGACGAACTTAAAGAGGAGTCGGAAAGAGGATTTCCAATTCTTGTTGAAGGAAAAAAGGATATTAAATCTTTAAAAAATCTGGGAATAGATGGGGATTTTATAGAAGTTATGGGGACACCTATTTTTCAAATTGCAGATGAGCTCATAGCCGAAGGGGTGAGAGAAGTTATTTTATTAACTGACTTTGATAGACGGGGCAAGAGACATGCCAAGGACATAATTGAAGAATTTGAAAGTAGAGGCATTAAAGTTAATAGGAAAATAAGGGAAAAAATTTTAAGATATAGCCACGGAGATTTAAAGGATATTGAGGGTCTTTATGGATATATTTTAAGAAGAAGGGATATATACCAAATTTAGAAGAGGTTTTTACTCAATGTCGAACGAATATACTGTGAGGGCATATTATGAGACCTTATGTAATATCCAATGTCGGTATGACTTTAGATGGAAAATTGGCTACAATAGAAAACGATTCAAGAATTTCTGGAGAAAATGACTTAAAAAGAGTTCATCAGATTAGAAAAGAAGTTGATGGAATAATGGTTGGTATTGGAACTGTTCTAAAGGACGATCCAAGATTAACGATTCACAAAATAGAAGCTAAAAAAGACCAAAATCCTGTAAGGATAGTAGTGGATAGCAATTTAAGAATTCCAATGGATGCAAGGGTTTTAAACAACGATGCAAAGACAGTTATAGCAACTACAGTTAGTAAAACAGAAGAAAAATCAAATAAAATAAGAAAATTAAGAGAAATGGGTATAGATGTAATTGAAGCAGGTGAGGATAAGGTAAATTTAAAAGAAGTTATGGAGGAGCTCTACCGAATGGGTATAAAGAAAATACTTTTAGAAGGTGGCGGGACCTTAAACTGGGGAATGTTTAAGGAAAACCTTGTCGATGAAGTTAGGGTGTACGTAGCTCCAAAAATATTTGGTGGAAAAAATGCTCCAACCTATGTAGATGGGGATGGATTTAAAACCGTTGATGAGTGTATTAAGTTAGAATTAAAAAAGTTCTACCCAATGGATGAAGGAATTGTAATGGAATATGGTGTAAAAAGGGATAAAAAGTAAATTTAATATATCCGAATAGAATAATTTAAATAGAATATCAAGATAATTTGAATTACTAATCTTGACGAAAACCTTTCAGGTTTTTGTGCGACAACAAATCCCGTAAGGGATTTGTATCAATTTCAAAGCGTCATAATTAAAAATAAAATATAATTTAAACCGAAAGATTTAAATACTGGAAAAATACCTAATTAAATTATAATTAATGAAGAGGTGAGCCTATGGCTGAATTACCAGTAGCTCCAATGGAAAGAATCTTGAAAAAAGCAGGTGCTGAAAGAGTAAGCAGAGAAGCAGCAGTTTTACTTGCTGAAGCTTTAGAAGAAATCGCAATGGATTTCGCTACAGAAGCTGTAAGTTTAGCTAAACATGCTGGCAGAAAAACTGTTAAAGCAGACGATATCAAATTAGCTTTAAAATAAATCTTTTTTATACTACTATTTTTTATATTAATTTACACTACAATTATTCTATATTTGTTTACTATAATATTCAATAGTTATATAACATTCATGTGCTTTTTTATAATTACTAACGCATTTGTAGTGAGCACCATGTATGCCATTGGAATTGGAAAAAACAAGGAAGAAATTTTAAAAGCCTATGAAAAATTAAAAAAAGATAATATTCAAGTTACCTTGATAGATGATTCTCAAGAGCTCGTGGATATGGTATTGAACAACGAAGTTGAAGGGGCAGTAAGGGGGACTTTATCTTCTTCAGAGGTTATTCCATACTTAAATAAAAAAATAGGAAAATTCTATAGGGCATCAATTTTAAAGAATCCGCTAAAAGAGGGTATTTTTTTACTGGCACCTGTTGGAATAGATGAAATATGTGAGGAAAACGGCATCAATGATAAACTGCAAATAATAAAATACTCTGCAAAATTCTTAAAAAACTACAAAATAGAGCCAAAAATAGGTATCTTATCTGGAGGGAGACTTTCAGATTATGGCAGAAGTAAGAAAGTTGATGAAACAATGGATGAGTGTGAAAATATTATAAATCATATTAAAAACAACCCTGGCGAGTATAATAATATATTTATACGCCATAATGGCATTTTAATAGAGGAATATTTAAAAGACGGATTTAATGTGATTTTGGCTCCAGATGGAATATCTGGCAATCTCATGTTTCGATGTTTGGGGTTAGTATGTGGCCTTGAAGGGTATGGTGCAATTCTTTTAACTGATAAAAACATTAAGTTCATTGATACCAGTAGGGGCGGAGATTGGACTAGATACTATAATGCTATTAAATTCTTAGAATATGGTGAAATTGGAGAAATTTGACGAAGGGAGTATGGTGATAAATTTGCTTTTACTTAAGTTGTATAATATTCTGAGTAGGTTTGGGGTCTTGAAAATTTACGAGAAAATTCTGGAAAATGAAATTAGTAAGGACGACCTTCCGAAACACATTGGTGTTATTATGGATGGAAACAGGAGAATGGCAAGGCTTATGGGTGATAAACCTACAAGAGGGCATTATTTGGGGGCTAAAAAAGTTAGAATGTTTATAAGATGGTGTGTTGATATAGGTATAAAGGTGGTTACACTTTATGCATTTTCACTTGAAAACTTTAATAGGCCAAAGGAAGAA
Source organism: Methanothermococcus thermolithotrophicus DSM 2095 (assembly GCF_946463545.1). NCBI lineage: Archaea > Methanobacteriati > Methanobacteriota > Methanococci > Methanococcales > Methanococcaceae > Methanothermococcus > Methanothermococcus thermolithotrophicus. The sequence continues at coordinate 251,526 of NZ_OX296583.1, read as the reverse complement.
GTTGATACATTAATGGATCTTTTTGAAAGAGAATTTATTAAGTTGGCAGATGACGAGGATGTTCACAAGTATAAAATCAATATACGAGCCATAGGAAGAATTGATCTTCTTCCAGAACGGGTTAAAAGGGCGATAGAATACGCTGAAAACAGGACAAAAGACTATAAAAACCATTTTGTTAATGTTGCAATTGCTTACGGCGGACAGCAGGAAATCGTAGATGCAGTAAAGAGGATAGGTAAAAAAATAAAAAATAATGAAATGGATTTAGACGATATTTCAGTAGAAACAATATCTAAAAATTTATATACTGCTCATTTACCTTATCCTAATCCTGATTTGATAATAAGGACTTCTGGAGAAGAAAGGATAAGCAATTTTTTAACATGGCAATCCAGCTATTCTGAACTATATTTTTGTGAAACTTACTGGCCACAATTTAGACGGATAGATTTTTTGAGGTCTATAAGGGACTATCAAAGAAGGGAAAGAAGATTTGGAAAGTGATGATATGAAATACACTACTTTAATTTTTTTACTGGTCATTTTCCTGTTTTGCAGTTGTGTATCAAAAAATCATACTGCTGTTGATAATACCGTTAATTTTGGAAATGAGAGTATCAACAAGATTCAAAATAATCCTAAAATAGCTGAAAAAGAATCAATACAGAAAAAAAATAATAGTGCAAATAAAACTGAAATCATTCCTTTTAAGATTTTAGAATATGGAGTTTATGGAAAAAACGAAAAAACATTTAATAGTTATGTCTCAAACAATAAAACAATAATAGAAGTACATTCTGGAAAAAAACCAACCATTGGATATGGTATTGAAATAACAAAAATAGTTAGACTGGAAAAGAATAATACTATTGTAGTGTATGTAAATGAAACATCACCAAATCAACAAGGTTCAATGGTTATACAGTCACCTTATGAAGTTGTTGAAGTAAATGGATCATACGAAAATGTTGTGTTTTTGGAAAATCGATAAAGAACTCATAAGTAGGATGTGGTGGAAGTTGAGGGTTGAAATACTATTTTTAGGCGCCGGTGGCGGAAGATGGGAAGCTGTAACCCAGAATAGAGGAACTGGTGGATTTAGAATACACACAGAACAGACAAGATTACATGTTGACCCAGGGCCTGGTTCATTGGTTAGAATGAAGGAATTAAAAATAAAACCTTGGAATACAAATGCTCTTTTTATTTCCCACTGTCATCCTGACCACTATGCAGATGCTGAAATTATTGCTGAAGCTATGACAAATGGAATGACACGGAAAAATGGTATTATTATAGGAGGTCTTTCGGTATTGGAAGGTTATGGAAATTTTGAAAATGCAATATCTAAATATCATCAATCTAGAGCTGAGAAAAGGTATGTATTAAACCCCAAGGATTCGGTAAGTATTTATGATATTGATATAATGGCAACGAGGACAAAACACGGGGACCCCTTTGGAATAGGGTTTAGGATGAAAACCCACAAGGGAGATATTGGATACACCAGCGACACAGAATTATTAGAGTCTTTAGTTGAAGACTTTGATGGAACCAGGGTTCTTATTGCCAATGTTATTAGAAAGAAAAATGAACGTGTAATTGGGCATCTATGTGCAAATGATTTGATAGATTTACTAAACGCCATGAGTAAAAAACCTGAATTGGTAGTTATGAACCACATGGGAATAAAGATGACCAACCCTATTAAAGAAGCAGAGTATATTAATGAGAATACTGGAGGAGTTAATGTAATTCCTGCAAAAATTGGTTTGAAAATTGAATTATTGAATGATTCTCATATAATATCCATTATTGGTAAGAAAATAGTAGATTAATATTACATGTCGAAAAACTGATTTAAATACAACAATTCAAAAAAAATTAAGTTAACTGGCTAATTATCCTTATTTTATTTTCTTTAACCTATATCCGCAGTAGGGGCAAACCATCCAAGTTGAATCTATCGGCCTTTTACAGTTCGGACATCTTAATATTTTATTTTCCTCTTTTAAGGACACACCACAATGTGCACAGTGTATCCAACTTTCAGATGTGTGCTTTTTACAATTTGGACACGGTTCTACATCTTCAAATTCCATTTTATTAAGATCAGCTCCACAGTTTGCACAGTGTTCCCACCCCACATCTACAACAGTTTCACAGTTTTTACAGTATATGATATTTTCAGTGAATTTTGTCCCGAGGGCCTTTTTTATCTTTTCAAGTGTTATCATGGCCTCTCTTTTTAAAACTTCATCTTGGTTGATTTCAGCTATTGATTCGATACTGGTGATTATTTCATTTATTGATGTCTTGTCTGTCATTTCCATATATTGTAATGATTCAGGTCTCATATCGGCAATATCTGCAATTTTCTTTAAGGTAATTAATTTTGTAGCAGGTACTGAGCTCCTGAGACCTGTAATAATGCTCATTTTCTCTTCTTCATTGATAGGTATTATTGTTACCATTGTTTACCCTCCTCCAGTAAGGAATATTTACATCTTTAACTTTTAAAGTTCCTAATTTAATTATTTTACGATAGTAATAATATACATTTGGGAAAATCTCAGATTTGGGAACATCTAAAATACCCGCAACTTCTGCATCTCTTCTATCAATTTTAAACTTGTAGTAAATGGCTAACTTACCACTATTGTTATAATATGATATGATCTGAACTTCGTCCCTGTCTTCAAAATTATTAAACAAATACCATGTTATATAACATATTTCGACTTTACTACCTGGATCTATGTCTCCTGGGAGCCTATTTTCAATTTTATTTTTAATTTGGTATGCTATAATTACGTCCTTATTTTCAATTGTTTTTTTTTCTATCGAGTAAACCCCAAATCTTTTCAGCTCTTCTGTAGGCGTATATCTGCTTTTTTGATATTCTAACAATATCAACGGTGATATGGCTAAAATCATTATTATAAAAAATAATATTATGTATTCTTTCTTCATCATATTTTCACGTGTCATGGATGATGATGTTAAGGGAGTCAAATATTAATTTGATTTAGTAGTTTTAAATCCACAACTCCTTCACCTTTTAGGACATCTCGGTATTTACTTATTTCTTCTCCGATGCCTATAAGCTTATCCACTTCTTTTTTTAGATCTAGCTTTCTAAAGTGTTCTCGTCTGTTGAGCTCCCCTAGGAATCTTATTATTTCTTTTTCATTTTCTTTGTATTTATTGTCATTTAGTTTTAATCTATTTAGATTATTTTTAATACTTTCAATTCTCTCTGAAATATCATAGTTTAATATTTCTTTACATTTTTCGGATAATTCATCTAAATTTTCACTTTTGAATATATATCTCCCCAACTCTTCCCTCTCCTCCCATGAGATTTCTTCAGTTTTATTTAATTTGGTTTTAGAACTTTGCTCCATACCCATTAAGAGTATTTCCTCCAATGAATCCAAGTACAGCTCTTCACAACATTCTATAACATGTTTAATTGTATTATCCTCACAATGTCCTTTTTTGATCCCCTTACAGAAATGTTTGATTATCAAAAGTAAGTCGCCGTTCCATTTAACCATGAAACTAAAGGGAAATAATTTACACATTGTGGGTTTTAAATCGTAGCCCTTCTCAAGCTGAATTCTACATAAATTATCATCTAAAAGGCTACATCCTTTATCATTTACCTTCAATCTTTTTTTGAAGTCTTCAAAGTTGGTAGTTTCAATATATTCTTCATAGCCCCTTAATCTAAGGGTGTCAAAGTAGGATAAATATATTCTCCAGCTTTCACAACTACAGCAGTAAGTACAGTTTGTACACTCATAAGTTATTCCATCGAAGGTTATTTCCCAGTTCGTGATCCCACCTTTTGGATTTTATAGTCATTCCACAATTATTTAATATATCATACTATTAAATTTTAATTATATTACTTAGTATGTTTTATCTTATTGAAATTTCCAATTTGATCCATACTATATTAACTTCGTGGAACGACCATAAGTGCTGTATAAATATTTTTATAAATGGAATCTTAATCCAATCCTCCATACATGTCATCGGATTCTAAAGACTGGGATTCGTATTCGTCCTCCTGATTTTTCCATAACTCTCCAAATTTTACGTCTTCCCCACCGTATTTACCTTTGAATTTCTTTATTTTAACTATTGCGGGAATTTTAACCGAAGGTCCTATGATCACAGCTTCCCCGACATTTAATCCAGGGAGCTGCTTAAGCAAGTCTTCGCTTAAACTTTCTGAAGCATGCTGAACGTGCCTCTGATCACTAGGTTCAATCAATTTGGAGATGATGAAGTTGTTACACTGTGAAAGTGATTCCTGATCTAAAGTTTTTGGCCTTTGGGATACAAGGCAGATCCCAACGCCAAACTTCCTTCCCTCTCTCGCTATTTTTGAAATAGGACCTTTTGATTTTGTGGTTCGATTATCTGGAACTATCAAATGAGCTTCTTCAAATATCAGGAATATTGGTTTAGGTTTTTTAGTATTCCATAGAGCCAATTTTCTGTCATTTAAAATTTCTTTTGTGAAGTATGATATGACAGTATCTATGCTGAACTCATCTAATTCGCTAATATCTAAAATATTTATGTAGTTTTCTCTAATATTGGCTATAGGATTGTAGTTGATTCCTATCATTTTCTTCTTGAATATCTTCATATCCTCGAATCTCATTATAAGGGTAAGGATGCTATCCACTTTACCTTTATACTCGTCATACTCCATATATCCCTCAAGTTCACGTATTATCCTATCGATAAATTCTTCAGGAGTATTAAAATCATGCTCTTTGCTATTTTCCTTAATCTTCTTAATGGCTTTTCTTCCTATGGCCCTCTGGACAGTGGCCTGTGCATCCACCCCTGCCAGATCCATAAGATAGTCATAGGACATATTGTATATATTTATTTTCGGCTTTATAATGTTTTTTCGTATGGTGGTATTTTCTGATTTTATGTCTGCATACTCCCTATGCATGTCAAAAACTAAAACTGTAGCATTTAGTTTGTTTAGTTCTTCGAGTAATACCGAAACTGTGTTTGATTTACCCATTCCAGTAATTGCCAAAATTGCCAGATGTCTTGAGCATAGTTTGTCCACATCCAAACAAACAGGAATATCTCTTGAAATCAAAGAACCTATTTCTATATGACCATTCGAGAAGATCTTTTTTAAAATTCTTTCTTCTGCCTTATAAACTTCAGTACCTGGTCTCGGCGGAATCCTTGGGATTTGCATATTCTTTACATCGCCGAGAACCTTTATTTTCCCCATAATGTAGTAGGAATCATCGTCTTCAAATTTTTTCAGTTTTTCCAGGTCTTTTACATTTAAAACATCTTCAAAAACAGGACACCCTTGGGTAACTGCTTCAACCATTCCTAAAACTTCTATCCCATCGTAGTATATTGTGACGTACTCCCCTACCTCTGGAACATTGTAGGATAGAAATGAGAGCTCCGTAGTTGCAGTTTCCCCTACAACATATCCCAATATTTCTTTGTCCAAAGTTACCACCTAATGAAAAATATAGAGTCGTTCTACGAATGTATCGCATAATATTACCTTAATTTCAATTATATATTATTTAAAACTTCTATAATTTAAAATTAAGTTATAGAACAGTCACTTAATTGTAGAACGACTATAATGAAAAAATAAAATAGATTTAAAAAATTAAAATATATTATATGTTGATGTGCTATAATAGGCATTATGCGGTATGCTTCATTAATTTTTCTTTTAATATGGTATTTATCAATTTACCGTCTGCTTTACCTCTTAAAACTGCCATACATCTACCCATCAACATTCCCATAGCTCCCATACCTTTGTTTTTAACGACTTCTATGTTTTGATTTATGATATCATCTATTATTTTTTCAACTTCCTCTTTTGAAAGTGACTTCAATCCCTTAATTTCCAATATTTTATCTAAGCTTTCTTCAGGGTGTTCGGCAAATCCTTTTAATACTTCTATGATGGCTTCTTTAGACATTTTTTCCTGAGATAGTCCATCAAATATTTCTTTCAAATGTTCTTCGGTTATCTTTTCTATGTCATATCCGTCCCTTCTAATTTCTTTCAGTGTGGATTCTAAGGTAGTTGCTATGAGAGTAGGTTTTATGTTTTTGTATGTTTTACAGAGCTCTTCAAATAAATCAACGTAGTAGGACATTACCATCTGTTTTCCTAGATCTTCATTCAATTCGTATTCTTTAATGAATCTTTCTAGTTTTTCTTCAGGCATTTCTGGCAAATTGTTTCTGATTTTTTCTATCAGCTCTTCTTCCAATTTTATTGAAGGAATGTCTGTTTCAGGATACATTCTGGCAGCTCCAGGGAGTGGCCTTAAGTATGAAGTGTTTCCATCGTCTAAAGCTTTCCTAGTTTCTTCTGGAACTCCAATCAAACATTCTTTTGCCCTTTCTAAAATTGCATTTAAGGCGTTATCTACTTTGCTTTCTTCGTCTGCCACCAGTATAACCGCATCATTTTCTTCGGCTTTCATGTATTCTTTTAATTTGTCAACTTCTTCCTGGGTGATTCCGTATTTCGGAAGTTCGTCAGTGTGGAAAAGTCCTCCAACTCCTGCTAAGACTTTTGCCCTGTCTGAGAGCTCTGTTCCAAGTCTTCTTCCAGGTTGAACTTCTCTTCCAACCAATCCACCAAATCCTTTTAACAGTATGGCTTTTATTTTTCCATTTTTCTTTTTCAACGCATTTTTTAGGATTTTAGATTCTGTATCTTTGAGCAAGTCTGTTATGTCAATTATTTCCTCTAAAACTTCTGCATTTCTTTCTTTTAAAATGTCTCTTATTTCTATTAGGTTTATCTGCCTTATAACTTCATTTTCAATTACCTTTTCGATTAAATCTAAGTTTTGAACCCCTTTAACTTCTATCCTGGCACCATTTTTAATGGATATGTTAACATCCTGCCTTATTGTTCCAAGCCCTCTTTTTACTTTTCCTGTGGCTCTTAATATGGTACCAATTCTTCTGGCAGCCTCTTTTCCCATTTTTGGAGATGTTATGTCTGGTTCTGTGGTTATTTCCAAAAGTGGAATCCCCAGTCTATCCACGTTGTATATTGTGTAGTCATTTCCGCCCTCTATTTTTCTACAGGCATCTTCTTCTAAACATAAGCTTGTTATTCTAACTTTACCAAATTCTGTTTCAATAAAACCTTCTTTTGAAACAAACATTGTTCTTTGAAATCCTGAAGTGTTTGAACCGTCTATAACTATTTTTCTCATTACGTGCATTTCATCGGCTATATTCATATTCATTAAGGATGAAACTTCCAGAGCAGTTTCTATGGCTTCTTCTGATGGTAAATGTGGTGGTTCTTCATCTAACTCAACGAGACAGGTTGTATCGTTGTAGTACTGGTAAATATATTTCTTTTCTTTTTTTGACTCTAAAAGTGCGGCTTTGTCAATCTCTCCCATTTCACTTTGGGAAGGTCTTAAAATTCTCTCGATTTTTCCGTGTGGTTCGTCATCTCTAATCAATGTAGGGCAGTTACAGAATAACTTTCTTTTAGTGTTTAACTGCTGATGTATTTCCAAACCTACCTTTAATCCCAATTTTTCATAATCCAATTCCATAATATCACCAATAACTGTTATTTAACATGAAGGAGGGGTAAATTCTTTAATCGGAGCGAACGAAGTGAGCGAAGAGCTACAAAATCATTTGATTTTGTTTAATTTCCCCTACTAAATTTTTGCAGATTAGTTTTTTAGCTTCTTCAAGATCGTAGTTCCCTAAAAGATACATCATTTTAACTAATGCAACTTCTGGAAGCATGTCTTCACATCCAATAACTCCCAGTTTTTGGAGTTCCCTTCCATTTGAATAAACGTTCATATTTACTCTTCCGTTAATTGTTTGAGTAGTCATTGCCACTAAAACATCGTTTTCTACCGCATATTTTATTCCATCAAAAATAGTTTCTGGTGTATGCCCTAAACCAGTTCCTTCAATTACGATGCCTTTGTATCCCTTATCAACATAGAATTTGAATATCTCTTTATCGATTCCGGGATAGATCTTGATTAAAGCTACTTTTTCCTCTAAATTGGTGTTTATTGATACATTTTTACCGTTTTTCTGTTTTTTTGGCTCTCTTAAATACTCTATCTCTTTTGTAAATGGATCAATCTTTGCAACAGGGATTGTATTTACAGATTTAAATGCGTCCCTTCTTGATGAATGGAGTTTTCTAACCTTTAAACCTTCATGTAAATAACAGAAAGAATCGTTCATTTCTCCATGCATTACTACATAAACTCCCTTTATAGGTTCTGTTGCAGCTTTTACCGCACTTATTAAGTTTAACGCAGAATCTGAAGAAGGTCTATCGCTACTCCTCTGAGCTCCTACCATAATTATTGGGACATCTGCATCTATCATGAAGGATAATGCCGCTGCAGTGTAGTGCATGGTGTCGGTACCATGAGCTATAACAATCCCATCTGCCCCATTTTCTATTTCTTTTTTTATTTCCTCGGCAATCATTTTCCAATATTTTGGAGTCATATTTTCGCTTAATATGTTTAATATCGCCTTACCTTTGATATTGGCAACTTCCAAAAGTTCAGGGACTGCCCTTATTAAATCATCTGCAGTAAATGCTGGATGTACTGCACCTGTTTTATAATCCACTCTTGAAGCTACAGTACCTCCAGTAGATAAAATAGAGATATTCTTTAAATTTGGATCTTTTGAAATCTTAAGTGGTGGGAGCTCATACTTTGGCTGTTCCCCTTTTTCGATAATTTCAATTTTTTTGATTTTTTCCTTTGATATTCCAACGTTATAACCATTGGTCATTTTGATTACTATCGTGTTTTCATCAAGTGAAGGCATAATTGTTCCAGTGTATTTAGTGCCCTCGGTATGAATTTCTACAAGGTCTCCAACATCCATTTTTTCACCTTTTGTATATTGAATGTGTAATATTAGCTATTTAGTTTTTAAACAGTTCCATCTAAAATTAAAAAACCATCATATTGTTTAATTTAACAAATAAAACAATTAAAATAAATTTTATTTATTATTTATTATTTCGTGTAACGTACACCACCATACATTCATAGAACAATCCATATATAACTAGTAATCAGTTAATAACCGTTAAATATTAAAACCTTAGTGTAAATAAATTTCATTAAAAAATAGTATATTTAATCATATATTTTAATTATCAACTTTAAGGTGGTTCTATGAATGTTCTTTGCATAGATATTGGGAAGGGGACTCAGGATATTTTGTACTACAACAACAAAAATATTGAAAATTCTATAAAACTTATTCTTCCATCTCCAACAACAATAATTGCAAATAAAATAAAAGGAATAAACGAAGATCTTAGAATAGATGGAAAAATAATGGGGGGAGGCCCTGTAGCTCATGCCGTTATGCAGCACATGAAAAAAGGATTTAAAGTTGAGATTTCCAAAAGTGCGGCAAGAACTATTAGGGACGATTTAGAAGAAGTAACTGCCAGGGGAATAGTCATTAAGGAAAAAATAGATAATCCAAACGTTATTTTTGGAGATTTGGACTTTGAAATGCTAAAAAATATATTCTCATCGTTTGGGGAAGAATTTAAACCAGATTTTGTATGTGTGGCATGCCAGGATCATGGTTTTGTTAAGGGACAAAGTGACAGAATTACAAGGTTTAAATACTTTGAAGAAAGGCTGAAGGAAACAGATAATCCTTATGATTTTTATTTTGATGGTAAAAACAATAAAGTAGGTTATTTTTCAAGATTCGATACAGTATTGGAAACTTTAAGGGAAAATAAATATAATGGTATTGTAATGGACAGTAAGGTAGCTTCAATTTGCGGTATTTTAAGTTATGCAAATGAAAATGATATAAAAGAGTTTGTAGGTCTCGATATTGGAAATGGCCACACGTTAGGGGTTTCAATAAAAGATGGAAAAATAAAAGGTCTTTTTGAACACCATACTAGACTTTTAACACCTGAAAAATTAAAAGAGATTGTTGAAAAGTTATCCAACGGAGCTCTGACAAATGAGGAAATATTCAATGACAAGGGTCATGGTGCAACAGTATTGGATAAAATAGAACCTGAAACAGTTTTAATTGCAGGACCAAACAGAGCATTATTTAAAAAATACGGAGAATATGCATATCCCGGTGGCGATGTGATGATTACAGGATGTGTAGGATTGTTAGAAGTGCTAAAAAAATATCGAACAAAGTGAGATATTTTATAATTTTCGATGCAACCTTTTCTAAAGGTTGCCCATGTACGATTACAGGATGTGTAGGATTGTTAGAAGTGCTAAAAGAATATCTAAAGAGAGATATTCCCTAAGTTTCGATGCAACCTTTTCTAACCAAGCTTTAAAAAAGCTTGGATGCAAACTTTGGGATCCAACACTTTTTAAAAAGGGTTGGGATGCAACCTTTTCTAAAGGTTGCCCATGTACGATTACAGGATGTGTAGGATTGTTAGAAGTGCTAAAAGAATATCTAAAGAAGTGAAGATATAATTTAAAAAGAATATTGATGATTATTATTATTAATGATTCAATTTTATGAATTTTATTTCTTTTTTATTTGCTACCAAGTTTCCTTTCCATTCTTCTAAGGTTTCAGGATAATCTGACCTGCAATGTGCTCCTCTGCTTTCTTTTCTTATCAATGCACATTTTGTTACAATTTCAGCAACTTGAAGCATGTTTTTAAGTTCAAAGTATTTCTGAACGTCAACAGTTCCATTTACAGATATTTTCTTATTTTTCAAACCTTTTATTTCTTTTAAAGCCTGTTCCAAGCCTTTTTCATCTCTAACTATGGATACATAATTCCACATAATATTTCTCAATTTTTCAATGGACTCATGGGCGTTTTCTCCTCTTTCTTTGAATTCGCCCTCAAGGTTTTGTATGATATTATTTGTTAGTTCCTTAACTTTTGATAGGTTAAAATCGTGGTTCTCAGCAAATTCACTGGCATATCTTCCGGCTATTGCTCCAAAAACCTGGGTATCTGCAAGGGCATTTCCTCCAAGTCTATTTGCTCCATGGATTCCTCCTGCTACCTCACCACAGGCAAACAATCCAGCAATGTTACTTTCACATTTTTCGTTTATCTTAATTCCTCCCATGAAGTGGTGAGCAGTAGGAGCTACGATCATAGGTTCTTTTCTTATATCAATTCCAACATCTAAAAACTGACTAAACATGGTTTCTAGTCTTTCCTCAATAATCCTATCGTCTAAATGACTAACATCCAAATATACTCCACCGTTTATGCCTCTTCCTTCCTTTATTTCTGTATATATTGCTCTGGCTACAACGTCTCTTGTGGAGAGCTCCATTTTTTCTTTGTCATAATTTTTCATGAATCGTTCTTTATTGCTGTTGTACAGTATTCCGCCTTCCCCCCTAACTGCTTCAGTAACTAAAATTCCAGTTCCTACCATACCTGTTGGGTGGAATTGAACCATTTCCATATCGATTAATTCAACACCTTCATTGTATGCAATTGCAAAACCATCTCCAACTTTTTGAATAGGATTTGATGTTATTGGGTAGAGCTGTCCTGCCCCACCTGTAGCAAGTATTGTAGCCTTGGCATAAATTGGAAACAAGTTTCCATTGATTAAGTCCAAGAATATTGCTCCATAACAACGGTTGTCTTTGACTATGAGCTTAACGGCCATTACATCTTCTTTGATATCTACCTTATCCAATCTATTTATATATTCCATTAAACCGCTAATAATTTCATGGCCGGTTCTATCTCCACTGTAGCATGTTCTATTAAAGCTTTGACCACCAAATGGCCTTTGAGCCACTTTACCTTCTTCAGTTCTATCAAAAATACATCCAAATTTTTCTAAGTTTTTAAGCTCTTTTGGAGCGTTTTTTATAAGGATTTCTACAAGTTTTGGATTGTTTATAAATCCTCCACCTTTCATGGTGTCATAAAAATGTTTTTCAAAACTATCCTCTGGATTAAAGACTGCGTTATATCCGCCTTCTGCCATTACTGTACATCCACTTTTTCCAAAGAGTCCTTTAACTGCCACAACAACATTTTTGTTACTACACTCTATCGCAGCTCTGGCTGCTGCTCCTCCGCCACCAATAATTAAAACATCAGTTATCATAATATCACCTGAACGTAGTGAAGGTGAGCTACGAAACCGTAGGTTTCGTTTAATCACCTGAACGAAGTGTAAGGTGAGCTATGAAAACCGTTTAGGTTTTCATTCAATCACCGGAAATTAAACTAGTAAATTACGACCGTTATAAAATATATTATTTTTTTACTACTTCTACATCAAGTATGTGTATAAGCCCATTTTCGCCTATAATGTCGGTTATTTTTGGTAGAATCTTCATCAATTTATCTTCGTACTCTACACACTCAATTACTATTGGTAAATTCATAGAAAGCCTAATTATATCAATTCTAGAAGTTCCTCTCATTCCATGACCATATAGCCCCCTTAGGACAGTTACTCCAGATACATTATTTTTTTTAAGTATTTTTACTATTAACTCAAGCAACGGTTCTTTCTCGTATTTATCTTCCTCTTTTAAGTATATTCTTAATAATTTAGCAGGTATAATCTCCATAAAATCACCTGAACGTCGAAGCAAATTTCTTTGAAATTTGCTGTCGAAGCGAATCCTTTGGATTCGCTGACTCACAGAAATTCTTTGAATTTTTGTCGAGTCGAAGCGAATTTCAAAAAATTCGCTGACTTACGAAAACCTGAAAGGTTTTCGTTAAGACTCACGAAACCTTCGGTTTCGTCGAGTAGTGAAGGTGAGTTACAAAAACCTAACGGTTTTTGTTCAATCACCCAAAGAGAATAAAAGAGAATGCTCTCCCTAAGTAAATCATAAAGAGGCATCCAAATAGGTTCAAAACTATATTTAACCCAGATTTTATTATATACCCATGTTCGATCAATGAAAAGGTTTCATAACTAAACGTTGAAAACGTTGTTAAGGCCCCACAGAATCCTGTGATAATAAACAACCTCGATTCTGGAGAAATTTGAAAAAACATTGAGGAATACATAATAATGCCTACTAAAAAACTCCCTATAAGGTTTACCATCATCGTTCCAGTTGGCAACCCAAATTTTGTAGGCAATATACCACTTATTAAATATCTAAGCATTGCTCCAAAAAATCCTCCAATACCTATTAATAGAAGTTCTCTCACCTAACCACCATAGTAGTAAATGACTTAAATGTGCATATCCCATTAAAAAGTTATTATTGTGACTAAAATATTTATATACTAAATAACACATATGGCATATGGTATCTTTTAAATAAGGAGCTCATAGAAACATAATGCAATAAAATATCCATGCAGTAGTTTAAACATGAAACATGGTATATCTATTTTTGGGCCCGTGGTCTAGCCAGGATAGGACGCAGGGCTTCGGACCCTGTAGTCGGGGGTTCAAATCCCTCCGGGCTCGCTTTTTTTATATTATAGTAACTTTTGGATCCAACCCAAAGCTTTAAAAAAGCTTTGATGCAAAAAGTTTCGTGAGTTCGACGAAACTTCGGTTGGACGATTAAGCTTTCAGATTTTGGGATCCAACACTTTTAAAAAGGGTTGGGATGCAACCTCTCGACGAAACCGAAGGTTTCGTGAGTCAGTAAATCCTTCGGATTTGCTTCGATTTCTAAAGGTTGGGTGGTAATCCCTCCGGGCTCACTTTTTTACTTATTTGTTAAGTTTTATTTTTTATTATTTCAGCCAAGGTTTTTTCCAATTCTTTCAGATATTCTTCATAGCTACCTTCGTTTATAATCATGTAATCAGCCAGCGATATTACCCCACCAATGGAGAATTCTATTTCTCTCATGTCCCTTTCAACAAATTTTTCCCAATCTGCTGTATCATCTTTCCTATTCCTTTCCATTAGTCGGTTAAATCTAGTTTTTGGAGAGGAATGAATTGCAATTATTTCAAGAGGATAGTGTTTTTTAAAATAAATAACTTCATGAAGACTCCTGATTCCTTCAATGATAACGATATCTTCATCCCTATAATGTTCTTCAATGTATTGGATACATGGGATTGCTACGGCCTCTTTTCCGTACATTTCCCTTAATTTTATCGCCGTGTTTCCAACATTTTCAGGGTTTAATTCTAATCCTCTCTTTTTTGTTTCATGTCTAACTACGTCACCCATAGAAACTACTTTTATCCCGTATTTTTCAGCTATTTCTTTTATTGCACTCTTTCCAGAGCCTGGCATTCCTGTAATCCCTATTAGCTTCATGTTATCCCCTATAGTTAATTAATCCACTGTTTGAAGGTTTTCCATTGTAGCATTGTAGGTTTTGTTTATGCTGTTTATATGGAGTTTTTGAACTTCTTTTGAACTTGAAATCATATAATATCCTAAAATTGCAGCGGCAGCGACTAATGCAAGTATAAGAATAGAAAATTCTAAACTAAGCTGCCCTCTAGAAGAAAAAAGTTTTCTTATCAATAACGACATTTTCACCACCCTATTGGAATATATGCTCCCAAACTATAGTTTATCTCTACTATTTAATACATATAATTTTATTAAAAACCAAGATATGGGATTGTTAAGAATAAAAATTCATTAATTATTAAAAAAATTATTACTCATTGAAAGATATACGAGATGAACTAATATATAACATTTTATAACTTTTATACCTTTTATTTAATCAGTTTCTTAGTCAAAACAAATAATGGAAAATATTAGTAAATACTTTGGTGATTATCATGCTTATCATGCGGAAATTAAAAAAGAAAAAGGATGAGATTGAAATTGTGGATTTAACCGATGAAAAAACGTACTATGGACTTTTGAGAAAGGCGGGAAACAGGACGGTTTTTTATAAATGTAGAGAAGAAAAGGAAAACAATGTAAAACCTATCCAGCCGTCGAAGCTCCTGAATATTATCAGAAATAGTAAGTTACTTTTAAGTAAGGACGAAGAATCATTAAAACTTGAAGAATTTTTAAAGCAAAATAACCTAAAGTATGGATATATAGAGCTCTGTCCGTTCTGTATTATTAAGGGAAATTATAATGAGATTAAGGAGAAATATCGTCTTTATAACAGCGAAGTCTGTCTTGAATGTGTGTTAGATGAAATAAAAAATGAGATCGACATTAACGAAGAGTTCATTAGAAAGCTTTTAAGGAGATTTAAAGATGCAAATAAAGTACTAAGTCTTTTTAAAACAGCCAATCCACTGGATAATCCTGACTTAACTAAATACGATGTTTTAACGAGTAGTGAAGAAGATAAAATTGAGAACTACAAGGTAGATGAGCTCCCAATACCTGATGAACTAAAAGAGGTTATAGTTGAGAGAGGTATAAAAGAGCTCCTTCCAGTTCAAACTCTTTCAGTGAAGGGAGGACTTCTAAAAGGAGAAAATCTAATAATAACATCGGCAACTTCTTCAGGAAAGACTTTAATCGGAGAACTTGCAGGTATAAAGAATTTAATTGAAGGTAAGGGAAGGTTTCTATTTTTAGTACCTTTGGTGGCACTGGCAAACCAGAAGTATCTTGAATTTAAAGAACGATATGAAAAAATAGGCTTATCGGTTAGTTTAAGAGTTGGAACAGGTAGATTATCTGAAGGTAAATACTCGGATATTAATACCGATATAAATTCGGATATTATTGTAGGTACCTACGAAGGAATAGATTTTATGATTAGGTCTGGGAAGTTGAGGGATATAGGTACCGTAGTAATCGATGAGGTTCATTCTTTGAATATGGAAGAAAGGGGAGCTCGATTGGATGGTTTAATAGGTAGGCTTAGACATCTGTTCAAATGTCAAATGATCTATCTATCTGCTACAATAGGTAATCCCGAAGAACTTTCAAAGAAGTTAGGTGCAAACGTGGTTATCTACAACGGCAGACCTGTTCCACTTGAGAGGCACCTTATTTTTGCGAAGAACGAATACAACAAACTTAATTTAATAAAAGATATTGTCAAAAAGGAATTTAACAGTAGGTCAAAATATGGTTTTAGAGGTCAGAGCTTAATATTTACTTACTCAAGAAAGAGGGCAGAATACATCTCCAACTTTTTGAATACAAAGGGCATAAAAGCTGACTACTATCACGGTGGGATGGAATATTCCAAAAGAAGAAAAGTTGAGGACGATTTTTTAAATCAAAGAACCATGTGTGTAGTAACCACCGCAGCTCTTGCAGCAGGTGTGGATTTCCCTGCATCCACGGTAGTTCTCGAAAGTTTGGCCATGGGTGGAGATTGGTTAAATCCTTCTGAATTTCAACAGATGTGTGGAAGGGCTGGAAGAAAGGGAATGCATGACACAGGAAAGGTCTATATGCTTGTTGAGATTGGAAGAAAATACCACGCTAAGATGGAATTAACAGAGGATGAAATTGCGTTTAAACTTTTAAACTCAGAACCTGCAGATGTTTTTATCGAGTATAATGAAGATGAAGAATTGGAGCAAGTACTGTCAACAATATCCTCCATTCAAAGATACAAGAAATCAGTTGACAAATGGGAAATAAATAAAGTTCCACTTATGGGACGAAATTTAGATTTGGATTATGTCCTTGAAAAACTGGATAGTTATGAGATGATAAGCCTAAACTACGATGGCGGTAAAAATAAAAATATACGTATTACAAAGTACGGTTATGCTACGGCAGTGTCTTTTCTTTATCCAAAAGATGCTGAAAATATTAGAAACAATTTAAACATGGATGTTATTGATTTGGCAGTTCTAATATCTCCATTTGAAAGCATATACGTTCCAAACAATCTTAAAAATAAGCTGTCCAAAGTTATCAATTCAAACATTCCTACAAAGTTTGTAGATGCCTTTGAAATTATAAAGGAAAACTTTGAAAAAATAAAAGACAGAGCTCTGAGGGATGAGGTAACATTATGGATGATTGAATTTGATGGTATGATTGAGGAGGATATAATACGCCATATTTCAAAGAGTATCCTTAATTTAAGGATGAATAAAAAAACACCACTACAAATCTCAAGAATACTTTATGAGAATTTCAGGCTTCAAACTTATGTTGGGGATATTTATTCCTATTTAGAAAATACAATCAAAATTTTGGATGCTATGGAAAGGATAGCATACATATTTAATGAGAATAAATCAGCTGAAACTGCCAAAATAAAAAGAAAGATAGAAAATCCTTATAAAAATCAAACATCTAAAAAAGTTAAAGGTAACAAAAGCAACAAAAACAATGGCAGAAAAACAAAAAAATAAATTAATTAAAATAAATATAAAAATCTCTTTTTTACATTTTTTCAGTTTCATTTAAAAATTTATCTAAAAATATTGGCCCCCCACCATAATTAACAACACCAGGATGCATCGAGATATAGTATGGGATTTTATTCTTGGATGCAATATAGTAGTCCAATTTAGCTTTTTTTAGATACGATTCTACACTGTGATTTTTAAGATACCAGGTATATTCATGATTTGAAATTTTCTTGGTAGTGCCGTTTGGAAGGATAATTTTGTCAGTTAGTATTATTGTATAGTTGTTTTCTGTAAGTATTTCTATGGATTCGTTGCTCAATGCCCATGCAGGCGGAAGAAATAGTGTCGTATTGTTAAAACCACAATCTCTCATAATAATAGTTGCTTTTTGAAGTTTATCTAAAGCCATATTTTTTGGACATTTAAATTCATGGTATGTATGTTTGTATCCATGAAGCTCAATCCTATAGCCTCTTTCTTTTAATTCGTGGAGATAATCTACAAATTCTTTATTTTTTCTTAAATCCCATTTTCCGTCATATGTCATGTTTTCAAAGTCTGGAATCACGAATAAAACTGTACTTCTGCCATAATTGTGTTTATCGATAATTTCTACAATTTCTTTTAGCTCATCGAAGTAGGGAGGAGACACATCATGCACAAGTAGGATAGGTTTTTGAGATTCATGTTCTGTATTATCTGTAGTGCTGTTTATGTAGCTGCTATTTTTAGCGTTTTCAATGTTTTCAGAAGGAATATCGTCGTGATTGTTGTTTCCAAAATCAGCAAACTGTCCCAGTGTCGATAAAATAACCAAAGTAACTGAAGATGCTAAAAATAAACTGGCATATTTTTTATATTTTAAAAACCTCATATTCCCCCTCAGATTTTTAATTTTGTTTAAAATAGCCTAAAAATTAGCCACCTATTCACATTTTTTGAATGAATATCATTGCATAATTGATATAATTGAATATAATAAAAAAATAGTAGTTAAAATATATATTATTTTATATTATCCATATATATAAACTTATAAATATAACCATCTAAAATAAAAAGTGCGCCAGTCGGGATTTGAACCCGAGTTACTGGCTTGGAAGGCCAGAGTGATACCAGGCTACACCACTGGCGCACATAAAATTTTTCAATGCGGCCTCCGGGATTTGAACCCGGGTATCGGCCGTGGCAGGGCCGTATGATACCAGGCTACATCAAGGCCGCTATGTTTCCTTCTATTTTCCCCGTTTCAAGGGCAAACAATAGAATGTACTATCTCATATATAAACTTTTCGGTTGTGTGATTTTATGTCATTACCATTGTTCTATCATCGTGTTCTATCGTCCACAAAGGTACTAGATGGTTAATAGATCATTATTTATATAAAAAGACGATAATCTAAAATATTATCAAAACGAATATTTTGGTATATGAGAATCTAGGTTTGTGAGGCGGGTAGGTTTATAAGTTTCAGGAGGTTTATTTATGGATCTAGGTACTACCAAATATATTATTTATGCAGAGCTCATGGCTGATGGATACGTAGAAAAACATGATGTTATAGGGGCAATATTTGGGCAGACAGAAGGGTTGCTAAGTAGTGAACTTGATTTAAGAGATCTTCAAAAAAGCGGAAGAATAGGAAGAATAGATGTTGAACTTGAAAATGTGAACGGGAAGTCCTTTGCAAAGATAACACTTCCATCGAGTTTAGATAAAGTTGAGACATCCATACTTGCAGCAACATTGGAAACAATTGATAGGGTCGGACCCTGCCTAGCAACTGTTAAAGTAACTTATGTTGAAGATATTCGTGTTACAAAGAGACAGTACATAACGAACAGGGCAAGAGATATTTTAAGGTCCCTTATGGACAATATGATGGATACCTATGAAATTACAGAGGAAATAAAAGAGCAGATACGGACTGAAGAGATAATAGAGTATGGTGACGAAAAACTTCCTGCAGGACCTAACATTGATTATTCTGATGCAATAATTGTGGTTGAAGGAAGGGCAGATGTTTTGAATCTCTTAAGATGTGGAATAAAGAACGTTATTGCAGTTGAAGGTACCTCGGTACCTAAGACTATAGTGGAGCTCTCAAAAAAGAAAACTACAACTGTATTCACAGATGGGGATAGGGGCGGAGAGCTAATATTAAAGGAATTACTTCAAACATGTGATGTTGACTGTATTGCAAGAGCTCCGCATGGAAGAGAAGTTGAAGAGCTTTCTAAAAAAGAGATAGTAAAGTGTTTAAGATCAAAAATACCTGTTGAACAGGTGTTTCATCCAGGTAGCGTTATTAAAGATGATATTCTAGGCAGTATTGCAGAGGAATCCCCTGCGGAACAAAAACATGAAAAATCTTCAAGTCATGGGTGCGTACAAACAGAACATGGCGAAAGCCAAGGGGTTTCACCCAATTCAGTCGCTGATACTCAAGATAATATAAATCACATAAGTCATATTGAAAACTCAGTTGAGACTTCTTGCCAAACTGGGGAGAAAAAATGTACGCCGGCCCAAGATATTGCAGTTTCCGAACCAGTGGATAGAATTAAAACTGAGAAAACTGAGAAAAACAAATTTGATAATATTAAATCTGCTGTTAGGGAAGTTATGGGGACCAGTATGGTAAAAGTGATAATTAATGGGGATGAGGAAATTAAGGATCTTAAGGATATATTAAATAACATAAAAAATATAGATAATATGGATTTCCTCGTTGTAGATGGGCCAATTACTCAGAGAATCGTTGATTTACTTTATGGAAAGACACCCCTTATAGTAGGGAGGGAAATAAAGGTTACTAAAAAACCTGTGGATTTAAGATTGTTTTCTTTTGACGAAATACTAGCTTAATATTTTTATAACTTTTTGGGTGGTTGCATGCATAAAGATGAGCTCATCCAGTTACACCAACTTTTGGTTTATATGAGAAAAAATTTAAATGGGAAGTTTAGTGAGGATTTTGCAAAGTATGATGAGTTGAATATTCATCCTCATCACATTCATAGAACAAAATCAGAACATACCTATGCCATATTTTTACTTTCAAGTAGTATCGCAAAGATACTTTCTGAAAATGGAAATGTTCCAAGAAGTGTGGCGAGTAGGTTAAAAGATACTGGGGAAAAGGTAGGTAAGGAAATCGCCAGGAAAAAGAGATAGACTCGATTGAAGTATTTAGGGTCTAAGAACCTTACTACATTCTCTGTAGTCATAGTTGAAAAGCGTGATTTGCTATTTTTACGAATATATAGTACGAGCTTCTTTTAAGTGTTTTATGTATATTTATATACTATTTTAAAGTATAGTTGTTTATAGGTTTATAAATCTAATAAATTATGATTTTTGTAATTTTTAGAGGATGTTTTAAATTTTATTAAATTATTGAATGTCTATATGTATCATGACGTAAACGTAAACTGCTATATACTAAACTGTAAATGATAGGTGGTTATATGTTAAGAGAGCTAATAGATTCAATTGATAAAGTAATGGTGGAAAAATCTACTAAAAAATATGGAGTTTCAAGGATTTTAAAAGAAAACGATGGAAAACCAGTTTATATAAAAGATGTAAACGGTTATGAGGTTATTGGTAATCTTTGTACTAGGGAAGTTATTGCAAAGAGCCTAGGGATAAATCAGGAAGATTTAATGAAACACATGATTAAAGCCATGGATAATGAAAAGAGTGGAGAATTGGTAGTGGATGATGACCTAAATAAATTATACGTTAAAGATGATTTGGAAAAGATAAACGAATATCCAATACCTACATACTATGGCAAAGATGCAGGACCTTATCTAACTTCTGGGGTAGTTATAGTCAAGGATAAAGAACACGGGATAAATGCATCAATACATAGAATTTTAGTTAAAGAAGACGGTAGTTTAGTAATAAGAATGGTAGAACAGAGACACTTGCATTACATCTATACAAAGAATATTGAAAAAGGAGACGTTGATGTAGCAATTGCCATAGGTGTTCATCCTGCAGTGCTTTTGGCAGCTTCCACTTCTGGAGATATATCATTCAATGAGTTAAAGTATGCATCAGCGTTAATGGGAAAACCTTTAAAATTGGTTAAATGTGAAACTGTAGATTTAGAAGTTCCTGAAGCTGAATTTATAATTGAGGGAAAGATAACGAAAGAAATGGATGATGAGGGACCATTTGTTGATATAACCGGAACATACGATATAGTTAGGAAACAACCAGTAATAAAAATCACATCCTTGAGAAGGAAAGAGAAACCAATTTTCCATGCTTTACTTCCTGGAGGGACTGAACACAAAATACTTATGGGGCTACCTCAGGAACCAAGAATTTACAAAGGGGTTAGAAACACAGTTCCATCAATCAAAAATGTTGCCTTAACAGAAGGGGGATGTTGCTGGCTTCATGCCGTAGTTTCAATTGAGAAGAAAACAGAAGGGGACGGTAAAAACGCCATACTTGCTGCACTTGCTGCACATCCAAGTTTAAAACACGTTGTAATTGTTGATGATGATATTAATATCTACGATCCAAACGATGTTGAATATGCAATTGCAACAAGAGCTCAGGCTGATGAAGACGTTATAATAATTAAAGGTGCCAAGGGTTCATCTTTAGACCCTTCTGCAGATCACAAAAATAAATTAACAGCAAAAATAGGTATTGACGCAACCATAAGTTTTAGAAAAGGTAAAAAAGAGTTTATAAGAGCTGAAGTGCCTGAAGAAGATGAATAATAAATAAAAAATAATTTATATTATTTAATTTTTAACTAATTCTGCTCCTTTTCCTATTTCTATTTTACATGCTGTAGGGAGCTTCATAGCACTTCTTCTTAGAGCTTCTTTAGCATCTTGAACTTTGTCAGGGTTTACGTATATTGTAATTATTTTTTGACCTTTTTTAACTCTTGCAGCGGTTCCAACAGGTTTACCGAATGCCAATCTCATACCATCGGAAATCCTGTCTGCCCCAGCTCCAGCAGCCATCTTGTTTTCTCTTAAGATTTGGTGTGGGTACACTCTTATTTGGAATTTGTATCCTGTCCTACCACATTTACTTAAAATGTACTTGTTTCCTGCGATCCTTGCTGATTCTAATGCGTTGTGTCTTATTTGAACATCGTTTTTAGATACTAAATGCACTTCTACAGGGAAGTCGTAGCTTAAGTTACCCATTATGTAGTGAACAACTTTTGGCTGAGGTACTCCTCTTACGTATTCTTTTCTTGTATATGCTTGTTTATCTGTGCTTCTGTAACATCTACCTGGTCTTAGTGCCATAATATTCCTCCATAATCCGTCGTGTTTAGTATAAAAAAACTATCTTAGAAAACTAATTATAACTCTATCTAATAGTATATAAATCTTTCTTTGTTTATTTCTTTTCTGTTATTGTTTTTGGTATTATGGTGAACAGGCCCGGTATGGGCTCAATTATGGTCGTTCTGCATTCTGCAGTAAGTGTTAATCATCCGCAGAACGGCCAGATTTAGTTGATGACCTGACATGGTAATTTATTTTATTTTTTACAGCCTCTAAACCAATTTCATTTTTTAAAATCGTGGGAACAACAAAATCCAACCACTGTCTCCACGGTGGAAGATATCCTAGTGTCTCAACTATTTTATCAAGATGACTGTCCCACTGATTTCGTTTGATTTTATCCATCTTATTTACAACCAATATTGGGTTGAGTTCCAATTCAGTTAAGAAGTCGAACATTTCAATGTCTATTGGTATTTCTCCTCTCTTATCCCATCTTTCAACTATTTCAAGGAATGATTTTGCATCGATTATTAGAACTGAAGCTACAATAGATTTTTGATTATCCTCAATATATCTTATTATTTCATTTTTTATCTGTTCTTGAGCTGTTTTATCAAGCCCATGCATATATCCAAATCCTGGCAGGTCAACCAATAAATAGTTTCCTAAATCGTATTCTCTTATTTTCAATGTGACTCCCGGCTTTTTTCCAACTCTAACGCTTTTTCCAGTCATTAGTCTTACAAAAGTGGATTTACCAACATTAGAGCGTCCTACTGCTATCACTTTGGGCTTATTTTCATTTTCGTTTCTTTTCGGGTTTATCATCTTTTTGAATTTTTCAATGTCAAAATCTTTTTCTGTGTTTATTCCAACCATTTTACCACTTTCCGTGTTTTGTGTTATATAAAGATTAGATAAAACTAAGTTTATATCCATGCTTTAATTTCAATTCTTAGGGAGGTTATTTATGGTTTTTGTATTTTAAATATTTTCTTAAAATAGGTTCGATCATTAGGTGGTTTTTAAAGTCATACATTACATCTAAGTATGCTGCATAAGCGTCAAATGGACTCTCAAAATGGCTGAAGTAAGAATGTACATTCATGTCATTGAAACCTTTTGTGCACATGTAATATAAATTATCACTTGTTTGAAGGTTTTTATATATTTTGTATTCTAAAGTCTCGACGAAACCTTTGGGTTCGTGAATCGACAAATTCCTTTCGGAATTTGTCTCGATCGGTGAATTTTTTGAAATTTGCTTCGATTTTTCAGGGTTTTCTTTATCTTTCATTGACATATATCTTCCAAGATGTTCTCTTATCTCTTTTAATTTACTAAATGAAAGTTGCTGCATTCTATTGCCTATCCATGCACTTACATCTCTTTCAGTATCTGCCCAAGAAATGGTTGAAAACTCATGTACATCAATATTTCCCCTCGGGATGCATCTTTCCAAGATCTCAGAAGGGGTGGCATATTCTATATGATCGTATTTTTGGAGCTCTTGGGGAAGATGTCTTAAAAATTCAAATATTCCCGTATCTTTCCATTGGTGTTCCCCAAATGTTTCATAATCCATATAAAGGTTTATGCAGTCTCCAGGAGTTTTTGAAAGCCATGTTGCATATTTATCTGCAGTTAAGGGATATTCTTCCCAATCTTGACAAGAAAACCTAAATCCTATATCATCGCTTAGTTTATAATTTCTTAATAGGACTTTTAGTCCACAGAGTGCATTATAAACGTAATTTGGAGATTTCCATCCAAGTATTCTTTCAGTACCTTCTGTAAATATGCCTTTAAATCCTAAATCTTTGATAGTTTCTGCTATTTTGTTGTTGTATATTAATTCAGTATTTCTGAAAACCTCTGTTTTATAACCAAATAATTCTTTTATCATTTTTTGGTGCAGTTTTATATCTTCCCTAAACTCACCATGGTCTTCAAAAAAGCTTGAAAGGGAGTGGTGGTATGTTTCTCCAATGAGCTCTACATTTCCAGTTTTTACCAGATCCTTAAATAAATCTAAAACCTCATCGTTAAATTCCATGGCTTGTTCTAAAAATACTCCAGTTATGCTGTAGGATACTTTAATGTCATATTCATCAATTAAATCGAGAATAGTCCTATTTGCGGGTATATAACACTTATTGGCTACTTTATTAAAAATATCCTTGTTTAAATTCGTATCAATATACCGTTCCCATAAATTTTTACAACCAATATCTACAGATTTCTTCAATCTATGTGGTTGGTGCACTTCAAAGTTAAAAGAAACCAACATAATATCCTCCGATCAAAGTTATAAGATTAAATAAATAAAAATATGATAGTTATTTAATTCAAAGTATGCTTAATTTTCCTAATTTTATTTTCTACAAACAAAGAACAAGATACATTTTCCAATCAAATTAAGGTATTAATATATCAAAGTTACCATGGATGGCAATTATGACCATTGCATGTGACCACCCAAGTGGAATTGCAGATATCGGAGCTCCAAGATCTTTGTGAACCTGTTCTGGAAATAGTTCATTAAAGTTATACTTTAAAGTCCAATCAAACAAATTGTTACATTTTTGGGCATAAGTAAGGAGTGTGTCGGAACTAGGGGTTTCATCTGACTTTTCACCATGGTTTTCAATGGACCCTATAATTGAGACAAAATCCTTAAGGTCCCCTGAAGAATCAGGGATTTGATCAGAATGTATGGCATTTTTACCATGTTTAGATAATGATTTAATCAAGTTTTCATAGTACATATGGAGCCATATTGTGGTTATTATCCAAGGATTCCCTCCGAAATAAACATCTTCAGGGTACCTTCCTATACCTCCAACCTTATACTTAAACGCATTTTCAATTTGGTTGGCGGTGCTAATCATTCTAGGGTCATCAACAGGTACCAAATTATATGGAAAACTGAGCCCTAAAATACTAGCATCTAGAGCTTTGTCCAATGGATCCAATGATTTTGCAAATCTATTTTCATCTTTTAAATAAAGCCTATCTACCATTTCGTTTTTAAGGAAGTCCATGCTCTCTTTCCAATTTTGGATATCGTGTTCTTCCTTGCCCAGTATTTTACAAATGTTGTAGGCAGATTTTAATCCTCCATAAATTGCGCCAAGTGTGTATGCGAATACACCATATTTTTCTTCCCATAAATCATAGCTTGGTGATGGTGGATTGGCAACACTACTTAAATAATCCCCTGCTTTTTTAATCATTTCCCAATATCTGTTCAGGAATAATTTGTCCCTAGTTATTCTATAATGTACAAGTGCGGCCCAGATTGTAGTACCAACTTGGTCAATTTGAATTGCCGTAAGCCTTGGATTTCCTTCTACGTAGTAGTTTTGAACCCATGAGCCATCACTATTTTGTGTTTTTTTGCACCATTCAAAGTATTTTTCGCTTATTCCATGCTGACCACATAGGTCAAGTGCGACGGCCATATAACCTGCGTCCCTACACCATACATATCTATAATCTGGATAGAGTGATGGTGATGCAATTATTCCACCATTATGATCACAAAGGAGTAAAATGGTTAATAGGGATCTTTTACAAATAGCTTCATACTGTTTTATTCTTTTTAAATTTGAAATATTTGCGTCGTCTTTTATATGTGTTAAATCTTTAAAGGCTTGATTTGAATTGCATAGACTATTCGCAGTGGTTTCAATCATGTTCTTCCAGTATGCCATTGTAAGATCATATATGTCTGCGTGATTGGTTATAACTATATTTAGTGTATCCAATAAATTCATAATTTTGGTATAATCCCCACCATACTTATCTGCAAATATAAATATTGAGACTTTCTGTTCCTGATTTGGACTCAACTCAAGGTCCCAACCCAGTGCGCTATCTGTGATTAGGCCTTCAGCACTATCGTATTCCTTTAAAATACCATTTTTGAGATCATTTAGGGCACTACTCTCGGATGACCTAACACCACATTGGTATGAAGATACTTTTTTATTACTGCCGATACAAAAAACATAATTCTTATCGTATTTAATAATGCACTCCCTGTTCTTTCTATACTTTACAGTACTTACTTCAGGAATTTCTCCCATTCTTAAATTTTCATAAAAAAACAGTTTTAAATTCTTTTTTTCGCTGGATTTGTTTAATATTGATATTTGCTTAATTATCGAGTTATGGGATATAGGCACGTAGTCCTTTGATTCTATTAGAAAATCCTCGTTTTCATATGATGTTTTCAATATGTTTGTATCTTTTAAATAGTTCTGATTAATATCCCAGGAATTGTCCCAATTCCATTTCAACTTATTATCATAAAATATGGCAAATGATGAATCAAAAATATGTTTCTCATGCCCCAAATGTGGAAAAAATATGTATTCCAAAGAGCCTGAGTCATCAATCTTT
Organism: Methanothermococcus thermolithotrophicus DSM 2095; assembly: GCF_946463545.1. Taxonomy (NCBI): domain Archaea; kingdom Methanobacteriati; phylum Methanobacteriota; class Methanococci; order Methanococcales; family Methanococcaceae; genus Methanothermococcus; species Methanothermococcus thermolithotrophicus. Next base: position 224,526 of record NZ_OX296583.1, on the reverse strand, counting down.
GCGAGGATTTTCCCATTCCCAATAATTCCTACCATGCTAACCACTCGTTAATTTTTGGACATATTATATAATTTATTACATTAATTTGCTTTGTAAATATGGGGTCATTATGCAATAAATTTAATAAATATTTATAACATCATTGCAGAACGACAATATTCGATCATGTAACTGTAAATCAACTGAAATTATTTAAGACTTATAATCCATTTTCTATTATCACGTATTACATTTATTTTACCTTCTCTAGCAAGCCATCCAATAGCCATTATAACAATATTTTCATTACACCCTCCTTTTTTCAAGGTTTTTGTTAGTGTTGTGAGGTTTTTTTCGCCCCCCTCTAAAACATGGTAAATTTCACCGGCAGTTTCGCCTATTTTACCCCACATTTCCTCCATAATTTCACCTCATGTGAAGTACAGTCATACAAAGTAGAGTATTGAAACGAACGAAGTAGTTTCGAGCTATGAAATCCCCGATTTTCGTTCAATCATATCCTCGATGTGGGCCGTACAATTCTTAATTCATTTTTCTTCTTATTAAACTAAAATTTCCTAAATTTTTAATAAAAATTTAGTAATATAGAATATATAACTTCATTTGTTGAATACTAAATTATGGTTTTAATTTTATTAATATTTTGTCATTTCTGAAACTTTATGATATACGTCAACTGTATGGTTTGCAATAACATCCCAACTATATTTTGTATATGCATCATGTTTTGCATTACTTACAATATACTCTTTAAAACCCCAATCTGAAAGAACCCTATTTACACCCCATGCAATGGAATCAGGATTTTCTGGATAAACCCAAACTCCATTGTGTTCGTGTTGAATAATTTCACTCAATCCTCCCACACTACTGGCTACTACTGGGGTACCAGCCGCCATGGCTTCCAAAGCCACAATTCCAAAAGGCTCATAAACAGATGGTATAACACAAATATCTGCACATTTGTATAATTTCTTTAAAGAATCTCCATTGGTAAATCCTAAAAAAATAACTCTATCTCTACATCCTAGCTGGGAAGCTATACCTTCTAAGTAATCCTTCATATCTCCAGTTCCGGCAATTACAAGTTTTGAATCAGGATGACTATTGAGTATTTTAGGAAATGCTCTAATTAAATATTCTACACCTTTTTGATAAACCAATCTTCCAACAAATAGTATCATTTTTTCATGAGGGTGTACTCCCAAATTCATTCTAAATTCATTCCTATCGTAGTCACTTAAAGGAATGTCAAATTCCCAAGGGTTTATTCCATTGTAAATAACATTCACTTTTTCCCAAGGTGTGTCAAATGCACCACATATTTCGCTCTTTATTGAATTACTTACAGTTATAACTGCATGGGATTCGTATGTGCTCCACCATTCTATATCATTAATGGCCCGTGAGTCTTCAGAATGAATTCCTCCACATCGTCCCCGCTCTGTACTATGAATGGACTGTACGTAGGGTTTATTAAAAAGGTGTTTTATGTTTGTTCCAACAAATGATGTCATCCAGTCGTGACAGTGGATCACGTCGTAGTTATTAATTCCCAACATACCCAATTTCTTTTCCATAAAGTTTGCCATAAATGTGGCCCAAGTTAAGAAATGATTATGTCCTATAGGTTTTACACGATAAACATTAACTCCATTGATATTTTCATATTCTGGTAGTTCATAACCTACTGTTATAACATCAACTTGATGTCCATTTCTAACAAGCGCTTCAGCAAGGCCTCTGCAGTGTACTGACAGCCCCCCCACCATGATTGGAGGATATTCCCAAGTTACCATGGCTATTTTCATTTTTTCACAACTCTTAATTATATTGCCCTGTCGTCGAATATCGGGTTAATATTATTTTATATATAATATTTACATATATTACTAGTATATATATTAAATCTAAGGGGAGTGGTTTTGTGAAAATAGCAATATTAATGCCTACCATAGCACCTTTGACATCAATTGGGGGTTTAGGTGAAGTGTTACAATATTTGCCAAAATTTCTAAAGTCAATTGGGAATGAAGTAGTTAGTATAACTTTTGACCATCAAAATAAGATTTCAAACCTACCAAATGAAAAAGTAACTGAATTAAATATTAAGTATCAAGGGAGCAAGTTTAAATTTGACGTGATAAAGGTAAAACATCCAATTACTGGTTTGGATATAATTGCATTTAGTAACAAAAATTTTAACGAATTAGATACTTGGGATCCTGTAAAATATGATCTATTTGCAGACTTGGTCGTAAGTTATTTGAGTAATTTTGATGATATAGATTGTGTTTCAGGGCATGATTGGCCATGTGGGCTTGCTGTAGCAAAATGCCACGAAAAACTCAATCTACCAACTACTATGACGATACACAACGAAGCTTTCAGGGGGCCGGTCAGGAACTATAAGGGGCATGTAATGACATATTTAGAGCTCGGTATTTACTTTAGTAATGCTTTTAATACTGTGAGTCCAACCCATGCAGAAGAAATAAAATCCATTGAGCTCATAAACAAACAGAGTAGTATAAAACCTTTTCATGGTATTATTAATGGAATAGATTTTGAATCTCATGGTCCTTCTAGTATGATAGAAAGGATGATTAATTTGAGTGATGGAAAGTTGGACCCTAGAAAATACGCATTTATAAGTAACTATAGCTCAGAAGATGCACATGCTATAAAACCCAAAATAAAGTTCGCATGGTTTTATAACTCTGAATGTTTAACAAGATATGTTGAAGATTGGAATAATATGGATAAAACCAAAATTACTGGAACAGATGTAGAAATATATGGAAATCTTGAAGATGGTCTTGATACTCCATTAATCGGATTTGTTGGGAGGGCCACGTATCAAAAAGGATTTGACTTAATATTCCAGGCACTTCCCGAAATACTCGATGAACACGATATAAGATTTGTCATGCTTTCCAAGGGGGAAAAACGGATTGAAGAAGGTATGAAAGACTTAGCCGAAAGCTATCCTGGAAAAGTAATTTCCATGGTGGGTTTCTGTCCCCCCCTTACATCGCTGGTGTATGCCGGAAGCGATTGGACCATAGTTCCGTCCCTTTGGGAGCCCTGTGGCTTAATTCAGATGGAGTCAATGGCCTACTGTACCCCAGTTGTAGCTCGGGAAACTGGTGGTTTAAAAGACACTGTAATATCCTTAAATCCTGATCCACATAACGATCCTAATTTTGACGTAGCTACAGGAGTTCTCTTTAAAGATTATGATAAAAATGGTTTAAAATGGGGTATAGAACATGCCTTAAATTGGACATTTTATAAACTGGGAGAGATTTGTTTATTTATCAACTATAATCATGTAAACTGCCCAAAAAGTCCATATGATACAAACGCTCCACTTTCATTAATGATGAAGAATTGTTATTATCATGCATATAGAAACCTGAGCTGGCAAAACAACGATAGTGCAGACAAGTACAAGGCATTGTTTGGAGGAGCAATATACAAACATTACTTTTAAAAATAAGATAAACTATAATGTTTTAGGTACAGTATTATGGGGGAAACGATGAACAGGGACTACATGTTTAAATACGACAATGTAATGGATGAGGTTATAGGTAAAGACGGAATATCAATAGCAGACATAGGAAAGATCGAAAATAAAATAGAAAGTGCATATAACGGCATATTAGAAAAAGCTGAAGCTGGAGAATTGGGTTTTATAGACATACTCGACTCCGATTTGAGCCAGTATGATAAAGTAAAGGAGCATTCAAAAGATTTTGAGTACATTATAGTTGTAGGAATGGGGGGTTCAGTACTAGGTACCCAAATGGTACACGAGGCAATAAATGGATTGTATTATAATGAATATAGTTCTCCAAAAGTTTATTTCTTAGACAATTCTGATCCCGAGAAAACATATCGAATTCTTAAATTGGTGGATTTGGAGAAAACTTTGGTATTTGCGGTAAGTAAATCTGGAAATACTGTAGAAACGCTGGCTAACTTTTTTATCATAAGGAACTTGATGATGAAAAAAGTGGATGATTATGAAAAAAATATAGTGGCTATAGCCAATGGTGGAACGTTAAAAGAACTTACGGAAAAAGAAAATTACATGTTTTTTGAAATCCCTGAAAACGTTGGTGGAAGATACTCCGTACTTTCTGCGGTAGGTTTAGCTCCATTATCTTGCCTTGGTATAGATATTGAAAAGCTGGTAAAGGGAGCTATAAAAATGAACAACTCCTGCAATAATGAAGATGTGTTTAAAAACCCTGCCCTAATGAATGCAGTAATTCATTATCTAATGTATAATAAGGGAAAAAACATGTCTGTTATCATGCCATACGCTGAAAGATTGCATAAGTTTGGTATGTGGTACAGGCAATTATGGGCTGAAAGTTTGGGAAAGGATGGAAAAGGACAAACCCCTATAGTTTCAATGGGGGCAAAAGATCAACATTCTCAGCTCCAACTCTATATAGACGGTCCAAAGGATAAGATTGTAACATTTATGAGGGTAAATAAATTTAAGTATGACTTAAAAATCAACCACGAGCTCGAAAGTAATCTGAACAATCACAACCTATCAGAAATAATAAATTCAGAACAAAGTGCTACCGAAGCCTCCTTGACATGTCATGGGGTTCCAAATGTTAAGGTAGTTCTTGAGGAATTAAATGAATTATCCTTAGGAAAGCTGTTATATATGTATGAGTTACAAACAGCATTCTCTGGAGAACTCCACGGAGTTAATGCATTTAACCAACCTGCAGTTGAACAGGAAAAAGAGATTGCCCGTGAAATATTAAGAGGGACTCCTTTGGAAGAGTTAATGTGTATAGAAAATTATCAGTATAACGGCAAGTACACCATAAGTTGTGATTAATGGGGGGTTTTTATGTTTAATAATTTTCAAGAACACCTTAATAATTTTTTAGACGTGAGTGTTTTTTTAGCATACAATGTGAATGTAGATGCCATAAAGTATTTTAAAACGCCTGAAGACATAATGGCCATAATTGATCAATTTGATGCCGATGAGATAAAGAAGAGGATTGAAGAGTATCCTAGAACAATAGAAAGTCCCATAGATTTTATTGCAAGGCTTATTCATTCTATGAAGACAGGAAAGCCGTCAGAAGTACCTCTTTTTGATAGCAAAGAGTTAAACGAATGGTTCAATGGACTTAATTACAATGAAGAAAGAATGGGAGGTCAAGTTGGCATAATTTCAAATTTACTTTCAACTCTGAATGTAGGGAAGGTTATAGCATATTCTCCAATCCTATCTAAAAAACAGGCTGAAATGTTCGTTAATAAAGATAATTTGCTTTACCCTTCAGTTGAAAATGGGGAGCTCATTTTAAAAAAACCAATAGAATCATATAGGGAAGACCCCCTTAAGATAAACCGGATTTTTGAATATAAAAAAGGTCTTGAATTTGAGCTGGGTGATGAAAAAATAGTTACCCCCCAGGCAAATAGATTTATAGTAGCTTCAAGGCCTGAAAAACTCAGGATAGAAATAAAAGAAGAGTTAAAAGAAAAATTACCGGAAATTGGAGAAATGGTGGATTGTGCAATACTCTCTGGTTATCAGGCTATTAAAGAGAAATATAACGACGGCAAAACTGCAGACTATTATTTAAATAGGGCCATTGAAGATATCGAGCTCCTAAGAAAAAACAACAAAAATTTGAAGATACATCTTGAGTTTGCATCCATTCAAAACAAAGAGATTAGAAGGAAAATAGTAACTAAATTGCTTCCAAATGTGGATTGTGTTGGAATGGATGAAACAGAGATTGCAAATATTGTCCATGTAATTGGGTACGATGACTTGAGTGAGAGAATACTATCAAAAAGCCATGTTGAAGATATTATTGAGGCCTCAAAGATTCTAATGAATAAGTACAACCTCGAAGCAGTGCAGGTCCATACCATGTACTATATAATGTATCTATGTAGGCGAGAAAGTCCATTAACTGAAGAAGAATTGAAAAGAACTCTTGAGTTTGCCACAGTACTTGCATCAACTAAGGCGGTATTGGGTAATATAAGTGATATTAACGACTTAAAAGCCGGACTTGAAATTCCTCATAATAAGTATGGGGAACTACTGAGCTCCATAGTGGAAAAATTAAGTAAAGAACCAGAAAATCAGGATTATAAAATGGTTTTAGTGCCATCAAGAATTGTTAAAAATCCTAAAAGTACCGTAGGATTGGGAGATACAATATCTGCCGGAGTGTTTATCGGCTGCATATCTCTGCTTAAAAATAAACAAAAAAGAAATAATTAGATTGAAGGATCCAGTATTGGCGGTAGTTTATCATCCAATCCTGGATTGTATCCATCCATATCTTTTATTTTTAACTGTAATCTGTGGAATATGTACGCAAGAGGTATTTCCATTGGACAGAGATCTTCACACTGTCCGCAGTTTATACAACTGAATGCCGTATGGGACATTCTTATACCATGAAACATAAGCGGATTTGGAGGAACCTCTCCTTTATCCATGTATTCACTGTTTAATTCGCATTCCACACAGAAACATATTGGACATGCATCCCTACAACCATAACATTTCATACATCTGCTCCAGTATTTTTCCCATTCCGTAAGGTTGGGGTATTCTTCTTCAAGATGTTTTTTCTGGTATTTTTTACCTAATTTTATCATACTATTTTCGATTTTTTCCCTTATTATTATGCCTTTTTCAGAAGGTGATTTTGTTTTTATGTATCCTTCTTTTTCAGCATTTTTTATTAGTTCTTTACCTTTCTCTGAACAAACTTCTACAAAGGTCCACTTTCCAGCATCTTCACCGATAACTCCCCAGTTACCACAGGCCAAATCGGCTTTTCTTGGAATCTTAACTTCGCATCTTTGGCAGTTTGTTCTTCTTCCATAACCTTCTTCTTCTAAATAGTCTATTTTAATCCCTTTGTGGGTCCCGTCTTTTAATTCAATTATAAATTTTCCTTTGTCAATCTCTTCTTTTACAACATCTTTAGGGTCAACTTCGTAGTAGGCTTTTATCATTTCCATGGCAGTCTTTGGAGGAATTGTCCCACCGCAGTTTAACCCTATCATATAGATGTTATCCAAATTGACTTGATTTCTTTTTGCAAGTTCGACTATTGCCCTCATATCGCAGGGTTTTACAGGAACTGCAATTTTTAAATCTTTTAAGTAGTTCTTTATTATTTTTCCCCACAGTACTGGAGCACAGTGAAGGGAACCTGCAGTTTCAAGTAGTTCCTCAGAGGATGTTATCAATGTTGGAATACCGTCGTAAACATCTTCTCCTTTTTTTAGGGCCAAAACTCCATCAACTAACTTTTTGTCAAGGAGATACTTGAATAATGCAGTAACCGCACCGCCGCACTCTCCTCTATTAAGTATTTCTTCATCAGCGGCTTGTACATAGTAGTACGTTTCATTCATATTATCCCTCAATTACCAGAATATATAATAGGAGGTATTGGTATTTATTCGGCTTTTTCTATTTTAACTGCACAAACTTTGAGCTCCGGGATTTTACAGTTTGGATCAAGAGCAGGATTTGTCAATGTGTTTGCAGTAGTTTCTGCAAAGTGGAATGGCATGAATACTACACCTTTTTTAATGTTTTCAGTAACATTTGCTTTTACAGTTACTTCTCCTCTTCTTGAAACTACTTTTACAAGATCTTTGTTTTTAATTCCCAATTTTCTGGCATCTTCAGGATGAATTTCAATAAATCCCTCGTTTATTTCGTCGGCCATGTGCTTACTTCTCCTAGTCATACTTCCTGTGTGGTAGTGGAATATTATCCTTCCTGTTGTAAGTATGTATGGATATTCATCGTCAGGGAGCTCTGCAGGATCCCCATATTCAACAGGGAATATATTTCCTAATCCATCACTTGTTAAGAATTTTTCAGTATGTAAAATTGGGGTTCCGGGATCATCTTCAGTTTTACATGGCCAGTGTAATCCATCAACGCCTAATCTTTTGTAGCTAATTCCTGCATACTGCGGAGTGACTCTTCTTATTTCTTCGAAAATTTCTTCCGGAGAGTTGAAGTCGAACAGTTCGCCATACCCCATTTTTTCAGCAAGTCTCTTTATTATCTTCCAGTCTTCAAGTGCTTCTCCAGGAGGATCTATCGCTTTTCTTACTCTTTGAACCCTTCTTTCAGAGTTTGTAAATGTTCCATCTTTCTCTGCCCAACACGCCGCTGGAAGAACTACATCGGCTAATTGAGCAGTTTCAGTTAGGAATATATCCTGAACAACCATAAAATCTAAAGATTCCAAAGCGTGTTTCACGTGGTTAACATCTGGATCAGAAACCATTGGGTTTTCACCCATAATGTATATGCATTTTATTTCTTTTCCTGCTTTTTCAAGGATTTCAGGAATTGATAAACCAGGTTCATGGTTTAATTCAACACCCCATTCCTTTTCAAATTTTTCATAAGCCTCTTCTATTTTTTGATACCCTGGGAATACATTAGGTAGAGCTCCCATATCGCAGGCTCCTTGAACGTTATTTTGACCTCTTAATGGATTGACTCCAGTTCCTCTTTTACCTATGTTCCCAGTTATCATTGCTAAATTACAGCATGATTTTACGTTGTCCACCCCATGTATAAATTGAGTTACACCCATACAGTAAAGTATTGAAGCTTTGTCTGCACTCCCATACATCTTTGCTGCTTCTACAATTAATTCAGGCGATACGCCACAAATCTTTGAGACATATTCTGGAGTATATTTTTCCACAGTCTTTTTTAATTCATCAAAACCTTTTGTTCTATTTCTTATAAATTCTTCATCAATCAAACCTTCATTTATGATAACGTTCATTAGACCGTTTAAAAATGCAGTATTTGAACCTGGAGTTATTTGGAGATATAAGTCGGCCTGTTTTGCAGTTGGAGTTTCCCTAGGATCAATAACAATAACCTTGGTACCTTTCTCTTTTGCCTTAATTACTCTCCTTGCAATAAGTGGATGTTGTTCAAATGTATTTGAACCTATTATCAATATACAATCTGCATCTTCAATGTCTCCAATTGAATTTGTCATAGCACCGGACCCAAAAGCTTCCCCAAGACCTTTAACAGTTGCAGAGTGTCAAAGCCTTGCACAGTGATCTATGTTATTAGTTTTCATTACCGCCCTTGCAAACTTTTGAAGGGCATAATTATCTTCGGTTGTACATCTTGCAGATGAAAAAAATCCGATTTCATCTGGGCTATAACCTTTCAATTTATCTGCAATTAAAGTCAAAGCTTCGTCCCATGTAGCTTCAACAAACTCACCATTCTTCTTGATTAATGGTTTTGTTAATCTGTCTTCCCGGTGGACAAACTCGTAACAATAATTTCCTTTAATGCAAGTTTTTCCTTCGTTTACAGGATGTCTTTTGAAGGGCTCTGTTCCAACAATTTTTCCATCCTTTACAACTAGATCCACACCGCAGCCAGTACCGCAGTAAGGACAAATTGTGTGGACAAATTCCAGCTTCATTTATAATCACCTATATTAATCATAAGTAACGTAGGGAAGTTTTGGGTCTTTCTTCGCTACCTGTTCCTTAAAAGGTTCACAAATAGCGGGTGCTATTTTTGTACATTTATATGTGTCATGATTGTTAATTGATACAAATAATAAAATAATAAATACTAAAGATAAAAAATGGTATTTTATGCATTTATGGTGACTCTACGGGCATGTAGTTTTTAAGTGTGTCAGCAAAAGCATCATCCACAAGGGATTAACACAATTTTTCAAGATCTCCAGTTTCAATATCTATTAGATATCCTTCAACAGTAACATCCTTTGGAATTGCAGGGTGATTTTTTATTAAATTAACTCCTTCAATTACGTTATCTTCTATGGACTCCATTTTACCTAACCAGCATTCAAAGTTAGGAGTGAAATGAGGATTTCCGCCTCTTTCGATTATCTTCTTTTTAATCAATTCAGCATCTGCTGAAGCCATACCACAATCTGTGTGTCCCACAACCATAATTTTTTCAACATCAAGAAGATATATCGACACTACAAGGGATCTTATTACATCATCGGTTACGATATTTCCGGCATTTTTAATAACCTTGGCATCATTTCTCTTTATTCCAAGTTTCTCAGAGAGAAAGTTTACCAGACGAGAATCCATACAAGTAACTATTGCAAGTTTCTTCTTAGGTTTTGCATCGGAGCTCAAGGTCTAACCTCCATCAATCCAACTTTTTAACACCAATACCATAGATTTTTGGTTTCCAGAGTCGTGGAATCCCCATAAATCCAAAAAACTTATAGTGCTTAGTTACAACACCATAAAGTTCTATTTTATCTCCCTTTTTTACACCGTCAGGTAATGGCGTAAATAGCATGGAATATATTTCTCCAGTTTCATCTTTAATTTTAATTGTGGGTTTGGGCGAGATCCCATAGGTTATTTTTTCTATAATTCCTGCTATTTTAACCTGGCTGTTTAGCATATCTTTAGTGACATCTTCAATTTTATTGATAGTTAAGCTGGCCCCATATAGTGCACTGAGTTTTTGGGAAAGTTCACTGTTCATTTCTGAAATTTTTAGTGGAATTATAGTTAAACCTACTATAAAGGGTAAAGAACAAATAAATACCCAAATATTTTTTGAGTAGATTGTGGCCCAAATTGTTATTAAAGACCAGACTATTAAAGATAGAGTTGCAGACGGAGTGGTTTTAGCATGCTTTATTATCTCTTTCATACTTGTATTAGATTTTTTTACCATATGCATATTGATACACCATAGCTACGAATAATGTTGCTCCAATTATGTTTCCTATTGTGGCAGGGATTATATTCCATATCCACCATTGTGCGACTGTAACATTTGCTCCAAGTAACATTCCGGCAGGGATAAAGTACATGTTGGCCACACAGTGCTCAAATCCTGATGCAACGAATGTCATTATTGGGAACCATATCATGAAAAATTTCCCCAGGACACTCGTAGATGCCATTGAACCCATTATAGCTAGATTAACTAACCAATTACATCCAATACCTTTCAGAAGGCAGGACAGCCATCCAAAGGCTCCACCAGCCACGTATGGAAGAATTTTGGCTTCAGCTATTTTGATTGCGGTTTGACCAAATGCGTTAACTGCAAATTCTCCTGTTCCGGTGTTGAATGTTCTAAGCGGACCGTATATCATTATTGCCACATATATTAAGGAACCTATAAGGTTTCCGATATATACCCAAATCCAGACTTTCAGAAGCTGTGAGAGTGATGCCTTTTTCTGAAACATTGCTATAGGTAAAAGCATCATGTCTCCGGTAACAAGTTCCATACCTGTTAGTATGATTAAAATAAGCCCAACAGGAAACACTGAAGCTCCTATGAGTTTTGCAAATCCTGGACCTAGATATTGAGCTATACCTGTACTACAGATGGTGCAAAGTCCAGCACCCATGGCAATATAGGCCCCTCCCATAATTCCCCTTAATAGGAGTTGATTTACCCCTAAATTTGCTTTATATTGTCCTACATTTCCTGCTAATTCTACTACTTTATCTGGGGGATTTAAGTCCATAATCATACCTCCTATATAATGGTAGTTGTGGTCTTGTGGGGTACTAACCACACATATAAGATTATATCAATATATAATTTTCGATTAAAATCATATCAAAAACTATAAATAATATTTTATTTCCAATTTGGAAGCAATTTAAGGAACTTAACTAAATTTAAAAAAAGAAATTCTTTTTAGTTACTAAATAATACATATTTTTGTGAATATTTCCAGATAGATCCTAAAAAACAAAAATATAAATATAAAATGTAATAAAATAAGACTTTCGCTATTTTATAGAAGTATTTTAATCTATCGCCCACTGGCCTTCAACAAACTTAACTGCTGTACCATATCCTATTAACTTAACTGAATTGCCATCATTTGCAGCTTCTACATTAAATCCAACTATTCCGTTGGCCCCTATAGATCGTGCTTTTTCTTTTATTTTGCTTATTACCTCTTCCATATTTAGATCATCAACTGTTACTGATATTATATCCAATATATAGACATCTATTCCTGGAATTTCACAGGTTGTTGCAATTATAAATTTTTTTTCCATAACTTTATTCATTGAGACACCCCAATTGTGAATATAGTGCCCCACAAAACCACAATAAGATCTATTTTTTTTCCAATTATATATACCTTATTGTTTAAAAAATATGGGAAGGTATTAGATTGTTTAAATTTTAGAATAATTCAAAATCTCCATGAAAGGAGAATTTCAGTTACCCATTATAAAAGTTATTAATAAAAAATAGAATAAATAGAATATATTGTTATACCTCGTCTTGATTTAAAGGTAACAATATGTGGAATGTACTTCCTTTTCCATGTTTACTTTCGACCCAAATTGATCCACCATGGGCTTCAACGATACTCTTACATACTGCCAAGCCTAATCCGGAACCGCCCTTTTTCCGTTTTGCTGATGAATCAACTTGATAAAACCTGTCAAATATTCTGCACAAATCCTTTTCAGGAATTCCTGGTCCGTTATCGGTAACAGTTATGTGAGCGTACTCATTCTCTTTAAAAGCATTAACTCCAATATTCCCGTTTATGGGTGTGAATTTTATAGCATTTTCCACTAAATTGGTTAACACTTGAGCTATTCTATCTTTATCCCCTTTAATGGCAATATCTTCAACATCGTGGTTCATGTTGATATTTTTTTCATCGGCCAGTGGTTTTAGGGAACTTAAAATTTTTTCTACAAAATGCTTTATACCAATTTCTTCCATATTCATTTCAAGTTCTCCACGCTCAATCTTGGATAAGTCGAGCATACTTTCTATGAGTCTTTTTAATCTTTTAATATTGTCTTCTGCAATTTCAAGACATTTCCTCTGTGATTCAGTTATAGGCCCTATAGTTCCATCTAAAACGAGCTCCACATAACCTTTAATTGAGGTTAATGGTGTTCTTAATTCATGAGAGACTATTACTATAATGTCTGATTTCATTTTATCGAGTTCTTTTAACTCGTTATATGACTTTTCCAGTTCCTCAGCATGTTTTTTAAGTTTTTCATGTGATATCCGTATTTCCTCTGCCATTTTATTAAATGCTTTGGCAAGTTCTCCAAATTCATCGGCGGTTTTAACCTCCACCCTGGAGTTGTAATTCCCACTACTTACTAGTTCAGCTCCTTTTTTCAACTCTTCAAGAGGTCTGGTGATTTTTCTATTCAATACAAGGGAAACCCCTAAAGCAGCTGACAAACCAATAATTCCAACTATTATAGACTGATTTCTAATATTGTTCTCAAGGGTTATGAATGGCTTTTCAGGCGTACCTACGAAGAGCATTCCTATGATGTCCCCTTCACTATTTCTAATGGGCTTATATGCTGTTAAATACCAATCTGTAACAACAAATGCTCTTCCATAGTATGTTTCTCCATTATTTATCACTTCATGATATACTTCTTTAGAAACCAATGTCCCAATGGCCCGGCTATCTTCTTTTTGAACATTTGTGGATATTCTAAGTCCCTCTAAAAATATTGTGGCGGTATCTCCAGTAATTTCTTTTACTTTATCCACAACAGTGTAATCCCCATTTAAAACATCTGCAGCCACTATCGCCCCAACAATATTTCCATCATGGTCCTTAATTGGTTTAATTGATACTAACGCCATCCCCTTGTTTTCAATGGATTTATCGACATCAGCTGAGTTATACGTCTTTGAAATATTTATTTCTACATCATTTTCCAAATTTTCCATTTTAAGGGTTTCTTCATCCAACATTTCAATGGAATTTATTTCAGTCCCATTTAATACTTTTTTAATTAAATTTGGTAGTTCATAATCCCCAATAACTTCGTTATTGGACCTTGCAATTACTCGCCCCCGATTATCAAAAATTGTTACAAAATCAGCACCTGCTGACTCTTTTGTTAGTTTGGCCATTTCTTTAAGTTTCTTACTATCCCCATTTTTAAGGGCGGACACAGTTTCTTCAGCATTTGCCGTATGTACAACTGCCACATGTAATTTTTCTATTTTGTTGTTTACAATATTTTCTGCAATTTTTAGATCATTGGTAATTTTTTGCTGGGCCTGTATTTCCATTGTGTCTGTTATGGTAGTTGTTGATACCATTCCCAGCGTCAAAATTGGAATTACTGCAATAATTATTGAAAAAATAGTAAGTTTTGTTCCAAGTTTTTTGATAGTTGGGATAGTATTCATAGAATCACACCGTATTGTTTGATAAAACTTCTTTTAGTCTTTCCAATAGCTCTTCTTTCTCAAATGGTTTTATAATATACCCATCAACATTTTTTTTGATACCTATTTCTATATGTTCTATTTGAGCATTTGCGGTTAATATTATTACAGGAGTTTTTTTCCAATCATCCTTGGATCTTAAGGTATCTAGCACTTCCCAACCACTCATCCCAGGCATCATTATATCCAGTAGCACCAAATCAGGTCTTTCTTCCATGAGCTCTATGGCTTCATATCCATTGTTGGCCGTTAGTACCTCATACCCATTTACTTCTAGAATTATTTTTACTAAATTCAAAATATCTTCTTCATCTTCAACTATCAAAATTTTAGACATACTATCCCCATATAACCTATTATATAACCCTGTATATCCATAGTATACTTAAATATTCATAAATATTCACAGTTCACTGTGGCATATAAACAATACTTGCATAGTATTATGGGTATGGATTATGTATCTAATCTATATTACATCTTGTGGTGTTGTGGGTCACTAATCACAAACTATTGTACTAAGTTTTCTAATTTTTGTATTTAAAGTTTGCCAATACGGATATAGTATATATAGAATAAAGTATTAATAATCCAGAATTATAAATATAAAAGCTGAAAGTAATGATTGGTGTTAGCGTGAAGTTCATAGAGTTTGGGCATGGAACGTCAAATGATGATAACCCACTAAAAGCAGGGGCTCATGCCACATCGGATGCATTAAAGTATTTAGATGAATATGCGGAAAAATCAAAAGTTGCATTTTTATTCTCTTCACCAGATTATGATCCGGAGGAAATTTTAAATGGGGTAAAATTAATTTTGGGTAATAAAACCCCAATAGTTGGCGGTACTTCTAAATTTGGGATAACAAACAACGATATGGTTGAAGATGGAGTTTCAGTTGGGATTTTAGCCTCAAAATATTTCAATGTAGGCTTGGGTGTTGGTTTAGGAGTTTCCATAAATCCGAGAGAATCTGGAAGAAGGGCGGCACATGATGCAATAGAAAATCTAGGAATGATGCCCAAATTAATGATGGTTTTCATGGATTATTGTAAGTTTGAGGAAGATGTTTTAAAGGGAATTGTTGACATCATAGGGATTACAACCCCAATTTTTGGAGGAACCACTTCGGATGATTTTGAATTTAAAAAAACTTATCAATACTGTAATGATGTTTATTTTGATAGTGTAGTTTGTGCCGCATTTGGAGGAGATATTTTACCAAAGATATCCTTTGGAAGTTATTCAAATATATCATCGTATGTCACAAAAGAGTCGCAAATATCCTCAAAATCAAAAATTTTGACACAGGGTTATGAACATAAGGAAAATTTAAAAATGGATTTAGGTGGAAAAGAGGATAAAACCATAGTAACGGAAACCAACAAGAGATATGTCTATACATTGAATAATATCGATGCAATAGAGTATTATAATGACATCTCAAACTTTAGAGGTTCCAATGAGGACCTTCGAAAAAATAGAAGTTTTTATCTCTCCCATCCATTTGGTGTAATCAATTCAGATGGTGAAATCTACCTAAAAGGTCCTATCTCCATAAAGAATGATATGCTGGTGTTTGGCTCGAATATTATGAAGGACAATGAGTTAAAACTTGTCGATATTGACAACAAAACCATTGAAAGTTTATTCAAAAAGCCCATTGATTTGATACTAAATACTCCCCCCAAATATTCTCCATTCGTGACCTTCTGCTGTATTTCTGCATTTTTACCTGAAGTATCTAAAGATGCTGTAGAAAACAGTTTAAAGGAATGTCCTTTAAATCCGATGTTTGGTTTTACATCCTATGGGGAAATAATATTCAAAGAGTATATGAACTACACTGTTTCAATGTGTTCCATAATTCCTGATTTAATTTCAATCAGTGCAAAAGAAGGAATTCACATGATTACAAAACACCCTGCAACAAAAGAAACAATCCTAAAAATTAATGATATGGGTGGTTCGGCAAAAATCGATGAGCTCGCAAAAGAACTTGGGATCCATAGGAGAACCGCATACGATAGGGTAGAGCCGCTTCTTCAATATGGTTTTGTTGAAAAAAATCATGCAATGGTAAAAATAACAGAGTTTGGGAAATTACTATTAAAATTTGGATTTAAATAAAAAATAAATTAAATAAAAACTTTTTTAAATCTGCTAAATTATTAGTCTGGTCGTTTTATCCATTTTTCTATTATCCTTTTTATTGTTCAAGTCTTTTTGAAATATGTGCCAATACTTTCTTTAAGTTATTATTGTTGTCGTAGCTATTTATTATGTTCATTAATTCATCTGTATTTTTATTTTTGAAATCTTTGACGTATTTTGTGATAAGAGGTATACACCTAGTTAGTTCATCTACAATGGTTACCGTTGAGGTCTTTGCAGTTCTGGAGAGTGGATTTAAGTCTATTGCAATGACTTTTTTCCCCATGTTAACAAGAGCTCCTGCACGGTCCCCATCTTCCAAAGGTACAAGAACCACATCTGCAGTGTATATTCCTTCTTCTGAAACCTTTCCCCTTAAACTATCTAAATTAGGTATCTGTTTATTTGCATCATCTACACCAAGTAGTTTTATTCTACCTTCTTGGATATCATTTTCAAATAGTTCTTTTATTTTTTCTTCCCTCTCCTTTGTTCTATAAAATAAATTGACTTCTATTTTTCCGTTTAGTGCCTCTGCAAGTTCTACAAGTTCGTCCTTTGCAAGTGCAACACAGTTTCCATTAATTGATATAACTGGATTTTTTGCCAACACCAACATCGCAGCTGCAGTTTTTATAGACTCCAATGCCATTTCTGTGGTTTTTTCACCTATCAAGTAATCGAATGTTTCGCCTCTTCCATGGGCAATCATTCCACTTTTTGCCAATACTCCGCTTTCAAAAGCTTCCACAATTTTCTCTCGATTTAACAATGATTTATATCTTGGATGTGTTTTAGGAACAATACTTTCGGTTTTCTCATTATCACTTGAAAAACTACAAAATTTATTATTTTTTTTAACTATCATTTTTCCACCATCCACGTGTTTTGAATTTTAACATACACTAAAGAACAAACATTTTAAGTATTCCAGATCTTTATTTACCATCGTAATTATGTGGTCAGGGGCTTGAGTTCTGTAGGGTCCAATCTGCCTAATTTCTTTTTTTGCCCTAAATGCAGAGGAAACTACTGTGTTTTTGAATTTTTCCCTATCAACATGGAAGGAGCAAGAACATGTTACAAGCATTCTCTTTGCAAGTTTTAGCCCCAAGTAGTTTAATGTATTGTATGCACTCAACGCATTTTTAATATCCTTTGAAGTCTTAGTAAATGCAGGAGGGTCGAGTATTACAACATCAAATTGTTCACCTTTCTTTATCATGCCCTTCATAACATCAAAGGCGTTTCCAACTATGAACTCATAGTCCTTTAAATTATTTAGTTCCATGTTCTCTTTGGCAACCTCAATGGCTTTATCCGATAGATCAACCCCGACGACTTTGGCACCTTTTATGCCACAATGGACTGAAAAACCTCCAGTATAGCAACATATATCGAGTACTCTATCGCCTTCTTTTATGTAATTTTCTAAATCTATTCTATTTTCCCTCTGGTCCAGGAAGAACCCTGTTTTATGGCCTTTTAGATTTACTTTGAATTTGGCTTTTCCTTCTTCTATGGTCGTTTCCATTTTGTTTTTATTTCCATATATTCTGCTTTTTATTTTGTCTCCCTTTTTACCTCTTTGAACATAAAGTGTTTCAATATCTGTTATTTCACTCAGACATTCAAATATTAGGTCCAAATAACGTTCCATAACCTTTGATGAAACTTGCATTGAAGCTATTTCATTGTATTTGTCTAAAATAATTGTAGGTAGATAATCGGCTTCAGCATATATCATCCTATAGGTATCTTTGTAATTTAATATATTGGTCCTGTAATCATTGGCTTTTTTTATCCTATCGTAAAAAAACTTTTTATCCATCTCTTCGTTTTTTAGCGTCAATATTTTGATTATGGGGGACTTTGGAATGTATATCGCCTTAGCTACAAATTTATTTTTGTAATTTAGTGATATAATATCTTCCTTTTCAGGTAGGTCCTCTTTATTCAGGATTCCATTTCTGTAAATTACTCTTGAAAAATTGGTAATAGAGCCATACGCTCTTTTGTCTATCTCAATATGGTTCATTAAATCACCTAAAATAACAAATCTAATGAAATGAAAAATATAAAAAAATATTATAAAAAAGAATTATTTGTTAATGTGTGATTCCCAGTCCTTCAAGAATTTTTCAATACCAATGTCTGTTAGTGGGTGTTTGAACATCTTATCTAAAACATCAAATGGTATTGTTGCAATGTCTGCACCTATTTTTGCAGATTCTAAAGCATGTATTGGATGTCTTACTGAAGCTACGATTACTTCTGTTTTTATGTCGTAGTTTCTGAATATTTTAACAACGTCCTCAATTAACTTCATTCCATCATGTCCGATATCGTCTAATCTACCGACAAATGGTGAAACGTATGTTGCTCCAGCTTTTGCAGCCATTAAAGCTTGATTTGCAGAGAATACCAATGTAACATTTGTTTTTATTCCTTCTTTTGATAAAACATTTACGGCTTTTAATCCTTCCTTGGTCATTGGAACTTTTATTACAACATTGTCTGCAATCTTTGCAAGTTCTCTAGCTTCTTTTATCATTCCTTCAGCTTCCAACGAAATTACCTCTGCACTAACTGGGCCATCTACGATGGAACATATTTCTTTAATAACTTCGTGGAAGTCTCTTCCTTCTTTTGCTATTAAACTAGGGTTTGTTGTAACTCCATCTACAATTCCTAATTCAGCAAATTCTTTGATCTTTTCTACATTTGCAGTGTCTAAGAAAAATTTCATTATTTCACCTTTTTAGTTTTTTAAACAAGTTTTTAAGTTGTAGTTTTTCGGTATATATGTTATAAACAATTCTGATTTTCACGTCTCTTTAGGACCGATGTTTCAAATTACCTTTCATAATATTTTTTAGTTATATTTAGTAGTTTCTCATGAATATTGACTTTTATTAAATATATATTATGTTATACCATAGTTCTAACCATAGTTTAAAACAATATCAAGTTATATTTTTTAGAGAGATATCTTGCTATTCTCACCTGTTCAGGATACTTTTCTTCAAGTCTTTCTATCATTTCTCTTCTACTCTCACTATCGAGCCCCATTTTTAAGATTTCTAAAACTCGACCTTTGCTCTGATCTACCTTCCATTTTGGGATTTCAATAGTCATACAAAAGTCATCCTGAGTAAATTTGTTCCTTAACACAGGTGATATTGATGCTATAAGAACTCTGTCTCCAATATCTATAAAAGGTGGAATTCCTATTTTATCGGCCCTATTGGGATCAGTTAGTTTAGAATATGATTTATCACTATAGGAATGGAGCTCAAAATAAAAATTAGGTTTATATTTGTCAATGATATCTATTAAATATTTGCCTTCTCCTGTTTTGTAGTATTCTTTATGCAGCGTACTTACGTATTTGCTATTTTCAGTTAGTTTTGGTATAATAATAACTTTTCCTTTGTAATTCTTTTCCTTTGTTAGATCTTCAAGTATCAGCTCAGTGTAGTTCCCTTCATCCCCGTGTAAACCTCCAATGAAAAGTTTAGTCGGGTGTTTATAGGGAATTTTATGGTTATTCATCTTTCCACTTGTAATAAATATAAAAATATTAATAAAATCCCAAGGGAATTTGTATTTCTTATCCTGGGGAATAGTCATTATAACGTTGCTATATTTATTTTATCCCCTTCAATAACTGCAGTTGCACAAGTAACCGGATGTTCAAATTCTTTGTAGTCCATTACATACTTACAGATTTCTTCTGGAGATTCTCCTTCAACTGGTATGTATTGATCTTCTGAAATGGTGCAGGCTTCATATGTACTTAAATAGTAGCCTTTTCCATTTTCTAATTCAACTTTTTTGATTCTTATATCCTTATCTGCAACATAACCCATGTAGCACTCGTTTTCGTTTAAAACCACCGCTATTCTTGGGGTGTTGTAGTCGTCCTTTTCGTAGTCCATTGTAACCAATGAGTAGGCCAATGAGTCTCTTATTGGAAGTCCTAACTTTATTTTATCAGCAATAACATCGGTATGGGAGCCGTTAGTTGCTATTATATTGTTGTTTACTATTTTTACACAGTTGTAGGTAATATATGGGTTTGAAAATATTTCATTTAGGTCCTTAGGTATAATTGAAACAGTACTTTCGTTTAGAGTTTTTGCCTCTCTGTTTGGGAAACTCCTACTTGAAACTCTGTATGATACAAACGGCTTTCCTTCGCTTGTCTTTCCTACAACTAAAAATCTTCCAATATACACGTCAGGTCACCTCTAATTATTATCGATATTATATTATTTAACTCGATATATTGGCTATTTATTATATATTATTGCATTTAATGGGCAGTAGCTTATACAGGTTTTACATTCTGTACATTTTTCCCCATCAATTGTTGCCACTCCATATGTGCTAATGGCATCAAAAGGGCAGAATGGGACGCATCCACCACATCCAACACAATTATCTAATATTACCATCGTCATGGTTTCACTATTTTAATTTTGTTTCGTATTTTTTCAATTCTTCAATACCCATTCTGTTTTCTGTTTTATCAATTGGAAGAATATATATAAATTTGGGATTTGAAGGCTCTCCTTTAAGTCCTATAACAACAATATCGCATACTGGTCTTTCATCATACAATTTTATGATTTCATTTACTGGATAGGATTTTTTATAGATCGGATAAGCGATTTTATCGCCATGGTATAAAATACCATCTTTTAATTCAAATCCATGCTCCTTAAGATAGTTAATGAATTGAGAAAGGTCTTGATCTTTTTCGATATACTTTTGGGCAGGGTCATTCTGTTTATCTAAAGTTATGGTACCACTTTCTTTTTTGTTTTTATTTTCATTATTACTATTTTCATCATTAATTTCAATAGTTTTTGCAAAGTTTATTTTTACCTCCCCATTGTCGGATTCGTTTTTTATTTTTATCTTCTTTTTCTTGATATTCTTTATGAACTCATTAATGGACCTTCTAAATTTCATATAGCCTATATAAAGGAAAATTAGAAATAATCCCGCCAATACAATGGGTCCAAGTAGCATTAAGCCAACTATAAAAACTCCCAAGATTAGTAGCAATAAAAGTATCAGTGAAAGTCCATTTAATCTATAAACTTTTAACATAGTATCACTTTAAAACCAAGCTTCCAAACTGGTTTGAGTATTTTTCTCTTCTATAATTTTACACAATTTATCCACGTATGGCACTATCCTATCGTATGAGAAATCATTTTTGTTAACTAAAAAATCAATTAATTCTTCTTTTTTAGGAGTTTTAAGCTTTATATTGTATTCATCCGTAACAGCTGGATTCTTAAATATGTTGTATATCTCTTCATAGTTTTCTATTTTATCTATGTAGTTTTGAACTTTATTGTTTTTTACAATTTCAAGGGCCTTTTTTGGTCCAATACCTTTAATTCCCCCGGGATTATAGTCAGTACCAATTAGTATTGCAATATTAATAATCTGATCTAAATCTAGGTCCAATTCTTTTAAAACATCTTTTAGTTCAATTAATTCAATAGCTTTGTTGGAAGTCATGTTTCTAACGATTCTTTCAGCACCGTACAGTATTGCATCGTAATCTTGGCTGACAACTACAAATGCATCTCCTTTTTTAACCATGTGGGCACACTGAGCTTCCCCTTCAGACGGTGCATTTATATAAGGAATTCCCATCAAATCAAGTAATTTTTTTGAGTTTTCTACGATGGTGCTATCTAAGAAATTGGCTCTTTTTGCATATTTTTGCATTTCTTCAATATCGTCCTTCTTTTTCGCTTCTAAGTAACTATCTAAAGCATCCTGTCTAATTTTTCTACGTTCTTCTCTGGTTTTCTCTTTAAGTACTGGAGCTACTCCGTCAAATACCCATACAGGAGTTATGTTATTTTCCAGCATGTGTATTGTTTTATAGAATACCCCGTTGTATGTGGAAGTTATCTCACCCTTTGAGTTTGTCAACGGGCTCCCATCCCTTAATCTTATACTTGACAGGAATTGATAGAGTACATTCATTGAATCTATTGCCACAGTTTTATTTTTTAAAAATTTTAAGGTAATTTCCTTTCTTGGGATTATGTCGTTGAATTGAACTCCCATTGTTCCACCAAAAAAGTTAGATTTAACTAAGGAGAATGTATCACATATTGGCTATCGAGACAAATTCCGAAGGATTTGCTGTCGAAGTAAATCCGAAGGACCTACTAACTCACGAAAATCTTTGATTTAGTTGAATAATCATAGATTATTCAACTTCCTCGCAACTGTGTTGCGGTGGATCGTTGAGACTCACAAATTCGAAGATTTTTGTCGAGAAACTGAAAAAGGTTTTATTTTGAATTATTTCATGGACTTTATAATTTCCAAGAACCTATCCAATACCTTTCCCCTAAGCCCTTCAACAAATTTCAGGCTTCCTGCACATTCGTGTCCCCCACCATCTAAGGAAGCTTCAGGAATTTCCTCTATGAGCTGCGTTACAATATGGTTTAAGTTAAAGTTGAATTTCTCGCTAACGGCATCGGTAGCTCTGACCACACCGAAATCAGGTCCATAAGCTATTGTAATTATAGGTTTTTCCTCACCATACTTCTGAACTATTGAATCATGGGCAAAACCGCAGGTTTTACCTGGTGCAGGGAATGTGAATTTATGGGCATATTTTTCAACATCCAGTATGTTTAGGATTATTCCATTTTCGAGCTCTTCAGTTTTTATTGCTGGAATAACAGCCTTCATCTGTCTATCAACCATCTTCATGGCTTGTTCATACAGTATATCTACCAACTTTCTATGTCTTTTAAATGATTCTTCATCTTTTCCTAATATATCATCCACAATACCCTTTCCATTCATAAATCTTAGGTAGAATGCTTCAAAGTCCATACAAAGTGCTATTTTTTCTAAATCTTCTCTTGTGTATTCTTTTCCAATATCGTATTTTTTACTGCACTTTGTTAACTTATCCAATGCTATTTTAATATAACTTTCAACTTCATCTCCTTTTGCATGGTCACCAACTACGGCAATACCAGGTAAATGCTTTATTTCTTCGGTGACATCTTTGTTTATCATTCTAGCTACTTCAGTTGCTAGAACCCCTGCGGTCAAGTTGCTATCTCCACCTACAAGGTATGGGTTCACGTGGGCATCTATATAATCGTCTATTTCAACCCTACCATCTATTACCTCACCAGGATAGTGATGGTCAACTACAACAACTTCTATATCGTATGCCTTAACTTTTGATATTGCAGGAATATCTTCATCAGTACTTCCGTTATCCACCAGTACAATTAAAGGCATCTTTTGACCAAATCTAAGGTAATCTTCTATCGAAAATACCAAATCCTTAGTGGCATCTTCCAGTTCATAGAATGGAGCTTTTGAAGGACTTCTTCTGAAGTAATGCCATTGAGCATCTGTATCTATTGAGAACTCCTCAAGTATCGGTAATATGGCCCTTTCTAATGCCAACCCTCCACAGTAGCCATCGGTGTCAGCATGATGTCTTATTATTATAGGTCTTCCATCCAATACTGCTCTTCTTATTCTTTTTGCAACATCTGCCATTTTTGGCCTTAATTTTTCTAGAACCTCACTTTCAACAAGGAATTCAATGTCCCTTGCAGGTTCTGCTTTTCTATCTATTTCCTGTTCGATTTTATTTTTTACACGTTCTGCTTCTTCTCCTTCAAGTTTTGCCATTTTAATTCTTTCAATTTGGAGTTTTCCATCCCTTACTGAAACAGAACCTACAACATCTACAATATCTCCTACTTTAATTTCAGGGTGAGCTCTTAAACCAGCCATTTCAAATGCAGCTACCCAGGTTACATCGGTTCCATCAGTTACTGTAAATACTGTAGGACCTGGAGTCTGGACAACTTGAACTATCTCACCTTGGATATGGACAACTTTATCCTTCATTTCAAGTATTCCTTTATCTATTATTTCTCTTAGGGTGGTTAATTGAACTTCTTTCTCAAGTTTTTCAATTTGATAGTCTGTAATTGGCAGGTATCTAAAATCAACTTCTCTTTTTCCAAGTTTAAGTTCAGAAACTTGGACTATTACCTCGTCCCCTAATTTGAAATCGTTTAGCCTTTTTCCAACCATTTCTCTTGCCCTTAACAACCCCCTTGTCTGGTTGTTTAATGATATGAATATCCCGTACTTTTCAATCCTTGAAACTTTACCTTTGTAGAATTTACCTTCCTCTAAATCTCCCATCCCACATAATTCGTCTATAACATATACTGTTTTTAAATTACTTCTACGTGATTCTTCTTCCTTTTTACATTTTTCACAGAGTTTTTTGTCTTTATCTTGTGGATACCTTCCAATTTCTTTTCCACAATTATCACATTTGACTACTTTACCGCTTCCACCGCAGTAGTCACAATCTCCATATATTGGCACTTTTCCAGAACCATTACAGTTACTACAAGGCACTTCTGCAATATCCAAATCATATTTTGTGTTTTTAGAAGCCCTTTTAAAATGTTCTTTAGTGTTAAATTCCTCTAAAAATCCGGTCCCATCACATTCCGGACATGTTTTATAATTAATAATTTTTTTTCCAGATCCACCACATATTTTGCAGTTATCTATCATCGTTACACCCGTAATAATTATTTCATATTGTTTTAATGATAAGTTGTGAAAATTGAGTTATCCACATCAATATTGTTAAATATTGTAGAATAATTAGGTCTTTAGTTATAAAAATTTAATGAATATATATGGTAGATACCATATAGTCAAAAAAGTAGATTTTTTGATTTTTGAAATGAAATGATTTATTCTTATATAGTCCGGTGCATAACAATTAATACTACCTCTGACATAAACGGACTAAAATATATCTACTCAACGAAGTTGAGTAGGTATCAGATTTTGGAATCAAAACCTTTTTCTAAAAGGTTTTGCCCTATATTATAATCTAGAAATAATCGTATCCTTTTTCAAACGCTTTGATGTTCTTTTCTTCGGTTCCTTTAGGTACGCTATCAAGTATGGCTTTTTCCATGGATTCTTTTGAAACAAGTTTGGTTATTTTTGTTAATGCTCCGAGCATAACAATATTTGCAACTATCCCTAATCCTACTTCTTTGTTTGCAATTTCTGTAAATGGGACTTGATAAACTTTGAAGCTTCCGTTGTCGTAGTTTTCAGGAATGGTTACAAGGTCTTTATCGACTAAAACACATCCTCCTTCTTTAATATCCATACCGTATTTATCAAATGCTGGTTGTGACATACATACTAAAACATCTGGTACTATAACTTTAGGGAAGTCTATTTCCTCGTCTGAAATTACCACTTCAGATTTACTTGCTCCCCCTCTTGCTTCAGGACCGTAAGATTGTGTTTGAACGGATTCTTTTTTATCGTAAAGGGAAGCTGCCCTACCAAGGATAACTCCTGAAAGTATAATTCCCTGGCCACCGAAACCGGAAAATCTCACTTCTTTTCTCATTTTATTCACCTTTAATGATGATATTTTATTTTCAGTTACATCTCCATATAGGTTTTACTGCAATTAATGTAATAATTCTTTCAACTGTTCAATGTACTCTGGTTTTTCAATGTTTAAAAACTCGCCAACTACTACTTTACCATTTAATTCTTCATTGGATAATGTTTCGGCCTTTTTAATGTTAACTGAGTTTTCCTTTAAGAATTTAATCATGTCGGCAGGTTTTCTTGAAACATTAAATCTCCCATAGTATGTTGGACATTGAGATACTACTTCAATAAATGAGAATCCTTTCTTTTCCATACCTTTTTTTATTGCATTTACAAGTTGGATCGGATGGGCAGTTGTCCATCTTGCAACATAGGTAGCTCCTGCAGCTTCTGCAAGTTTACATAAATCCATATTATTTTCAGGGTTTCCATACGGTGCAGTTGTGGCTTTTTCATCATGTGGTGTTGTTGGGGAGCACTGACCTCCGGTCATTCCATATATGTTGTTGTTTATACAGATGACAGTAATATCTATGTTTCTTCTACATCCGTGTATGAAATGGTTTCCACCAATGGCTGCTAAATCACCGTCTCCAGTAAATACTACAACTTTTTTGTCAGGTCTTGATACCTTAATGCCTGTTGCAAAGGCTATTGGTCTTCCATGTGTGGTGTGGATTGAATCACAGTACAAGTACCCAGGAACTCTTGAAGAACAGCCAATTCCGGATAATGCAATATAATCTTCAGGCTTTATGTCTAATTTTTCAATTGCATTTACAAAACAGTTTAAAACAATACCGTTTCCACAACCTGCACAGAATATGTGTGGGAGTCTATCCTCTCTCATATATTTTATTGCTGGATGCATATTATCACCTTAATCTGAATATGAAATATATAGTATCTTAAATTAATGAGTGTATGACTTTATGATGATTATATAATATATGGATGAATATATCGTATTATAGAATGTATCGTACCTACAAAATATTATGATCAATAGTGTCATGTAATGGATTGATTTATAATATACTTTATGTCTATAAAAAAATATGGTAAGTTATAGATGGAACTTTAAAATAAATAGATTATTCTAATCATTTTAAAATTTATTTTTTCTTCATGGTAGCTGCAGCATGGGATAGTTCGAAAACTGCACCTCCTAAATCATTTCCTATGTCCTGCAATTCCAAAGCGTCAATTTCGATATCTTTATTTTCAATTGAAATTGTTACAGGTAAGAACTTGTACGCCAATTCTACAACATCGAAAGGTTTGCAGAATATTTCAACTGCAATCAATCCATGAAATCCTTCTTTGCTATCATCAATTTCTTTTGTTATTATTTTATTAACTAACATTTCTTCATTTAATGACATCAGTATTTTTTTGACAATATCCTCTTCTGATTTCCCTTCCCCTTCAAAAACAGCCTTTATCCTTAAAAGACTGTCTTCATCCTGAAAAGCAAATATATCATCTTCATCATATATTCCTTCTTTGTATTTATCGAGCTCGAACTCTTTTTCCTCACGTACATATACATTAAACATAACTCCGTATTTATTGCAAAATATTCGGAAAAAATCTATAATATGTGCTATAGCTTCTCCAAACTCTTTTGAGCTTATTTTTAGTTTTGAAGGCTCAACAACGTCTAAATCTACGCCATATTTTAAACAAAACTTGATATAATCTAAAAAAGAATCGAATTTTACCTTTAATTCTCCGACTTTTGTGTATAGTTCACCCTCTTCTTCATCCAGGGATAATAGTTCAGCATTGTAATTGGTTTTTAATTCTTCAATTAGTTTTTCAAATTCGGAGTTTATGATTTCTTTATCGTTTCCTTTAAACTCCTGATAGGCTACAACTTCGATCATTTAATCACCCATATGGAAAAATGGTGTTTTTAACATATTATATTAAAATTAGACCTTAACTCATTGATAAAAAAAGTATACCACAATAGTATATAAAATTCCCGCAAGATTATAAAAAAGTAATAAAATGTAAATAAATATTTGTAAGTTAGTTATCTAGAAAGACAATACCTATCTACAACAAAGTCTTTGTTTAATGAAGCAAGGAAACTTCCTAATTTAGGGCCGTATTTTTTTCCAAGTATTATCTTGTAGGATGCTTGGAATGCTTCTTTTGGATTTAATTCCAAATCCTTTGCACTGTTGTATATCAGTTCATGGAGAGTTATTGCATCGAATTCAACATCCTTTAATTTTTCGCCAAATGTTTTAATCCATTCCTTCTGTTTTTCATTTAGTTCTTCGTATATTTCCTTTGCCTTATTTATGTCTATTATTTCCAACTTTTCTCCATAGGTTAAAGCCCAGTTTCTAGACATTGAAAGCCTTGTTTTTAATCTTTCTAGGTCGTATTCATCAACTGATTCTAAATCGTAATTGTTTCTTCTGAGTATATCCATTACTCTTTCCATGTTAATTTCTTTTGATTCCATATCGTAGGCTATCTGGGCTATTATTGAACAGAATCTATAAGGCACCTGCAAAGGTAACTTCTCAGGTATATTAGGTGTTATAAGTTCGTAAAGCCTAATTTTATCCTTTTCATTTTCATTTAATTCTTCTTTTTCCGCTTTATCTTTTAATGCAAAGTAATTTCTTTCAAGTTCGTCGTAGTCATCCACCAAGTTTGAAATAGCCTTTAAATCAAAGTCTATATGTTTTGTAGGCTTACTTCTCAATAGTAAGAATCTCAATACTTCTGGATGGCATACTTTCATCCAGTCTTTAACTGCAAATACCACACCTGATGAAGATGACATTGGAACTGCCTTATCCCCAATCTTCAACTGTATCCATTCATAAACTATTTTTTCTGGAGCTCGGTAGTTGTAAATTTCCCTAGCTATCTTTAATCCTGTGTCGTATGAACCACCTGAAGCGGCATGGTCTTTACCCATAGGTTCAGCAACAACATTGAATATGCTCCATCTAGCAGGCCAGTCAACTCTCCACGGTAGTTTTGCCCTTCCTTTAAATGGTTTTACAGTGTTTTTGAAACCACATGAACATTCATAGGTTACAGTTTGATTTTCACTGTCGTATTCTATAACTTTTGTGGAGCTCTGTTTTCCACATTCTTCACAAATAACATTCAAAGGGTACCAGTTTTCAGGTAATGGTTCCTTTCTATATTTGTCCAGTATTTCCTTGATTTTGTCCCTGTTTTCAAGTGCCAAAATTATTTTTTCATCATATAATCCATCTTTATAGCACTTGTCTGCTCTGTAGGTTGTTAAGTTTATACCCAAATCTTCCAAACTGTCCAAAAATGGCTTTAAAAAATGCTCTGCATAACTTTCACAGCAACCCTCTGGACATGGAATCTCACTAAGTGGCATTCCTATGTATTTTTCATATTCCTCTGGTAGAAATGGATACACCTTTCTAAGTGGGTCGTAGGTATCTGCAACAAAAATAAGTTCAGCATTAACCCCTTTACTAACTAATCCTTTGTATATGGCATCCGCAGTTAGTGTTTCCCTTGCGTTACCTATGTGGATGTGTCCTGATGGAGTAATACCGCTTGAAACCACGTATTTTTCTGTTTCTCTTTTATTCACTATTTTTTCAGATATACCATCAGCCCAATGCAAATAATCGCCTCCTTAAAATAATAAATAATATAAAATCTAAAATGTTTTTTAAACGAACAAAATTAAACTATTGTTTTTGCATTTAATATATTGTATTTTATATATATTTGCACTATGACTAAAATTAATATTATTAATTTAAATATATAGATTATTACTAAAATAAAAAAAGAGCCAGGGAAGGGATTTGAACCCTCCTAAAGCGGATCTGCAGTCCGCTGCCTCGCCGGACTAGACTACCCTGGCACTTAACCAACTTCTGACTTATTTTACGTGATTCATCATCTGTTCGTAAGATTCACAATAAAGATTATTCTTCTAATATATAAACTTTTCGGTTGTGATTGTCTTGACTACAATTTAAGACACTAAAAGATACCAATAGCTAATAGTATATATTAATTAAAAAATTTAATATTTAAGTATATTTGATTAATTAACACACCACATGTGTAAAAATAGCTGGATATATTATTCCATTATACATTCAAATTGCAAAAAGGTGTTTAAATGACTTTGAGATATGCAGTCCGCATGAATGAAGTTAGAACTTCAGAAATTCGTGAAATATTGGAATTAACATCCAACCCAGAAATTATATCTTTTGCAGGGGGACTGCCAGCTCCTGAGCTCTTTCCAATAGATGAAATGAAAAAAATTTCAGTTAAAGTTTTAGATGAAGATGGTCATGGAGCTCTGCAGTACTGTCCTACAAGGGGATTTTTGCCCCTGAGGGAAAAAATTGCAAAAAGGATGAGTAAATTTGGGGTAGATGTAACAGCTGATAATATATTGATTACAAGCGGTTCTCAGCAAGGACTTGATTTTAGTGGAAAAATATTTTTAGACGCTGATGACGTTGTTATATGCGAAAGTCCCAGCTATTTAGGGGCGATCACTGCATTTAAAGCGTATCAATGTAAGTTTGTAGAGGTGCCCACTGACAATAATGGAATGATTATTGAAGAGCTTGAAAAAATACTAGAAAATACTCCAAATGCCAAACTAATCTATGTAATCCCTGATTTCCAAAATCCCTCTGGAAGAACTTGGTCGATAGATAGACGTAAGAAATTGATTGAATTGGCAAATAAATACAATCTACCAATAATAGAAGATAATCCATATGGGGATTTAAGGTACGAAGGTGAAATACCACCTGCAATTAAATCATTTGATAAAGAAGGAAGGGTTGTATTTCTAGGAACATTTTCGAAAACTTTCTGCCCGGGCCTAAGAATAGGTTGGGTATGTGCAGATAAAAGTGTTTTAGAAAAGTATGTTTTAGTAAAACAGGCTGCAGACCTTCAAAGTAATTCAATGTCACAGAGAGAGCTCAACGCATTCATGGAAACTTATGATCTAGAATTACACATTGAAAAACTTAAAAAAGTTTATAAAAAACGCCGTGATTTGATGATTGAAGCTATTGAAAGGTATTTCCCACAGGATGTAAAATACACATATCCAGAAGGTGGATTATTCATATGGGTAGAGCTCCCTGAACACATCAATGCAAGGAAGTTGCTGGTAAAATCGCTTGAAAAGAATGTGGCGTTTGTACCCGGGGGCCCATTTTTCCCGAATGAGGGACATGAAAATACTCTCCGTCTAAACTACTCAAACATGCCTGAAGAAAAAATAGTGGAAGGGATTAAACGATTGGGTAAAGTTTTAGATGAAGAATTATCTAAAAACTAAACTGGTAATTACATGGTTCACATGTTTTTATAGTGAGCTGTAGTACAACATATTAGAAAGATATATAAGTGATGCCAGCATAGTACAAAAGAGAAAGTTAAGGGTTTAAAAACACCAATTGATATGGATGGAAACAGAATTTTCAAAATCAATTATTTGAGAGATTAAGATTAATATCCCACATGTCTCTCATCTTTTTTAGCATGGAAACTTCCAGTACCTATTTTAAGTTTGGAAGTTTTTAAAAGTCTAAGCTAAAATATAGGAAATAATGCTATTTTATGCAATATACATATTTTAAAAGTATTATGTAAAATAGATAGGTTATTGTGTTTTTAGGGCCTTAACTCTCTTTTAAAGATTGGAGTTGTAGTAACACAGGCATATTTGTTGAATAGGAAAAATATACGAATTACCTTGATGAATTTGAATTACATGCTCCAAAAATAGTTAAAATTGAAAGAAAAGAGGAATAAGTATGGAAACATTGAGTGAATTTAGAGCACTTGGTTTATCAGAAAATATATTAAATGCATTAGAGAAGAAAGGTTTTAAAAAACCTACGCCGATTCAAGAAAAAACTATCCCACTTCTTCTAAACAGGGAACTGGATGTTGTAGGGCAGGCTCAGACAGGTACTGGAAAGACTGCAGCATTTGGAATACCATTAATTGAAAATATAGATGATACGTCAAGAACTGTTCAGGCCATTATCCTTACTCCAACTAGGGAATTGGCTATTCAGGTTTCAGAAGAGTTAAACTCTTTAAAAGGTAATAAAAGATTAAATATATTGCCGATATATGGGGGCCAGTCAATAGGAGAACAAATTAGAATGTTAAAAAGAGGAGCTCATATTGTAGTAGGGACTCCTGGAAGGGTATTGGACCACATTAGCAGAGGAACTTTAAAACTGGAAAACATATCATATGCAGTTTTAGATGAAGCAGATGAAATGTTAAATATGGGTTTTATAGATGATATTGAAGAAATTTTAAGAAATACAAATCCAAACAAAAGGATGCTTCTATTTTCTGCTACAATGCCAAAAAGAATATTGGCCCTTGCCAAAAGGTACATGGGAAAGTATGAACTTGTATCTGTAAAAAAGGAACAGCTCACCACAAATTTAACAGAACAGCTTTATTTTGAAGTATCTCCTTTAGATAAGTTTGAAGCACTGTGTAGAATCATTAACATTGAAAAAGAGTTTTACGGAATTATATTTTGTAGAACAAAACTCGATGTAGAGAATGTTGCAAACAAGCTTATAGAGAAAGGCTATAATTCAGAGGCTTTACATGGTGACATATCCCAGTATCAAAGAGAAAGAATATTAAAAAAATTTAAGGGGCAGAGAATTAACATCCTTGTGGCTACCGATGTTGCAGCTAGGGGCATAGATGTGAATAATTTAACTCACGTAATAAATTATGCATTACCACAAGATCCTGAATCCTATGTACATAGAATAGGAAGAACTGGAAGAGCAGGAAATCAAGGAACTGCCATAACTTTCATAGAACCTGGGGAATATAGAAAACTCAGTTACATTAAAAAAATAGCAAAGGCAGATATTAGAAAAGGACAACTACCTCAAGTGGATGACGTAATAAATGCAAAAAAGTCTAAAATAAAAAATGAAATTGAGAGTATCATTGAATCGGGAGACTACAACGAGTACCTTAAACTTGCACAGGACATGCTGAACGTAGATGATGCTGAAAAAGTTTTAGCCGCTCTCTTAAAATATTCATTCCAGGATGAATTGAATAAGGAAAAATATAATGAAATAAGGGAAGTTCGTACAGATAAAAGAAGAAAAAACAGACCTTTCCACAACAATAATAGAAGAAGAAGGTAAGGAAGTATTTTTACATTTTACTTTTTTAATATTTTATTTTTAGTCATTGTTTATTGCTTCTTTTTTAAAATGGCCAAATTATTGGAATTAATGTTATGCTCAAAATCGCAACTATAACTTGTAGTATCCAGCCCGCTTTTAGATAGTCTATAAATTTGTATCCTCCATACTCTAAAACTATGGTATTAGGTGGTGTGGCGATTGGTGTCAGGAAACAGGCTGAAGCTGCCATGGCTATGCCTATAACTATAGGTTCTGGATTAACACCAAATCCATTGGCTAATGCAATTCCAATTGGGGTCATTAGAACTGTGGTTGCAGTATTGGACATGAAGTTTGTAACTATTGCAGTAATTATAAAGGTAGCTGCTAAAAGGGCAATTGGACTACCAACATGGGAGACCACTATATCGGCTATTAATTTTGCAGCTCCTGTAGTGTTCATAGCAGTACCTAGTGGAATCATTCCTGCAAACAGAAAGATTGTAGTCCAAGAAATGCTATCAAATGCTTCCTTCATAGTAATGCATCCGGTAGATACTGCTAAACATGCACCTAACATAAAGGCAGTTACTAACGGTATCATCTTAGTGGCTGTCATTAATATAACGAACACAAGTATTGCAACAGAAATCCACATTTTTTCAGTACGGTATTCTAAACGCTTGTTTTCAAATGATTTTGTAATGGGGTCGGTATCTGGCAATAATCTGTAACCTATTAATGCATGGTAAAGAACACCTGCAATAAATAAAATAGCACCGATTTTGGCAAATTCAAAAAAACCAAATGGTTCCAAACCTGCGCTTTCTAATGCACTATTTACAATCGCGTTAGGAGGGGTACCAACTAGGGTCATAGTACCTCCCAAGGATGCAGCAAATGCCATTGGCATTAAAATTTTACCTGGTTTTATGTTTGCAGATGCGCAGATACCAATGACTATGGGGATAAAAACCGCAATGGTCCCCGTATTTGACAAAAATGCAGACATAAAACCTATAGTGATCATTATTAAAATTGTTAATTTAAGCTGGCTGGCATTTGCCGCTTTAACTGTGGCCCTACCTACTTTATCGGCAAACCCTGTTTTAAAAACTGCTTCGCCAATTATAAATGCGGCCATGAATAAAACTACCCATTTATTACCAAACTCTTTAAATGCATCTGCACTTGTTAGTATGTCAATACCTGGAAAACTAAGTGTAATTGGAGCAAGCATTGCAGTTATTGGTAGCGGCAAAGCATCTGTAAGAAATAGGACAGCTACCATGATAAGTATAATAATTGTCATAATGGCTTTACTGTTGAAAGCGTTCACTCCAGTGTAGGTATCGGCAAATGTTACCGATACAAAACCAAGTATCAGTGCAAATATTGAGATAATTATAAGTGCTTTTTTCACGAATTCACCCTCATTTTATAGGTATTTTTTAACCATCTTATTTTGAGAAAGTACGTTTATTAAGGTTTGTTTTAATTTTTATATTATTTTGCGTTATAAATTAGATAAAATCTTTGAATTCTGTAGCTCGAACTTTCGTTCGATGATCACAATCTTCAATGAAATTAAAAGTATAATCATACTTTATTTATTTTTCACGCATAATTTATTGTTATTTCAAAAATTTATTTACTGAATGACTACGTAAATCCGCAAACAACCAGGTGTATATAATTAGTGTATTTACAGTACTAATGTATCAATAAGTGATCATAAAATAGAAAAGGATATATACTATAATATCGTTATTTATACTGAAAATCATCCGATATGAAACACGAGGCAGAAATACGAATATTTAATTTATATATGTGTTATACACAAATCGAAACATATATAAATGAAATTGCCAAGATATTGGTTGGTAAAAAAACACGAGAAAGTGACTGAAATAATAACATACTATTAGTCTAGACATTATGATCGAGCAGAGGTAGTCTAGCCTGGAAAGGCGTGGGACTGGAAATCCCATGGGGCACTGCCCCGCGGGGGTTCAAATCCCCCCCTCTGCGCCACTTATTTTTTTTAATTTCATTATTTCAGTCACTAAACACGATTATCTCTGGAGGTGCAAACTTGACTCAGACAGAATTTAGACACAGAATTAGGATTTCAAAAACCGATGTTGAAGGTCAATATCCATTAGAATATGTTTTACAAGATATAGCAGGTATTGGTAGGGCTATGGCTAAAGCCATATTAAGAGTAACCGGATTAGATGGAAAACAACAAGCAGGTTACTTATCTGATGAGGATGTTAAAAAAATAGAGGATGTTTTATTAGATCCTGCGAAACATGGAATCCCATCATGGATGTTTAACAGAAGAAAAGATGTTTATTCAGGTGTGGATAAACACTTAATTGAAACAGACTTGATGCTTGCTGTCCAAGAGGATATAACCACAATGAAAAAGATAAGATGCTACAGAGGTATAAGACACGAATTGAGATTACCATGTAGAGGACAAAGAACAAGAGGTTCATTCAGACACGGTACAACAGTTGGTGTTAAGAGGAGGAAATAAATTAAAAAAGTAAATTAAATTAAAGAAGGTGAAAAACATGGGAGATCCAAGGAGATTAAGTAAAAAGTATGATACTCCTAACCATCCATGGATTGGAGATAGGATTAAAAGAGAACACGAATTATGTAGGAAATACGGCTTAGTAAACAAGAAAGAATTCTGGAAAATGGAAACAAAATTAAGAAACTACAGAGGTAAAGCTAGAACCTTAATTAGCGACACCACAAAACAAGGTGCAAAAGAAGCCGTTCAGTTATTCAATGTTTTAAAAAGATACGGTATATTGTCTAAAGAAGACCCTACATTAGATGACGTTCTCTCATTAGATGTTGAATGCATATTGGAAAGAAGATTACAAACACTTGTATTCAAAAAAGGTCTCGCAAAAACACCAAAACAAGCTAGACAATTCATCGTACACGGACATATAGCGGTAAACGGAAGAGGGGTTACTTCACCAAGCTACTTAGTTCCAGTAAGTGAGGAAGACACTATATCATATGTTCCAAACTCCCCGCTAGCATCCGAAAACCATCCTGAGAGAACAAATGCCGTTAGCGAAGAAGAAAATCAATAAGGTGATTAGATGAGTGAAAAATGGGGCGTAGTACATATTTATGCATCATACAACAACACGATCATACACGTTACAGACATAACCGGGGCGGAAACAATCGCTAAGATTTCCGGTGGTATGATTGTAAGAAACCAGAGAGATGAATCATCCCCTTACGCAGCAATGCAGGCTGCTTTCAAAATAGCTGACTTAATAAGAGAAAAAGGTATAGATCACGTTCACGTAAAAGTTAGGGCTGCAGGTGGACAAAAATCAAAAAACCCTGGTCCAGGTGCACAGGCTGCTATTAGGGCATTATCAAGGGCCGGAATTAGAATTGGAAGAATCGAAGATGCAACACCAATCCCTCATGACGGAACTACACCAAAAAGAAAGAATAGATAATTGGTGATCTATTTGATTAATGATGTTCAAAAAGAAAAAACAAAGATAGGGGAATCACTTAAGTTTAAATTAAAAGCTCCCTTATCTTTTTCTAGTGCAGTAAGGAGGATCATGATATCTGAAGTTCCTACTTATGCAGTTGAAAATGTATATATTTATGAAAATACTTCCTCAATGTACGATGAAGTATTGGCCCATAGATTAGGTTTAATTCCGATCAAGGGGAAACCAGTTAGTAATGATGAAGTAATAACCTTCACACTTGTTAAAGAGGGCCCTTGTACGGTTTATTCTTCAGATTTAAAATCTGAAGTTGGTGAAGTTGCATTTGAAAACATTCCAATAGTTAAGCTGTCTGAAGGGCAAAAAGTAGAGTTGGAATGTGAGGCTTTGGTAGGTATTGGAAAGATCCATGCCAAATGGCAGCCATGTAATGTTGTTTATAAACAAACAGATGAAGATGAAGTTGAGTTTTTGGTCGAATCTTTTGGAAACATGGACTCTGAAGATATTTTGAGATCCTCTGTGGAAATATTAAAAAACAAGGCAGAGATTTTTTTATATGAATTGGAAGGTTATGAGTTAAAAGACCAATAATTTTTATAGATTAAGTACTAAACAGATTGGTTATATTATCTATACATTATCAGTTGTAATTAAGCGAATGATTGAATATGGGGATTTAATGGCATAAGGTGAAATTATGAGAAAATTATTGGCTACCAATCCACAAATTGTCGAATTGGTACAAGATTTGAAAGTAGCAGCTTTTAAAAACGATGCAAAAATTTGGAAAGAAATTGCTAAAAGATTATCCAAGCCAGCAAGAAAGAGGGCTGAAGTTAATTTGAGTAAAATAAACAGATATGCAAAAGAAGGAGAAGTTGTAATAGTTCCAGGTAAAGTTTTAGGTGCTGGATCACTTAAACAAAAGGTGACTATTGCAGCATTTGCATTCACAGAAACAGCTAAAAAGGCAGTTGAAGCTGCAGGTGGAAAGTGCTTAACAATTGAAGAATTAGTTAAAGAAAATCCTAAAGGTTCAAATGTAAGAATTATGGCATAATCAGATAAAACACGAGTGGAGGTATACTATGGTTGTTATAAATGCCGAAAATGCCGTTGTTGGAAGGTTGGCTTCTTATGCTGCAAAACTTGCATTAAGCGGGGAAGAAGTTGTTATAGTAAACGCTGAAAAGGCGATAATGACAGGAAATAAAGAATTTATATTCAAAAAATACTTGCAAAATAGAACAAGAAAGAGTATAACAAACCCTAGAAGAATGGGTCCAAAATACCCTAGAAGACCTGAAGATATAGTAAGAAGAATAATAAGAGGAATGCTCCCTTACAAAAAACCAAGAGGAAGAGACGCATTCAAAAAAGTTAAAGTTAATGTTGGAGTTCCTGAGGGAACAGTTGTAGATGTTAACTTTGCAAGCAACCCAAACACGAACAAATTTGTAACTATTGGAGAGCTCAGTAAATATTTAGGAGCTAAATTTTAATTGAGGTGGTATATTGAAAATCATCCATACCGTTGGTAAAAGAAAAAGTGCAGTTGCTAGGGCAGTTGCAAAAGAAGGTAATGGAAGGGTTAGAATAAACAAAAAACCCTTAGAAATTATGGAACCAAAATACATTAAAATGAGATTAATGGAACCTATTATATTGGCAGGAGATGCTTTAAACAACATTGATATTGATGTTGTTGTTAAAGGCGGTGGAATTGCAGGTCAGATGGAAGCTGCAAGAACTGCTATTGGTAAAGCTATTGTTGAGTTTACTGGAAACATGGAATTAAAAGAGAAATTTGTAGCTTACGACAGGACCTTACTTGTTAGCGATGCAAGAAGGACAGAACCTCACAAACCAAGTAGATCTACAAAAGGTCCGAGAGCAAAAAGACAAAAATCCTACAGATAATTGCTTTTCTTTTTTCCCGAAAAGGGAACATGCAAAAGCCTTTGCTTTTGTTTAACTTTTATTTAATTTTAGGTGGTAAAAGTGATATTTCCAGTTAGGTGTTTTTCTTGCGGAAATGTAATTTCTGAAGTTTATGACGAGTACATCTTCAAATTAAATAATGGAGATGACCCCAACGATATTTTAGATGAGTTAGGAATTAAAAAATATTGTTGTAGGAGAATGTT
The DNA here is from genome assembly GCF_946463545.1 of Methanothermococcus thermolithotrophicus DSM 2095. Classification (NCBI taxonomy): domain Archaea; kingdom Methanobacteriati; phylum Methanobacteriota; class Methanococci; order Methanococcales; family Methanococcaceae; genus Methanothermococcus; species Methanothermococcus thermolithotrophicus. The sequence goes on along the minus strand of NZ_OX296583.1, from coordinate 185,741 downwards.
TATATCCCATAGAGTGGAAGATGGTAAAGAGCTCTTTGAAGACATCATGAATTATAAATAATTTAATTTTATTTAATTAAAATAGTAGATGATCACTGATAAACTAAACTTAAATAGACTAAACGAAGAATAGCAGGAAATCAATGAACGGAAAATAACGAAATCCATTGGATTTCGCCTAATTCTTATACTATTTACAAATATGTGGTCAATATGTACGTCTGTAGGGCTTAAGATCCCATATTTGGAGTTTAACAAGTACATCTTTGTTTAATAGATTAATAGGGGCCATGGGGTAGCCTGGACCATCCTGTGCGTCTGGGGGGCGTGCGACCCGAGTTCGAATCTCGGTGGCCCCACCATTTATATTTCATATATCTCATAAGTAACTAAACTTAAATTAAGATGGTGATTTTATGAAATACACAAAATTCGAATGTGCAAGAATTTTAGGCGCACGGTCACTACAGATTTCAAATGGAGCTCCCTTAGTAATTGAATCTAGAAAAGGATCTTCATTGGAAATTGCAAGAGAGGAATTTGAAAATAATATAATTCCACTGAAAGTTAAAAGGCCTTCAAAGAAAAACGAATAATTTAAGTTATATTTATTTTTGTAATAATTTTAAATAATATGTGATGATTTCAACTTTCAAGGGGATTCTTGTGGAAAATACTACCACTATTGAAAGAATAAGTGCAAAAAAAGTTTTTAAAAACTCTAAAATCCAAGTAAAAATCACAACATTTACTACAACAGGGATAGGTTATGATGTGATTGATGTAGAAAATCCTGATTATGTAGTTTCAGATGTAGAAAATGTAGTAGCACCGGAATTAGTCGGATATCCTGCCCATGATCAAGACTTTATAGACTCGCTTATATGCGATACCTCAGTTGATAGTCCAAAGATAACAATGGGGGTTTCTTTAAGCATTGCAAGAGCTGCGGCAAACAGCATGGATATACCATTGTTTAAACACATTGGTGGGGTGCTATCAACGGAAATTCCTATTTTAGGCTGTTCAGTTTTGACAGATAAAGAAAATAAGTTAATAGCTATCCCAATGGTGGAGTCCATAGGGGAAATGGCATTTATATATAATAGGATTTTAAATGAACTATCCAAAAAATACGATGTTATGAACTTTAATGGAGAATACGTCTGTAAAAATGTTTTTAATGAGATGGATGAATTTAAATCTATTTTAAACAATATCGCTGATGAGGAAGATATAGACATACTAACGGGAGCTGCCATTGTGGAATATAATGATAGAGTTTCTGAGTTGGATTATCTGGAAAGCTATGAAATAGTTGAATTTGATGGGATGCTCTGCACAGATGGTATCAACGAAGAAGCAGATTTTTCAAAAATAAATCCGTACAACATGGGCACCCTTACCGAAATGTATCATTATATTAGTTATCTCCTTGAAAAGGGATTAATTCCAACAATCGAAGGAAATAAGACCTCATTTTCACACATTGGGGTTGGTTTCAGAGTACCACTTTTAAGGGCCAACATTAATTCAAATGTTCTCAATGAATTATGGAACATAGAGAGGATATTGAACAATCCAAACATGAGTAGATTTTAGAATCCATGAAACAAGAATAGAAAAATATTAATAGCACATATTAGATAGATACACAGGTAAACCTAAAAGAGGTGGATAGAATGAGTGTAACAATAGATTACGATAAATGTAAAGGTCCAGAATGTGCTGAATGTGTAAACGCATGTCCTATGGAAGTATTTGAAATCCAAGGGGATAAAGTAGTTGTAGCAAAAGAAGATGACTGTACATTTTGTATGGTATGTGTAGATGTATGTCCAACAGATGCGATAACCGTTAAAGAATAATGTGTTAAAAATAGGTTCTTTTGGACCATAATATTTTTGCTTTGTTAAAAAAAGATAGTATTATCTTTATTATTTTTTTAAAATTTTTAATAAATTTAATTACTTTTGGATTCTCTTTCTGATTCGTTATCCATCTCATCAAGGGCTTCAAATAGTTCTTCCCAAGTATCTAAACTTAGTTTTGCATCCTCTTCACTTAGGACCTCTAAAGCATACCCTGTGTGGATAAGTATATAGTCACCTATTTTTACATCCTCAAGTAATGCAAGTTTTGCTTTTTGTTTTACGCCTTTATATTCTGCAAGTGCGTATTTCTCTCCATTTTCTTCAAATATATCTATTACTTTACAAGGTATGGCTAAACACATAGTAATAATCACCGGAATATTAATAACTAATGTATAATGATGACCGTAATATAGCCATATATAATTAAACCATATTTAAAAATATCGTAAATACTAGGTTATGTAAGAGCTACAAAGGGTAGTACGAACAGCCCATGTTTTATTAGCCTACTTAAGAATACCGCCGTCACATACCTTTTAAACGGCATTTCGAATATTCCGCAAATCCAACATATAATTTCAAAGGGCAATGGTGTAAAACTGATTACTATAACCCCAATTATGCCGTATTTCTGCAAAAATTTTTCCCCTTTTTCCATATCTTCTGAATTAAATAATTTTAAAGCTAATTTTTCACCATATTTTGAAGCAAGATAGTATGTAACTATTGAACCAAAAGTGGTGCCAAATGTGGAAACTATTAAAACAGATTTCCAGTCCAGCCCTAATGCTACGCCTCCAACTATAAATATTTCAGTAGGAACTGGTTGAAATATAGGTTCTGAGAATCCGATTAAAAAAATTCCCAAGATACCATAATTTTCAACAATCCCAAGTCCTACTGTTTTGAATATTTCGAAATCTATCATTTTTTATCTCCAAGTTAGGATAAATCGTCAAGAGGTGGCAAATAAAAAGTTAAAGTAGTAATTTGTAGAATGGATCTGTAGATGGATGTATTTCTACAAAATCTTTATAAACATCTATTCCTTTTAAATACTGTGCAAAGTACGATACAGTTTCTGTTGCTGGAGTCATAGTCACACAGCCAACAACCTTTCCGTTTTCATAGTATATCCTATTAATACCTACGTGGTTTAGTACCCTATAGTATGTTCCCTTTCCAGCACTGTTCGGTATTGTTTTGTGATCGTTGGTCTGCTTTCCTACTGCTGATATGTTTAATGACATTCTTATAGAGTAGGGTATTAAATTATAGTTCATTTTTATTAATGGTTTATTATTCAACTCCCTATATATATTTTCCGCAACGACTTTTCCCTCTCTTCGAGCTATTGGGGTAAATCCCCCTTTGACAGCATCGCCACAGACGTATTTTTTAATATTGTTGCTATCGTTCTTTAATCTTAGATATTCATCAACATCGTTGTTATTGTATTTGGGAGCCCCTCCTATTGCAAGAATTTTTGTATATTCGTCATCATGTAATAACTCGTTTAAAACGTCCTTATCGTTTGTGATTTTGAAGTTTATTATTTTGTTAATATAATTTCTTACATCCGGGTCTTCTATCATTTTTAAGAATTTTGAGCGGACATAAACAGTTACATCGCTTCCAAAGGTTGAAAATATGGATGCAAGCTCTGCCGCGACAACGCCTCCCCCAATTATTAAAATCTTTTCAGGGAGCTCTTTTAAATTAGGTATATCATTATGGGTTAAACATTTTATACCTTCATATTCTGTTGGATAGTTTCGCCCTGTTGCATAAACTACATGACTGTAGTCGTTATTCTGCAAATCTGCGTCACTAAACTCTTTAAAATGAATTTTGATTCCTTTTTCAATCATCTCATTTGTTAGCACATTTCTTATTTTATTGTGGATCGATGAAATCTTTTCTTGTAGTTCTTTAAATGATATTATATCTTCTAAAACCGTTTTAGAGCCCTTTATTGAATTAATATTCTCAATAACATCGGCAACTTCCCTTAAAGCTAGTAGGTATGTGCAACCATAGTTTAAACAGGTGCCACCTATTTTATCCTTTTCATAAACTTCTACCTCAAAACCTCTTTTAACCAGTTCCATGGCGCAAAATCTACCGGCAGGTCCGCCCCCTACTACTGCAATCATACTAATCCCCCATTTTAACTATTTATAATATATACTTATGATAATACTATAATAAATTAAACTATATTAGGGTTTGTACACTTTTATGGTAAATAATCATTAATTTTATAGAAAAGGTGATAAATTGAACACTATAGGAAAAATGTTTAGGGTTACAGCATGGGGAGAAAGTCATGGAAGAGCTCTTGGTGCCGTGATTGATGGCTGTCCTGCAAACTTACCTTTAACTCAGGATGATATTCAAAGGGAATTAAATAGAAGGCGTCCAGGTTACAGTCTTTTTTCAACTCCTAGGAAGGAAGAAGATCTAGTTGAATTGCTTTCAGGAGTTTTTAACGAAAAAACAACTGGAACTCCAATTTCTGCAATGGTTTATAATAAAAATCAAAAATCAAAGGATTACAGCAAGATAAAAAATACCCCAAGACCAGGACATGCGGATTTAACCTACAATATTAAGTACGGTAATTACGATTATAGGGGAGGAGGGAGAAGTAGTGGAAGAACCACGATAGGTCATGTTATAGGCGGTGCAGTAGCAAAAAAACTTTTGGAATACACTCATAATATTAAAATAATCGGATACACAACAAAAATCGGAAAAATCGAAGGTGATTTTGACTATTACAAAAACCCAGAATTGTTTAATTTGGATAATACCAATAAACTAAAGGAGTTGGATAAATTAATTGAAAAGATTGAAAATGATCCGCTTAGATGCCCTTCTTCAAACTCCGATGAAATGAAGGATTATGTGCTCAAAGCCATGGATGATAAAGACAGCGTTGGTGGAGTTGTTGAAGTATTGGCACTCAATGTTCCAGCAGGTATTGGAAACCCGATATTTGGAAAACTAAACGGAGAACTTGCAGGAGCTCTGATGAATATCAATGCAGTTAAAGGTGTAGAGATTGGAAAAGGTTTTGAGAGCTCAGAACTTTACGGAAGTGAGATGAACGATAAATACTACTACGAAAATGAAGACATTAAGTTAAAAACCAACAACTGCGGTGGCATATTGGGGGGCATAAGTTGTGGAGCTCCTTTAGTATTAAGAGCTGCTATTAAACCTACTCCATCTATTTCAAAACTACAGGATACAGTCAATTTAAAAACTAAAGAAAATGAAAAAATAGAAATTGGGGGAAGACACGACCCGATAATAGTTCCAAGGGCTATTCCAGTTTTGGAATCTATGGTTGCAATAACCCTTGCTGATTTGATGATTAGAGGAGGATTTATTCATCCATGCAGGCTAAATATGAACTAAAAAATATTTAATACAAATATTTTGATGGCCTAGTAATATTATAAACTAAGGAGGAGAATAATGAAGCTAAAGAAGAAACAGGAAATATTAAAAAAACTTGAAAAAACACTATGGAGCAGTGCGGAGAAATTAAGGGGCAGTGTTGACCCTTCAAGATATAAGGATATAGTATTGGGCATCATATTCTTAAAATATGCATCTGATATGTTTGAAGAAAGAAGAAAAGAATTAATAAATTTGTCTAAAAATCCTGATAGTGAATATTACTGTGAAACAGAGGAGGAGCAAATAGAGCTTTTGGGGGATAAGGAAGAATATATTTCTGAAAATGTTTTTTATGTTCCTGAAAAATCAAGATGGGATTATTTAATAAAAAATGCGAAAAATCCAAACATTGCCAAGTTATTGGACGATGCTATGATTTTACTGGAAAAACACAACAGTAAATTAAAGGGAGTATTGCCTAAAGAATATGTAAGAGCAGAAATTCCACATGAGAAATTAGGGGCATTACTTGACTTATTTAATAATATTAATTATAAGGAATTCATAGAAAACAAGGATGAGAGTATAGGGGATGTATTCGGAACAATTTATGGGTATTTTATGAGGAACTTTTCCCAGAAATTGGGGCAAAAAGGAGGTGAGTTCTTTACTCCTGAATGTATTGTAAAACTGCTTGTTGAGTTAGTAGAACCTTTAAGAGGTAGAATATACGACCCTGCATGTGGTAGTGGTGGAATGTTTGTTCAGAGCTCTAAGTTTGTGAAGGAGTATATAAAAAATGGAAATGGTGTAGATTTAGCAATATATGGTCAGGAGTTGAATTCTTCAAATGTTAGAATATGTAAAATGAACCTTGCGATACATAGATTACCGCATGACCAGATAAAACAGGGAGACACGCTATCAAATGATAAACATAGGGATTTAAAGGCAGACTATATTATTACAAATCCACCGTTTAACTATAAGGATTATGACCCAAAGGTTTTGGAAGGGGATGTAAGGTTTCCCTATGGAATCGTTCCAAAAAAGGCAGAAAATGCAAAAAGTGGGAATGCAAACTTTTTATGGATACAGCATTTTATTTATCACTTATCGGATGATGGTATAGCTGCTTTTATTATGGCTAATGGTTCCCTATCTGCTGGTGGTAAAGAAGGGGAGATAAGAAAAAAGATAATAGAAGAGGGTATTGTAGATTGTATAATATCGCTACCTAATAAGATGTTTTATACTACGCAAATTCCAGCTTGTATATGGGTAATAGACAAAAACAAAGAGAATGGAAGGTTTAGAAGTAGGAAATGGGAAACTCTATTTATAGACGCAAGGGAGATTTACACCCCAGTATCTAGAAATCAGAATGAATTTTCAGAGGAACAGATTAAAAAAATAGCTGATGTTTATAGAAGTTATAGGGGAGAAGAGGGCTATCCAGAGTATAAGGATGAAAAAGGATTCTGTAAGGTTGCTACAATAGATGAAATAAGAGAACAGGACTATGTTTTAACTCCTGGGCGTTATGTTGGAATTGCAGATGTTGAAGAAGATTCGGAACCTTTTGAAGAGAAAATGGAAAGATTGACTAAGGAATTATCGGAACAATTTAAAAAATCTAAGGAGCTCGAAGAGAGAATAAAGAATAATTTAAGTGAATTGGGATTTCGAATATAAATTTTAATTTTTATCATTAATAAATTTATATAATGTGATACTATGGACGATTTAAATTTACCTGAAGGTTGGGAAGTTCGAAAATTGGGAGAAGTTGCAGAAAGTGTTAATTATGGATATACCGCATCAGCAGTCCAGAAAGGGAAAATTAAGTTTCTTAGAATTACTGATATTAATGGTGGAATTGTTAATTGGGAGGAAGTACCATTTTGTAAAATAGAGGAAAAAGATATAGAAAAATATAAGCTTCAAAATGGAGATATTGTTGTCGCAAGAACAGGAAATAGTACGGGAGAAAATTATTTTTTTGATGAAGATTGCGATGTTGTGTTTGCATCATATTTAATAAGGTTCAGAATAAACAGAAAATTAGCCCATCCTAAGCATGTTTGGTATCAAATGAGAAGTAATGCATGGTGGGAATATATAAAAAATGTGAAATCTGGTTCCGCACAAGCTGGAGCTAATGCTAAGGTTTTAAGTCAATTTCAAGTTATTTTACCACCACTCAAAGAACAGCAAAAAATAGCAGAAATACTATCAAGTTTAGATGAGAAAATCGAATTAAACATTAAAATGAATAAAACATTAGAAGAAATGGCAAAAACAATTTTTAAAAGATGGTTTATAGATTTTGAATTTCCAAACGAAGAAGGAAAACCATATAAAAGTTCTGGTGGAGAGTTTATAAATAGTGAGCTCGGAGAGATACCGAAGGGGTGGAGAGTTGAAAAACTAAAAAATATATGTTTAAAATTGGCATCAGGGGGCACCCCATCAAGGAAAAATGAGAACTTCTTTAATGGAGATATTCTTTGGGCAAAAACCAAAGAATTAAATGATAATTATATATTAGACACTGAAGAAAAAATTTCAGAAGAGGCATTATATAAATCATCTGCAAAATTATTTCCTAAAAATAGCGTAGTGATGGCCATTTATGCATCCCCCACTGTTGGTAAATTAGGGATATTATCAAAAGAAGCCACCTTTAATCAGGCGGCTTGTGGGATGGTGGTAAATGAAGAAATGGTATCATATGAATATTTATTTTTATATTTACTATCTCAAAGGGAATATCTAAATAATTTAGCTTCTGGGGCGGCACAGCAAAATTTGAATGTAAGTATTGTAAAGAATTTAGATATTTTAATTCCTAAAATAGATATAATTAAAAAATTTAAGAAAATTGCAAACCCCATATTTAACCAAATTTTAAATAATCAAAAAGAAATCCAAACCTTAACTAAAATAAGAGATACGTTATTACCTAAACTCATCACAGGGAAAATTAGAGTAAGAGTTTAATAAACATTTAACTACAAAATAATTATTAACTTTAATTTTGATGATAAAAATTTTATATCTAAAATTTTTATATCAGAGCTCCGGGGGATTAACATGAAAACCTTAAACGAAATAAAAAAGATACTTTTAGAACACAAAAAGGAACTAAAAGAAAAATACAAAGTTAAAACTATCGGAATATTTGGCAGTTATGCAAGAGGGGAGCAGAAGGAAACATCAGATATAGACATATTAGTTGAATTTGAAAAAGGATATATAAATTTTGATAACTACATGGGATTAAAATACTATTTAGAGGATTTATTCAATAAAAAAGTCGATTTAGTAATTAAAGATGATATTAAACCAGAGCTAAAAAAGTATATTCTAAATGAGGTTGAATATGCCGAGGGATTATAAATTATATTTAAATGATATTTTAGATGCAATAGAAAGAATAGAAAATTACACTTATAATATTAATACCTATGATGAATTTTTAGAGCAGCAAATAGTTCAAGATGCAGTAATTAAGAACCTAATGATAATTGATGATTGAACAAATCCTAACGGATTTGTAGCTCTCCGCTTCGCTCCGATGCGGTTAAAAAAATTCCCGACGAAATAAAATCAAAATATCCTAACAGCGATTGGAAAAAAATTAAACAAAATCACTTTGTGATTTTGTATCTCTTCGCTACTTCGTAGCTCCGATAGCAGGATTTAGAGATGTTTTAATTCATAGTTATTTTAAAATAAATCTTTTAATTATTTGGGATGTTATTGAGAATAAACTACCACCTCTAAAAGATGATGTTATACAAATATTAAAAGAGCTCGACAAATGATATATAAATCGGAGCTCCGAGGGGATAATATGAAAACTTTAAACGAGATTAAAAAGATAATTTTAGAACATAAAAAAGAACTAAGAGAAAGATATAAGGTTAAAACCATCGGAATATTTGGCAGTTATGCAAGGGGGGAACAGAAAGAAACATCAGATATAGACATATTAGTTGAATTTTATGAACCTATCGGCTTAGATATAGTTGATTTAAAGGAATATTTAGAAAAAATACTTAATATTGAGGTTGATTTAATAATTAAAAAATCAATACAAAATCCTTATTTAAAAAAATCCGTTGAGGAGGATTTAATATATGTCTATCGGAGCGAAGCGTAGAGTAGTAAAATCGTAGATTTTACCTGAAAAGGGATGCTAAAAAATTTTTGTGGGACATCTTAAATTCTGCAAGTAAAATAGAAAGATGGACAAACAACATTGAATTTGAAGATTTTATTAAAAATGAGCTTTTAGTGGATGCCATTACAAGAAATTTAGAAATAATAGGCGAGGCATCAAAATATGTGCCCGTTGAGATTAGAGAGGAATATTCTGAAATCCCGTGGAAAAAAATAATCGGATTTAGAAATATTTTAATTCATAAATACTTTGGAGTAGATTATGAAACTACATGGTTTATTATTAAAGAGGAGCTCCCAAAACTAAAACAAACTGTTGAAAAAATTTTAAAAGAGCTCGACAAATGATATATAAGTCGGAGCTCCGAGGGGACAATATATACTATATACTAGGTGATGGAATGGGAAGTATCAGCGAAGACACGATAGTGGAACAGCCAGCTATAAATTGGTTAAGTGAGGGGGAGGGGTATCAATATATACATGGTAGGGAGCTCACTCCAGAAAAAGGAGAAAGGGAAACCTTCGCAGATGTGATTTTAAAAGAAAGATTCATAAAGGCTATAAGAACATTAAACCCAAATATTCCAGATGCCGCACTAGAAGAAGCATATAATCGAATAATATCCTTATCAAACATAAGTATAGAAGAGGCAAACTATAATTTTCATAGATTACTTATAAACGGAATATCTATAGAATATAGAGACAAAGAAGGCAATATAAAAGCCGATATAGTAAAATTAATAGATTTTAACAATATAAATAATAACTCTTTTTTAATATCAAATCAATTTGTAGTAAAGGAAGAAAATAAGGATGGAGTAAGATTTGATTTAGCCCTATTTATTAACGGACTACCAATAGCATTATTTGAATTTAAAAATCCAGCCAACTCATCCATAAAAAGTGCATATAAACAAATTCAAAATTATAAGGAGCTCGCACCCCAAATATTCTACTACAACGAAATATTGGTAATAAGCAACCTATTGGAAACTAAAATAGGAAGCATCACTGCAGATTACGAAAGATTTTCAAAATGGAGAGGAATTAACGATAAATACGACTACGAGGAAAAAACAACCCCTTCATTAGAGGTTTTAATTAAAGGATTGTTCAATAAAAAAAGGCTTTTAGAATATATTCAGGATTTTATTGTCTATGAGATTGACAAAAAACAAATTATTAAAAAAATAGCCATGTATCACCAGTTTTACGATGTTAGAAAGGCAGTAAATAGAACACTAAAAGCCATAAACTCAAAAGATAAGAGAATCGGGACATTTTGGCACACACAGGGAAGCGGTAAATCTTTATCCATGTTATTTTACACGAGAAAAATTATAAAACTTCCAGAACTAAACAATCCAACAGTATTAATTTTAACCGATAGAAACGATTTAGACGATCAAATCTATAAAACCTTTATAAAAACTGAGTTAGGAGCATACGGAAAAAAGGCAGAATCAATAGAAGACCTTAGAAATAAGTTAAACATCAAATCAGGGGACATAATATTTACAACCATTCAAAAATTCCAACTAACAAAGGATGAATTAGAGAATAAAAATAATACATTCCCTAAAATCTCAGATCGAAATAATATCATAGTAATTGCAGATGAGGCACATAGAAGCCAGTATAAAAAACTTGCCCAGAACATAAGGGGAGCTCTACCAAATGCAATGTTTATTGGATTCACAGGAACGCCAATAGAACTTGAAGATAAATCTACAACAAATACTTTTGGAGATTATGCAGGAATATATACAATAAAGGATGCGACAGAGGATGGAGCTATTGTTCCTATTTACTATGAGGCAAGATTTTCAGAGCTCCATCTTTCAAATGAATATTTAGATTTAGATTTTGAAGACATCACAAAAGAATTGGAAAATTCAAAGAAAGAAAATGTAAAAAGGAGATTTTCAGCAATTGAAACCCTTATTACAACACCATCAAGAATGGAAAAAATAGCAAAAGATATTATTACCCACTTTAACGGCAAAGAATTGGACACAAAAGCCATGGTTGTATGTATAAGCAGAAATGCCGCCGTAGAAATGTATAACTATATGAAAAAAATAAAAGATTGCCCGGAAATAGCCGTAGTAATGTCTGGAAATAAAAGCCACGACCCTAAGAAATTTTGGGAGCACATAAGAACAAAGCATGAATTGGAGGAGCTCGCAGAAAGATTCAAAAATCCCGATGACCCTTTAAAAATTGTAATAGTTGTAGATATGTGGCTCACAGGTTTTGATGTGCCTGTTGTGGATAGAATGTATATTGATAAACCAATGAAAAATCACAATCTATTACAGGCAGTTGCAAGAGTAAATAGGGTTTATCCTAATAAAGTGGGGGGCTGGATAATAGATTATATTGGAATTACCGACGACCTTAAAAAATCACTTGATAGATACAGCGGAAAGGTTGTAAAAGAAACCATGCTCCCACTTAATGAAGCGTTAAAGCTAATGAAAGATAAGTATGATATAGTAAGGTTGTATTTAAATAAAATAGATTATTCCAATTGGAAATCTTTATCAAATACGGAGCTCGCAAAACTTATACAGATAGCATATCATAAAATCACAGAGGAGGATAAAAAAGAAAAAGGAACTTTAAGAAATTATTTAAAATTAGTATCGGAATTAACAAAGGTTTATGCACTTGTGAGCCCACACCCTGAGGCAATGAAAATTAGGGATGATTTAGAATTTTTCCAATTGGTAGCAAGAAATCTTAGAAATTATATCTACACCAAAAATAACGAAATATCCGACTCCTTAGAAGATGCACTTATTGAGCTCGTAAATAGAAGTATTAAAGCAAAAGATATTGTTAATATTTTTGGACTAAAAGATGATAACCCCATATCTATATTTGATCCAGAATTCTTAAAATACCTTGATAATATTGAGGTTAAAGATGTTCGAATTAAGGTTTTAGAGAAACTACTAAATGACCAAGTAAGAGTATTACTTAAACGAAACCGAATTAAAAGAAAATCTTTTCAAGAAAAAATAGAGGAAGCTATAAGAAAGTATAACAATAGATTGATTACTGTTGAACAGGTGATAGAACAGCTTATGAATATCGCCGAGGAATTGAGGTATTCATCAGATAATGCTAAAAAACTTGGTTTAACCGATGAAGAGGAAGTATTTTATGATGCTTTAATATATTTATATGGCAATTCAAATTTAAACGACGACGAAATGAAAATAATTATAGAAATTGTAAGGGAAATTACCGAAAAAATAAAGAAAAATCTATCCACAGATTGGTTTAAATATGAGAGCTCAAAGGCAAAAGTTAGGGCATCCATAAAACGCATATTGAGAAAATATAGAGTAAAACATAAAATATTAAAACAGAAAAACATGGATGAATTAACAGACATAATTTTTAAACAGGCCGTGGAACTATATGGGGATTATCCACTAATGGCATAAACAAAATATTGGTTTTTCTATTTTTAACTTTTTATAGTTGCTCAGCGATAGTCATAATTATCCATATTAAATTAGGGAGAAACACACCTTTAGATTTTGAGCAATTATTAGTTGATTATACCATTTAACAATTTTAGATTTTAGTGATGAATGAAAATCGAAGGTTTTTTAAGTCATCATCACTACGTTTAGGTGATTGAACAAACACTTCGTGTTTGTAGCCCTTTGCTCACTTCGTGAGCTACGGTTGAACAAATTCCTTCAGATTTTCATAGCTTACATTCATTACGTTTAGGTGATTTTATGAGATATAAAAAAGTTCCAGCAAAGAAAATAGCAAACAGGATAATAAGAGAATGCCATATTATTTTGATGGTCTTAGATGCAAGAGATCCAGAAACTACAAGAAACTTAGAATTGGAGAATAAAATAATAGATTCAAATAAAAAACTAATCTATGTTTTAAATAAATCCGATTTAGTGCCAAAAGATATTTTAGAAAAATGGAAAAATCTTATTAAAACACAGAATCCAAATTCTTCAGTGGTTTTTATAAGTGCAAAACATAAAATAGGGACAAAAATACTAAGGGATGAGATAAAGAACTATCTCCAGATAAACAACATCAAGGAAGGAAAGGTAGGAATTGTCGGATATCCAAACGTTGGAAAATCTTCAATAATAAACGCTTTAACTGGAAAAAAGAGTGCACCAAGTGGATTAACTGCAGGACTCACAAAAGGAGAGCAGTGGATAAAATTAACAAAAAATATAAAACTACTCGATACTCCTGGAGTAATTGAACCTAAAGATGAGGATGAGCTCGTTATATCCGGAGCTCTGAGGTATGAAAAAGTTGAAAATCCTGTCCCACCTGCATTAAAGATATTGAAAAGACTGCATACCTTCAATAAAGACATACTTAAAAACTACTATGGTATTGACATAAATGAAATAGATGAAATAGACGAAGACTTAGTCGAGAAAATAGGCAAAAAATTAAACTTTTTAGGGAAAAACGGGGAAATCGATTTAAAAAGAACCGCTAAAAGCATAATTAAGGATTTTCAAAGTGGAAAACTCAACTACTACCAGGTTAAAATAAAAAAGTATGGCCAAAAGAGAAAGAAAAATATAGATTTCATTGTAAAGTATCTTAAAGATTTTCCATTTATTGATGATGCAAACATGATAGCTTCACATCTAAGTGAAAGTGATGAATTGGCAAACATGACCACAAAACCAGTAATAGGTTCAAAAAAGATAGATGATTCTATCGTAGTTATATCCTTTGGTGAAAAAACAATAGATGCTGGAAGAAAAAAAGTTGAAGAATATTCAAAAGAAAATAATATAGAGTTGTACTCAATGGCTAAGGGAAGAGTTGGTAAAAATAGAATGTTCATAGGCGTTGGGGAAGAAAAGAATTAATAAATGGGGAAAATATAATAAGGGGCGTTAACATGCCAAAAAATTATAATGCCAAAATTAAAAGAAGGCATTTTAAAAATCTTAAAAGGTCGGGTGGGAAATGTTAACAAAAAGAAGGATATTAAAAAAACTTATTGAAAACAGAAAAGAGTTTAAAAAATTTGGAGTTAAAAAAATCGGTTTATTTGGCTCTTACGTAAGGAATGACGCAAAAGAAGGTAGTGACATTGATATAGTTGTTGAATTTGAGGAAGGTAAAAAGAACTATGATAATTTTATAAACCTTTATTATTATCTAAAAGAACTTTTTGGAGAGGATATTGATTTATTAACAAAAGAAAGTTTATCAAAATATATAAAAGAAGATATTTTGAAAGAAATTGAATACGTTTAATAATCACTCATTCTACATTCAAAAACTCCAATAACTCCCAATACATCAAGTTGTTTTAATAATTCTTTTTTATTGTTTTCATCCACCAAAATAAGGACGGCTCCGCCACCACCAGCTCCAGTTAGTTTTGCACCGTAGCCGTATTCTTTCCCAACTTCTACGACTTTATCAATTTTTTCTGTAGAGACTCCAAGTTCTTTTAATAACTCATGGTTTTTACTCATCAGTATTCCGAGCTCAGTTATATTTTTCACTGATTCAACCTTGTTTGCAACTTCTCCGATGGATTTAAATATTTCATCTTTTTGTGGATGGTTTGCAACTTCATTAACGAGCTCAGCTGTTTTTTTCTTTCTCTCTTCAGCATAAACAATTAAAAAATCACATCCTTTAATAATATCATTTAGGTTTCCTTTAATCTGTTCAACAGCTCCATCTTTAATTTTTAACATTCCGCCGTAGGTTATGGTTGCAGTATCAGTAATACTAGCTTTTCCCTGAACTTCTTTTTCAACTGCATGGGCGATTTTTATTAATTCATCTTTCTCCAATTCCACACCATGGATAGCTAAAATTGCCTTAATGGTTGTAATTACAACTGATGCAGAAGAGCCTAAACCACAGCTTACAGGAATTCCGGAGGAAATATCCAATGTAAAAGGTTTTATGCCCATTTTATTTAATAAATTATTTTCAACTAAATATTCAAACGTATTCTCTAGTGCATAAGCCACATACTTTAAATCGTTACAGTAGTTCTTGTTCTTTATATCAAATATTTCATCAATGGGAACTTCAATTTTTTTGTTTAGATTTTTAAGGTTAATGATTATTCTATTGATATCACTGTTTTTGGATACTTTTCCATATGTTTTTAAATCTATTGCCATTGAAATTGCATTGTATCCATCAACAACAGCATGTTCTCCAAACAATATGACTTTTGAAGGTGTTTCTATCTTAACCGGATTCAAATTTATCCCCATCTTCTCAACCTTTTTAAAGTAACTTTGTCTTTGTTCTGTACTTCTCCATCAAATTCAGCCATCAAGAGTCCCTTAGTTCCAAATGTTCCCTTTATGGTTCCTGTAATATTTTTTGAAGGTATTGTGATTTTTTCACCAATCAGTCTCTCTGCAGATTTTTTTGATTGAGCTAAACCTTCAATTACCACTCTGTTTTTTTCGATTTTAACGCTACCTTCTTTGACTACTTCTTTTTTAATATCGAGATCTTTTATTCCTTTAAAGTCAACTATATTTCCATGCCCGCAGATTCTTAATGTTGTCGGTGGTAAGTCCAATCTTGTTAACAATACTCTATCCCCAACTTCAGCTACTACTTTTTCTTCCAACTCAAATACACAGTAGAATTCATCACCAGATACTACTTCGGTTAATATAATATTCTCTAACTTTCCATCAAATTCTATTTTTTTAAATGGCACAACTACGGCAGGGACGATCAACATTCCTACGTTTAAATGAACCTTCATTTTTGGGGTTAAGTTGTACTTGAATATATCGGATATTTTCACTTTTGCTACGATTTTATCTACAATATTCAACTTTGTATCCTTTGATGTTAAAATACATCCCCTAAAAATCTGCTTAGCTTCAATTCCTTGTAATGCCATTCCTACCCTATCTCCAGCATGAGCTTCTTCAACACTTTCTTTAAAACATTGGATACTTCTTACTTTAACGTCCATATTTATAGGTAGGATTGTAAGTTCATCCCCTACACTAACTTTTCCCTTGTGTATTGTTCCGGTTACTACGGTACCTACTCCTTTTATAGGAAATCCATGGTCTATCGGCATTTTAAAGTAATCATCAACATTCCTTTTTATATCCAAGTTATCCAGTGTTTCTTTTATAGTTTTTTTCAATTCTTCAATTCCAACCCCCTCTAATGCAGAGGTTCTTAAAATTCTGCTGTTTTTTAGGTTATTAGTTGAACTTAAAACTGATTTAATAAAATGTTCCGTTCTTTGAATGTCCTCTTCAGCGGCATTTGATACTTTTGTGATAACTACAATTGTTGGTATTTTAAAGTGGTCCAATATTAAAAGGTGTTCTCCAGTCTGTGTTTTTGGCCCTTCTTTTGCATCTACAACCAACAACGCTAAATCAATAATATCTGCAGCACCTACAACAGCTCTTATCAAATCAGCATGTCCTGGAGCATCTACAAGGGTTATCCTATAGTTTTCAATTTTAAATGATGAGAAGCCAATATCTATTGTTATTCCTCTTTTCTTAGATTCTGGGAGCTTATCCAATGAAGAAGTTGAGGCTATTTCCGTTAGAACCTTTGCAAGTGTTGTTTTTCCATGATCTATATGTCCAAAAATACCTAAGTTAATGTTTTTAATGCCTGTACTATCCATAATATCAGCCTCAGGATTATGATGATTATAGTAATCTTGACTAGATATAGTCGTTCTGTGAATGGGTGATATAATTATATTAAATATGTTAGAATATTACATGTTGTAGAACGATTATAATTAGCCTATTTTTATCAATCACGACATACTGTAGTAATTTATAATAAATGATATTTTATAGTAATGTGTAATTTTAAATGAACTAATTAATAATATTGTAAATTAATATTATAGTAAATAAGTTCAATTTAATTTAACAGTTTATTATATGTTTAAATAAAACTTACCTGTTATTAATTAGTTAAGTAATACACACCACTATACATTCACTGATTATATAGTTCATGTTATATTAAAAAATAAAATGTAAAAATTCTGATAAAACTTATTGTATGGTGATAATTTGGTTCCTAGTTCTTTAAAAAAGGAGATATTGGTTTTTGGTTGTGGTAATTTACTATTTGCAGATGATGGATTTGGTTATGAGGTAATTTCAAAACTGGAAAAAATGGACCTACCTGAAAATGTTGGAATCATAGATGCAGGTACCGGAGCTCCTTACTATCTAATGTCTATAATGGATGAAGACTCTGAAGTTAAAAAGATAATAATTGTTGATGTCATAGATTTTAAACTAACACCAGGTACTTTAAAGAAGGTTAGTATTGAGGAGCTCCCAAAGATTGAGAAGTACAACTTCGATGCCCACGACATGCCATTATCGACTTACTTAATTGACGCTCACAATAAAGGAATAGAGGTTGTTATCATAGGATGTCAGGCAAAGGAAGTATCTGCACCAGAAATAAAGATGGGATTAACTGAAGAAGTTAAAAAAGCCGTTGATAAAGCTGCTGAAATGGTGCTGGATGAAATAAAAACTCCGGTGAAATAATGAAAGAAATAACACTGGGAATTTTATTAATTCTCCTGAGTAGTTTTTTCTGTTTATGTATTGATGTAAAGGATAATGGCGACAAAAACCTTGAAAAATATGGTAGTACTTTATATGCGGAGTTGGGAAACAATACCGTTCCAGTTCCATTGAGAACTACTATAAATAACTCAATGAGCACTGTGTTAATAAACACAAATGACAGTGATATAAAAAATTACTATATGGCTCATAAAATAATATATCTAGAATTTAACGAATCCCTGCCAAATAATGAGGGTGGTGTAACGGTCACCGATTTAATAATGAAGTTAACATTCCTTAATAATTATTATCCACATGTTATAACCGATAAAAGTATATTTAACGACACAGATGAAATAAATGCAGTTAAGGCCAGTAATAAAACTATGGTTATTGAAATAGTTAGAGGTAATAGATCTGCAACAATTGAAAAATATAACAATACGTTCTTAATTGAAGGAAACTCCTTAGAAGAACTTGATAAAGCTGAAACGAGATTTATAATTGCCATATTGAATTAATAATGGGTATAGGTTTATTCCAGTCTTTATAGGAGGCAGTATAACTTTTTGATCCTTTTTAGTTTTTTAACTTATTCCGCAAGAAGTCCCTTCCGTAAGGGAGGGTAATTCACCTATTGTTTGGTATTATAATCAAATATATTCTAAATACCTCATATTTGGCCCCAACTTGTATGCTTCTTTTTTTCCTCGCCATATATGTTTATATACGATTTTTCCGGATATGTAAAAGTATTTAAGTTTTGCTCAAATGTAGTTAAAATATTAATAAATAATATAAATTTGTTTAACCATAATCATACGAGAATATCATACAGAAATATTACATTTCATGAAAGGAGAATTGAGCGAAAACTTTTTAGTTGTAGTTCTCGGCTTCTAGGTGATAGATATGAAAATTCTAAAGAATTTATTCTTACCATTGTTGGGGGTTTTTACATGGGAAGCAATAGCCATTTATCTAAATAATCCTGTTATAATACCAAGGGTAGAGGATGTTATTAACATCTTAATGCATCCCTATGTTGGAATTTTAGGTACTGGAAACTTGGTGGAAAATACAATAGTAAGTATTAAACGAGTTTTGTCAGGATTCTTGATATCTGCAGTAGTTGCCATACCTTTGGGAATATTTATGGGGTATTACTCATTGATAAGTGAACTTTTAGATACTCCAATAGAACTTTTAAGGCCAATTCCCCCACTGGCTTGGGTTCCACTTGCACTTGCATGGTTTGGAATTGGGGAGATATCAATGTTATTTATTATTTTTATTGGTGCATTTTTTCCTATATTACTAAACACGATTGCTGGAGTTAAAGGCGTTCCAAAAATAATGATTGAAGCTGCAAAAACATTAGGCGGAAAGGGGAAGGATATCCTTTTAAAAGTGGTAATCCCTGCATCTTCACCAAGTATTTTAACTGGGTTAAGGGTCGGAGCTGGTATTGCATGGATGTGTGTTGTAGCCGCTGAAATGCTGCCAGGTAGTGATGCCGGTTTAGGTTATCTTATTATGTATGCTTATTCTTTGAGTAGAATGGATGTTGTCGTAGCATCTATGGTAATTATCGGGTTAATTGGCATATTTTTGGATAAAGGACTTAGGTTTATTGAATGTAAATACTTCAAATGGAAAGTAATGATGAAATAGGATTAAGGTGGATGTATGGCGGTAATACTTGAACTTGAAAATATTACAAAAAAGTTTTTTAGTCAGAAAAAAGAGATTTTAGCAGTGGATAATGTTAGTTTAAAGGTCAGAAATAATGAATTTCTGTCAATTGTAGGTCCCAGTGGATGTGGAAAATCAACCATATTAAGAATGATTGCCGGTCTGGAAACTCCAACCTCTGGAAAAATACTACTTGAGAATAAGGAAGTTAATGAACCTGACGCTGATAGGGGTATGGTTTTTCAGCAATATACATTACTACCTTGGAGAACCGTTTTAGAAAATGTTACATTTGGTTTAGAAGTTAAGGGAATGCCCAAATCTGAAAGAATTGATATCGCAAGGAAATTTATAAAAATGGTAGGTTTGGAAGGTTTTGAAGAGGCCTACCCTTATGAATTAAGTGGAGGGATGCAACAAAGGGTAGCAATTGCAAGAACCCTTGCAAACGATCCTAAAATTGTGTTGATGGATGAGCCATTTGGAGCTCTCGATACACAGACCAGGGCTATACTACAAGATCATCTGCTAAAAATATGGCAAAAGGATAGGAAAACAGTTGTTTTTGTTACACACAGTGTAGAAGAAGCTATTTATTTATCAGATAGAGTAATTATAATGACTGCAAGACCTGGAAAAATAAAGAGTGTAATTGATATTGATTTGGAAAGACCTAGAAAAAGAACCAGTTTAGAGTTTTTGGAATATAAAAAGAGAATAATCGATGAGTTAAAAAGTGAAGTATTTAAGTCCTATAAATGATGAATAGTATATAGTATCTATAAAATAAAATAGTGTGGATAGTATGTTAAGAGGGAAAGAGGCCACTTTGGCTGCAATAATAAAAGTAATAATAGAAGAAGAACCTGAAACACAGGATGACATTGCAAACAAACTGAATGTTAGCAGGAGATATGTTGCAAAGCTTTTAAAACCTTTAATGGAAAATGGTGCCGTTAAGCATCCTTATGTGGTAGATGTTGAGAAATTATCTGAATTGGGTATTTACCAAGATATTAATAAGTTTTTAGACGATGTTTCGACCATATTTGAGAAAATGGGATATAATGTTTTGCAAAATTTAGACAAAGTTTTCAAGGCATTGGAAAATCAAGATTTAGATACTGCTAAAGGCATAATTCTCCAGGATTATGCGTTGAATAAAATGGAAGATGAGGTTAATCTTGTCCTCAAAATGAATGCTCTAAAGTACTTTCCAACAGAGCAGGCTATGTTAATTTCATTTATAGCATCAAATATTGAGAGATGTGGGGATTATATTTCAAACATAGCTGAAGAAATTGTTAATGGATTAAACATAAAACCAAGTATTATGAAGGATGTTGTTGAAATTTACCAAATAATAAGGGAAATGTTCATAAATGCTATGAATTTATTGGAAAACAAAAAAATGGAATTTAAAATTTATGAATTGGAGACGAAACTGCATGAAAAACTGAGTGAAATAATGGAGAAAATATCTAAAGATGAATCCCGAGGATCAGCAGATATTAACTACTACATACAATTTGGAATGTTTTTAAAAGACGTTGAGAGATTTGGGGATAGATGTATAAAAATATTTGAATCTGCAAGGGAGTTCCATTATAATATTCCTCAAAATAAGGTACCAGAATCTGTAAAGAACTTCAAAATTTAAATAAATTATAATAATTAATTTAAAATTAAATAAAATTAAATATTAAATACTATTAATTGTTACTACTTACTATATTTGTTAATCCAATAGTTTTTAAAGGACATAATTTAATACATTTATAGGTGAAAATATGAGGTTCTTAGGGAATGAAATGATAACGATAGAAAATGGAAACTTAAAAATAGATGGTCATGATGCCACTGAACTAGCTGAGAAGTATGGTACACCACTCTATGTTATGAGTGAAACCCAGATTACAAAAAACTACACAAGATACATGGATGCATTTAAGAAATACGAAGAAAAAACAGGAAAAGAATTTATCATAGCCTTTGCCTACAAAGCAAATTCAAATTTGGCTGTAACTAGATTACTCTCGAAATTAGGTTGTGGTGCTGATGTTGTAAGTGGAGGAGAGCTCTACACTGCAAAACTTTCAAAAGTTCCATCAGAAAAAATCGTCTTTAACGGAAACTGTAAACTAAAAGAAGAAATAATAATGGGAATTGAAACAAACATAAGGGCTTTCAACGTTGACAGTATAAGTGAGCTCATGTTGATAAATGAAACTGCGAAAGAAATGGGAAAGGTAGCCAATGTTGCATTTAGGATAAATCCAAACGTAGATGCAAAAACCCATCCAAAAATATCAACAGGTTTAAAGAAAAATAAATTTGGTTTAGACGTTGGAAGCGGAATTGCCATGAAGGCAATTAAAATGGCTACAGAAATGGAAAATATTAAAATTGTAGGGGTTCACTGTCACATCGGATCCCAATTAACAGACATAAGTCCATTTGTTGAAGAAACAAGAAAAGTTATGGACTTTGTGGTAGAGCTGAAAAAAGAAGGAATAGAAATAGAGGATGTTAACCTAGGTGGTGGTTTAGGAGTACCATACAGCAAAGACAAAGAAATACCTGTACAAAATGATCTGGCAGATGCAATAATAAATACAATGCTCGAATATGAAGATAAAGTTGAAATGCCAAACTTAATTTTAGAACCTGGAAGAAGTATTGTAGCTACTGCAGGGGTTTTACTTGGTAAGGTTCACCACATAAAAGAAACACCAGTTGCTAAATGGGTTATGATAGATGCAGGAATGAACGATATGATGAGGCCTGCAATATACGAAGCTTACCATGAAATAACACCTTGTGTAATTAGAGAAGGCGAAAAAGAAGTCTTAAATATTGCTGGGGGATTGTGCGAAAGTTCAGACGTCTTTGGAAGAGATAGGGAATTAACTAAAGTAGAAGTAAACGATGTTTTAGCAATATTGGATGTTGGAGCATACGGTATAAGTATGGCCAACAACTACAATGCAAGAGGAAGACCAAGAATGATTTTAACCAGTGAAGAAGGGGTTTACATAATAAGAGAAAGAGAAACACTTGCTGATTTAGTTGCTAAAGACTTAATACCTAACCATTTATTATAAATCCTTTTTTACTTCTTTTCTCTTTTTTCTATTATTTCTATTTTTTTGATTGTTATTATTTAAATAACGTTTATTGAATATCCATATATATTATTCAGTGGATAATTTTTAGGGTTAATTATATGAAATATCTCTAGGGGGATTGACTTGATAACAAAAATAAATAAAATTCATATAATTAAAGCAATGCGGTTGAAAGATAAAGATCTCGCCCGTGCAAGATATGAAAGTATGAGGGATAACCTGGAATTGTTATACCTGTTGAGAGATATTGAAATTAGTGAATATACTATATGCTTGAAGAAAACAGACTGTATTATAGAATTGGATTTGTGGAATAAGGTCGCAATAGTTCCAAAGCCGTTCAATCGTAAATTGGAAGACTATATTAAAGAATTATATACTCGGCAATTAGATGAAATTGACAAGCAGGTAAGATTTATAAAAGAATTGGATGTTCAGCCAACATATAAGTACTGGAAAGATTTTGAACTAAAAAAGCCATCGATTAATGAAGAAAAAAGAAAATAATTTTCTATAATTTAAAATCCAAGGAACTTTCCTAAATTATAAATCACAATCCCAACTACAGTTGCAAGTAATATATTGTATCCCGCCCCAAATAAAGTCCATTTTAGACTCTTTGTTTCAAGATACAGTGAAGCCAATGTAGCTAGACAAGGTATATAGAGTACAGACACAATAGTAAGTACAAAGGCTTTTAATGGGGTCATGTGTGTGCTTATATCACCATTGTACAGGATATTCAAAGTGGATATAACAAGTTCTTTTGCAAAGATCCCAAATACCAACGAAATTGCAGCTCTCCAATCCAACCCCATCAACAATGTTATACTTTCAAGCATCTTTCCAATAGTCATGGCATAGCTTGCATCTGGGGAGGGGTAGTTTGAGATCCAATAGTATATAAGAGAACCTGCAGCTATGATGGTTCCTGCCTTCTTTAAAAATTCTTTACTTCTTTCCCAAGTCATTTTTAAAATATTATTCCAATCAGGAATTCTATAGGTTGGTAATTCAAATATTAAATCTTCTGTTTCTCCTTTTATGAATTTACTGAATAAGTATGACACCCCAAACAATAAACTAAATACTATTGCTAATATTCCTAAAGTAAATAGGCTTGTATGGTTTGGGAAGAACACTGAAGCTAAAAATCCAATAACTACAAACCTGGCTGAACACGGGATCAATGGGGCTACAAGTAATGTTATTAATCTTTCCTTATGGCTTGATATGAACCTTGTAGCCATTAAACCTGGAACACTACAACCAAAACTTGTGATTAACGGAATAAATGACTTTCCGCCTAATCCCATCTTAGACATTAAAGAGTGTGTTAAGGCAGCCACCCTTGATAGGTATCCACAATCTTCCAAGATAGACAATGAGAACATTATTAAAAGTATCTGGGGGAAGAACTCTAAAACACCGCCAACACCATTCAACAATCCATCAACTACTACCCCCACGTAAGCTGGTGGGAGTGTATTTGTTAGTATATTTCCAAGATATTTAAAAAATGCTGCAATAAGTTCTGAAAATACACCACCAACTCCAAAAACGAAGTTGTACATTGTGTACATAACTATTCCGAATATTACAAAACCATAAATTGGATGTAGTATTATTGTGTCTATATCCTCGTATATTTCGCTGTCTATTAAAACATCTTCAAGGAGCTCATCACATTTTCTATATCTTTGTTCAACAATGTAGCTTTCAACGTCGTGTTTTATCTCATTTTCTATGTCACTCTTTATTTTATCTAAAAAATCCAAAAATTCTTTATCGTTTTCAAATTCACATACTACCTCTGGATCGTTTTCAAGTAAAGAAAGGGCCACCCATCTTTTTGGGATTGATTTGAATTTATCAGTTAAATTATGCTCGTCCAATTTTTTAATTATCTTTTCTAAATTTCTTTCTAAAAGTTCGGAGTATTTTATTTCATTTGGTTTTTTAAATTCGTAGTTGTATATTTCTTCTTTCAGGTCATCCACACCTATTTTAAGTCTTCCAGAGGTTTTTACTACTGGGACACCCAACTTTTCACTTAGTTTCTTATAGTTAACATAAACACCATGTTTTTCAGCTTCATCTATTAAGTTCAAACAAATTATTGGAGATTTTCCGAGCTCAAGGAGTTGTATTGTTAAGTAAAGGTTCCTGTTGATATTCGGAGTGTCTATAACATCGACTATTATTAAATCATCGTTTTCCATTAGAAAATCTCGGGCTATTCTCTGGTCAATTGAATTGGACATTAAAGAATATATCCCCGGCAAATCAATGACATTAAACTCCTTATCTTTGTATTTAAAAGATCCCTCTTTTTTTTCAACGGTAACTCCTGGCCAATTGCCGATTCGTTGTTTCATTCCCGTTAATAAATTAAAAAGGGTGGTTTTTCCGACATTTGGCTGACCTAATAGAGCCACAGTGTCGTGTCCCTTAGACATTATTTCACCTCTGTTTATCATCCTTCCAATGTTTCTTACCACATTTATCCTTATGTGAACAACATGAACATGAATACCCCACAATTAATTTTGAAACCTTGGTTAAAAGTTTCTCAATAGCTCCTGATGTAGTATTCCCTCCTACTCCGTTTTTTTCCATAATTTCACCAATAATCATCCATATGTTTCAATACTCTATTCAACAAAAATAGCTCTTGCCATACCCCTACCAAGTGCTATTTTTGAATTTCCGATTCTTACAAGAATTGGACCCCTTTGATTTGATGATATAACTGTTATCCTACTACCTGGAACTATTCCAAGTTCGTAAAATCTTCTACAGTGTTTGTCTATTTTTACAATTGTATAGGATCCTGGACCCATTTCTAAAAGGCTCTTCATATAATCACCCGAACGAAGTGAAGGTGACTTAAAACCTTCGGTTTTAAATTCTCTCGTTTCTCAGCAAATCACCAACTTCGTTGATGAGCTAAAAAATTATCTCAAATTTTTGTTCAATTCAAAGGAATTTGCTTCTATCTTGAGAACCAAAATTATATATATTAACAATGTTTAAATAATTTAAGTTCACTTAAATTTAAATATAAAATAATTTTACAAATATATATAGTTTTCCCCATGGTGATAATATGGTTTCTTCAAATATAGAGGATTATCTTGAAAAAATATGCATATTTATAAAGAAAAACGGACGACCTGTGAGGACTACGGAATTGGCAAAGATTTTGGATGTAAAACCTGCGGCAATTACAAGCATGGCTAAAAAACTTAGTAATGAGGGGTATATAATTTACGAGCCCTATGTGGGAATACGACTGGATAAAAAAGGAGAGGAAATTGCCAAAAAGATTATACGGAAACACAGAATAATTGAAACGTTTCTTACAGAATATCTTAAATTTGATTTGGATTATGCTCAGGAGGAGGCCTGCAAAATAGAACATGCGGTTTCTGATGAAGTTATTGAAAGGCTGCATGAATTTATGGGCCGGCCTAAAAAGTGCCCCCATGGTAAGGATATATGTGAACAATAGGAAGTGGATACTAATTAATTTGGAAGTTAGTTATTTGCACCACTCCAGTTCCACATTCCTATTCTTTGGGACTTTGCATGTTTTTCATACTCTAAAAAAACATCTTTTAGTTCAAAATTACTTATATAAACCCTGGCATACCCATTTTTGACCAACTCTTCGTTGAAATTTACGAAAACCTTCGGTTTTTGAATCCCATAGGTGGTGTTATTTATAAATATATAAGCTAAATATCTTCCATATTTCCCTTTTCTAGGGGATAGTTTATCGAAAACTACGATTACAGTTTTATTTTCTAGATTTTCCTTTGCAAAGTCTGTAGCTTTATAACCCCACTCTTTTAGATAGTTTATATCTGTCATAGCAGTGTTTTCATCTATAAAATATTCATAAGGTTTATTTTTTATGTATGTTTCAGGGGTATCCACCCCAAGAAGTCTTATTTTATATTCTGTCCCATTTGGAGCGACTACATAAACGGTATCTCCATCTACAACCCTATAAACCGACCCATAAAAGTGTTCGTGTGTTTGTATAAAATTATATTTGTCATAGCTACTATAACTACTGTCGCTAGTGTAGTTACTATCGTTAAATTCGATACATCCACTCAATAAAATGAAAAACAGTATTAAAGCTGGATATATTTTAGTTATTTTCATGATGTCTCACCAATAGTATCAACACTCCAATTAAGGAGATGGCAATTGCTCCAAGTGGTACTGGGGTCTTTATTGGCGGATTTTGTGTTGATATAGTTATCCTATTTAATTTATACCACTGGTTCTTTGCGGGATTACCTTCCACTAACTTTAATGAAATATTATTTTTCCCATTTACAATTCTATCAGTTATATCTATTGAAATTGTTGGTTTATTTTTATTGCCAAAATTGATTAGGTGATCTTTTTTTATTATAAAAATGGAATAATTATTTAAATATAAAACCACGGTTATATTGTCCACATTCCCATAATGTACAAAACTTAAATCATATGCTTGATTTTCAACCTTATTTATGGTAAATGGTTTTGTAGTTTCATAATTATTACTATCTTTAATTGTCAAATCTCCTATGTATATTGCTTCTCCATAAACTGTACCAACTAACAACAGAATCCCAATTAAAGAAATCATTTTTTTGAACATATTTTCACCATATATACTTGTTAAAAATATGGACGTACGTTTTTTAACTATCATAGTTGGTTATCAAAAATATACAAAAATTATAATATAAAAATTAACATCTACCGAGTATATTTCCTTTCATGTCTATAATTATGCAATTGAATGTTATGCCTTCCCATCTGCTGGAGAGTCTTTCTACGACCCTTTCTGCAATACGATTAAAAACTTTATTTAATATTTTTTTCTCATTCAAGATATATATAATTTCTTCAGTTGTATTTGAATAAAGTATCTTCTCTAAAATCTCCTTTTCATTAATATACATACAAGAATAAGCGGTTAATATTTCATTCCTTGCATCTGAAACTTTTGAATGGGTATCAAATATTCCTCCAGCAAGTTTAACTATTTTTCCAGAGTGACCAAATATGGTTATTTCCTTAACACCTTTTTCAGCGGCTTTATCGAGCATATATCCCCAAAAATTAGATACTTCTACTATTTGGTCGTCATTTGCATTTAAGTGTATTTTTGCATACTTTGTTCCGATATTTCCAGGCGTAAAAATTAAATTTTTATAACCATTTGCAAGAGCTACATCAATTTGCGGAACAAGGGATTCTCTGTAGGCCTCATTGGACATAGGTCTAACTATTCCTGTTGTTCCAAGGATCGATATTCCCCCAACTATGCCGAGTTTTGGATTTAAAGTCTTTTTCGCCAGTTCTTCACCTTTTGGAACAGAAATTTTCACAACAACTTTTTCGTTTTCGTCTAAAAGTCTTGATAAGTTGTTTTTAATCATTTCCCTTGGTTTTGGGTTTATTGCAGGTTCTCCTTTTTTTATTTGTAATCCATCCTTTGTGACTGTCCCTATTCCTTGACCCCCCAATATAATAACCCCATCATTATTATTTCCATTAATTTTTTCATTTTCCATATTTTTTGAGAGCTCTACTTCAACAACAATATCAATACCATTTGTTATGTCAATGTCTTCTCCAGCAAATTTTTTAACTGTAACTATGGATTTATTGTTTGTTTTATCTATTTCGATTTTTTCTATTGGTATTATTAAAGTCTCATTTTTACAGTTGATTATTTCCACATGGTCTAATTTAATTCCTTCTTTTAAACAATAAAGTCCGGCATAGGCTCCGGCTGTAGCACAAGAGCCAGTGGTATATCCAAACTTTTTTTCCCGTCTAAAATCATACTCCATAGTACCACACATAAGAAAAATTAAAAATTAGTACATAAAAGTGCTCTGCAATATATATTGTAAAAATTCCAAGTAAGTATTAAGTTAGTATTAATTGAAATTTAAATTATATATCTATGCATTCATTCGCAGAACGACCATATTTTCGCATTACTGAGTTTTTTGAATCCATTTTTCTTAACCAAATACAAATCTTCAATCCTAACTCCAAAATCCTTTAAATAAATACCTGGCTCTATCGTAACTATCATCCCTTCTTTTAAAACCTTATCCTCCTGAGCTCTTGAAGATACGGATGGGTTTTCATGTACCTCAACGCCAACACCATGCCCTAAAGAATGGATAAAGTATTCTTTGAATTCTCCCATATACTCCCTAGCTATGGAGTCAAGTTTTTTAACTGAAATTCCCTCTTTTAGATTTTTTTCAGCTTCAACTTTTGCACCATGAACTAAATCGTAAACATCTAAATATTCTTTTTTCGGATTTAAAATGATGGTTCTAGTTATATCTGAGCAGTAACCTTCAAAAGTAGCTCCGATATCCATCAAGAGAATATTTTTAACTGTGTCATCTGACGGCATGCTATGGGGGAATGCAGTTTTTTTATGGGATATAACAATGGTATCGAATGAAGGTTTAATACTTCCTTCTTTTTTCATGACATACTCAATCTCTGCGGCAAGCTGGTTTTCAGTGATTGGTTTGTTTGAATTTTCAACGAGATCCATGACATATTCAACTGCTTTATCACTAATTTTTGCAGCCTTTTCGATGAGCTCTATTTCTCTTTTATTTTTTATCTCTCTCATCTCGTTTATTTTATCGGATACTATTTTGTAGTTTTTATCCAGATATTTTAAAAATCTAATAGGAAGAGTTTCTTCGACTCCATCACAGCCATTAAATACCTCTTCCCATTTTTCAAATAATTCAATATCCAAATGTTTAGTTTTATAACTTTCAGCCATTCTATAGTCCAACTTTGGAACTTTTAGAATTGCCCTATTCTCTTTTACATCAAAGATTAAAACTGAAAAATTAGGCGGATACCTCTCTAAAAAATAATTTATATTCTCTCTTTTTAAAATAACTGCCTTTTTTATATTGTTCTCACTTAGATAGTTTAAAAAATTAGTTAGTTTCACTCTACCACCGTCAACATGTATAATAAAGGTATATAGTCATGACTAAGTATCGTTATGAAAATAAAAAAAGTTTATGGATGTTGGGAGCTCGCTAACATGCATGGTCGTTTTCGGAATTTTTGCACTTATTCAACCACAACAAAATTTTAAAAAGAATAATTATACCTTAATTCTTGAAGATTGGTAGTTATAGCGCAAACGACTATACTTTTTTCATTATTAAGTCGTTCTACAAATGTATTAACTTCGTGAAACGATCATACTTCCGATAGATTTCATAGTATCTACAAAGTTAGGGAATGAAATTTTAACAGCATCCTCGCCTTTGATTATTGTTTCACCTTCTGCCATCATTCCGGCAACGGTAAATGCCATTACAAGCCTGTGGTCGTGATAAGTTTCAAGTTCTGCTCCTTTTAACTTACCTACTCCTTCTATTATTAATCCATCTCTTTTTTCTTCTATTTTTGCTCCCATTTTGTTTAATTCAACTGCACAGGCGTGTAATCTGTCGCATTCCTTCAGTCTGACGTGTTCTCCATTATATATTGTGGTTTTTCCCTCTGTAAAACATCCTAAAACTGCTATTGTTGGAACTAAATCCGGTATATTGGTCACATCAACGTCTATTCCCTCTAAGTTATATGGTCCATTAATAACAACCTTATCGTCATTAACCTTGACATCTGCCCCCATTTCCTTAACAATATTTATTATCTCCTTATCCCCTTGTTTAGAGTCTTTAAATAAATTTTTTATAGTTATGTCTGAATTCATTAAAACTCCTGCTGCCACAAGGTAGGAAGCTGAAGAATAGTCTCCTTCAACTGTGTAGTTACAAGGTTTGTATGACTGATTTCCTTTTATGAAAAATCCTTTTTCGTTCTTTTCTTTTAATTCATCTATTTTTATTCCAAATTTGCTTAAAACATCCATTGTGATTTTTAAATACGGCTCTGATTTTAAAGGAGTTGTTAGAACTATTTTTGAATCCTTTTCACTGAATGGTAAGGTCATCATTAAAGATGTTATAAACTGGGAGCTCATGTCACCTCTTATCTTAACAATATCATTTTTTATTTTTCCGCTTTTAACCACTATTGGAGCAGTTCCGTCTAATTTCGAAGAAAAAGCTTCGATGCCCAGCTGTCCTAATGCATCCAAAAGTGGCCCCATAGGTCTCTTTCTTATGGACTCATCGCCAGTTAGTATCGTGTAACCTTTTGGTATTTGAGAAGATATTCCAGTTAGTATTCTTAAAGTGGTACCGCTGTTACCTATATCTATGATATTTTCAGGAGTTTTTAGATTCCCCCCATTTATAACCCATTTTTCTTCTTCGAGTTCAATCTCTGCACCTAACATTTTACATCCATGAACAGATGATAAACAGTCAGCACTGGCTAAAGGACTGCTAATTTCTGAAGTACCTTCAGCTAAAGATGCAGATATCACCGCCCTATGGGTGTATGATTTTGATGGAGGGGCATTTATAGTTCCTTCTATTTTTTCAGTTTTTCTAATTACCAGCATTCGATCACCTAACACTTAAACCTATAATCATATAACATACTAAAACAAAGTATAATATAGGACTTATTTAATTTTAAATAAAAGTTTCGTTTAGCGGTATTCTAACCGTAAAATATATATACTCAGAATCGGAAATCTAATTCCGATTATATTTTTGAGGAGGTATACAATGAGCACTGTGGAGCAAGTATTGGAATATGTAAAATCCAACAACGTAAAATTCATGAGATTCCAGTTTGTAGACATTCTCGGAGTACCAAAAAACGTGGCATTTCCTATAAAAGCTGGGGAAAAAGGTATTGAAGAATTAAGAGACGTTTTAGAAAATGGTTTATACTTCGATGGTTCCTCAATTGAAGGATTCGTAGGCATTAACGAATCAGACATGATGTTAAAACCTGACTTATCAACATTCTCAGTACTCCCTTGGAGACCTTCAGAAAAATCAGTTGCAAGAGTTATCTGTGACGTTTACACAACAAAGGGTAAGCCATTCGAAGGAGACCCAAGAGGATGCTTGAAGAGAGTTATGGAAGAATTCAAAAAAGAATTCAACGGAGAATACTTTGTAGGTCCTGAACCAGAATTCTTCTTATTGAAAAAAGACCCACACAACCCACACAAGTACATACCTGCAGACGATGGTGGATACTTCGATTTAGAACCAATGGACGAAGCTCCAGACATCAGAAGGGATATAGTATTTGCACTTGAAAACTTAGGATTCCATGTAGAAGCTTCCCACCACGAAGTTGCTCCTGGACAACATGAAGTGGACTTTAAATTCGACGATGCTCTTAAAACAGCAGACAGTGTAATAACCTTCAAAACAACAATTAAAACAATTGCTGAACAACACGGCTTAAAAGCTACATTCATGCCAAAACCATTCTTCGGAATGAACGGAAGCGGTATGCACTGCCACCAAAGTATATGGTTAAACGGAGAACCATCATTCTACGATGAAAACGCTCCATACCAATTAAGTGAAACCTGTATGAACTACGTTGCAGGTATCTTAAAGCACGCTAAAGCTATAGTAGCTATTACAAACCCAACCGTAAACTCCTACAAGAGATTGGTTCCTGGATACGAAGCTCCTGTAAACATTGCTTGGGCAAACAGCAACAGAAGTGCTATCATCAGAGTTCCAGCAGCTAGAGGAAAAGGAACAAGAATCGAATTCAGAGCTCCTGACCCATCATGTAACCCATACTTAGCATTCACAGTAATGCTCGCTGCTGGTTTAGATGGTGTAAAGAACAAGTTAGACGCACCAGAACCAGTTGAAAGAAACATCTTCGCAATGAGTGAAGCTGAGAAAAAAGAACTTGGAATTGAATCAGTTCCAGCTAACTTAAAAGCTGCTTTAGATGAATTAGAAAACAACGATGTATTGAAGAATGCATTAGGAAAACACATATTCGAAAGCTTCTTAGAAATCAAAAACGCAGAATGGGACAGCTTCAGAACTTCAGTAACCGACTGGGAAACTACAGCATACTTAAAAATCTAATTTTAGATTTTACTCTTTTTATTTTATTTAAATAAAATTCAAATAATTTATAATTATTCAATCTATATTTTATTTTATGTGCGTTAATTTTATGTGTATCATTGGTTTCTTAAGGCTTTTTTAGAGATTGTATGAAAAAGTATAAAAATGATAATTTATAATAGATCTAAAGACGGGTAACGAAATGGAAACATGAGAATTATAATATTTAATACAGCGCCGAGTTGTCAACGGTTTGTTGCAACAAGTTTTACATTCTACACATGTTCAAAAACTGAATTATATTCAATAGTAGTTAAAAAGGAGGAATAAACATGGCAAAGTTCAAAGTAGTGGTTTCAGATCCAAAAGAAGCAAAATCATACCAATTTGAAATAGACGACAATACCTTAATAGGTAAAAAAATTGGTGATGAAATAAGCGGCTCTATTGTAGGATTGGAAGGATACAAATTGAAAATTACAGGCGGAGCAGACAAATGCGGTTTTGCAATGAGACATGATGTCCATGGAAGTATGAAGTTAAGGGTACTTTTAAGTAAAGGTCCAGGATACAAACAAAAGGACAAAGGTATAAGAAGAAGAAAAAGCGTAAGAGGAAATGTTATATCCGCAGATATCGTTCAAGTAAACACGAAGGTTGTAGAATACGGAGAAAAACCAATCTCAGAATTAATTTCACAATCTGAATAAGTTTGTATTAATCGATTTAATATTATGTTATCTTTTTCTATTTTCTGTAATTTAATACTTGCACTTTTTTCACGATTTTGAAAGTTATTTAATGGAGTAATAAAAATATATAAAGTATTAACTATAAAGGGAATATAATCTTAGATCGTTTTTTATTATAATTACGATTAATATGGTGTGCATAATACTAAACAAATAATATAATGAAATTCCAATGAATAATGATTTTTAAAATTTAAAATGAATAATTATAATTATCTTTGGATTTATAATATGTCAAATACTATGTCAATTAGTTAGTTGGGCAAAAGTTGTCCACTTCCAGGTACCTTTGGTTACAAAGGAAATGAAAATTGCACACCACAATAATTTAGGCATTGTAAAACATATATTGAGGGATATCATGGCATGTGCTAAACAATCAGAAGTAAATATTGGAATGGTAGGACACGTAGATCATGGAAAAACAAGTTTAACAAGGAAATTAACTGGAGTTTGGACAGATACACACAGCGAAGAGTTGAAAAGAGGTATTTCAATTAGATTAGGTTATGCCGACTGCGAGATAAAAAAATGTCCAAAATGTCCAGAACCTGAGTGCTATACTGTACAGGCAAAATGTCCAATTTGCGGTTCAAAAACCGAAGTTTTAAGAAGGGTTTCTTTTGTAGATGCTCCAGGACACGAAACTTTAATGGCCACAATGCTTTCTGGAGCTTCTTTAATGGATGGTGCTATTTTAGTTATTGCAGCTAACGAGGAATGTCCTCAGCCACAGACAAAGGAACATCTAATGGCGTTAGATGCTTTAGGAGTTAAAAACGTAATAATTGTACAGAATAAAATAGATTTAGTGGATGAAGAAAAAGCAATGGAAAACTACAAACAAATTAAGGAATTTGTAAAAGGTACCGTTGCGGAAAATGCACCAATTATTCCTGTTTCAGCCCACCATGGAGCAAACGTGGATGTTCTATTAAAGGCAATTGAAGATATAATAGACACCTCAGAAAAAGACATAGACTTGCCTCCAAGGATGTACATTGCAAGAAGTTTTGATGTAAACAAGCCAGGTTCTGAGATAAAAAGCTTGAAGGGAGGGGTTATTGGAGGAAGTATTATTCAAGGGGTTTTAGAAGTTGGAAAGGAAATTGAAATAAGGCCTGGAATTAAAGTTTCAGAAGGAAATAAGACATATTGGAAACCTATAGTTACAAAAATCGTTTCACTTGGAGTCGGTGGAAAGAAAGTTAAAAAAGCCTGTCCAGGAGGTTTAGTCGGCGTTGGTACTGAATTGGATCCTGCATTAACAAAATCAGATGCATTAAGCGGAAGTGTTGCAGGAGAACCTGGTACATTACCACCAACACTTGATGAAATAACAATAAAAACCAAACTTTTAGATAGAGTTGTTGGTTCAAAGGACGAACTTGCAATAGAACCCCTAAAAACGAATGAAGTTTTAATGTTAAACATCGGGACCGCTACAACAGTTGGGGTTATAACCTCTGCGAGAGACGATATTGCAGAAATCAAGTTAAAACTTCCAGTATGTGCTGATAAGGGAGACAGGGTTGCTTTGAGTAGAAGAGTAGGATCAAGATGGAGATTAATAGGTTACGGAATAATACAGTAAATTTTTATTATTTTTTTAGTTCTTTAATTTGGTTATTCTCTTTTAAATTAAGATTATTATTATCTTCATACCTCAATTTCATAAATTTATATAAAAATCGTTAAATCTTATATTATGGTTGTTCTATATGTTAACACTTTAAACTGGGGTGCCCATATGGATTTTTCATATTTGATGGGGAAAAAGGATACAATATCTAAAAAAATAAGTAACATAAATATGGATTTTGATTATGAAAATTACTGGATACCTTGCAACTTTAATAATCCTTCGAGCTGCGTGTTTGCAGGGGGGGATGGTAGTTTCAATAAAATAGACTATATTGGTTATTGCCTTTATATTGTTGGAACGGTCTCCTATATCCATGAACCTGGAAAGAAAATAAAGGAATCATTATCACACTGGGACGCAGATATTATCCTACCGTACAAATACGTTTCAGATAGATTAAGGCTTTATATGCTAAACATGGAACTAAA
Source organism: Methanothermococcus thermolithotrophicus DSM 2095 (assembly GCF_946463545.1). Lineage (NCBI taxonomy): Archaea > Methanobacteriati > Methanobacteriota > Methanococci > Methanococcales > Methanococcaceae > Methanothermococcus > Methanothermococcus thermolithotrophicus. The sequence continues at coordinate 149,971 of NZ_OX296583.1, read as the reverse complement.
AACTGCCCTTTGGAATTTAAAAAATAATGATATTGATTATTATCTCTTTGATGGTTCTTTGTACTCTCTATTGATCCAAACTCATACCTATGGATCTATAACTGAAGGTAAGAAGGTAGAAGATGGTATATTTAAGTACTACAAGGACTACGGCAAGGAAATTAAAAATAAAATCTTAGAAGATTTGGATAACAGTATGATACTCCCTACAATTGATTACGGAGAGACTGACGACCAAAAAATAATTATTCTGGAGCAGTTGGAGTATCTTATATTGTTGATGGAACTTTTAAAGAACTATCGTGAAAAAATTGTAGGAATATCAAAAACTTCAAAGATGAACGCCTATTTTAAAAAAGAAAAATCACTGGTTCCGGATATAGCCATATTTTCAAAGAATTGCAGGGGAATTGGATACACAAAACCTTTGAATTTAGCAGATGACGAAGTAAATAGCAATTCGTATAGTAGTGTTAAATATCTAAACACCTTTGGTCAGACAATTGATAGCTTGTATTATCAATTTGCTAGATTGGAAGATAATAGTGGGGTTATAGGAATTACGTCATTTGATAAACTAAATGAAGAGTTCTTTTCAAGTCTTAGGGAGATATCTATTTCAGGCTATCCTTACATTTTAAAGAAGTCCCATGAAGGCGTTAAGATAAGTGAAGAATCCATTAAAAAGTATGCTAAGTTAGTAGGAATATATGAAAAAACAGACAGAGAAACCAATTTAAATGTTTAATTTTCTTTTATTATAACTTACTTTTTAATTTATTTTCCTTTTTTATCTACTCGACGAAATCTGAGGTTGCCTCGATGTCGACGTATGACGAATGACTATACGATAAAATCGAAACGTTTTTATAATAGGTTATTAGAATAAAAAGTATGGAAAAAATAGCGTTACATATAATCGGAGACATTGTATTATCTGAAGACATTGGAAAAGCCATGAAGAAATGGCGGGAGATGTTTAGCATACCTCAAATAGAAATGGCTAGATACCTGGGAGTATCTCCATCTGTAATAAGTGACTATGAAGTAGGTAGGAGAAAAAATCCCGGGGTAAATCTGGTAAGGAAATATGTAAATGCCTTAATTGAGGTTGACAAAGAAAACGGAGGGCACATGGTAAGAGCTCTGAAGAGGATATTAAATGTGCCATCTTCGATGAAAGCCATCCTCAATATTAGGGAATACGCTAGCCCGATAACTATAGGAGACCTTTTAGATACAATTGATGCGGAAGTAATCTATGGAGAGAACTTAAATAACCAAATATTTGGCCATACTGTTGTTGATAGTATAAAGGCAATTTTAGAAATGGATGGTCAAGATTTCTTAAATTTATACGGTTGGACAACTGAAAGGGCGCTAATTTTTACAGAAGTTTCCTCTGGAAGGAGTCCAATGGTTGCCATAAGGGTAAGTAACATAAAACCAAGAGTTGTTATTTTTCAAGGTGTTTCTGAATTGGATAGGCTGGCCTTAAAACTAGCTGAGATTCAAGCCATACCACTTCTAGTTACAGATTTAGAAGTTGATGAACTTTTAGGAAAACTCAATGAAATTAAATAATAATTAAATAATATATTTTTATACTGTTTATCACAAAGTGATATTAAATTTATTTATAATTTTGTTATTAAATTAGAAGGTGAGTTAATGAAAGATATTGGGATTGTTGGATATGGAAGCTATATTCCAAAATATCGAATAAAAGTTGAAGAAATAGCAAAGGTGTGGGGAAAAGATCCAGAAGCTATTAAAAAAGGGCTGGTAGTTAATGAAAAGAGTGTCCCATCTCCAGATGAAGACACCGCAACAATTGCAGTTGAAGCTGCAAGAAATGCTGTAAAAAGAGCAGGGATTAATGCTGAAAAAATAGGTGCTGTATATGTAGGTAGCGAAAGTCACCCTTATGCAGTTAAACCAACTTCTGCAACAGTTGCTGAAGCTATTGGTGCCACACCTGATCTTACGGCGGCGGATTTAGAATTTGCATGTAAGGCAGGAACTGCAGGTATTCAAATGTGTATGGGCTTAGTTGGTAGTGGACTTATAGAATATGGTATGGCAATAGGTGCAGATACTGCTCAAGGAGCTCCGGGAGATGCCCTTGAATATACAGCTTCAGCTGGTGGTGCAGCGTACATAATCGGAAATAAAAAGGACGAAATGATTGCCGTTTTTAATGGCACCTACTCATATACAACAGATACTCCCGATTTCTGGAGAAGGGAAGGACAATCTTACCCAAAACATGGTGGTAGATTTACAGGAGAGCCAGCCTACTTCAAACACGTTTTAAATGCAGCAAAGGGAATAATGGAAAAAATGGGAACTACAGTAAAAGATTATGACTACTGTGTTTTCCATCAACCTAATGGGAAGTTTTACATAAAAGCTGCTAAATCTCTTGGATTTACAAATGAACAGTACAAATACGGTTTATTAACTCCTTACTTAGGTAATACATACTCAGGAGCTGTTCCACTGGGGTTGTCAAACATATTGGATCATGCAGAGGAAGGAGCAAGAATTCTCGCTGTATCCTATGGTAGTGGTGCAGGAAGTGATGCATTTGACATCACGGTAACTGAAAGGATAAAAGAAGTGGTGGATAAAGCACCTAAAACATTGGATTTGTTAAACAGGAAAAAATACATTGATTATGCAGTTTATGTCAAATACAGGGGGAAAATTAAAATTTAATTAAACTTTAACCTAGCGGATGGCTTAAATAATATATGGTGAAAAAATGAGAGATGTTGCAATTATAGGTTATGGGCAAACTAAATTTGGAGAGCTCTGGGAAGACTCATTTAGAGATTTAATTGTTGAAGCTGGTGTAAAGGCAATAAAGGATGCAAATGTAGATGGAGGCGATATTGACGCCATGTACATAGGTAACATGAGTGGCGGGCTCTTTGTAGGTCAGGAACATATTGCATCATTAATCGCAGATCATGCAGGACTTAATCCAGTTCCATGTACAAGAGTTGAGGCAGCATGTGCTTCAGGTAGTTTGGCTTTAAGAAGTGCTGTTTTATCTGTTGCGAGTGGTCACCATGATGTAGTTTTAGCAGGTGGAGTAGAAAAAATGACCGATGTTGAAGATGCAACTGCAGCGATAGCTTCAGCATCTGATCAGGAATGGGAAGCTTTCTTTGGAGCTACATTTCCATCATTGTATGCCATGATGGCAAGGAGATATATGTACCAATATGGCTTAACTATTGAAGAACTTTCAATGTGGAGTGTTATTGCTCACGAGAACGCTACAAAGAATAAGTATGCCCAATTTGGGTTTAAAACTACACTTGAGCAGGTAATGAATGCATCACCTGTAGCAGATCCACTTACATTGATGCACTGTTCACCTGTTTCTGATGGAGCTTCTGCTCTTATTGTATGTGACGCAGACAAAGCTGAAGAATTTGCCCCTAAGGATGAAATTATATATATAAAAGCTTCAACTCAGGCTTCAGATACAATAGCTTTACACGATAGGGAAGATATGACAACTTTAAACGCTGCAAAAGTAGCGTCTGAAAAGGCTTACAAACTGGCTAAAATAGCTCCTGAAAAAATAGATGTTGCAGAAGTTCACGACTGTTTTGCAATAAATGGTTTAATCTTAGTAGAGGATTTAGGATTCTGTAAAAAGGGAGATGCTGGAAAAGTAATTGATGAAGGAAAAATAAGAATAGATTACGACGACTTTGTAACTGTAAACCCAAGTGGTGGTTTAAAGGCAGCTGGTCACGCACTTGGTGCCACTGGAATTAGGCAAGTTGGGGAATTATACTGGCAGTTAAAGCAAGATAAAGAATGTAAGGATAGACAGGCTACAATTAAAAATGGATACGGTATTGCAGCAAATGTTGGAGGTACTGGGGGAACCGTATGTGTTCATTTACTCTCAGACAAGAGATAAACACAAAGTGATATCATGTGCAATATTAACTTATATTTAAACGATGAACTCGTTATGGAAGACGTCTTGCTAGTTGAAAAAAAAGAGGACAAAATAATAGCGATTGATTTATTTGGAGATACTAAGGAATTCGAAGGGGAGATAAAAAAAATAGATTTAAATAACAATAAAATACTTCTGGTGAAATAATGGTAGTGAGATCCTGGAGGCATATGAAAGAAAGGTATAACTTAATAGGTACACGATGTAAAACCTGTGGTAAGGTTTACTTCCCATCAAGAACCGTATGTCCAGACTGTAGAAGAAAAGGAGAATTGGAAGAATTTCAGTTAAGTGGAAAAGGTAAGATTTACACCTACTCAATAGTTTACGCACCGCCAAAAGAGTTCAATAAATTAACGCCCTATGTAATAGCAATTGTTGAGTTGGAAGAGGGCCCTAAAGTAACAGCTCAAGTGGATTGTGATATTAATAAGATATCTATTGGAATACCCGTGGAAGCAGCATTTAGGAGAATAAAAGAAGATGGTAAGGATGGAATAATAAGCTACGGTTATAAATTCGTACCTATTACCGAATAAAATAAATAAATTCTTTTCTATTTTAAAAAATTACATATAAATAATTTAATTAAATTTTGTCAGTGTTAAATAATATTGCTCAAGTTTACATTTTCACTAACTATTTTTGCCAACTTATCCATGTTCTTTTCAAAGGTGTCCTTGTAGCTGTCATGTTCAAGGAGTTCAAAGTCTTTATTGGAGCCATTGGACTCGTATTTCTTTTTTATCGCAAGGTTTATCAAATAATTCCTAAATCGATAGTTGTCTAGAATTCCATGGAAGTAAGTTCCAATTACGTAAGATTCACCTATTCTCTTCACCGCACCGTCAAAACCGTCCCCATTATTTCCAAATCCTTTAAAAAGTTTTATAAGTGGTTCCTCCTTTGAAGTGGTGATTCCTTCATGTAGTTCATAACCTGAAACTTCAATTTCCATATCATCTATTTTTAAAATTCCCTTTGAGTTCTTAATGGCTTTTTCGTTTCCAAAGTGTGTTTCTAGGTCAAAGATACCAAGACCTTCAATTGTTCCAACATCGCCCTCCGTGTTTTTTTCATCGATTAACTTCTTCCCCATAATCTGATAACCACCGCAGATACCTAAAACTATACCCCCATTCCTTATAAATTCCCAGATTTTTTCATCCATGCCGTATTTTTTAATTAAGGACATCTCAACAGTTGAACATCTAGTTCCTGGAAGTATTAAAATATCTCCAGTAATGTTCTCTTTAAAATCTATAAACTTTACCAATACATCGTTTGAAATAGGGTCAACATCTGTGAAATTGGCAATTTTTGAAAATCTTAGGACGTTAACCTCTATAGGGCTTTCTGAATTGCCGAAAACCTTTCTACCTTGTAGTGCCTGACTATCTTCTTCAGGTAATATTAGACTTTCGTCGTAAGGTATCGTACCTAAAACAGGTATGCCAGTGAGCTCCTCTATTTTTTTAAAACCGCTTTTTAAAACATCAACATTTCCCCTAAATTTATTTATTACAAACCCTTTTATTAGTTTTCTCCAGTTTTCTGGTAGTAATTCAATCGTTCCATAGATTGATGCAAAAACCCCTCCATTATCGATGTCAGAAACTAAAATAGCATCGGCATCTACAATTTCAGCCACCCTTAAGTTTGCTATATCGTCTTCAAGTAAGTTTATTTCACAGCAGCTCCCTGCTCCCTCCATAACCACATAGTCGTAATTGTTATCTAGATATTCGAGACTTTCCGTTATCTTATCTAAAAAATAATCTTTATTTTTTCTATATTCATTATAATCCATATCTTTGTAAGGCTTTCCATGGACCACAACTTGAGACACAAAATTTCCTTTTGGTTTTAAAAGTATCGGATTGAAATGGATGGAAGGTTCGGTTTTTGCAGCTCTTGCTTGAGTGTATTGGGCAACTGCTATTTCACCATCTTCAACACTTACCCTTGAGTTTAAACTCATGTTTTGAGATTTAAAAGGGGCTACTTTATACCCCTTATTTGCCAACAACCTGCATAATGCTGAAACCAGTACAGTCTTCCCACTGTTTGAGGAAGTACCTACAACCATTATAAACTTTGCCATAATTTCACCATATTTGCCAAAAATTAACTACGTTAAAGTTAAATTTATAATAATATAACAACACATTATTTATAAATTACAATAGTACTTTAAAATACATAAAAATACAAAAAGAAAAATAAGATATTTATTCTATTTTAACAGGTTTTCCATCCTTCCATTCTACGATTATAGGTTCGTCTGGAATATCATCTAAAGTTTTGAAGTATTCAACTGCTGCCTTTGTCCCCCATCTGTCAGAACCTGCTAGGAGTACTACAGTATGCCCATTAATAATCTGTTTTTGTATCACTCCTTTGTGAGCTCCTGGATAGTCATTGGTTACTTTTACTTTAAAGGTCCATGCGTATTTTTTAACCAGCGGGTTTGCCACAGGTCCTCCAACTAAGATGCAGTCTTCTTTTATGTCAAGTGATTTATTTACTAATTCTGTTGCGTTTTTGAGTCCTTTTGAGAAATTTCCATCGATATTGTTTCCTGCTATCATTTTTGCGTTAAATACGAATTCTTTTATCTTAATGGATTTTATCTCTTCTGATACCCCCTCGTAGGTTGGGGTCTCTGGAGCAGCACCTCCTCCACCCCCACCACCTGAAAAACCAGTTGGAGGTGTGTTGTCGTTTGTTGGTGCTTGTGGTTCTTCATATTTTAACTTAATAATTCCTGATTTTGATTCTCCGATATTATCAAATAAGAAAAATGCATATCCAAGTGTTTTATTCCATCCTATAAAAGTACAATTTGCGGTTCCTTCAATTTTATTATAATTTGATGCATTAACTCCCGCTATTACAATTGTTCCATTTAATAAATGGGTGTTATACGTCTTTGTTGATGAATCATTAGAAACTTCATATGAAAATAATGGCTCATTATCAAAATATGCTACAATATCACTTTCTTTTGAAGTGTTTAGTTCCAATATTGTTAGGTTTTTATTTTCTTCAAGCGTGTAGTTGAACGATACATTATATTGGATTATATTTATTTCAACATTCCCTTGAGGTATCTCTCTAACCTCCCCTACAACCACTGGAATCAATAATAAAAGCATCATTCCCAATATAATATACTTCATTAATTTCACCTCAAAATTTAAAAAAAGAAAATATTTATTTAATGGTTATTATTGTTTTATCTTCTTTTTCTTCAACATCCATTACCCATCCTGTTGGAAGTGCTACATTCATTTTTCTTATTGGGATTACGGTTGTTGTTGCTTTTGCTGGAGCTATTGTTTCTTCATTATACATTGGGTAGAATACAGCTTCAATATCGTTCGCATTTTCTTCTGTTACATTTAATGGAATTGTTATTGATAAACTGCTTGATGCCTTTACTATTTCAGGATAGATGTATAGTGTTGTTTCATTTGTTGTTGAGTTGAAGCTAATACTATATGATTCATTCATGTATTTTGTCATGTTTGTGTAATTCATTCCTTTTGGTAATTTTACTTTTATAATTCCTACTTCAATAGGCTCAGTAGCTTTGTTAGTTATGGTAAATGTTGCATTAAATTCCCTACCAACAATGGCTTTCGTTGTTGTTATTGTTAGGTTAAAGTCTTCTGCCAATGGGTCGATATAATCCTTACCATCACTCTTTATTGCTATTGAATATGGTGTTGTTTGTGATACTAGAGCTCCACATAATATCTTGGAACTTCCACTAAATTCAAATGCTATTTCATGTTTCCCGCTTGTTAAGAGTGTGTTGTTGTAGTATTTTCCTACGAATTTTGGATTTGTTGCATTTACAGTTATTGTATTTATTTCGTTTCCATCAACTTTTACCGTTATTTGGATATTGTTGGTGTTTGTTGCAGTTCCTGATTCAGTTAATGCCCTTAATGCTAAGCCAGTGGATTTTGTTGAACCCCAACCTGAACCTCCATATCTACTGTATATGTTTATTAGCATGCTGTTTAGTGTTCCATATTCACTGTTGTTTATAATGCCATTTGCTTTTTGACATCCAATTGAAGCTACTGCAATACTTTCTGATGCAACACCATAGACGCTGTAGCTTGAAGTTCCTCTGAATAATGAGATGGCTTCATCATTCTTATGTTCATTTTTCCAGTTACCTATCGCAATGATTGTTTCGTTTAATGCTTCTTTAACTTCTGAATCGTTAATTCCCATATTGTATGCTTCTGATAATGCCCATGCTTTGAATCCTAAGTCGTAGATGTTGTTTTCATAGACAGTTTGACTGATTAAGTATCTTACTGATTTGTTTGTTGCATTGAATATTTCTTGTTTTAGGGTTTCATTGGTTGTTATGTTGTATGTTTGTGCCAAACTTATTGTTATTAATGCATTGCTTGAATATTCATCTCTCATATAGTATGTCCAACCAGTGTTCCAGCTTCCATCATCATTTTGTGAATTTACCAAATATCTGGCTCCATTTTCAATATGGGTCATATTTACATCATAACCATTCATTTTTGCAGTGGTTAATCCATATAACACGTAACCTGTATGGATTGGATTTGGATATGATGCTCCCCAAAGTCCCCATGCGTATTCATAACTTGAGATTACTTCTGGTTTATTGGTTCCGGTTGTTAATCTCTCAATTCCATTATTTACATTAGAACCAAAGTCAATGGTTGTTGAAATGTTGTTTTGATCACAGTATTTTTTAACATAGATGGATGCAACCATTGGTGATGTTGTTTGCTCAATACATCCGTGTGGATATCCTGTAAGATATTCAATTCCTTTTAAAACCCTTCCTTGTTCCCCAATCATTACCACATATTCAACATGCCTATCGATATCGTATTCTGTTGTATTGAATACTCTAAATGTTAAATTCGCTGATGAATTTGTGTAAGTTATGTTTGAATATTTAATTTCAACTGGATGGTCAGTTATTTTTATACCAGTCAGTGTTTCATTTGCCAATAATTTGTTGTTATGGTCAAATATCTCTATTGATATACTTTCATTGTTTGAAATATCCACTGCTTTTATTTTGAAGTATGTCCATCCATGTCTCCAAGTGTATCTTGTTTTTTCAGAATCCCCAATTATTTGGATACCTTTTGTCGTGTTTATTTTAATTGTATAGTAACTTGGAACTGAGACATTGTAGCGAACATCTATCCAGTACTCTCCATCCGCCTTTAATATATTGTTGTATGGTAATCCATAAACTTTTTCAATATCTGCCTTTGCCTCTTTTACTGTAACACTTATAGTTTTTGTGTTATCTGCCATATTTCTGTCTTTTGTCCCTATTGGAGTTATGGTTATTGTAATGTTATGAGCTCCAGATTCGTTAAATGTTATTGGTAGTTCTCGGTATCTATAATCGTGATACCATTCATTAAATGTTATTTTCTCATTGTGTATTATTTTATCGTCTAATTTTACTGTTAAGTTTGCTTCAACAGTTCCATAGCCATCTTTTCTTAAATCAAATCTTAAATCTTTGGTTTCATTTATTTTTACTGCTGTTGGCATGTATGCCCATGTAATTCCAACATCTGGGAATGTTATGGTTTTTATGATAATGTTATTATTTTCATCAACTTCATCAACTTCTTTATTTGTATCAATGATTGCTTTTATTTCAATATTATTTGTTAAATTTGTTGTATAGTTGATTTTAATTTCTTTTGATTCTCCTGCGTTTAATGATAATCTTTCGGTTTTTATTGAGTTATTGTTTACATAAATCGTTGTATTAAACTCGTTACTAGTCGAGTTTCCATCATTTATTACTATTAATGTTATTTCAAAGGTCGTTATATTTTCTGTTTCGTTTATAATTCTATAAGTTAGGTTTCCTAACAAGTCGATGTGTTGATTTGTTGTATTTGTAGTTTCGACAATATTTCCGATCGTATAATTCTCTACCGGCATAATTAACGGATAGTTGTCTATTGGATACTCAACTATTGAGTTTGAAGCATTCGATAATATATGTTTTGTATACCCATATGCATTAAATTTATTTTCAATATATGGCGGTATTGTGTCTTTGGTTATATGATTATTTATTAAATAATAATAGTTGTTTGAAATGTTGTAAGGTGCGTCCCCAATTCCATCTCCATCATTATCTGTTCCATTGTAATCTGAATAGTAGTTTCCTAAGTAGTTTGTGAAATATTTTCCAGCATAGGTGTAATTAACCATATCCAGTGAGTAAAATCTATTTATTGAATAATAGTTTGCATATATATTCGCTGAATTGTTCAAGAAGTTATTGAAATAATTGTGTTATTATTTGAATCCCATCCAATGTACAAACCATGCCAATTATTCGTTATATTGCTATTTGTTAATATATTATTGTTTGAGTTCCAGTCAAGGAGTATCCCACAGTAATCGTTTGAGCTTACAGTTATGTTTGTTAATATATTATTGTTTGAACCCCAGAGGGATATTCCACAATCATTTGAGCTTACAGTTATATTTTCTATTTTTGAATCATTTGTTCTTAAAAGCTTTAATCCAAATCCATTATGCGCTAAATGCAGATCCTTAACAGTTATGTTTTTACAATCTATCAAATAAACCGTTCCAGCATTACTTGAAGAATCTATGGTAAGATTTGATTTATTTACCAAGTAGTATATTGGTTTTCCATCTACGGTATTTGATGTATCTATATCGTTATATCCTTCCCAACTCCACGACATGAAATTGTAAGTATTATTGTTCATCGTATTATTTCTTAGCGTATTATTGTTTGAACCCCAGAGGGATATTCCACAATCATTTGAGCTTACAGTTATGTTTGTTAATATATTATTATTTGAGTTCCAGTCAAGGAATATTCCCCAATCATTTGAGCTTACAGTTATATTTTCTATTTTTGAATCATTTGTTCTTAAAAGCTTTAATCCAAATCCATTATGCGCTAAATGCAGATCCTTAACAGTTATGTTTTTACAATCTATCAAATAAACCGTTCCAGCATTACTTGAAGAATCTATGGTAAGATTTGATTTATTTACCAAGTAGTATATTGGTTTTCCATCTACGGTATTTGATGTATCTATATCGTTATATCCTTCCCAACTCCACGACATGAAATTGTAAGTATTATTGTTCATCGTATTATTTCTTAGCGTATTATTGTTTGAACCCCAGAGGGATATTCCACAATCATTTGAGCTTACAGTTATATTTTCTATTTTGCTATTATCCACACCATAAAAATCAATTCCTACACTCCAATTCATTACCGCCAAATTCTTAATAGTTACGTTTTTACAATATCTAATATCGATTCCTGAATAACCCAGGTAACCCTCCTGATACTCCCAGTATATGGACGAGGTGTTAATCCCCATTCCTTCTAAAACATGTCCATTTCCGTCTAGTACAACATCATTAGCGGTTATTGTTATGGCAGTACTGTTTATACCTGTGCTACTTATGTTCAATATATAGTATCCTGATGTGTCAATCACGTAAGGTAGCATGTTTATATAGGTAGGACCCGTGGATGTGTTTGTAATATTGGATGAAACCGTTAAATCAGCAGTCATTGTTACACTTGAATCACTTATATTAGTTACGCGGACACCACTATTCGTTCCATCGTATAAATTTGAATTTGGATTCGATACATCGGTAAATCCTGTTAAGTTTGAATACCAAGGGTCAGTGCTGCTTCCCCTGTCGTATCCATTTTCCAATTCCTGATATCCATCAGCCTCTTCCAAGTCTACTAAATAATGGGTTTCATTATAATTACCTGGTTCACTCTCATCAACATGCCAAATTAATAACCCTTCACCTGGAAGATACGAATCAAATCCAATTTTTTGTCTATTTTCTATTAAAAAGTATTCGCCAACTCCATTGCCAAACATATCCCAATCAGTAGGGCCAAATGGATTATCCAGCAACATATACACAGTGTCGTTCAATTCTACCGCTGGTATTTCAATGTGTTGTGTTCCATTTATTGAGATAGGTGATACCCATCCAAGTAAATACTTGGACCATGCACATAAATGTGCTGGGTAAGTTCCGGATGGATTACCCAACCAACTACCTGCGCCCATTAATCCCCATTTTCCAATACCTGAAGAACTACCATCTTTATCATATAAATCAGGTAATCCGAGATCATGACCAAATTCATGGGCAAAGGTACCCATTGGAGAATATTCAGATTGCATAGTGTATCCATACGCTGAAACTCCATCGTCTGTTGTACAATTAGGGATTACCCATCTATGTGACCATATATCGCTACTATTACCACTGAATTCTTGTCCATATCCTGCATGGATTATTATAAGGTGATCTACAATAGTGTCCCCGTCTGTATCGTATTGCGAGAAATTAATATATGGGTCTGCTAACTGAACAGCTTCTCTAGCGAGCTCATATATTGGACCATTTTTGGCATCTATGTACCAATAATAATCATCCCAGTAATAGGACATATTATATTGACTTGTAACCCAGACATAAGTCACGTTTCCAACTACATCTACTTTACCGTAGGAAACTTCATTATAATATCTATTCATACTAAGGTTATTACTCTTATTAAATAACATGTTTTCATAATATGCTGGAGTATTATTAGGATTATGTTTTACATCCTGGAATTCTATTAAAATTACTATGGCTTTTTGTGTTCCATTTATTAATGACGGTGTTAATTGTGCTGATGACTTTAATGGATAATTTGTTTGAGTGCTTATTGATGAAGAAAGAGATTTAAATGTATTTTGTTCAATAACATCTTTATCTGGGCGTAGATGTTTTTGAATATTTAGTCTAGTAAGATCATATGAGTTTTGAGATATGTCGTACTCTTTTGCACCATATTTGTTCATATTGGATTTACCAACAACATATGAACTTGGAACTAATTTACCATCTTTCTTAATAGCATATGCCCAATAACCGTCTTTATTTTTAAGAATGGTGTAACCATTTGTAGTTTCCCATACATAGAACCGTTCATCACCTACTAATTTTGCTTGAATTATTGATCCATCTGGCTGAGTTAAGTTATGAGTTCTAGGTTCTGCTGGGACAGCACTAACCATTTGAGTAGCAGTTAGTAATGCCGTAATAGTCAGTAGAGCAATCAATAATTTATTTCTATTCATATGTTATCCCTCTCATAAAAACTTCAAAATATATTTCACTAACATTCCAGTTCCCGCCATATATAGGAACTGTTTTTCCATATTTTTCAGTCCATCTCACAGGCTCAATTACAAAACGAAGTTCAGGGTTCTTAAATGGTAGTCCCGATACTGAATCCACACTTACACCATAATATATTACTTCTTTGTCATTTCTTTCCTTTACGAATGCCTGTTCTTTCCCGTTTACAATAACTTTTATGGTATGTTTTGGATGGCTGGATTGATAGGTCATTGTAATATTTTGTTGCCAATATGTGAAGGTTATACTCTCACCAGAGTGTAAATAACCAGTATAAGGCTGTATTGGGGCGGAAATTGTTTGTGTAGGTAATGGTTCATCTTTCTTTACCCCTACACATCCAGCTAACATCACCCCAATCAATAAACAAATCAAAACAGTATTTTTAATCATCTCCCTCACCACTTACACCCATATGCTGTGTTATAGCCCCCTGTACATCATATGTGCATATACATATCTGTTTCAGATCTCACCCCTAATAATATTAAATAGTCTGAACTATTTCATTTTTAATTGTTGTTCTCTTTATGCAGTATTTTGCGACCCCCTGGTATTTTGAACTACGCTGGTACCCCTAATACGTTAATTATTGTGCCGTGCCAATCATTTCCTTGTTTTACTTCACTTATCGGATATAAACTTCCGATATACTGTAATAAAATCAGTTCAGAGCATTCATTAAATTTATTAAATGGATATATAAATGTTTCGATATCATATTATAAAATTAAAATCAAAAAAGTTAAAATTAGACGAAAATCTTCGGTTTGAACAAAACTCGAAGAGTTTTGTAGCTCGAAATCGGAGATTTCGATTTCACTGCATTTTGAACGGAGTGAGAAAACTTAAAATCGAAGGTTTTAAGTCGCTTACTTCGTAAGCGAAAGTAAAAAATTATTCAACAATTTCTTCCAATATTTTCAAAAATCTCTCATTTTCTTCAAATGTCCCAATTGAAACTCTTACATAGTATGGTTCCAATCCATCAAATGAACTACAATCTCTGACAATAACTCCCCTCTTCAGCAGCTCCTTAGAAAATTCTGTCGAGCTCACCCCATTTTTGACTTCAACTAAAAGATAGTTTGCCTCGGATGGGTAAACCTTTAAATCTTTGAATTTCTTTAATCCATCGTATAACATGCCCCTGCTCTTAATACCATCTTTTACACATTTTTCAAAGAATTCTGTATCTCTTAAGGCCGTTATTGCACATCTCTGGGAAACTCTGGTTAAACTAAATATTGGTTTTATTCTCATCATGTAGTCTACAATTTTTTTACTGGTTACTCCATAGCCTATTCTCTGACCTGCCAATCCAAATACCTTTGAGAACGTCCTTAAAACTAAGACATTATCGTATTTTAAAGCCCAATCAGTTAAATCATGTTCTTTTTTTGAATATTCAATATATGCGTGGTCGATTACAACAAGAGCATCTGTGGATTCCACAATCTTCTTAATATCCTTTGAATCAATAATATTTCCAGTTGGGTTGTTTGGGGTGCACAGGAATATAATTTTCGTTTTTTCGTTGATGTTGTCCATAACACTATCTACATCAAGTTGAAAATCTTTTTCTTTATCGTACTTTGCCCATTTTATATTTGCACCGTGTATTTTAGCAGAGATGGCGTACTGGGTAAATGTAGGGATTGGAATTATTACCTCATCACCTTCATCGATTAAAATTCTCATCATATTGTCAATTACTTCGTCAGCCCCATCTCCGCCGACTATTATGTTCTCTTCAGGAACATTCAAAAAATTACTTAACTCTTTCATTAGTTCTGGATTAACAGGTTCTGGGTACTGGTGTAATTTTGGGACTTCCTTTAAAATTTCTTCTTTAATTTTTGGTGAACATCCCCAAGGATTTTCATTTGAGCCCAATTTAATAATTTCATCTGGATTGATCCCATAAGTTCTGGCTATCTCTTCCTTTGATTTCCCTGGAACATATGGTTTAAACTGTTTAACTATTTCCCTTATTTTATCATCGATCAAGGTTTCACCTGCAATTTTAAAATTTAAAAAATTTATAGTATAAGACCAAACCTTTTAGAAAAAGGTTTGGATTCCAAAACCAGATACCTACTCAACTTTGTTGAGTAGGTATATTTTGGCGTATTAGATTTAAGTTTATTGTGTCAGACGCTATAAAAAAATAATTTTTAATCCAATATTTAACCTAATTAAAAATATCTTCTGAATTTACCTTTTCTGCATTGTAGTATTCTTTGGCCCTTAAATATATTAACTCATCGGCCCTACTACCTTCTTCAACAACTACGATAACTCTGGAAGGTTTAATGTTGGATATAGTTTTTGATATCTGTTTGTTGATAATTTCACATTTCTTTTTAATTCCTGCAAGGGCTTTTTCAGGAATTTTTGGATTTATTTCCTTCATATCCTCTGGGGTTAAAACCCCTTCTGTAAATATGACATTTAAGTTAGGATCTATGTCCTTTAAATTCTTCATAAGTTTTTTGTTTCCAACTATGTATAGTGCATTTTTATCGATGTTGATTTCTTCCTCGAATTCAAACCCGAATTCCTTTAAGACGTTGTTGAGATGCTTTTGAGCATCCATTATTAATTTACAAAAAGACTTTGCTTCTTCATCGTTTAACTCGTGAAGGGGAGCTTTTTTATACAGATAGTCGTCAGCTTCTATAATGGTATAAACCGCCTTTCTAAATTCATCAATATCTATTTTTCCAGATTTTGCATCTTTATATGTTTTTTTTGATTTTTCTGAAGTGGAAGACTGTAGTTGCACTGATTTTTCAGCTTCATTTTTAATGGATGAAATAGTGTCAATGGCTTTCTTAACTAAGGATTTTGAATCATTTAACCTATCTGTCATTATATCCCTGCCAACTTATTTTTTAGGTGATTGAACGAAAATCCTTCGGATTTTCGTAGCTCTCCGATTCTCTCATTTTTTATTTTTATTCATTATTTTTATTCTGAGCTTCCAGCCTCTCGAGCTCTTCAACAAGTAGTACTAAAAATACTCCAACGTCTGTAACTACACCTATTGCCTGAGATGTTCCCCTATCCATCAATTTTGTTACTGTTGCAGGAAGTATGTCAACACAAACCGTCTTTATGTATGAAGGCATCAAGTTTCCAGTGGCTATTGAGTGTAGGAGTGTTGAAAGCATCATTACCATTTTTTTATCTAATATTGCAGCCCTCATTTTGTCCTGGGCTTCAACAACATCTGTAATAACATCTGGGAGTGGTCCATCGTCTCTAATACTTCCCGCTAGGACGTAAGGAACATTATTTTTTACACACTCGTACATAATTCCTTTATTTAAAATTCCTTTTTCAACTGCATCTTTAATGCTACCGGCCTTCATGATCGTGTTTATTGCGTATAGGTGGTGTTTGTGCCCTCCTGAAACAGGTTTTGCACTCTCAATGTTTACTCCTAAAGAAGTTCCGTAAAGGGCACTTTCAATATCGTGGGTAGCAAGTGCGTTTCCTGCAAGTAATGCTTGAACATAACCCATTTTAATTAATTTAGCAAGTGCAGGACCTCCACCTGTGTGAATTATTGCCGGCCCTCCAACTATTGCTATTCCACCTTTTCCGGTTTTCCTGTATTCTTCCCTTATTTGGTACATTTGTTTCGCTATTTTTCTGATAATGGCTTCTTTTGGTTTTTCCGAAGAAACTTCAGAGTTCATAAACTCAAATAACTCTCCTTTTTCCCTTGGTTTTTCAGGTGGGATAACCCTAATTCCTTTGTGACCTACAACAATTAAGTCTCCTTTTTTGATTTTTCTTATGACCTTAGTCTCTGCCCTATTTTCTTCTGGATAAACTACAATAACCGCATCCATTTTTGGGTTTTCAACCTCTATCCAGTTACCGTTATATTTTATGTAAGTTGGGTGGTTCGTAGTTGAGTAGAACCCATCTGGTAGTACCATGTCTTTTTCTGCAGGCTTTAATTCTACATCCTCAATCTCTGGAATCTCTGCCCCAATGTTCTGGAGCTCTTCCAGTATTTGATCCAGATGTTGTTGATTTTTTCCGCAAATTAATATTTTTGCATATGATGGATCGGTTTTTTTCTTTCCTATGTCAAACTCTAGAACCTTGTAATCTCCATCTAAATCTAAAACAGTATCAAAAACTTTTGGGAGTATTAAGTTGTCTATGATATGCCCCCTTAATTCAATCTCTCTAACGAACATAGAATCACCCGATACTTTAATAATAATATGTTATTGAAATAGATTATTAATTTAAAATAAAATTAATCATCATTTTATTTATATGGTGGTGTGCGAATTTATAAACTTTGCATATATCTGAATTGAATTAAATAAATAATTTAAATTACTATAAATTTTAAGTATATGTTGTCAAATTTAAAATTTACTTTAATAGCAGCGATTTTAATGCACAAGCCTATTCTCGGTACTCACTCATGAACTTTGGAATATGTTTAACAGCCATACTTAAAGACATGGTATCGTATCTATTTTTCAAATATCCTCTTTTTATCATCTCATTTCCAACCCAGTCACTGAATCTTTTGTCCTGGATAACCACTACACCGTAGTCTGTTTCTGTTCTTATAAGTCTTCCTATCATCTGAATAACTGTTCTAGCCATTATGTGGAACGAAGTCATTAAAAAAGCGTTCCAATGTGCATTTTTAGCCCCTTTAAGTTTTAATCTATCTTCCAATAAATTCTGCTCCCTTTTTAACAATGGTGTTGGAACCGGGAAAGGAAGGCTATCTATAATAACACTTGTTAGTGCGTCTCCTGGAATATCTACTCCTTCTGCAAACCTTCCTGTCGCAAGTAGTATACCTCCGTGTTTTTCAAACGTTTCTTTTAATTTTTTAGCTTCCTTCCCATCCATTCCTGGTTCATAACAATATATTCTTCTATTCAATCTATCTACCAGATATTCATAAGCACTTTTTAAGTCTCCGAAGCTCTTAAATAAAACTAATGTATTACCATCGCAGGCTTTTATGAGCTTTAGAAGATTTTCATTTGCTTTTTTTCTCTTTAAGTCGTTTGATAGTGGGGAAGTATAGTTAAACTTCATGTCTTCTCCGTCACTTAATGCAATGATTTTTCTCCTATCCTTTGGAAATGGACTGTCTAAAATCAGTTTTTCACTGCTGCCCATCCCGGTTTTAAGTGCATGGATACCTAAGTCCCCAATTGTAGCCGAGCAATGAATAACCGAAGCATCACCATAAAGCCTTTTTAAATAGCTTGAAACAAAAACAGGCTCACAAAGTATTGAGTTGTTATTTTTATAAACTACAAAGTTGTTTGTTATTGATTTTAACCCGTCCAAATTGTTTAAAAACTCCATTAATGCCATATCTCCAATTCTTCTTTCGGTGACAAATTGGAGCTCCAATGGTATGAGTGCCTTATTATCTATCTTGAACTTTAAACTTTTTTTATCCAATTCTACGTTGTCTTGAAGTCCTTGGATTTTTTGTTTTATCTTCTTTATCTGCTGATATCCGTCTAAAAGTGTTCCCAATATTGCTACGTCCTCATTAAATTTCCAAGAAGTTATCTTAAAGCCATCGAAGATAAGTGTATTTTTACAGTCTTTAATGGTGGCAGCATTTTTTGAAACATAGTCTTCAACTACAGTCCAGAAACCTTCATCACTGTCAGTTCTTTCAAAGTACCTCTTTAATTTACTTGGTGAATAGTGATAAGCCATAAACCTAAGTCTTTTAATGGCTATATCTGGATTTATAGTGATTGTAGCAGCATTTCTTATACTTCCTTCTAGTTTATGGGCTTCATCACAGAATATTATTTCAGTTTTCTTTTTTTTGTCTATTTCATCTTTTAGATAATAGTATATGCTGTTGTTCATGATTACAACATCTGCATCGGTGCTTTCAATTTTTGCTTTTTGATAGTCACAAACACAGAATGGGCAGTAGTATTTTGTTACATCATCTATTGTTATCGGTTCTTTTTTTGTTCCACAGATGCAGTTTGGTTTTTTATTCGGTCGGTAGTTGCATCTCTTGTTTAGCTGGCAGTAAAGGGTGTTTGCTTTTTCTCCTTTGGATTTACAGAAAAAATTTCCCTTCCCCATCATAAATGATACTTTTAAATTATGTTTTAATGAATTTAAATCTTCAAATATCCTTTCCTGCTGGTCTATTGTTTCAGTTAAAATCATGACTCTCTTTCCCTTTTCTGCAAAATAAAGTGCAGGAATAAGGTAAGAAAGAGTTTTTCCAACACCTGTCGGAGCTTCAATCACTAAATTTTTCCCATTAGATACACAGTGGAAAATCTTTTCCATCATTTTAATCTGTTGCGGTCTGATCGTATAGTATGGGAATTTGTCATGAATATATTCTTTAAACTCGTGAATATTCATTAAATCACCTGAATATAGTGAAGGTGAGCTATAAAATCCGTAGGATTTTATTCAATCACCCGAACATAGTGGAAGGTGAGCTATATCCCTGTAGCGAAGCTACATGGAAGTTGAATCACCATAAACGAAAAAGTGTTTCTTACCTATTCAACAATAGATACGGTCCTCTAACTTATTTTTTTAATAATATAAAAAATTAGGTAAATATAATATGGATTACATAACATAAAAAATAATAAATAAAATTTGCTTTTAATTACTTTAGAAAAATAAGCGATAGGTATAGAATAATTATTCTATCATATTACTCATACATCTTTTCAACATATTCCTTTACCATTCTTTCAGCATCGAAGTATTCAACAACATGATTTACACAGTTTGCCACTTTTTCCCACCAGACATCAGTATCATACATCTTGGCAGCTTTTTCAATCTGTTCATACATACTATTCGCTTCATAAGCCTCATCAGTATTTACTCCGTCCCCAATCGTAAAACTGTCATCAGGATACATTTCTGCCCATTCTACATGCCAACCATCTAAAGTACTCATGTGAATTGAACCATTCATTGATGCGGTCATTCCCGATGTTCCAGAAGCTTCATTTGGTCTTTTTGGAGTGTTTAACCAAACATCCGAACCCATTTTTAGCATTTTACTTAATTTCAACTCATAACCTGTAAGTATCGCAGCTCCTTTTAATTCTCTTGTTTTTGAAATTATCCAATTGAATGTAATTTGAGCATTTGAATCGTTAGGATGCGGTTTTCCTGCCCAAATTATTTGTATTTTTTTATCATCAAGTAATTTTTTCAATCTTTTCTCGTCATATAGTGGGAAATAAGGTCTTTTATAGTCTGCAAATCTCCTAGCCCATACAATGGTCAGTATATTCGGATCAAAAAGTTTCCCGGTTTGGTCTGCAACTTCTTCAAAGAGCTGCCTTTTCAATTCTATTTTTCTTTCCCTTAGTTTTTCATAGTCCTTATTCTTTGAAGCTTCTCTTATTATCTCATCTTGCCAATAGTATTTATCCTGAGCGTTTGTTATGCTTATTATTTCACATCTATCATCTACCCAACTCCACATTTTCTCTGTGGTGTCCTTATGTAACTTTGAAACTGCATTGGCTTTTTTAGACATTCTTAATGCTGCAACAGTTAAATTGAATGGGTTTCCACCAAGTTTTTCTGCAGTTTTAACATCTACATTCCCAAAAAATCCCATACTGTTCAGTAAATTTATATCTTGGGTTTCATTTCCTGCAGATACTGGAGTATGGGTTGTAAAAACAAGATGTTCCCTAACATAATCTAATCCATACTCCTCAAGCATTTTAAATGCAAGTGGCAAAGGATGAGCTTCATTGATGTGATATAATTTAACATTTTCACATTCTCTAATAACTTTATACCCTCCAATTCCAAGGACTATTTCCTGAGCTATATGCGTTAAATTATTTCCATCGTATAAGTTATAGGATATAGTTCTCGAAAGATGGTCATTTTCAGGAATATCTGTTGTTAAAAAATATATCGGACATGTTCCAAAAACATCTTCTTCTAATTTATATGCTTTAACCCATACTGTAGCTCCATTGATGGTTACCGGAACCTTTAAATCAATATCTGTTAAAAATTCGTAGAACTTTCGGATGTTTTCTACCTTCATCCTGCCTTCTTTATCTCTAACTTGATCGTAGTATCCATAACTCCAGAGCATTGAAACTCCAACAAGTGGTAACTCCAATCTTTTGGCCACTTTAAAATGAGATCCTGCTAGAAATCCCAATCCCCCAGCATATGTTTTTAAAGCCTGATCGATGGCAAATTCCATACAAAAGTAAGCAGTATTTTTCATGTTGTCCCACCATCTCAATAAACAAAATAATGATCTTGTTAATCCATATCTATTTATATCGATTCTCATTTAAATATATAGTTCATCTAACCTAACATCATTATCTAGTTGCAGTTATTATTGTTATTGGATTTTTTGCTATCATCATATGGCCAGAACTTATTTTTTTGCCATATGCAACTGAAACATTAACTATTTCAACATCATAATCTGCTTCAAGAATTTTTATTAATTTAGTAGCATTTTCAAGGACTATTACATTTGCTACGATATATCTAACATCTTTTTTCTTTAATATTTCCAGTATCAAATCGATGTTTTTTGTGCCACCAATAAAAACTTTATTAAATTCTAAATCGGGCAGTACATCCTCTACTTTACCATGTATTACTTCACAGTTTTTAATATTAAATTTCTCCAAATTCTTTTTTGTTGTATGTATTGCATCATCTGCAAGGTCAATAGCATAAACAAATTTGCATCTCCTTGCAATTTCAACAGTCATACCCCCACTTCCACAACCTATGTCAACAACCACGTCATTTTTGTTTAATCTTAGTTTACCTATACTTACGGCCCTTATTTCTTCTTTTGTGATTGGAACGCCATCCATTCTAAAAAAATCGCCGTCTTTTATCATTTTTTGCACCTTTATATACTTACAAAATTATAAATAGTGAATTGCATTAACTATATAGTGGTCAATAATGATAACCTTATTAATGTCATAATGATATCTTTTTTAAATATTTATTATTAATATATTATATACAGGAGGATAGTATGGCTGATGATCTAACAAATTTACCAGGAGTTGGTCCTTCAACTGCAGAAAAGCTTATTGAAGCAGGATATTTAGACTTTATGAAAATTGCTACTGCAACTATCGGAGAACTTACGGATATTGAAGGAATTAGTGAGAAAGCTGCAGCTAAAATGATAATGGCTGCAAGGGATATGTGTGACCTTGGTTTCAAAAGTGGTGTAGATCTCCTAAATCAGAGACGAAGTGTTTGGAAACTATCAACAGGTAGTAAAGAGCTCGACGAGATATTGGGAGGAGGATTGGAAAGCCAGTCAATAACTGAATTTGCAGGTATGTTTGGGAGCGGAAAAACTCAAGTTATGCACCAAGCATGTGTAAGTTTGCAGTTTGAAGACAGTGTATTTATAGCAGACAGTAGTTTAAAAGAAAACGAGCTCGAAAATCCCAAAGCTGTTTATATAGATACTGAAGGAACATTTAGACCTGAAAGAATTATCCAGATGGCTGAGGCCATTGGAGTAGATGGACAGATGGTTTTAGATAATACATATGTTGCTAGAGCATACAATTCCGATATGCAGATGTTATTTACAGAAAAAATTGAAGAATTGATAAAATCAGGAGATAACATTAAATTAGTTATAATAGACTCTTTAACAAGTACATTTAGAAATGAATATACTGGTAGAGGAAAACTTGCAGAAAGGCAGCAAAAACTCGGTAGGCACATGGCTACATTAAACAAACTTGCAGACTTATACAACTGTATTGTACTTGTTACAAACCAGGTTGCTGCAAGGCCTGATGCATTCTTTGGAGCTGCAGAACAGGCAATCGGTGGTCACATTGTAGGTCACGCTGCAACATTTAGGCTCTTTTTAAGAAAAGGAAAAGGAGATAAAAGAGTTGCCAAGCTCTACGATTCACCACATTTACCTGATGCAGAAGCCATGTTTAGAATAACTGAAAAAGGAATTCAGGATTAATTTTTAATTATTATTTTTTATTTTTTTAGTTCCTAACTATTTATTTTATCATTCCTTTCTCTTTTTGCCATTTCATTCTTTTTCCAAGTATGCATTTTCCTCCCCTATTTCCTCCGATTGGAACTTTTGGAGTACCTAAACAGTTCATACATCTTGCCATAACACTGGCTCCCAGTGCAAGACCGTCTTCAACAAATACAACGTTATCGTCAACTTTTTTCCATATATCTAATTCATTTAATTTTTCTAAAACCAGTTTTGGTTTTTCTCCGGTGATTCCTGCTCTTCCAGTTATACCAACTGCTGTTTTATCACTTACCAATCCCTTCTCTTTTGCAAGGGCCACTATTCTCTTCGTGATTTCAGCTGAGATTATATCCAAAGTATACAACAATGTAGGTACGTTACTTTCTTGGATAATTTTGGCACCTATTTCTTTTAATTTTGGAATATCACTGCCGTTTTCACCAACATCACAACCTATTAAAACTGTTCCGGCTTTTTTAGCACTTTCAGGATTTACTGGAACCGTACCAAATCTTTCCACTCCTTCTGGAACTTCTTTGATTACTATGTATTTATGGGCCTCTTCTGCATACTTTTCAGCTAACTCTTTGTTTATTTTTCCTTTCTCTTTTTTAATATCTAAAACTGCACCTTTATCTTTACTAACAAGTTTGCTTCCCTTTACAACACTATCAGCAATTGCCCCAGCTAAACCGCATAAATTTCCAACAACTTTTGCGTAAGGTTCTGAGTCATCTGTAATCCTACCTGCAAGTGTTGTACCAAAGTCAATACTTATACATGGGTTTCTAAAGTCCACTTCTGTCCATTTACTACCAACTTTTATACCTGCTGTAACCAATTCCCCTTCCATCTCATTCGCAACGACTTCTTTTCCAGTTGGTGGAACAACTCCTGTAACAGCTCCATCAAAAATTATTTTGTCCATCAAGCTGTATTCGTCAAAAGGCTTTGGGAGCTGATTTTTTGACATTGCTGGAGCCATTTTTGAAGGGGGAACTCCTGCCTTTAAACACCCGTCTGCTAAGGCTATAATCATTGCACTAACTTCTTCAGGAGATGCAAAACCTGCTGTAACACCTGTACTTCTTACTACAAAGTGCAAATCGTCAATTGTTAAGTTTCCGTTTTTAAGTGCACCAAGTAAAACATCCTTTACCATGTCGGAAACTGCTTCTTTGGTTAATTCTACTCCCCAAAGGGTTTTTCCAAAGACCTTCTCCCCTTTCTTAGGTGGCCTAACATCCCTAGTCATCTTTACTTCCTTACTTATTATGCAGGTTTTTCCGGTTTCCATATTGGTTCCAGTTATAATGGATTTTGTTGTAGTATTCCCCAATTCAACCGATGCCACAATATAGTATGGATTTCTGTTTAACTCCAGTAAATCCACGGTTTGGGATTTTGCATAGTGAACCTTAGGCGATTTTTTGAAAATAGATGTAATGGAATCTAAAAAACCCACGATATCATCCCCGCGATTTTTATATCTAGTAATATTCGGATTTGAGAATATATAAAAATTTTTAATTGATGTGTTGATATATACTATCAGATTTTACCATATGCACATATAATAATCATAATTACAACAAATCAATTACTTCCAAAAATAAATCTATCGAATATATGCTTTACAACAGTAGATGGTCTGTCCATATCTCCTTTTTCATTAATATAATCTATCAGTTCACTGTCATTTACAAATTTAAAGATTTTATCAATTTTGTTGTCATCCATTTTATTCATTATCTTTCTAAGTGTTAGTCCATGATCTATCTCTTTACCTACTTCTCTTTTCCAGAGCTTTTCATAATTCTTCAAATATTCTAAGTCATAATCATTCGATAGGCATTCATCTATGATTTTTGCACATATTTTTGCACATTTTGCCCCATAGTATAAACCGCCGCCACTTAAAGGCTTAACTTGTCCGGCTGCATCACCAACAAGTAATGTGTTGTTTCTTACGGTTTTTGAATAACCTATGGGAAGAGCCCCTATAGAAAACTCAACTGTAACAGCATTTTTCAGCATTTCACTTGCAACAGGATGATTGTTAATGAAGTTTAAGAGTTTTTCATAGGCATTTTTAGTGTCACATAGTCCAACTCTAACTCTATCCTTTCCCATTGGTATTATCCAAGTAAAAAACTTTTCACTGTATTTTCTATCAAAAAAAACATAAACAAAATCATCATCAATGTTAACATTTACTAGTTCAAGCTGAGCTCCGGCTAATATCTCCCTGTTTCTCACAAGTCCCAACGATTTCCCTATTGTGGATCTTACACCATCGGCCCCAACTATAACTTCGGGAGATATGTGGTACTTATTTCCCATATGGGAAACCAATAAATCATATTTTTTTTCGTATCCGTGTTTAACCCCCATTTTGCTGAGTAATCCTTCAGATTTGTTTCCATTTTTGATTTTTCCATATGCTTTTAATAAAAAATCAGTGTTTTTTGATGCTCTAGTCGCGATGTCCTTATCCATAACTTTTCTTTCAAATACGTAGGCTCTTATCTCTTCATTCCCTACTTTTAGGTTGTTGTTCTTTGAGTAAATATATGCTCCCCTAACTTTGTTTACCATACCTTTTGGGTTTCCAAGTTCTTTAACTCCTTTTTTACTTATTAATCCCGCGCACTGTAAAGGTACACCAATTTCTTGATGCTCTTCGATAATTAGAACCTTATGATTTTTTATGTTTTCCCCAGTTATGCATCCAACAGGTCCGCCACCTACAATAACAACATCATATTTGTCGAGATCCATCATATCCCTATTTCCGAGTGTTTGAAAATTCTATGTCAAAATTGGAAAGATTTATTAATTCTGGTTTACATATATCGAAAACACGTATTTAAATATAGTTCATCCGGCATAAATTCTAATAATCCCAATAAGGCGAATTTTTTAATAAATTAAAATTATTTCAATTAAATTTAGATTATTCAATAATTCAATAATTGTAGTAAATTTATTGTAATATAGTAATATGGATATTTGACAGGGGGACGAAATATAAAATTATATGTTATGGAGGTTATTACGTGATATATATAGTCGGTATTGGCCCGGGAGATAAAAAATACCTTACCCTAAAATCTATTGAAATCGTGAATAATGCAGATATTATAGTTGGGAGCAAGAGAGCTCTGAATCTTTTTCAAACAATTGGAAAAAAGTATGATGAATCCAAAACGAATGAAGTGGGTTTCAAACAACGAAGCCAGCAATTTCATACATTGACTAAAAACTTGAAAAGTGAACTATACGAGTTACTACAAAAGAACAAAGATAAAAATATAGTAGTACTTTCTACGGGAGATCCATGCTTTAGTGGTCTTTTAAAGACTATTTTAAGCTATGAGTTTATAAGTAAAGATGATTTAGAAGTAATTTCTGGGATATCTTCGATTCAAATTGCAGCAGCGAAATTGAAAATATCCTGGGAAGACTATCACATACTAACACTTCATGGGAAGGAGAATAATAGAAAACTTCTACTGGAGCTAATTAAAAATGGTGAAAAGGTAATTTTTCTTCCAGGTGATTTAAAGGAAGACATTGAATTTTTAATAAAAAATGGAATAGATCCTGAAAGAAAAATAACAGTATGCGAAAATTTAACATACGAAAACGAAAGAATAGTATATGATAGTTTAAAAAATATATTGTTATACGATGAATTTTCTTATTTATGTGTATGTGTAATGGGATAGATATTAGGCTTTTGGTGATAAAATGAAAAAAATAGGCCTTCTTTTGATAGGCATAATTTTTGTTATATTTTCCGGGTGCGTAGGGAGCAGTATGGGGGTTTCTCAAGTTGTAGATAATAGCCCATATCCGGAGTTTATTTACGTCGATAAGGATGTAATGAGCATGGTAATAAGTGAAAAAGCTGATAAAGAAATACCTTCGTTTGCATTTGCCTTTATAGATGGAGCATATATAAATAAAGACGATAAACAGCAAATTGCTATAAAAACACCATTATGGATGGTTGCTGGATTGTACAGTAAAGAGGGCATAAGTGCTGAAGAAGGATATATATTTATGAATTCCCAATATATCGGAAAACCCGATCCTAAATTCAAAGATCTACTGCCAGATTATAACGACGTGGTTATATATACTAAAGAAGGCGCCATGTGTGTCAAAATTGACCAAGAATACACGCTTATAGGGGCAGTTGTAGAGGACAATAGTATACCTACAGAGTATAAAGAAAGTATACTGGGTATGTTAAATGGATTAAAGAGCATAGGGAACAAAAAAGTTATGAGCTCACAGTTTATTAAAAAAGATGGACTTATAATAGGAAATATTACTATGGAACCTATTACGGTAGATGATATTACAAATATAAATTATGATATTAACTATGTGCCAATCGAAGTTAAGGTAGATGGTTGGAACAGAAAAGATCAAAATACATATACAAAAGGATACAACTACATGATAGTTTACAAATTACCAGTAAATAAAGAAGCTATAAAAAACATCATTGAAAAGCAGCAGTTAAAAGAACAAAACATAAAGAAATTAAAAGATACTACATATAACGACTGGGATGTTGGAGTATATCGAAATAACTTTGGAAAAATATATATTTGTAGCAAGGAGTTGGAATATGGCTCAGTTTGTATAATAACCAACGATTTAAAAAACCTTGACGATGTGGAGGTTTTTGAAAAGCAATAAATAAAATTTTTCCATCGAGACAAATTCGTGGGATTCTCGACGAAAATCTTCGATTTTCGTATAACAAAATAAAATTTGGTGGTTACTATGGACATAACTCAGTTTATCCCTGATTTAGGTGCCGGTTTTATAACTGGTTTTGTTGTTGGATGGGGGATAAAAAAAGCCATTAAGGTTGTAATTGCACTTATTGGTCTTTATATCCTAAGTTTGATATATTTAAATAACTTGGGAGTAATTTCAATAAATAGCGATGCCCTTTTTGGGCTCGTTGGTGGTATGGAAAGTTCTATAGCTTCATATGGGAGTCAGGCTGCAGGTTTAATTCACTCTGCATCGTTAGGCGGAGGTTTTGCAATAGGTTTTGCAGCAGGATTTAAGCAAGGTTAATTATAGATTCAAAGAAATATTATCCAATATTCTTTGAAATACTAACTTATATTTCTTTTTTTATTGTATATATTAAAAAAGGCGTGAAATCATGAGGACAAGGTTAAGAGATTTTGTAGAAGTTGAAGAAGGGTTTTTTGCAGTTAATACATATTATCATCCAGAGGATAGGATAATTTCCTTTTTAAGGTATTTGAACCTTGAAAAAATAGGAAATGAGGTATTGAAAAAATATGAACTAGATCCAAAGGACATTAGAACATTGAATGGAAAAAAATACATTAAAGTGGCTGAAACTGGAAAAGCATATGAGATTTTAAAGGAGTATTATCCTGAGTATCTATTTTATGATGAATTTAACGATGTTTTGCTTCATGGAATACCTAAAGATAGGGTGAAAAATATATTAAGACCCCATGAAAGACTGGAAGAAATTTTAAACTCCCAGAATAACGAATATGAAGAAAAATGTGCTAAACTGGCCAACATACTTAATGAATATGGTTTAGATTATAAAAATATGGGAGTTTCAGGCTCAACTGTTTTAAAACTTAACAATAAAAATTCAGATATTGATTTTGTAATTTACGGGATGAAAAATCATAAAAAAGCTAGAGAAATATTAGAAGAAACTTTTAAAGATGGCAAACTTTCCCCTCTTTCAGATGAGTTCTGGCAAAAAGCTTATAAAAAGAGAATAAAAGACGGAACTTTAAGTTATGATGAATTTGTATGGCATGAAAAACGAAAATTTAATAGGGGTGTAGTAGATGGAGTAATGTTCGATCTTTTAGCTACAAGAGAGTGGGATGAAATAACTGAAAATTATGGAAGTAAGAAGTATGAAAACCTTGGATTTGTGAAGATAGAAGCTACTGTGAAAAATGATGATTATATGTTTGACAATCCTGCAGTTTATGAAGTAGAGGATGTTAAAATATTAAATACTGATGGTTTAGATTTAAATTATGAAGATATTAAAGAAGTGGTTTCATTTACTCATACCTATGCTGGACAGTGTTTTGAAGGGGAAAGAATCGTGGTTAGGGGTAAATTAGAAAATGTAATATTTTCAAATAAAGGTGAGAAAAATAATAAAAATTACAAAAGAGTTGTTGTTGGGACTTCAAGAGAGGCATTTAATGAATATATAAAATTGGTGTAGGTTGACATATTTACATAATACATACTTATTGCTTTGGGGGATAGAATGGATATTCCAAATTATGGAAAAATTGATGCAAAGACAATAGTATTTGATATGAATGGTACATTAGCCACAGATGGTAAAGTTAAAGATGATGTTAAAAATTTGTTACAAAAATTAAGTGAAAAATATAGGATCGTGGTTTTAACGGCAGATACCTTTGGAACCATTAAAGAAGAATTTAAAAACTTAAATGTGCATATTGAGATCATAGACAATACCAATGAAAAATATGAGAGCTCTAAAAAATATGGTCCCTACATAGGTATAGGCAATGGAAACAACGATGTTGAAATGCTTAAAAGTTCTGAACTTGGTATCTGTGTAGTTGGTGAAGAAGGAGCATCTGTTGAAGCTCTTTTAGTATCTAAGATTGTGGTTAAGGATGTTAAGGATGCCATCAATCTGTTTTTGAATGAGAAAAGATTAATAGCTACACTTAGAAAATAACAAACTAATAGTAGAATATGAACAAAAAAGCAGTTTAAGAATTTTAAGTATTATTTTTAATTTATTTTTATTTGATGGTATTTCAAATATTCCTAAAAAATAATAACCATAGTTGTTTGCATTAGATATTGAAAAATACCTTCAATGAATTTAAGGAAGATTATAATTTATTTTAAAATAGGCCTAATAACAACCATTTGAGAATTTAGAGTATGTAAATATCCACTGCAACCTACAGTTGCAGGGATCGAAGCAAATCGGAGATTTGCTGTCGAAGTAAATCCGAAGGATTTACTGATCGAGACAAATTTCTTTGAAATTTGTCGATTCACAAAAACCTTTGGTTTTTGTCGAACTCACAAAAATCGAAGATTTTCATCGAGAGTTGAATAATCTATGATTATTCAACTAATTCCAATAAAATTCACAGACAACTATAAACCCAATAGGTATTAGGAAACCTATTTCCGTATAAATATTTTTCTATTTAACTTTAATCGATGTGTATATATGCACAGGCATACATTACCATACATTAAAAAAAGTAATAGGAATATTAAAAAATATAGTCAGCGATGATGAACTTGTGGGGATACTTAAAGGGTTTCGCTGCTGTGGCTATGCTCTGTATGATAGGAGCTGTGTTTGCTACACCTGCTGCAGCATCTGGAATTAGTAAGTTATCAGATGAAAATATGGGACTATATTATTACCAGCTATATAAGGAAGGAGCAATAACAAAAGACCAATATGATGAAGCAATGAAGTGTTGGGAGGGTGTTTTAGTCTTATCTGGAGTATGTCTCGCGATTCCAGGACTCCAAGAAGCTGGAGTTGCAGGAAGCGTATCTTATGTAGTAGGGTCATGGTAATCTTTAATCTTATTTTAATTTATTTTTAATTTTTTAGGTGGTAATTATGTTGAAATTTAACTGGATGAAAAATAGCCACATTGCTAAAATATTGTCTATAACAACATTAAATTTTATTGTGATAATGACATCATTTAGCCAGTTATATGGGGGCTATAGTATTGATATTTTAACATATGGATTGCTAACAGGTTTATTTACAATATTTACAATTTTCTTTATTCTAAATATAAAAAAAATCTTTTCGTCAATAAATGGGACGAGAAAATTTGTCAGACAAAATATTTGGATAATCTTTGGTATTCTACTATATATCATTGTTTTATGCTTCTTAAATGCAAATTCTGGCATGCAAAAATTTGCTTTTATGGTTATATCATTTGAGTTCTTATTACTCACTTTAATATCTTATCTGGAAATAAGTTATAAGTCAAAAAAAGGCGTAGAAAAACAAATTTGTGGTAAACAAATGTGAGATTGTTATTAGTGAGGTGGGGCTTATTATAAATAACCCCATAAAAAATAAAGTTTTAATTTTATTATCCCTATTGAGCTTAATATCTGGCATTTTATGTGGGGCGTATATCAATCAACAATCAACCAATTTAAATTTAGAAAATAATACTCTCTAAAACCTCAAAAAATATCAAATTTAGAAGAGTTTATTTAATATTAGAAAAATAATTTAATCTTTTTAGTTGCGGGAATTGGAATCGGGAATGTAATGCTAATGAGCACAATTGAAAGAACAAAAGAAATTGGAGTTATGAAGAGTATTGGTGCATCTAAAAGAGATATAATAACATTGTTCCTTTATGAAGCTTTAATTTTAGGGGTTGTTGGAAGCGTTATTGGAGCAATATTGAGTTTGGGGGTTGGTTATTTAGTTGTCCATTATTTGCTGAGCTCGTCTATAACCATGGAAAGTTTAATTTACGTATTTTTGGGAATATTTGGTGTTGGAACATCCATAATTGCATCACTGTATCCTGCATACAAAGCCGCAAATTTAGATCCAATAAATGCGTTAAAGAATGAATGACCTAAATAAATTTATATTTGATATCAAATAATCATTAATGTAATTATATTAAATTACATTTTTCATGAACCTTAATGTATTATATATAACTTCATACTATATTTTCTTAAAAATATTTGTTATAGATTGACATACGGAGATACTATGATTGAAAAAATAAATGTTTATGTATGGGATGGGGAACTTTCAAAAAAAGAAGATTATGTGTGTGTAGAAGAAACCTATAATTTATATATTAACGATGAATTTATAGTAGATATGGTGGCATCCCCCAACGATTTAGAACAGTTGGGGGCAGGTTATTCAGTTTCTGGAGGTTATTTAAGTCCTAAAAGTATAGAAGAAGTCAAAGTAGATGGTAAAAAAATAATGGTAAAAGCCACTGAAGGGGATAAAGAAGAATGTACGCTGAAAAAAGACAATCCAAAACTTAGTATTAAAACAATAAAAAAAATAATGAATATAATGCCTCATCTATCTGAAACATGGAAACTTACAGGGGGGGCCCATTGGGCAGGATTGTTTGATTTAAATGGAAATAAAATAGCCTTTAGTGAAGATATAGGAAGACATAATGCGGTGGATAAGGTAATAGGGCATGCAGTTCTAAATAAAATAGATTTAAAAAACTGTATCTTAGTTTCAAGTGGAAGGCAGCCTTATGTAATGGTTAAAAAAGCAGTAAATGCTAAAATACCAATAATAATAACAAAATCTCCTTCAACCAATAGAGGGGTTAAACTGGCAAGAGAAAACAACATCATATTAATAGGCTTTGCAAGAGGGGAGCGATTTACAATTTATAGTGGGGTTGAAAGAATAGAGTTTGAACAAAATCCCTTCGGGATTTTGTAACTCTTCGCTCCTTCGGAGCTCCGATGAAAGAATAAGAAATAAATCATTGCATGTGTGTGATAACAATGGCTGAAATAGTGGAGTTTTCACAATGGACTAAGGAAAAGAGAAAGTTAAAAGATTTAAAGCAATTGAAAGAGGATATATTAAACAACTTCGGGGAAAACAACCTTATTGATAAAAAAATTATTGTCATGATTAGTGGTGGTAAAGACAGCTCCACCGCACTTGCACTTGCAAAGGATTTAGGATTAAATGTTCATCTATGCGTTCATTTTGTCCACAAATGGAGTTGGGAGCTCAGTAAAAAAGAAGCAGAGAGGATGGCAAAAAGATTTAACGTGCCAATTTTGTTTTATGATATCACCGAAGAACTGATAAAAAAAACTACCGGTGCAAAAGGTAGAAGTATTTGTAGAATATGTAAAAACATAATGAAAGACAAAATGATTGAAATAGCAAGAAAAGAAGGGGCAGAAGTCATACTTACAGGAGACACCGCACTTGAGAAAATTTCAGGACCTATATTCCAATATTTAAGGGAAACGTATGGAGAAGATGTTTATAACAAAATGGAACTTACTCCAGTTCCGAAAAGATATAAAAAAATGTTTTTTAGACCATTAATAAGAATTTCCCATGAAGATGTCCTTAAACTCCAGAATTATTATAATATAGATATAAAAAGAGTCCATGAAGTTGGGGATAAATTTGGTTATTGGAGGGAAGGATGCTCAATGCAGTACTGCGATAGTGAAACAACAATAACCGAAAAACTTCTTGACGACCTTTATATTTGCAATAAAATAGCAACTGACACAGCCAGAGCTCATGGGTTCAGAGCTTCGGTTAGACTCCCATCGAAAGAAATTATGGTAGTGCCGAATAAGGAAGAATACTTAGAGCTCATTCGTGAAAAATTAAAAGATGTTCAATTAGATTATTAGACTTTTTAGTTATGGTCTTAAAAATATTAAATGATTTTTTTATTTATTTGGTTTATCTTTAATTTATTATTAATGCAATAACATAAGTGGAAAAATATTTAACTTAGTTTAAAGTTATAGGCAGTTATTATAAATTTTTTAGAATACATTATTTGTACATCTAAATATTTAATGTATTTTTATTAATATTTTAAATTAACTTTAAATAGTAATAAATTAATAAAAAATTTAACTGATTTGTATTAAGCTGTGATACAATGGATGCTGAAAAATACGATAACAATGAGCGATACATTAGGCAGATGTTAATAAAGGACTTTGGAGAAAAGGGCCAGAAAAAGCTAATGGATTCGACTGTGGCGGTTGTAGGAGTTGGAGGTTTAGGTACTATAGTTTCACAGTATCTTGCTGCTGCAGGAGTTGGTAAGTTAATACTAATAGACTACCAAAAAGTTGAGCTCTCAAATCTAAACAGACAGATACTCCACTATGAAAAGGATATTGGTAAACTTAAAGTGGATTCTGCAAAGGAAAAGTTGGAGTCATTAAATCCTACAATTGAAATAGAAACATACCCTGAGAAATTAAAAGAAAGTCACATTAAAAATGCTGATGTTGTGGTGGATTGTCTCGATAATTTCAATTCAAGATATTTTTTAAATGAAATAGCCGTTAAAAATAACATTCCATTTGTTCACGGTGCTATAGAAGAGTTTAGAGGGCAAGCTACAACAATAGTTCCATATGAAACGCCTTGTTTAAATTGTATCTTTAAGTTAAAAGATGAAAATAAAACTTTCCCGGTTATGGGCGTTACTCCTGGAGTTATAGGTTCTATCCAAGCTTCAGAAGTGATTAAATTACTGTCCGATGTTGGTGAAACTCTAAAAAACAAACTGCTTTTGGTTAATCTTAGAAATAATGAGTATATCACATTAAATATAAAGAAAAATCCTAAGTGTTCTATTTGTGGAGGAGGGATTTAAATGATTGAAGTGACCAGAGAAAATTTTAGTGTGGACGAAGAAATTAAGAAAATGTTGGATAAACATAAGGATATTGGAGGTATTGTTAGTTTTGTGGGTGTGGTTAGAAACGTAGGCTATTACAAAGGAGAAGAGAAGGAAGTGGAAAAACTCGAATTTGAATGTTATGAGGAAATGGCAAAAAAGAAATTAGACGAGCTCAAAAAAAGTGCTCTGGATAAATACAGTATAATCGATGTTACATTAATACATAGGATAGGAGAACTTAAGGTTGGAGACCGTGTAGTTTTAATATTGGTTGGTGCCAAGCATAGAAAAGATGCATTTTTGGCTTGTGAATATCTTATAGATGAGCTGAAAAAAGTAGTCCCAATATGGAAAAAAGAATATGCAAAAGATGGATCATACTGGGTGGAGTAAATATCCTTTTGATAAACACATATCGTAGGCTGCTGAGTTACACTCACTGCGACCATGGTCGCATGAAATTGATTTTTTAAATTATTTGAAGTAATGAAGTAAATATTTCTTCTTGATCAAACTTCTTTTAAGAAGTTTGGAGTGGGTATTATGGATTTTCAAGAGAGAATACAAATAAAAGAGACAAATTTACTTTTAAAAACTGATAAAAAGAAGTTTATTAAACTTGCCAAAAATACGATTTTAAATGAAAGGGCAAATCTTGAGAATTACATTTTAAGAAATAAAGAATTTTTAACAAGTTATGTTCCAGTTGAAGTGGAAGATTGGGCTCCAAGAATAGTTAAAATAATGGCCAATGCTGGAAAAAATGCAGATGTGGGACCTATGGCAAGTGTGGCAGGGACTATAAGTCAGCTCGTCGTTGAAAATTTAGTTGAGAATGGTTGTGAAAACGTAATTGCAGAAAATGGCGGAGATATATGTTTGAGATGTGAAAAAGATACTATTGTTGGATTATATGCTGGAAATTCGCCATTATCTGGAGAGGTTGGATTTAAACTAAAAAAGGAAAAAATAAAAAGATGTTACGGGGTTTGCACTTCATCGGGAACTGTCGGACATTCTGTAAGTTTAGGAAATGCTGATGCGGTGGTTGTGTTTGCAAAAGAGGCCAGTATTGCAGACGCTGCAGCTACAAGTATTGGTAACTTTGCAGTTGGAAAAGAAGACGAAATTATAAACAAATGTCTGGAGAAGGCAGAAGACATTGAGAACTTAGACGGAGTTTTTGTAGTATCTGGTGAGTATGCCGGTAAAATAGGGAGAATACCTCAAATGATTAAAACAGAAAAAAAAGTAGTGTTGAGTGAGTTATTTGAGATGATTTAAAATTAATTTATTTATTACTACTGTCGGCGTTGGTACCAGCTGATTTTTCTTCTCCACTACGATATCCAAAGTAGAATCCTATAACCGTAGATACTACTCCAAAGAAGAAATTCACCATATCTTTATTGATTTCTAAAAATTTGGCATTGGATACGCTAAGAAAAACCAAAATTATAAACCCACTGAAGATACTGCCTGCAATAGCTCGTCTCATCTCACCCTTATTTAGGTCCCCATTATGGGCCCACCCGAGAGAAATTAACCAGAATAGAACCATTAAAGGTACAAACAACACTAAACTGGGTGTCTGACTCATTCCCCATGCTATAAGTGCAGTACCCATAAAAAATGCACCTGTAACTATTGTAGCAAAGGTATATTCACGGGCACATATGCCATTTTTGCCTTCCATACAATCCCCTATTTTATTTATGCCCTTAACGATATATAAATGGTGATTTTATGAAAAACGATTTTAAATCCTTTGAACTGTATGAAATCTATGAAAAATCTATAAATGGAAAAATTAAGCGTAATGATATAGTTGAACTGTGGGATTTAGATGTCTATGACCTTTTATATGTTGCGTACAGGATAAAAAAAACATATAATAAAAATAATATTGATTTATGTTGTATAATAAATGCAAAATCTGGAAAATGTCCTGAAAACTGTGCTTTCTGTGCTCAATCCATCCATAGCAATACAAAAATAGATATCTATGGATTAAAACCAAAAGAAGAAATTGTTAAATTCGCCAAATATATGGACCAGTATAGTAACAGATTTTCAATAGTTACGAGCGGTAAAAAAATTACCTATGATGAGTTTGAAAGGATTTTAGACACAATTAAAGAAATTAAGAATAAAACAAACCTAAAAGTCTGTGCTTCATTGGGATTGTTGGATAAAGACCAGTTAAAAGCACTTAAGGAGTTGGACGTTAGACTTCATAATAACTTAGAAACGTCGGAAGATTATTTCAATGAGATCTGTACCACCCACGACTATAAAGATAAAGTAAAAACCATAGAAAAGGCTAAAAAAATTGGTTTAGAGGTTTGTAGTGGCGGAATATTTGGATTAGGTGAAGATTTTAAAGAGAGAATTAAAATGTTTGAAGATTTAAAGAACCTGAATGTTGAGGGTATAGCATTAAACATACTCAATCCTATTGAAGGTACTAGGATTCATAGTATGATAGAAAAGGGAGAAATTAAGAGAATAACACCTATAGAAGCCTTAAAATCAATAGCACTTTGTAGAATTATGATGCCAGAAAAAGAAATAAGGCTGTGTGGTGGAAGAGAGCCTAATTTAAAAGACTTACAGAGTCTATCTCTTTTGGCACTTGATGGATTGATGATAGGCAATTACTTAACAACAAGCGGTAGGGCAATATCCGATGATCTAAAGATGATAAGAAATATGGGATTTATGGTGAATTTATGATTGATAATATGATTGATGATGAATTACTAAAAAAATTAGATAGACTAAAAGACTATTTCAAAGGAAGGAAGGTAATTGTTGCATACTCTGGCGGTGTGGACAGCTCTTTAGTTGCTAAAGTAGCTTCAGATGCTGCAATGGAAGCTGTTGCAATAACAATAGATAATGGATTTTTTTCAAAGGATGTTATAGAACGGGCAAAGAATAGGGCAAAAAGATACAATATAAATCATAAAATCATCAGTATAGATTATTTAAAAGATGAAAGTATAATCAACAACATAGAAGACAGATGTTACCTGTGTAAAAAGAAAATTGCCACAGAGCTCCTTAAAGAAAAAAATAAATTGAACTATGATTTAATTGTAGATGGGACAATATACGATGATTTGTTTGAAGACAGGCCAGGTATAAAAGCCATTAGGGAGTACGGCATAGAGTCCCCATTAGCAAACTTCAAATTTTCAAAAAAAGATGTCCATGAGCTCTCAAAATACCTTGGAATGGAAATTCCAAAAAAGGATACCTGCCTTGCTACGCGGGTTTTAACTCCGCCTATAACAAAGGATAGATTGAAGAAAATAAAAAAAGCTGAAGATTTCTTGAAGACTACTATGGAATTAAGCGGTTACTTTAGGGTAAGAGATTTTAACAACGTTGCAATTATAGAGGTAAATGAAAACGAAATAAATAAGTTTTTCAATAAAGGAGTTGTAGAAAAAATAGATAATGAGTTGAAAAAAATAGGTTTTAAAAGGGTTTGTTTGGACCTAAAATGTAAGTAGTCGTTCTGCTAATGAATGATATAAATATTATCTTAAATATGCTGCCATATTGCTTTTATTAATATGTGATTTAAATAAAAGTTAAAAGTTGATGCAACGATATATTTGTTATATTCATAAAAGGTGGTTAGATGAACTTCAACATAAACATCGACAAGTACAGGAATCTAAAAAGAAGCATGGAAAGAGAGATGATAAATTTAAACCCTATACAGAGGGCGGGAGTTTTACCTATTGAATCAAAGAAGGCAATATATGAATTTTGGGATGGTTACAGTGTTTGCGATTACTGCAGCGGTAGATTGGATAAAATTGAAACTCCCCCAATTCACGAGTTCCTAGAGGATCTTTCAAAGTTTTTAAACATGGATGTATCAAGACCTACTCATGGTGCAAGGGAAAGTAAGTTTATAGTTATGAATTCAGTATGTAAAGAAGGTGATTATGTAGTTTTAGATAGTAATGCCCATTATACTTCCTATGTGGCTATAGAGAGGGCAAAACTAAACTATCAAGAAGTTGAAAGCGAAGGTTATCCAACTTTTAGGATAGACCCTGAGAAGTACAAAGAAACTATTGATAATTTGGAAGATAGTGGGAAAAATATAGGTTTGATTTTACTCACACACGTTGACGGTAACTATGGAAACTTAGCCGATGCTGAAAAAATTGGAAAAATAGCCAGAGAAAAAGGATACCCATTTTTACTCAACTGTGCCTATTCAGTCGGTAGGATGCCAGTGGATGGGAAAAAATTAAATGCAGACTTCATAGCCGCGTCAGGACATAAAAGTATGGCTGCATCTGGTCCAGCAGGTATTCTATCGATTAACGATGAGTTTGCAGATAGTATTTTAAAGACTTCAAAGAAGTTTTTGGTAAAAGAACTTGAAATGCTTGGATGTACAAGTAGGGGATTACCTATCCTAACACTTATGACGAGCTTCCCTCATGTTGTTGAAAGGGTAAAAAAATGGGATGAAGAAGTCAAAAAAACAAGGTATTTGGTAAAAGAACTTGAAGAAATAGGATTTATTCAACTTGGTGTAGCTCCAAAAGAACACGACCTTGTGAGATTTGAAACCCCAATACTTGATGAAATTGCACAGAAGGACAAAAGAAGAGGATACTTCTTTTACGATGAATTGAAAAAGAGAAAAATTGGTGGAATTAAGAGAGGAACTACAAAGGAATTGAAGATGAGTGTCTATGGTTTAAGTTGGGAACAGGTTGAATACGTTGTAGATAGTATCAAAGAAATAGTTAAAAGTTCATTGTAATGGGATAGTTTGAGTTATAACAAATATATTATCCCAACATTTTTGGTTTTATTGCTCTTCAGTGGAGTTTATCTGTATATGGAGGGTTCAAAAGCTGATGAAAAATACGTAGTCCTGAATGCCACTTTTAAAATGGGCGGGATTCAATATATTGGATACAAGCTTGAAGAGAGTAAGTTAATATTTATGTTCGAAAGAAGAGGGGATTTTTTCACCCAAGCTTTAGAATCCAGAGAAGTTAGAACCGATGAAAAAATAAAAAATATTGACAACGTTCTAATGGAAGTAAACACGAACGGGAACATAAAAATGTACGAATGTAAATTTGTCGGGGAAAATATTGAAGAATTAAAGTATGTTGCAGAAGAGTAAATTTTAAAAAAATAAAATAAAAAAATTCAAAAAAAAATTAATATATCTTTTTATTTAACGGAGAGCATTTTTTCTATAGCTTTTTTTGCCTTTTCTATTATTTCTTCGTCTAAGTTTATCTCGTACTTTTCTTCAATAAGACATTTTTCTACTTTTTCCAAGGTTATTCTTTTCATAGGGTCACATATTGCATCTTTTCTAAGCGGTATTAATTTTTTAGTTTTTCCCACTTTTTCAAGGTCTAACTTAAGTCTTGTTATCATGTCACATTCGGTTCCTATTATAAATTCATCCTTTTCAGAGCTCAGAACATGTCTAACCATACCGCCTGTACTTAAAACATGATCAGCCATATCCTGAACTTCTGGGTCACATTCAGGGTGTACCAATACTTCTGCATTTGGATATTGTTTTCTGATTTCAACGATATCCTCTACTTTAAATTTTTTATGGACATAGCAGTGTCCATCTTCAGGTACTGGGATTATCTCTTTATCGCTTCTCTTTGAAACATAGTATCCAAGGTTTCTATCAGGTCCAAATAATATTTTTTTAGTATCGAATAGTTTTACAACTCTATCGGCATTTGCAGATGTACATGTGGAGTCTACAAGGGCCTTTGCAGATGCAAGGGTGTTAACATATATTACAAATTTAGCATCAGGGTGTTTCTTCTTAGCTTCAATTATTGTTTCAGGAGGTAGTTGATGTGCCATAGGGCATTCGATATCAACAATTTCTGGTATGAGTACCTTTTTATCTTTGTTGAGTATTTTGGCAGTTTCTGCCATGAAATCTACTCCACAGAATACTATTATATCGGCTTCTGTTTCCTTGGCTTGAATGCAGAGCTCTAATGAATCACCAACAAAATCCGCTATTTTCTGGATTTCTTCGGGCTGGTAGTTATGGGCCAATATAACTGCATTTTTTTCCTTTTTTAGTTTGTTTATTCTTTCGACTATATCCATAATATCTCCTCCATGAATTACAAAGCATTTACAATATCGCTCAATGTTAATGTCTTATAATTAATTCTTCAAATATATTAAGTTTACTGAATTGGATCAATTATTTTTTATTTTGTAAAATTCTCAAACATTCGATAACAATATATTTAGATATTTCATCCAGTGTGTAAGGTGTTATTGGTTCCATGTCTTTGATAAATTTACCTGTTCCCACAACAATGTGGCCTTCTTCTTCAAGGTTTAAATATTGGGCAGGTCCATTTGCATATTTGGCGTCGCAAACGTAAACTTTAGTATCAACTCCAAAAACTCCATTTGTACCTATTGTTTTTATGCCGTTGTTTTTGCAGTATTCTATTATGGCCTTTCTCAGAGCTGTTGTGTCCCCCCCTGCAATACATATTATAACTACATCTCCTTTTATAAGATTTAAATTATTTAGATCTATATTTTCTGCCATACCTACGACTTTATCACTAAATAAATTTTCCACTAGCTTGACTTTAGGTTCTCCAACTTTTCCTCCCATTTTTCTATGGATTACATCGTTTTTATCAATCGTTGCACCATCATAAACATAGATTTTTTCAGGACCTCCCCTATGTACTTCCATAAGGTCCATAACAACCCTAACGCCAAGTCTACCGCATCCAATAACTGAAACTTCTCCTTTAGGAGTTAGCTTCATTTCCAAATCTTTTATATCCATTCTATCGCCTCATTAGTTCATTAATTTATTTTACTTTACTTTTTTAAAATAGTAATAAATACTGATTAAATACATGTCATTATGTTTTTTAAATGAGTTTACCTTTTATTTATTTCTTACCTTATTTTTATAGTCGTTACCATGTGATTGGCACTCACACATATATATATAATTTTCTATTTGATTTTAGAAGAATTATATATAAATATTAAGAACAATGTTGTATATGACTCACAAGAGATGAGAATATGCCCGAACATATACTTTCAGGGATTAAAGCAATAGTAGCAATAAAGATGAGAAAAGAAGGAAAGCTACAAAGAGAGATAGCAGAGTATCTAAAAATGGAGAGATCCATAATCTCACATTATATACATGGAAGATACCCGTCAGAAAAGGTCATGAAGGTTTCAGAAGAGATTATCAACTTGCCTGCAAAGTATGGTATACGATTAATAGATTCTCTAAGTGATGATAAAGAAATCACAAAAAAACTAATAAAAAGTATATATAATATAAAAATCGAAGTTGAAGATGATAAATGTATTGCCTGTGGAAAATGTCTCGAATGTAAATACAACGCTATTTCAGCAGATCCAAATAGTGTTAGAGTCATAATAGACCAAGATAAATGTGTTCTATGTGGTAAATGTATATTTAGGTGTCCTATGAACGCCTTTAAAACAGCTGAATCCACAGGATTATAATGATTGGAGGGATGATAATGAAAAATGTAAAAGAGGAGTATGACGGCATTATAAAAATATCTAGAAAAGGTGTTGAAAATAGGGTTCTTACATGGGAAGACCACGTCTGTGTAGGATGTGGTATATGTAGTGAAATATGTCCCACATGTGCCATTGAAATGGGTCCTTTAGGAGCTATTTTTAGGGAAGATATAGAAGCTCCGAAATTGGACATTAGTGGTGAAAAATGTGTCCTATGTGGTATGTGTGCAAGTGCATGTCCATTTGATGCTGTAGATTTAAAGATTAATGATAAATCAATTAAGGAGCTCCCACAATATCCAAAAATCAAAAGAGGCATTAGCCTTGATCAAGATACATGTGTATTGTGTGAACAGTGTGAATTGGTATGTCCACAAAAAGCAATTAATGTGGAAAGAGAAATCCCTGAAAGAAAAACTCTTGTTTTAGGTGAGATAGACGTAAACAAGGACAAGTGTGTATTGTGTGGAATATGTGCTGAATACTGTCCAGCAGATGCTATTGAATTGGTACCTAATGAAATGGGTCCAAGTAGTATAAACCCAATCAAAGATATAGTTATAGACAAAGATGCATGTGTATACTGTAAAGTATGTGAAAAAGCATGTCCTCACAATGCCATAGAAGCGATATGTTACAAATGTCCTCTTGCCAGCAGAATTAAAAAACCTGAGCTCTACAATGAAATCACAGGTAAAACAAACATCGATGAAGATTTATGTGTATCCTGTAGTTGGTGTGAAAGAGTCTGTCCTGTAAATGCAATTACCGTAGAAAAACCATTCGAAGGAGAATTAATAATTGATGAAGATGCATGTAATGCATGTGAAGCATGTATTTCAGTTTGTCCATGTAATGCATTAGAATTCCCAAAGGCAGGAAAACCTGGCGAAAAAGTACCAAAGATTGCAGTAAATCAAGATTTATGTATCTTATGTGGTGCATGTACTCACTCATGTCCAGTAGATGCATTGAAGGTTAAAAGAACAAAAATCAACATGACTGAAGCAAAAGCACCAGCATGGAAAAAAAGATTTGAAAAATTACTTGCGAAATAATATGCTATGAAAACAAAATAATGTCTCTCACTAACGCGAGGAAGATTGAAACAGTTGAAAAGGTGATATGATGTATAAGTTAGAAGTTTATCCTGAAAAATGTCATGGATGCGGTAATTGTGTTGTTGCGTGCCCAGTAAATGCAAGAGACCCAAATGTATATGGTGGAAAAGGACCTGAAAATGAAGATTTAATTATTATGAGAGTAGAGAACGGTGTTATAACAATAGTAAATGGAGATTTATGTGGTGGATGTGGAGCCTGTGTAGAGGCGTGTCCTGTAGATGCGATAAAACTCGTTATTAAAAAATAGAATAAATTGAACAAAATCCGTAAGGATTTTATGGCCCTACGCTCACTTCGGAGCTCCGATTAAACTAATTGAAAAAATATTTAAGGATTTTAGGTGATAGAATGAAGTTCAAATTAAACACCGGAAGAACTATCTGGCAGGGAGAAGCTATTGAAGCAGGTAAAAATTTAGAGTTATACAGAAAGGCTGCGGGAGTTTGCTATATAAATGAAGGAGATATGGCAAAAATGGGACTAAACGAAGGAGATTCCATAAAAGTAAAATCTAAACATGGCGAAGTTGTAGTCTATGTAAAAAAAGCCACTGAAGAAATGCCAGAAGGTATGATATTTATACCAATGGGTCCTTGGGCAAACTGTGTAGTT
Source organism: Methanothermococcus thermolithotrophicus DSM 2095 (assembly GCF_946463545.1). Classification (NCBI taxonomy): domain Archaea; kingdom Methanobacteriati; phylum Methanobacteriota; class Methanococci; order Methanococcales; family Methanococcaceae; genus Methanothermococcus; species Methanothermococcus thermolithotrophicus. The sequence goes on along the minus strand of NZ_OX296583.1, from coordinate 105,850 downwards.
CTTCCAGATACTGAGAGCACAGCAATGCCTTCATATAAGGGTCCAATAGATGTTGAAGTAGAGAAAACAGATGAAAAAGTCCTAACAATGAGTGAATTAATGAGAAAAACATACATTGAATAATTATGATAATATATGAATATTCGGGGTGATTGTATGGAATATATTATAAAAAACGGGACTGTTTATGATCCATTAAATGGAATTAATGGAGAAAAAATGGACATCTGCGTAAAAGATGGGAAGATTGTGGAGTCAGTTTCAAAGAATGCAAAAGAAATAGATGCCAATGGACTGGTTGTAATGCCTGGTGGTGTAGACTCCCACACCCACGTTGCAGGAGCAAAGGTTAACGTAGGTAGGATGTTTAGACCAGAGGATAGTAAAAAGGATATTTATGGTAAAAAAGGATTGAGATCAGGTTCCGGGTTTTCTATACCGTCAACATATAAAACAGGATACCAATACTCAGAAATGGGATACACTACAGTTGTAGAAGCTGCAATGCCTCCTTTAATAGCAAGACACACCCATGAAGAATTTATGGATACTCCTCAATTGGACAAAGCTGCAATGCCATTATTTGGTAACAACTGGATGGTATTAGATTACTTAAAAGAAGGAGACCTTAAAATGTGTGCAGCCTATGTAGCATGGCTTTTAAAAGCTACAAGAGGTTTTGCAATTAAAATAGTTAACCCAGGTGGTACAGAAGCTTGGGGCTGGGGTAAAAACGTTCATGGTCTTGACGACGAAGTCCCATACTTCGGCATTACACCTAGGGAAATAGTTAGAGGGCTTACAGAAGTAAACGAAATGTTAGGATTGCCTCATTCAGTCCACGTCCACCCTAACAACTTAGGTCACCCTGGAAACTGGGAAACCACACTTGAAACGATGGACTGTGTAAAGGATATAAAAGCCAAGCCGAAATACGGGGAAAGAACTACCGTATACTACAACACGCATGTTCAGTTCCACTCCTATGGGGGAACCTCCTGGAAGGACTTTGAAAGTAAAGGTGTTGAAATTGCAGAGTACGTAAATAAAAATGACCATCTGGTAATTGACGTTGGACAAGTTACACTCGATGAGACTACAACAATGACTGCAGACGGTCCTATGGAATACGATTTACACATGACAAATGGCCTTAAATGGGCAAACTGTGACGTTGAATTAGAAACAGGTTCTGGAGTAGTTCCATTTATTTACTCACCAAAAGGTCCAGTTTACGCTGTCCAGTGGGCCATTGGTTTAGACTTGTTCCTATACACAAACACAGATAGGGTATTATTAACAACTGACCACCCTAACGCAGGTCCGTTCACAAGGTATCCAAGAGTTATAGCTTGGTTAATGAGCAAAGAGTACAGAGACGATTGGTTAAACAACAAGGTGCACAAATGGGCAATTGAAAAAAGTAGTGTAGCAGACAGTGATAAAGAATATTCACTGTTTGAAATTGCACAAATAACAAGAGCTAACCAGGCAAAAGTTCTCGGATTGAGTGTAGAAAGAGGTCACTTAGGAGTAGGTGCCAAGGCGGATATTGCAATCTACGATATAAACCCAGAAGAAAGAGACGGTAAGAAGATTGAAAAAGCATTTGGTGCAGCTAAATATGTTTTAAAAGATGGAGAAGTTGTAGTCAAAGATGGAAGCGTTGTTAAAGAAGTATATGGAGACACAATTTACGTAGATGTAAAACTAGATGAAGGATTAGAAGAAGAGCTCATGAAAGACTTAAGATTGAAATTCAAAAAATGTTACTCAATTAACTTAGAAAACTACCCTGTCCAAGACGAATACGCAAACAGCTGGAAGGTAATAAACATAGATGCTACAAATATCTAAATGAAAACTTAAACTTTATGCAATATGGATATGCTGCATAACACCTTTTAAAAGAAATACAATCTGAGCGTAGCAAGGACTTGAACAAAGCTTCGGCCTTTGTAGTCCTCTTAGGGATTGAAAATCCGATTTCAATAAACAATTTCCTAACTTATAAATTTTTTAAGGTGAGATATAATGAAGGAACTAGTTCTTACAGTAAAGGGGGAGTTTGATGTTCCAGTAGAATTGGATGTTCTACTTCCTGAAAAAATACAAGAAATGGAATTAGATGAGATATTAAAAATTGAATTACCACAAGGTAACACAAGAGTAACAGTTGGTGAAATTTTTGATGCAGAATTAAAAGAAAGCGACGTTCCTAGAATTGTTATAAAGAATTCCAACGGTAGGTTAAAAAGAATCGGAGAAAAAATGACTGCTGGAGAAATTATTGTAGAAGGGGACGTTGGAATGTATGTCGGCTGTGAAATGAAAGGTGGAAAAATAGTTGTAAATGGAAATGCCGACAGCTGGGCTGGACAAAATATGAAAGGTGGAGAATTGGTCATCAAAGGAAATGCCAAAGATTACGTAGGTTCAGCCTATAGGGGAGACTGGAGAGGTATGAATGGCGGAAAAATAATAATTGAAGGCGATGCAGGAAATGAGATTGGAGAATACATGAGAAAAGGTATTATCCACATTAAAGGAAATGTTAAAAACATGCCAGGAATCCACCAAAGTGGAGGAATTATAATCATCGATGGGGATGTTGAATCAAGAGCTGGTGGAGAGATGACAAAAGGAGCTATTGTGGTACATGGGAAACTTAAGACACTATTACCATCATTTAAATATGAGGGCATTGTTGAAGATCCAGTTATAAAATTATCCAAAAAGGACGAAGGAACTCCTATAAAAGGTAAGTTTTATAAGTTTTCAGGAGATCATGTAAACAACAAACCAAAAGGACAGCTCTATGTTTCAGTGGAAAATAACCCTGATTTAATTTAATTAATATTTCTATTATGAACGAAGTGAGAAGCTGCAAAAGTCGTTAAGGTTTTTGTCCAACTATATTTTCTTTTTTCCTCTCTTTTTGTTATTCTTTTTTTAATGCTGTAATAAACTAAAGGTTGGAAACTTTTTTTATAAAAGTTTAATTAAATATTTTATTGGAATTTTTAGAATTTAACTATAAAAATCAGAAGGATAATATATATGCACGATATATGCAAGAATAACTTGTTAACTTAAAATCTTATATTTATTTATTAAAATAGTAAATTTAAGAGGAAAGATTATGATTTTAGAATTAAATGGTATTTACGCAGGATTAAGATTCTCATCTGCCCATATCGTATTTGGACACGAAAGTTGTGGAGTAATTCACGGCCATTCTTACTACGTGGATGTTAAACTATGTGGAGAACCGTCAGGAGAATTTGGTTTTGTATGTGATTTCAAGATAGTTAAAGAAATAGTAAAAGAGCTGTGCGATGAATTTGATCACAAACTTCTGATTCCAAAATATCATCCAAAAGTTGAATATACATTTGAAGAGAGCTCGATGCAAATGAGTTATCTGTGTAAGAGTGGTAAAATAAAGGAGTATAAATTTCCATTAGAGGATGTTAATATTTTACCGCTGAAGTCCACAACGGCAGAAGAAATGTCAGAATATTTTGCAAAGTTTATTAAAAAGAAACTGGAAGAGTTAAATATTAGTAAAAATATTGAATGGATAGAAACAACTGTAAATGAGGGAATTGGACAGGGGGCCACCTATAGGTTAGATTTTAGATAAATTAATAGCCTTTTTCTTTGAATAGATAAAAAGATATATAAATTATAAAAAAATATCATTTACTAGATTTCTTAGTAAATCCTGGTGATAGTATGGATGTTAACATAACAATAAAAGAAGCCATGAGTACGCCAGTTGAAACTGTAAACTTGAATACCACGGTGTATGAGGCAGCCAATATTTTGAAGAATAAGGGAATTGGGTGTTTGATCGTAGTAAATGATTTACTCAAACCAGTAGGAATAATAACAGAGAGGGACATGGTTGTAAAAGTAGTTGCAAGAAACCTAAAATCAAAAGAAGTCTTAGTAAAAGAAGTGGTTTCACCAAAACTTATATCAATATCCCCTAAAGCTACATTGATGGATGCAGCTAAAACTATGGCAGAAAAAAACATTAAAAGACTCCCAGTTATTGAAAATGAAGAGTTACTTGGGATAATTACAGTCAGTGATATTGCAGGAGTATCCCCTGAATTATTTGATATAATGATAGAAGCTTCAAGAATTGAGGATAAAAGTTATCCTTACTCAGCAAAACCTTATGAAAACATTGATGGAATCTGTGAGATCTGTGGAAGTCAAGGCAATGTAAGATATGTAAATGGAAGATACCTCTGTGATAATTGTATCGACGAGGGCGAAATCTAATTAATTTATCTTTTTGGGGGGATAACTTGAAAATAAAAAGTTTGGTTGAAGGGCAAGAAGTTGTTAAGATATACCCTACCACCACTATAAGACATGCTTTAACAGTAATGAATGAAAAGAAAATAAGGAGAATTGCAGTTGTAGATCCTGGTACAAATAGGGTTGAAGGCGTAGTTACAAGCATGGATATTGTTGATTTTATGGGAGGGGGTTCAAAATATAATCTTGTAAAGTCAAAACATAGCCATAATCTTCTAGCTGCAATCAATGAACCTGTAAAAGAAATAATGACAGATGATGTAATATCTATAAAAGAAACCGCAGTATTAGGGGATGTAATAAGGATATTTATGGAGAAAAATGTTGGTGGAATGCCGGTTGTTGATAAAGACCATAAATTAATATCTTCCATAACAGAGAGAGATGTAATTAGAAAGTTTAAAGATAAAATAGATGAAAGCGAGAAAGTTAAAGATTATATGACTGAGAAACCTGTTGTGGCAACTCCAGGGGAGAGGTTAAAGGATGTTGCAAGAACTATGCTGAGAAATGGATTTAGAAGATTGCCTGTAGTTTCTGAAGGAGAATTAGTTGGTATGATTACATCTACAGACTTTATAAAGTTCTTAGGTAGTGACTGGGCATTTAACCAAATGAAAACTGGAAATGTGCGAGAAATAACCAACATAAGAATGCAGGATATTATGGTAAAAGATGTTTTAACAGTTGATAGTAACAGTTCTTTGGTGAACGCAGTTGAAATAATCACAAATAACAACATAGGGGCCCTTCCTGTTGTTGAGAATAAAAAACTAGTTGGAATATTGACTGAAAAGGATATTGTACCATACTTCTTAGAAATGAAATAATCAAATAAAATATTCTCATATGTTAGTTAAATTGTACACTACCCATTTTAAATTTTTTCTTAATTAAATGCCACATTTTCAAAATTCTACCTTTATTTAATACTACTTTTTTAAATATTATTTTTTTATATGCCATATATGCTCTGTTGTTTTTATGTCAAGTATATTGGACTTTAGTAATTTCTATAACATGATGAATACATTTTGGAGATTTAGGTAGGTTTTGGGATTTATTGGAGGGCGTATAGCAGGAAGTAGATTTCCATTAAATTGTTTAATATCTATAATATATTGTATCATATCAATAATTAAAGTTAATTTTAATTATTATAACGTAATTTTAAAAAGTATTATATTTTATTTTATTGCCTTTTAAAACATATATTTCAAAAAGGTGATGGGATGCCGATTGATTCGTATAAAAAATTAATTGAAGATAGAAAATTAAAAAACCTGCATATTGTTCTAACCGCTTTACTGGCAGAATTTGCACAATTAGGGATATTAAATCAAGGAACTACAAATATTGTAGGAAATGGGATTGGGAAAAAAGTTGCAAGATGTATAGGGGAAATACATTCTGACACTCCAGGGGATGAAAAAGAATTGATAGAATTTTTAATAAATTTTTGTGATATGTGTGATGATTATATAATTGAGGATGAAAAGATTGGAATAAAAATAGATAAATGCAAGTACTGTCCAAAGCAAATTGGGGAGGCCGAAATATCTGGAAGCGCATGCCCGATTCCATCCATGCTTGTTAGTATGCTAAATGAGTTAAATGGAAAAAAATATAAAATAAGTCTATGGGATGGGAATAAATTAATAATAAAGGAAAATGGGCATTGTTGGTTTAAAATTAAGTAATATTATTTTCCCATTTCACAAAATCTTTCAAGATTTAGTAATTTGGCTATACCTGCAATTGTTGTTCCGTAAAATATTACTCTTTTGTTGTATTTTTTTGTTAGATTAATAATCTCAAAGAGCGTTCCATTTGCGGCAGTACTTCCTGTTGATAAAATAACATCTGAATTTTTTATTAAATACTCATTCATATCTGCGTGAAGTATAACAATACCATGTTTTATTCTACCTATATTGTTAAAATCCAAATCTGTTGCCATTACATTATCTCTTCCAAAGGTTTCCACCATCTGTTTTATGATTGCAGGATGATAACCAATTATACCTACTGTTATATTTTTACCGTATTCATCCACTAAATATTCAGAAAATTTTTTTGCACATATTTCAGGTTCGTTTTTTGTACAGTGCTCTGTTTTCTCAATATACCCTAAATATCTCATCACAGCATTCAGTGTTGCTATAATAAGTGGATCATAATCTGATTCCAATACTTCTGCAATAGTTCCCTTAAATTCTCTTACATCACCGGTAAACGCATCTCCAGTACATTCTTTAAAAAATGCTCTCAATAAAAACTCCTTCCCATTTAACAGCGGATAGTCATTTATTCTTGCTGTATCCAAATTCACATTTACTGGACGTATCTCAATAGGTTCATTTAATAAATTATTTTCTTCTACAAGCTTTTTAAGTTCTCCTTTGAGGTCTATCATGAGCTCACCCCTCTATTTTAAATGACAATTTTTTCTAGTAATTAGTAGTTAATATGGTAATCATAATTACATTTTATGTTATTACAAACATGAACAGTTTTTGATAGTATTGCATACAGTTAATAGTAAACTAAGTGCTTTTATTGGGTCTAATTTAGATGCCTTATATGCTGGATAAAGTGCAGAGATTAAAGAAGTTCCCATTCCAAATAAGACACCTAATATTACATAAATTAGATATTCCAATGTTAAAGATGCTTTTAATAGATAATTCACAATGAGGTATCCAATTTCCAAACTAAAAAATGCGCCAATCAACTTCTATAATACCAAGTATCAATGCCCCATAAAGGAATAGTATCATAATATCCTTTTTTGAAGCTCCAATACTCTTCATAACTCTGATTTCTTTTGTTCTTTCAATTGTGCTCATAAGCTTTCCAATGCCTATTCCTGCAACTAATAAAGATATTCCACCTATTCCCATTAAACATGAATAATTTGTTCATAGCATCATTTATAGATTTGAGTAGGGTATCCATAGATAATATGATTACTTTTTTCCTTTTTATTCACAATATTTTCAGTTTCGTTTTTAATATTAATTCACTATAATATTATTATTTCTTATAAAACCCCCTAATAATACTTCAATAAATAGGGCGTATAACCGTTATTTTAGGATTGATAATAAAAGGGTATAATTACAAAGGCATGTTATTATCCATCCAATTATACAATGAAACAATATTATTTAGATTACTTAAATTACAAAGGCATACTTTCTTATTACGTTGTATTTGTATATTAAAATAAATTAGTAAGTAATACTTTTTTCAGGGTCAAACTGGTAAATTTTGCAACTCCGAAACCCACTATTCCAATAGGTAGAGTAGTGGGGAATAAGGATTATGAACCACTATCCTACCGTACTTATTTTGTACTTTTTACGCCCATGTTTTAACAAAAGAAGTTTTAAAAACATTGTATGGAAACATATGTGACATTAAAGAGAATGAAGAGGGGTTCAAAATGATAACACCAAATATGCAAAAAATTTCTTAAATTTATGCACATAAAATAGTTTCATGATATCACCTGAATATCTCCCTTCTTAAAATATAAAAAATAAGTGTTGATAATTCGATGATATTAGTTTGACATTTTTTTATTTAATTTTTTTTTCCACGAATGAAAAGCTTAAATCAATTAATATGGCTAATATTATCGCAGGTATTGAACCATATAAAACCTTTTCCATGTTAAAACTTGCTAGACCTTCAAATACAAGCGTTCCTAACCCGCCAGAACCAATTATTGCTGTAAGGATTGCTATTGAGTTAGCTAAGACTGCTGCAAATTTAATGCCTGCAAACATTGCAGGATAAGCATGCGGGAATCTCACATACTTTATTACTTCCCATTCCGTAAGTCCTATACCGTTTGCAGCATCAATTATAGAATTATCAACCTCACTAAGTCCCACATAAGTGTTTTTAACTATTGGTAGCAGAGCTCTTAGAAATATTGCAAATATTGCAGGAGTAAATCCGATTCCTAAAAGTGGAACAGTGATAGCAACAACTGCAAAGCTTGGAATTGCTTGAACAAGGTTTGCAAATCCTATTATAAGGGGTGCTAACTTTTCACTCTTTAATGAAATTACTGCTAAGAATATTCCAACGGTTATGCTAATAAATAAAGACGCATAAGTCAAAATTACATGTTCCCCAAATGCAGATAATATTTTTTCAATCGGCACCATGATAGCGCCCCCTTAAATATTTTTCCAAAACTGCCGCAAATCCATCAAGAATTAAAGCCAAAATACCAACCCATAAACCAGCTACAAGAATAATATCCTTATCATACATATGTATTCCAGTTTGTATCGGAGCTCCTAAACCACCTGCGGCTATAATTCCTCCTAATGTGATAACTCCCATTGTAAATACAACGGCTATCCTAACACCTGCTGCTATAAGTGGAAGGGAGAGTGGGAACCTTATTTTTAATAATATATCTCTCTCCCTCATACCCATAGCCTCTGCTACATCTATATAACTTTTATCAACAGTTATAAGTCCTACATAAGTGTTTCTTGCAATTGGAAGTATTGAGTAGAGAACAGATGCGGCAATAGTTGGCTCTTCACCTATTCCTAAAATTGGGATAAATAAGACAAGTAGAGCGAGGGTTGGAATTACCTCAATTATATTTAATACATTCAGTGTAATTGTTGCAAGTTTTTGGTGTCTATACAAACAAAAACCAACTGTTATGCCAATTAATATTGAAAGAATTAACGATATCCCAAACATCCTTAAATGTTCAATAGTTCTTAAAGTTAGATTTTGGGTTTCCCAAATCACAAAAATATCCATTTCTCTCCCTCATAACAACTTCAAAAGAATATCATTGGCTAATAGTATTCCCGCAGGTCTTTCATTTTTTTCATTGATAACAATTCCAAAAGATGCCTTTTTAGCTTTCATCTCTGATAAAACAGAAGCAAGGAAATCATTAGGGGAGAATACCAATGGTTTGTCAATAGAATTAGTAATGTCATTGAACTTGAAAAAATTTTTAAACTCTAAAATACCGAGTAATACTCCATTATTCACAATAACGGCAAGTTCTATGCCTCTCTTGTTCATAATTTTTATTATTGTATCCTTTTCCATATCATTTACATTGTTAATCTCAATAAGATATGGGTCAATGTCAATCATTACATCTTTAACTTTCAGTGTGTTAAGATGCTTAAACTTCTTATCTGCATCCACAAGCTTTTCAACAAATTCATTAGCTGGATTTAATAGGAGCTCCTCTGGATATCCAACTTGAATTATTTTTCCATTATTTATTACAGCAATTCTGTCCCCAAGTTTGAATGCCTCTTCAATATCATGCGTTACAAAAACTATGGTCTTTTTTAAGGATTTTTTAATTTTTAAGAACTCGTCCTGCAACTGTTTTCTCAGAATTGGGTCCAATGCTCCAAAAGGTTCATCCATAAGTAAAAGAGGGGGGTCCAAAGCAAGAGCTCTTGCTAATCCAACTCGTTGCTGCTGCCCTCCGCTTAACTGATGAGGATATCTATCTGCAAATTTCTCTGGCAAAGCTACCAAATCCAATACTTTATTGACTCTATTTTCAATTTCTTCTTTACTGTATTTTTCTAACTTTAAAAGAAGTGATATGTTTTCTTTGACAGTCATGTGGGGGAATAATCCAATCTGTTGTATTACATATCCTATGCTTCTTCTAAGTTTAACCTCATCAAAATCTTTTACATTCTGTCTGTTTATAAATACTTGACCTTCATCCGGCTCTACAATCCTATTTATCATTTTAAGAATAGTTGTTTTTCCTGAGCCACTTGGACCGATTAAAATTATGAGCTCTCCACCAAAAATTTCAAGGCTAACATTATCAACTGCTGTAAATTTTCCATAGTGTTTTGTAACATTGTTAAGTGCTATGCTATCTATATCATCAAGTAGCATTTTAATCACCAAAAAAAAGAAAGAAGAATTAAAAAAATTATTATTATTTAATTAATCCTTTTTTTGTTAAAAATTCTCTTGCTATTTTATCTGCATCTTTTTTCTCAACATCGTATTGGTAGTTTAATGCTCTCATTGTGTCTGTATCTAACACGCCATTGAGTTTTTTAAGAACATTCACAACATCTGGATGTTTGTCAGTGAAGTCCTTGTTCATTATGATTATGGCATCGTAAGGTGGTAGTGCTCCTTTATCATCTTCGAGAATCTTTAAGTTAAACAGATCAACTCTTGAATCTGTTGTATATGCTGAGATTGAATCTACCTCATCATTTTTTATTGCTTCATACATAAGTGTTGGTTCCATCTGTTTTACATTTCCAAATGTGAAGCCATAAACTTCTTTTATTCTTGGTAATCCATCTGGTCTTGTGGCAAACTCTATATCTGTTCCAAGTGTCATATCTGGAGCGTAAGGTGCCAAATCACTTAATTTTTTTAAGTTATGTTTTTCAGCAAGATCTTTTTTAACTGCTATGGCATAATCGTCTCTAAATCCAAGTTTTGCAACTGTTATAATATTATCTTTCTTTAACATTTCCTCAGCACTTTTATCGTATATGTAATCTGGATTCCATTCTTTTGGGGGGTCTAATTTTAGAATTTCATTATATGCTGTTCCGGTATATTCTACATAAGCATGTATTTGACCTTTTTTAAGGGCTTCATAGTTAATCATCGTTCCTCCAAGCCCTTCTTTCACTTCGGCTTTATAACCATTTTCTTCAAGGAGGATTGCCATCATATGGGCTACAATATATTGCTCGTTGAAAGGTTTAGAACCAATGACAATTGTGGTAGTTTCTTCTTTTTGTGTCGTGCATCCACAAAGCACCGTAATAACAAGTATGGCGCCCATAACTAATGCCAATATCTTTTTCATACGCTCACCTCTCTACTAATGCTTTAAAAAATTATGTTAATAATATTTAAGATTAACTTAATAAATTTTCTAATACATTTGTGTATTATTGATGTATTAATTAACAATAAATTAATAGAAAAAAATAGAATATAAGTCAATGAATTTATTTGAACAATGATTTAATAAAGAGCAACATATTATAAAATCTAATAAGGTGAGCTCATGAAAGATGAATTGGTAGTATATAGTTGTGGGGGTCCAACTGAGGCACTTCAGAAGGTAAATCATGTTTTTGAGAAAATGTATGATTGTAGGGTAAGATTTACTGGAAAGTCGTCCCCAATTTTAAAAGATGAATTATTAAATGGAGCTTATGCTGATGTTTTTCTTCCAAGGGGTGTTATGTATTCTAAACTATTATCTAAGAGTGGATTAATAGAAGATGGGTATAATGTTTATCAATTTACTCAGTGGGTTATAGCAACACAGCTGGGGAATCCTAAGAATATAAATGGATTGGAGGATTTATTAAGAGATTATGTTATTGTATATACTTCTTCAAAAGCTACAATATCAGAAATCATTGCTTTACCGTATATTGGGGATTTAATTAAAAGAATATATGATAGGAGCGCTAAGGATTTTGATTGTTATAGAAAAATGTTAAAATCTGTTGTTAATGGGGATTGTGATGCTGTTATTGTAGAAAAAAGATGCACGACTTTGAAGGGTATTGATGGGAACATTGATATTATTGAAATTCCTGCTAAATATGTGGAAAGAGAAACAGGATTTTTCACTATTGGAGTTATGGAAAACTCAGAAAATAAGGACTTGGCTTATAGGTATAAAGAATTTGTATTGTCATATACTGGACAGAAAATTTTAGAAAAAAATGGTTTTATACCAATCAACTCTAAAAAAGGAAGGGAAATATTGTATGAATGCTATCCTGAGCATGCAAGTATTACTCCAATAAAATCAAATTGTAATATTTAAGTGATATAGTTACATACATGGAAACTCTTCTAAATAAAGTTCAGTAGCTTCTTTTAAATTTTCCAGTGCTTCTTTGATTGAAGCTCTTGACTATGGTTCCTATTTCCAAACATTTTGTGATGCATGTGTTCTCTTCTTTATATATGGTGTTTAGAATCATATCATCACTTATTTTACTTTTTAATGTGATTAACCTTGTGTTGTGTAATAGTATAAAGTTTAGTTTCGATTATCTGATTGAATGAGCGAAGAGGATGCAGTTATAATTCCTTTAAAAATTCTTGTTGAATAACTATAATAAAAAAAGTTAAAAACTTACTAAATGCATTTAAATGCTCTAAAAATACTGATGTGGAAAACTTCTTAAAAAATTCTTCCATATTATTTGAATAAAAATCGCTTCGTGATTTTTATAACTCACCTTCACTTCGTTCAGGTGATTGAATAAAAAAACAAAAACAGGACATACTTAGTTATTAAAAAGGGAACTACTAATATTTTAGGCTATTTCACTTTAACACTATCATTTTAAAAATTGTTGAAGAGGTTTCAAAGAAGACGTTGAAAAGATTAGATGGACTTTCAAAAGATAAAAGAGAATTTCCCATTTATATAATTGGACAGTTGGAGAAAAATGATCTATTTTGGAATAAGATTATGGAAGGTATTTGTTGGAAAGTGCTATTTCTAATATTCATGATGCTTATGAGGTTATTGGTGGAAGGACTGTTTTAATTGAGGCATTAAATAACGAAAAACTTATTAAATTCTGTACTAAGATGGTTTTAAATATCTTCAAAAAAGACTGGATATTAAAGAAGATAGTCATATGGAGAAAAAATTAAAAATGAATATATTCAACTTGTTAAAACATTATAACCCAATGCGCTGGGCTATCCTATTTTAAAAGCGTCTTATATTAATAAATCGTTGGCGTAGATGGAATTATAGTTATATCTCATGCTTTTTTACTTATGATTTTGATTTTTGTGTATATGGGGCGTGTTCAAATTTAGCTTTTAATTGCATTTTTGATTTTCTCGGCATATGTTTTTATAGTATTTATATGTTATTTTTTGGGAGTATTTAAAAGGTATAGTTTCGAACCAAACTCCAACATCAGTAAAAAAATACCAAACCAAAGGTGAAAAAATGAAAACCTGGGACTGGACCCACAACACCACAAACCAAACAAACACACAAAAAACAACAGGAACATGGGACAAAGGACTAAACTACGAAACAACCTACAAAATGCTGAAAAGTGAATTAGACGAGCTCCGGCGCAAACCATTCCTATACAAAAAACAAAAGAAAAAATACGCCTACCTATTAACCTTTCTACTACAATTACGGAACGGATGCAGAATATGGGAGGCAATCACAGGAATGATAACCCTATGCATAAATTTAGACGAAATCAACTGGAACGATAGAGTAATTGTTAAAGTAAGAACACAAAAAAGAAAAGACGGAGAACTAAGAGACCTAATCCTACCAAAATGCGTAAATAAAAACGATATCGAACTCGTAAAAGAAGAATTTATAAAAATCATGGAAGAAGTTTCGAGCTCAGAAACAATAGAAGAAAAGAAAAAAACCAGATTAAAAATCGTAAACAGACTAGGAACATGGCTATCAAAAAATTACGGTATAAACTCACACTCATTTAGATATGCGTATATTACATACCTTGGAGAACAGGGCATTCCTTCTCAGGTTCTAGCAAAAATAACAAAACACCAAAATATCAATTATATTGAAAAATATACACAATCAAAACTCGGAAGTGAAATTTTAAAGAATTTAGGAAATGTGGAATGAGTTAATCAAGACATAATATTCGGAATAGAATAAGGTTGAACGAAAACTTAATTTAAACTCGGAAAGTTAATTCTTTCGTGCTACAAAATTTGTAAATTAAATACAGGCGACCATTCCTAGCGTTCGTATGCAGAGGAATGTGAAAGATATGAAATCATCTTTTCCGTTTTGAAGTTTTTGAATTTCCTTTTTGTAAGTATATGATGAGTACATATATTATCAGGAATAGGAATATGACTGTAATAATTTTTTCAGCTAATGCGGAAATGATTGTAATGGCAACAATACCTAGTATAAAATATATTATTCCCTTTGTATGATGGATTTGAAAACACATCCTGCAACGTTTGGAGTAAACCGCCTGTCATTTCACTTTCTGAGATTCTCTGTAAATTAGAACTATCTGTTTTTTCTACTATTTTTGATAACGACGGTTTTGTTGAACAAGCAGCCATATTTTTAACTACATTACCCAAAAGTTCATTTTCATTAACATCTGTTCTCTTTATCAGAATCTCCCTAATAGGCTGTATAATCTGCCAGTTTTTACCCGTTATAATCTCCAGCTCTTTCTTTATTCTATAAAGAGGTTTTTCGAAGTTTTGTAGAGGAATATCTTCTATTGTAACCTCAAAAATTTTCTTTTTGATATCTACAACCCTTAATACCCCAATCAACTTAGAATCACATTTTAATATTGATTTTTTAATATTCACCCCATAGTTAATAAAAACAATTTCATCTGCAGGTATTTCAAGAATTGATTTACCTAAGTTGTCTTTTTTGAGAATATATAGTTTCTTCATTGTCAAAACAATAGAAACCTGCCGTAAAGAATCCGTACTACAAATATTAAACGAAACAACAACTTTATCATCCTCAGAAATTAATTCTAAAATATCATAAGTAACAAGATTACTTTGTCCAAATTTTTTCATAAAAATACCTCTTTGGTATTATTATATATGTAACATAAGACAAACACAAATTCCCATCCCACAATAACCGGATTTTAACAAAACATTGATGAGGAAAACATAAATGTTTTGAAGAATGTTCCCATCCTTGTTTAATCAAACAACGTAGTTGTTTGATTTCCAACCTTTAGAAAAGGTTGGATCCAAATAAAATAATGGATGAGTCTTTCAGACTGAAATTTAGAATTAAAAAAGTTTATAGAGAGACGTTTCCATCCTTGTTTTAATGGATGAGTCTTTCAGACTTTCAATAAGGTTTCTTATTTCTATCCATTCTTCGAGTTTCCATCCTTGTTTTAATGGATGAGTCTTTCAGACATAACCGCTTATGAGGCATTGGGGCTGGAAAGGGTTTCCATCCTTGTTTTAATGGATGAGTCTTTCAGACACCTTCTACTTTTTGAATGATTTTTATTTAAATTGTTTCCATCCTTGTTTTAATGGATGAGTCTTTCAGACTTTTTTTCTGTCTATCAAATCACAAATGTACATTTCTTGTTTCCATCCTTGTTTTAATGGATGAGTCTTTCAGACTTTTTAGATATTTCTTTAACTCTATACCTTCTCAGTTTCCATCCTTGTTTTAATGGATGAGTCTTTCAGACACAAGGAGATGGAGCAACATTAAGTGTAGATATAAGTTTCCATCCTTGTTTTAATGGATGAGTCTTTCAGACTTTATTTGAATGTTAATGGAGTATGGACTGTAAAGTTTCCATCCTTGTTTTAATGGATGAGTCTTTCAGACGTTGATGCAAAATATATTGCTGGGTTAAAAAGCTGTTTCCATCCTTGTTTTAATGGATGAGTCTTTCAGACATGAAATAAAAATAAAATATAAGGTAGAGTTTAGTTTCCATCCTTGTTTTAATGGATGAGTCTTTCAGACTGTATGCCAGTTCCATCAACTTTTAATCCATGTTGTTTCCATCCTTGTTTTAATGGATGAGTCTTTCAGACATAAATGGATGTTGTCCGGTTCCCTTGTAGAATGAGTTTCCATCCTTGTTTTAATGGATGAGTCTTTCAGACTGATTATTATATCACTTTGGTATTTTACATAATGAGTTTCCATCCTTGTTTTAATGGATGAGTCTTTCAGACTTTAGGTAATGAAGTATTTCGTGATGCTGTAGATGTTTCCATCCTTGTTTTAATGGATGAGTCTTTCAGACATTTGTGTAGATGTACATGCCAAGTTTATATTCTTGTTTCCATCCTTGTTTTAATGGATGAGTCTTTCAGACAGATTAATAATTACCACCATGAAAAAAGACAACTTTGTTTCCATCCTTGTTTTAATGGATGAGTCTTTCAGACTTTTAAAGCCTTCCTTTTCCCCGTAATCAATATATCCGTTTCCATCCTTGTTTTAATGGATGAGTCTTTCAGACACAACCTGATGAGTATACGACCATTGAAAGAGTAAGTTTCCATCCTTGTTTTAATGGATGAGTCTTTCAGACAAAAACTTTGATTTACTATAACGGTTGAAAAAGTTTCCATCCTTGTTTTAATGGATGAGTCTTTCAGACAATACAACAAAAGTTGATGCTGCAGCCGTTTGGTCTTGTTTCCATCCTTGTTTTAATGGATGAGTCTTTCAGACAGTGCAGTAAATAAGATTGATTTGAATGACCTAAACAGTTTCCATCCTTGTTTTAATGGATGAGTCTTTCAGACTAAATAGCGATGAATTAATAAAAATAACCAATACAAGTTTCCATCCTTGTTTTAATGGATGAGTCTTTCAGACACAAACAATTATGTAGAGGCACTATGTGCAAAAAGTTTCCATCCTTGTTTTAATGGATGAGTCTTTCAGACATTATTAAAATTTATCATATTAACCTTAATCATTGTTTCCATCCTTGTTTTAATGGATGAGTCTTTCAGACTTAAAGCCACAAATAAAAAATTAACCACATCAAAGTTTCCATCCTTGTTTTAATGGATGAGTCTTTCAGACCTCATATTCTATCAAGTTAATGATTTGCTTTTGCGGTTTCCATCCTTGTTTTAATGGATGAGTCTTTCAGACCTGGTGATTGGAGATTAATAGAAATACCAACAAGTTTCCATCCTTGTTTTAATGGATGAGTCTTTCAGACTATGTTGGAGCAAGAGTATCTCAGGATACAAGAGATGTTTCCATCCTTGTTTTAATGGATGAGTCTTTCAGACTCCACCACACTACTAATTAATTACTGCAAACAAAGAGGTTTCCATCCTTGTTTTAATGGATGAGTCTTTCAGACGAAGAATATGTCCGCAGCGTAGCTTTTGAAAAGAGTTTCCATCCTTGTTTTAATGGATGAGTCTTTCAGACATAATCCCCTACTTTATCTTACTTTTTATCCATGTTTCCATCCTTGTTTTAATGGATGAGTCTTTCAGACTATGAAAAACTTTCGGATGGGATGAAAGAATGTATGAGTTTCCATCCTTGTTTTAATGGATGAGTCTTTCAGACGAGTCTTTCAGACTCCCAAAACAGGGAAGAAATGAAAAGTTTCCATCCTTGTTTTAATGGATGAGTCTTTCAGACGATGATGAGATAGGCCGGTGTAAACTAGGTTTTAAAACGTTTCCATCCTTGTTTTAATGGATGAGTCTTTCAGACAAAAAAGAGAAAAAAAGGAGATCTCAAGCAATGTTTCCATCCTTGTTTTAATGGATGAGTCTTTCAGACAAGCATATATTGAATGGAAGTATCCTCCAAAAGGTTTCCATCCTTGTTTTAATGGATGAGTCTTTCAGACACTACCCACCATTATTGAGGAACATGCTTCAGGGTTTCCATCCTTGTTTTAATGGATGAGTCTTTCAGACTTGAAGAAAATAGCTGAAACTATAGAAGCAGCGTTTCCATCCTTGTTTTAATGGATGAGTCTTTCAGACAAAAATAAAAAGGTGATAACATGGAAAAAGAAAGTTTCCATCCTTGTTTTAATGGATGAGTCTTTCAGACCTTAAGAAATATTGGAGAGCTTTTAGGATTAAAGTTTCCATCCTTGTTTTAATGGATGAGTCTTTCAGACTTTCCGATTTAAACAACACAGAGAAAAAGAATTGTTTCCATCCTTGTTTTAATGGATGAGTCTTTCAGACAATGAAAGGAAATGTAAATATAATTGAAAAGTGTTTCCATCCTTGTTTTAATGGATGAGTCTTTCAGACATGACATCAATGCCTAAAAAATCATTCTTAGCAGGTTTCCATCCTTGTTTTAATGGATGAGTCTTTCAGACAAGGTGAATAAAAATGAAAGAAATAAAAGATGTTAGTTTCCATCCTTGTTTTAATGGATGAGTCTTTCAGACGTCAATACTATTCCTGATTCCTATAGATTATCTACGTTTCCATCCTTGTTTTAATGGATGAGTCTTTCAGACCCTATACTTTTCATCTTTTTTTATTGTTTTACTAGTTTATATGCCTTTCTATTTTGAAGTGATTTTTCTTACTGGTTGATTATCAAATAGTATTTAAAAGCAAGAAAGGTTGTGTATCATGATTATAAATACTAAACACAACAGTAGGAGAAAAGAAGCGTTATCCAACCTTATTTTATATTATTTAAACTCATTAATCCTTAAAACATATAGAATAACCTTAAAATACCAACATATATAAAAAATAAAGAATCTCCATCGAAAAAAACAGTAATACTTTTTTGCATTTTTCTCGGAACAAAATCAGATGCCCCATATATAAAAGCTAGAAAGCAAAATTAAAAAATTTAATGATCATCATCAAAAATATTAATCACTTACAACACACATTCCTATAACAGCAATCAATACATTTTCTTTTATTTACTTTAATGCCATCAGGAAATTCCTCATTTTCAATTATATCAAATATCAAATCAACAAATATAATAGCATCATCAAAATCTTTTTTCTTAAATTCTATTTCCTTAACTAAATTCCCGCTTCTAACATAAACCACATAGCCCTTTTTAACATCCACATCAAAATTATCCTTAATTAACAACCCATAAAGCACCGATTGATACTTATGAGTCTTAAACAACTTATTCTTAAACTCGGCGAACTTATAATCAAGTGGTGAATAACTACCATCCCCGAGCTCTACAATCTCATCCACTACCCCAACAATTCTATACTTTTTAGATGACAAATAAACATCAATGTATTTTGATTTTGCATTTATACTTTTTCTAATGTATCCTTTGTTTATTTTCTCCCTTAATTCATGAATGTTCCTACCAATAACAACTTTTTCCCTTTTTTCTTCATGCTGTGGAATGCCTAAAACTCTCTCAAAATAAACAAATCTCGGGCAATACATATACTCCACAACATCGGAAACTGTTATCATCTCTTCATCGCTCATTTAAAGCACCAGCGTATTTTTATTATCGGTGATTAAATCTTTATCAAATTCTTCCCCCACACATATCAAACTTCCAAAACATTTTTTGCATACTGGTATGATGTATATTTTATCGTTCTCACCACCATTCTTAAGAATATTTTCACAAAAAACCCTGAGCTCATCCACTCTATTGTTATTTAAACTTCCTGCAAAAACCGACTTTTGAATCCTATAAAGTCCATAATTTAAGCATTTATCCGATATTTTTTTCCTTATTTTATTATCACTAATGTCATAAATCACATAAATCATAAAATCTTCCCCCTTATTGATTTGGCAATCTCATAACATTCCTTTTGTATAAAATCAGGCAATAAATATTTTTTATTCTTAAAATAAAACTCCTTTCCAAATACATTATCTTTTATATATGGTGCAAATTCCCCCTTTCCATTATCAGATAATGAAATCCCGTTTTCCAAAGTATCAAAATGATTATCCTTAACTTTTTTAGAGTTTATAAAATTCACAACTCCCCTATCGATATGAGCTCTATACATTTCAATTACATCATAAACCAACGTGGTTTTATTATAATTATCGGCATGTATAAAACCAACATATGGGTCTAAACCTGCAATAATAAGGCATTTTTCAACCATTGGATAAAGCATTCCGTATCCATAATTTAGAAGGGCATTAAACCTATCTTTTGCAGGTCTTCTACTTCTTTCTTTGAATTTATAATTCTTAGGTAGGGCATGATTTATACCTTCAAAGTAGTATTTTGAAGCAATTCCTTCTATCCCAATTATTGTATCTTTTATTTCCCTATGGGGTAATTTATCATCAATATTGTTTGTGTATTGGGTGAGCTCCTCCATACAGTTATCAATGTTTTTTATTATTGTATCAAAATCCCCCTTATGGTTATGATTCTTTTTTAAGTCTTTTAAATAGCCTATTTGGTTTTCCATCTTTCTTTTAATCCAATTCGATGCAAACCTTATGCCTTCAATGGATTCACTAAATTTTAGCTGACTTCTTCGAGTTTTAGCAGTTTTTCCAATTCTACAATGCCAAATCATACCTGTTGGTTCTTCCCATTTTAAAAATATTATTGGAATGTTATTTTCAATAGCGAGAGATACCGCCCCCGTAGTGATTGTTCCATTGTTTGAAAGGATTATTCTTTCTATTTTGCTTGCAGGTATATCTGTTTTTATGATTTTACCATCTTTTTCCAGTTCCACGTGGAATCTATCTTCTTTTTTAGATAGAAAAAATCCATTAGTTTTTAAAAGTAAATCCATATTCCCACAATTTATTTTCTAATTTTAAAATAAAAAAATTATATATATGTTATTAAATATAATTATTACTATACATATATGTTAATATCTATTTATAGTATTAATTGGTGTAGTATGTTATCAAATGTAGCACAAATTGGAAACTATGTAATAAAAAATGAAGAAAAAGATTTAAACAATCCATTATCAATATTGGTTGAAAATCCAAATGTGAAAGGAAATTATAAGGATATATTGAAAATAACTTTTGATTATAATACGTTGGAGTATTTAGGAGTGTATATTGATGAATTTGATAAGGGCAAAATATTAAAATTAATGTATAAAGCAGGGGCTTCCAACGGTGCTGATTTTTCACCAACTTCAAAAATTACAGAACCTGAAAAAACGCTGAAAAAAAAGATAATCAAGGCAGTATCTGAAACAAGAAAATATAAAGATTATAAAGAATCTCATTTACTTAAAAAATTGGAAAAATCCCTAAAAGATAACGAGGATAAAATTTTAAAAGATATCATCGACAAAAAGGGAAAGGATGGCACAATACTCACCATAACATTTAGAGATGGTGAAAATGAATATTTTGTCGGAGATATTCAGGAGTTCAGAAATTATTTCATATACAAAGCTACCATGGATTATTATTATATAAAAACTGGAAACATAAATTCAAAGAGCTCCGGCGTATGTTCAATATGTAATGAAGAAAATGAAGAAGTATATGGTCTGTTTAGAAAATTTGGGTTTTACACAGTGGATAAAATTGGAAATGTAAGTGGATTTAATCCAAATGAAGCATGGAAAACCTTTCCAATATGTTTAAAATGTGCATTGGCTGTTGAAGAGGGGAAAAAATATTTGGATGAAAATTTAAGGGGCAGATTTTACGGAACAGAATTTTATATGATTCCAAAGGTCTTATTTGACAAAGACATGGAGCGAATCCTAAATAGGTATAATGACTTAGTAAAAAATGTGGGAATCAACAAGGATTATTCTAGAAATGAAAAACATTTGCTGAGATTTCTAAAAAACAGGGATATTTACTGCTACACTACATTCATGTTCTTCAACGAAGGTAATGATTTCAAAGTTCTTCAAATGATTGAGGATGTTCTTCCTTCAAGGTTCAGTATATTATACAACGCCATGGAAAAAACTGAAAACATGCCAGTATTCAAAAGCTATAAAATAAATGCGGATTTAAAAAGGCTAAATAAAGATCAGCGGGAGTATCCAACTTCAATATTCAAAAATAGTGAGGATTTAGAGGGGTTGAAGTTTTTATTTGGATATATTAAGGAATTTGTTGATAACGAAGTATTTTTAAAACTTATGAACAGCGTATTTTCAAATGAAAAAATTGATTATCATTACCTAATTAACCAATTTATCTCAAAAATACGGCGAGAATTCACAAATAACAAATCTATCAGTTTATCCGCATACAAATCATTTATGGTTATTTACTTCCTAATTAACACAAATCTACTCAATACTAACCTAAAACCGAGGGGTGAAATCATCACAGAAAAATCCACATATGATTACAGTGAAATAGATAAGTTTTTTGAAGATTATGGGGAGTTTTTCAACAGTGAGGATAAAAAAACAGTGTTTTTAACTGGTGTGTTGGTTAATAAACTTTTAAACCTTCAATATCAAAAACGACAGTCAAAACCGTTTTTAGCGAAACTTCATGGTTTAAAATTGGATAAATCCAAAGTTGAAAATATATTCAAAGAGGCAACTCAAAAATTAATGGAATATGGGCAGGAGGATAATATAAATTATTATTCCCGCCTAAAAGAAGAAACTGCACGCAGATTTATAGAATCTGGTGGCAATTGGAATTTATCAAACAATGAAATATCTTATATATTTTCATTGGGCATTTCCATGAGCTCCGTTTTTGACAACCTACACAAAAACAATAATGAGGGGGAGGAAAATGAGCAATACTGAATCAAATGGCATAAACAGAAGTGAATTAATATTTTTATACGATGTCCAATATGCAAATCCAAATGGGGACCCATTGGATGATAACAAGCCAAGAATTGACCCATCAACTGGAATAAATTTAGTAAGTGATGTTAGATTAAAAAGAACTATCAGGGACTATTTAAATGAATTTAAAGGGGAGGAAATATTTGTAAGGGAAATTGAAGACGATGAAGGTAATATTCAAGATGCAAAGTTGAGGGCTGAGGACTTCCTGTATGATGAAAATAACAATAAAATTGATAAATCAAATCTAAAACTAAATGAAATGAAAGAAATAATGAAGAATAACATTTTAAACAGCTGTATCGATGTTAGACTTTTTGGGGGTACAATACCTATTGAATTAAAGAAAAACAAGGGAGGTTCTATTACACTTACAGGACCTGTTCAGTTTAGATTTGGGAAGTCTCTCCACAAAGTAGAGCCAATGTTTATAAAGGGGACTGGAGCATTTGCATCTGGAAAGGATAAAGGACAAAAAACTTTTAGGGAAGAATATGTCGTTCCATACTCTTTAATATCATTTTATGGAATAATAAATGAAAATGCCGCAAAACATACCAATCTATCAAAAGAAGACATAGATAAACTTATTGATGCAGTATGGAATGGGACAAAAAACCTAATTAGCAGAAGTAAAATGGGACAAACTCCAAGGTTATTAATTAAAGTGAATTACAAGGAAAACAACTACCATATTGGAGATTTGGACAAATGCTTAGCTATTAAATCCGATGTCAAAGACGAGGAAATTAGGAGCTCCGATGACTATGAAATTGACATGACAAAATTAATTGATATTCTACTGAAAAATAAAGATAAAATTGAAAATGTTGAATACGTATGGGATGATAGATTAAAACTAACTTACAACGGTGAGGAGTTTAAATTCAATGTCGATGGAATTGAGTTTAAAGAAATTGTTATTTAAACTTCAATTTTAAATTTTTTAAATATTTTAGACGTATTCATTAAAACAAGGATGTAAAAGTGAGAATATGAAACTAATAGTTTTTGATATATGGGGGGACTATGGACATTTTAAAAAAATTTATACAACTACGAGCCCACTATCTTATGATTTTCCCCCAAAAACTTCAATATATGGCATATTGGGGGCATTTTTGGGATTGGATAAAGAGGACTATTTAAAGCATATAAATAAAAATACTGTAAAGATAGCCCTAAGAATAAAAAATCCCATACAAAAAACCAATATCGCCCTAAATCTAATTGATACAAAAAAAGGCAGGGTAAAAGGACCGGGTTTTAATCTAATAAATGGCAGAACACAAATACGATTTGAAATGCTTAAAAATCCAAAATATAGGTTGTATGTTCATTTAACGGATGAGGGACTATATTCAAAATTAAAGAAATTGTTGGAACAGCATAAAACAGTATATATTATATCGTTGGGACTATCGGAGCTCATAGCAAATTTTGAATATATAGGGGAGTTTGAGGTTGAGAAAAAAGTTTCCTATAATGAATACACGCTCATTAACTCATTAATTAGGCGAGATAATATAATAAATGATGATATTAATTTGGAAATAGATAGGGAGTATTTATTTTCAAAGATACCAAATGAGATGGATGAAAATAGAATAACCACGGAGTATATAGATATATTTTACGAACGAAATGGAGAACCAATAAGTTGCAAGGTTAAAGAGTATTACCCTATTCCAGAACTAAAAGAGAATATTACCTTTATTTAGATATTGGGGGACTCTATATGGAGCTTATATCTCATCCTAATCCTGACTATCCACTAAAAAAACATCTTATAAACACAAAAAATAGGGCATTATCTAAATACAATCCGCCAAAATTAAAATACTTTAATAATGTCATTATCAAGGATATTTTAAAAATAATATGCTTATCCCATGATTTTGGAAAGACTACAACCTATTTTCAAAAATATATAAGAAATGAGAAAATAGAGAAAAAGATATTAAAAAGACATTCGGAAATATCGTTTATTTTAGCAAACTACATTATAAAGAGTTATTTAGTGGCAAAAGAGGTAAATAACAAATACTACCAAATATTTTCATTATGTGTAAAAAATCATCATACCAGTTTATCGGAGCTCATACACGATGCTTCCATATATGATGAAAATATTTTAAAAAAACAGTTTGAATCATTAGATTTCAATTTTATAAACGGCATTTTAGGGGAAAATAATATCCCAAAATTGAATTGTAATTTTGAGGAACTTATTTCAGAAGTTGAAGAATTGGAGTATCTCTGTGATGAACTAAAATATGAAACCAACGATGAAATGAAAACCGAAATGTATTATTTGTATCAATATTTATTTTCTCTGTTAATATCATCTGATAAAGAGGATGCCATATTTAGACAAACTTCTAACAACTATCCAGCAAATTCAGACACTCCGTTAAGGATTTCGAAAACCGACGGTTTTAGTAAAATCCCAACTGATATTATTGATTATATTGAAAATAAACCTAAAATCAAACCAATAGACCACCTAAGAACAGAAATATTTTATAAAATTTCAAATAAAGTGCATAATTTAGATTTAAATCAAAAAATATACACATTAAATGCTCCAACAGGAATTGGAAAGACTCTTACTATTTTTAATTTTGCCCTAAAATTGTCAAATCGGATAAAAACTGAAAAAAACATCGATATGAAAATAATATACTGCCTTCCCTTTTTAAGCATTATTGACCAAAACTACAAAGTTTTAAATGAAGTTTTAAAAAATCCTCCTTCGAATATTCTTTTAAAACATCACCATCTGTCAGATGTGGTATATAGACATGAGGAAAATGGGGAAGAAAATATATTGGATGGAGATAAATCACTTCACTTAATAGAAACATGGAGCTCCAAAATAATTACAACAACATTTATGCAGTTGTTTTACAGTATATTTTCAAATAAAAACAGCGATTTAAAAAAGTTCAGCAGCTTATCTAACAGCATAATCATATTGGATGAAATACAGTCCATTCCTCACAAATACTGGCATTTAGTCAATAAAATATTTAAATTTTTGGCAGGGGAGTATAATATATATTTCATACTTACAACAGCCACGCTACCTATGATTTTTGATAAAAATGAATATGTGGAACTTCTTGACGACAAAGAACATTATTTCTTAAACTTAAACAGAATAAAAATGAAAATACATAATGAACCTATGGATTTAACTGAATTTGTAGATGTATTAGACGAAGACATAAACAACAATCCAGATAAAGATTTTTTAATAGTATTGAATACTATAAAATCATCAAAAGAAGTTTATGACTTATTAAAGGAATATAGCTATGAAAATACTGAATATTATTATTTATCCGCCAATATATATCCAAAGGAGCGTTTAAACCGTATTGAGAAGATTAATAAAAATAATAAAAACAATAACCGAAAAATCATAGTATCCACCCAATTAATCGAAGCAGGAGTGGATATAAGCGTTGATATCGTATATCGAGATATTGCACCATTGGATTCAATAAATCAAACTGCGGGGAGATGCAACAGACATGGGGAAGGAACAGAAAAGGGGAGTATAAACATAGTCAAACTAATCAATGATAATGGTCATCCATTCAGTAGGTATATTTATAACGGAGCTCTCATTTCAAAGACTGAGGAATTATTAAAAAACTATGATGAAATTGAAGAAAGGGAGTTTTTAAACCTTAGCAATTGTTATTTTAACAAATTGAAGGGATATGATGATTCATCGAGAGAGTTATTGGAAACTATTAAAAAGTTTGAGTACGATAAAGTTCCTAAAAACTTTAAGCTAATCGATGAAATACTTCAAATAAATCTGTTTGTAAATGTTGAAGATAAATCAAAAGAAGTATATGATGAATATGAGCGGATAAAAAGCATAAACGACCCATTTAAAAGAAAGGGGGAATTTTTAAAAATAAAAAAGGACTTTTATCAATACATAATATCCGTTCCCAAACATGCCATCAAAGGAAAGGATACTTTAATAGATGAAAATAAGAATATAAATGTGATTGATGAAACATATTATGACGTAGAAACCGGATTTAAGGTTGTTGAAGATAATATGTTAATACTATGAGGGAAAATATGGAATTAAAAACAATGTATTGTAAATTAAAGACAGATAGACCATTAAAAAAGTCTCAAACTTCTTATTTGAGGGGATATATATTAAATAAGTTCAATAAATGTGGTTATAAAGAACTGCACAACCACAGCGGGGGTGGATTTATATACTCTTATCCTAAAATTCAGTACAAAATAATGGGTGGTAATGCCTATCTAATAGGAATATCTGAGGGAGTAAATATTTTAGGAAGTATAGTGCTTGATATTAACAAATTAGAATTGAATCATGAAACTTATAATGTTGTTGATGGATATGTATCAGTAAAATCTGAGGAGCTAGGGGTATGTGACGATTTAAAAAAATATAAGTTTGTATCCCCTTGGGTTGCTTTAAATGAGAAAAATTATTTGGATTACAAAAAATTAAATGAGAATGAACGGAAAGAAAAACTTGAAAGAATATTGGTGGGAAATTTATTATCAATGAGTAAATACTTAAACTACACAGTTAATAAAAGAATAGAAGCAAATATTTTAAGATATAGTGAAATTCCAGTCAAATACAAAGGAAACAAATTTATTGGATTTTTTGGTGAATTTGAAGTTAATTTTAATATCCCAAATCTGTTTGGAATCGGGGGAAAGGTATCAAAAGGTTTTGGCTCAGTGGTGCCATTATAATAATTGGACTATTTTTATTATATTTTCTTAGAATTCCATAATAACATTTATTTTATTTTTACATATATTTTTATATTTCATATAATATAATCCCTAAAGTTTATCATTTTAACCATTAACGTTTATTTTATGATAATAGGACAAAATCAATTTTGTAGTTTTTCAAATTGGTGAGAAAATTTAAAACCGAAGGTTTTAAATCACCTTCGTTACACTCGTGATTGAATAAAATTCCGAAGGAATTTTATATCTTCGTTCGCTTCTCGACGAAACCGAAGGTTTCGTGAGTCAGCAAATCTTCGATTTGCTTCGACAGTAAATCCGAAGGATTTGCTTCGACGCTCATTCCGATTGAACAAATCCTTTCAGGATTTCATAGAGCTCATATCTTATTCAGGTGATTGAGTAAAAATCCGAAGGATTTTTACAACTCACCTTCACATGTTCAGGTGATTGAATGAAAACCTAGCGGTTTTCATAGCTCACCTTCACTACGTTCAGGTGATTTTATGAGAAAGATTCCTAAAATTTGCGTAATTGAAGGAGATGGCGTCGGTAAGGAAGTGGTGCCTGAAACAGTTAGAATTTTAAAAGAAATTGGCGATTTCGAATTTATAAATGCAGAGGCCGGACTGGAATGCCTTAAAAAGTATGGAGATGCCATACCTGAAGAAACCATTCAAACTGCAAAAGAATGTGATGCAGTACTTTTTGGAGCTATAACGACACCAAAACCAACCGAATTAAAGGATAAAACATACAGGAGTCCAATCCTAACACTTAGAAAAGAGCTGGATTTATATGCAAATGTAAGGCCGATATATAATTTTTACGAAAATCAAAGATTTTCGAATCCAGTAGGTGGAGCGAAACATTTTTGTTCAGATAATAATATCGATTTTGTTATTGTAAGGGAAAACACCGAAGGTCTTTATTCAAAAAGAGAATATTACAACGAAGAAGGAGAATTTGCAGTTGCTGAGAGGATTATTTCTAAAAAGGGAAGCGAAAGAATTATAAAATTCGCATTTGATTATGCAGTAAAAAACAACAGAAAAAAAGTTTCCTGCATTCATAAATCAAATGTTCTACGAATAACGGATGGATTATTTTTAGAAATATTTAATAACATCGGGTTAGAATACAATAAAAAGTTTAATATGGAATTCAACGATTATTTGGTAGATGCAACAGCAATGTACATAATAAAAAATCCACAGATGTTTGATGTAATGGTTACTACCAACTTATTTGGGGATATTCTATCTGATGAAGCTTCCGCACTAATTGGTGGACTTGGAATGGCTCCATCGGCAAATATTGGTGATAAGAGTGGATTATTTGAACCGGTTCATGGTTCAGCTCCAGACATTGCAGGAAAGGGAATTGCAAATCCAATTGGAACAATTTTAAGTGCTGCAATGATGTTAGACTATTTGGATATGAAGAAAAAAGGAGATTTATTGAGAGCTGCTGTAAAATCACTCCTGGAAAAAGGATTTGTAACTCCAGACTTGGGCGGAAGTTTAAAAACTTCTGAAGTAACCGATAAAATAATTGAGCATATACATAAAATTTAAAAATAATCATAGAGAATCGAATTATGGTACAATATTCCCCTACTAGTTATTATAGATTATATTAATAGATTATGATATATGGTGATTCCATGAGATTTGAATTGGATGGTAGACTTATATTTAGCAAAGAACTTGAAGAAGAAGCAAAGAAAGACATCGAAGAAGTATTGAACAATAAGGAGATATTTTTAAAAGGAGTTCCTAAAGGAAAAGAAGAGGAAGCTTCAAAAGTAGTGGATTATAACTTTGAAGGGAAAGAACTGAAGTTAAAAATAGTTTCAGGAACTTATACCAGAGCTCATGAAGGATTGATAAGATTAAAAAAACCGATAATGGAAAAAATAGGTAGAAAACACAAAATAGGTATAAGGGACACTGCAATAGACCACTATGTAATTACAGTACCTGCTGAAAAGGAAAAAATGGAAGGATTGAAGAATATTAAAGTCCCTGAATGTGAAGTAGAATTTGACGAAGAAGGAATAAAGTTAGTATTTGAAAATGTTGGAGACAGTGAATTAAAAAGAAATATCATTGATAGGGCTATAAAATTCGTTAAAAATGAACTTGAAAAAGAAGAAAAAGATTTAACATTTGAAGTCTGTAAAATAGCTCCTGGAACTATTGTAAGTGAGTATAAAGCTAAAAGAGAAATTAAATTTGATAAAGACCCGACAGAAGTTGCAGAACAGCTCGGATGGGTTAAGAAATTCCCAGGAAGAGGTCAGTGGTTCTACACCGCTCCAATAACAAAGTTATTTAGAGCATTTGAAGACCTCATTATAGAAGAATGTATTGAAAAAATTGGATTTGATGAATGTTTGTTCCCAAAGTTGATTCCTTTAGATGTAATGTACAAAATGAGATATTTAGAGGGATTACCTGAAGGGATGTACTACGTATGCCCTCCAAAGAGAGAGCCTGAAATGTTCCAAGAGTTTGTAAATGAAATGATGATTAAAAAAGAAATACCAATTCCAAAGTTAAAGAACCTCTTAAGGGATCCAGGTTATGTTCTGGCCCCTGCACAGTGTGAGCCATTCTATAGCTTCTTTGACCATGAGATGGTGGATGTTGACAAACCTATGAAGTTCTTTGATAGAAGTGGTTGGACCTACAGATGGGAAGGTGGGGGAGCCAAAGGTCTTGACAGAGTAAATGAGTTTTTAAGGGCAGAATGTGTTTGGATGGGTTCTCCAGAATTTGTTGAAAAAGTAAGGGATGAAACACTAAAGTATGCTGAAAAACTTGCAGAAAAATTGGATTTAGAATACTGGACTGAAGTCGGAGACGATCCATTCTACTTGGAAGGTAGAAAAAAAGAAGATAGAGGTATTGATTTCCCAGAAGTTCCAAAATACGAAATGAGACTCTTGCTACCTCACGTTAAAGACGAAAGAAAAGGTGTAGCTGTAACATCTGCAAATGTTCATGGAACACACTTTGTTGAAGGATTTGGAATTAAAGACTTTAAAGGAAGAAAAGTATGGACTGGATGTACAGGTTATGGTCTTACAAGATGGGTTATTGGGTTTTTAGCCCAATACGGATTTGATTATGAAGACTGGCCAGAATTGGTTAAGAAAAAAATTAAAAACTTCCCGGAAGTTCCTAAATTGGTAACTTGGCCATAAGATATTATTAAGTAAAAGTGACCATAATATTGGTTTATTGGTCTCCCTTTCTTTTTCTCTTTATTCTCTGTATTACTTTATAGTATTCCTCATGAGGAACTTTTAAAAACTTTGCTCTGACTTTTTTTATAGAACCTGAAACTCCCAAGATTCTTATATTTATTGGTAAATGTCTGTATTCACTTAGGAGTATAAGGGATGCTTTAACGTAATCTACTTCATCACGGGAAACTCTTAGAATTCCTTTTGGATGGGTATAATCAATTAACCAAGGATTTGCTTTTGAACAGCCCCAAGCACCATAATAATTAATGATGGCATTTCTCACAATTCCTACAACTTCATTGCTGGATAATTCATTCTGATAAATGATTTCAAATCCGATGTATCTCTTTTTCTCCCTTAATGTTGGGGGAAGTGTTTTAAGCATGTGATGCCTCCTTTAAATTAATAATTTATGTAAAAAAACAAATGATTGGTATAATATTTAATTGTCAAAGTATAGTCGTTCTGCGATAGTTGTAGATATTATCCTAAATTTTAATTAACAGTTATTTTACCAACATTTAATTGTAGAACGACCATAATATATTCCAATAAATATAATGAAAATTATTATAAAAACTTGGTGATTGAGTAAAAATCCTCGGATTTTTACAGCTCACCTTCACTACTCGACGAAACCGAAGGTTTCGTGAGTCAGTAAATCCTTCGGATTTACTTCGACGTTCAGGTGATATGATGATAAGAGAACATGGTTTAAAGATATTGAAGGAGTCATTAATTTATGATGTTGGATTCGGTGACCTAACTACTGAAACACTAATTCCAAAGGATCAGGAATCAGACGGAGTAATAAAAGCTAAAGAAGAAGTGGTTGTATGCGGTCTTGATTTTGTTATTGATTTTATGGAATCTTTCGAGATAGAATGCAAACCACTTATAAAAGAAGGAGAAACGATAAAAGGGGATTTTTTAAAAATTCATGGAAATACGAGAACAATACTAACACTTGAAAGAACAGTTTTAAATTTTTTAATGCATCTATCGGGCATAGCTACAAAAACTCGTAATATTGTTGAAATGGTAAAAACCGTCAATGAAAACGTAAGAGTAGCATGTACAAGAAAGACTTTACCTGGATTATCGTTATTGGAAAAATATGCAGTCTCTGTTGGTGGGGGCGATACCCATAGATTCAGGCTTGATGACATGGTAATGATAAAAGACAACCATATTGAAGCAGTAGGTATTGAAGAATGCTTCAAAAAAATAAAAAATTTAAGTTTTACAAAAAAGGTTGAAATCGAAGTTGATACAGTTGAACAGCTCAAAGAAGTTCTTAAATATAAGCCAGATATAGTTCTTTTAGATAACTTCAAGCCTGAAGAAATTGGTGGAGCTCTTGAAATTCTAAATAAATTTGAAGAAGATACCAACTACAGGCCCTTAGTTGAAGTTAGTGGTGGAATAAACGAAGACAATGTTTTGGATTATGCCAAATATGACGTGGATATAATCTCAATGGGATGTTTAATACACTCTGCAAGAGCTGTGGATATTAGTTTGGATTTATAGTCGTTCTGCGAATGCAGGCACATAATTATATTTTAAATTAATTATTATTGTTTAAAAACTTCTATAATTTAATCGGAGCTCCGAAGTGAGCGTTATAAAAACCTTACGGTTTTTAAAACCCCTAACGGGAAGAGCTACGAAAATCTTGGATTTTCGTTCAAATTTAAATTATGCAGTAATTACTAATTGCAGAACGACTATATTGGGTGAAAGCATGGCAACAATGAATCGAGATGAAGCTATTGAATTTTTAAATTCAAAGTCCCCAAATGAAATTTTAGAAAAGCTAAATCTAATAAATAATCTTGAAACGGACAAAGAAAAATATGTTACTTATTCAAAGAACGTTTTTATTCCACTTTGTGATTGGTGTAGAAACATCTGTGGGTACTGTACATTCAGAAAAGAAAATTACAAACTCATGAAAAAAGAAGAAGTTAAAAAAATACTCTTAGAAGGGGATAAATACCAATGTAGAGAGGCATTATTCACCTTTGGAGAAGGGGTTGATGAAAACAAAAAAGTAAAGGAAGAACTAAAAAAAATGGGTTATTCTGGGATTTTAGAATATCTGTACGATTTGGAAGATTGGTGTCTGAGTAATACAGATTTATTGCCACATACCAACTGTGGAGTGATTTCATACGATGAGTTAAAAACTCTAAGGGAAGTAAACGCTTCAATGGGACTTATGCTTGAAACTTCAAGTGAAAGGTTGATGGAAACAATTGCCCATAAGGATAGTCCTGGAAAGGATCCAAAAAAAAGAATTGAATTAATTGAAAATGCAGGAAAATTAAAAATCCCATTTACCACCGGAATATTGATAGGTATTGGAGAAACTATTGAAGAAAGGGTAGATTCAATATTAAAAATAAAAGAGATTTACAAAAAATACGGGCATATTCAGGAAGTTATAATCCAAAATTTCAGGTCAAAAAAAGGTATCCCAATGGAAAACTTTAATGAACCTTCACCTTTGGAAATGTTAAAGACAATAATTGTTGCAAAATTGATTTTAAAGGATATTTCGATTCAGGTTCCACCTAACTTAAATAAGGAAACAGGCCAGTTGTTTTTACTTGCAGGAATAGATGACTGGGGCGGAGTCTCACCATTGACAAAAGACTACGTAAACCCAGAAGCTCCATGGCCAGAAATTGATGAGTTAAAAAAATTTACAGCGGAGCTCGGATTCCAGTTAAAGGAAAGGCTTCCAGTTTATGAAAAATACATAAACGAAGAATGGCTTGATAGTAGAATTTATGAAAAAATAATGAGTAAAAAATAATAATATTGACTTTTTTAAAATTTTTACTGTTTCCATCCAACCTTTTCTAAAGGTTGGATCCAAAAATAAGATATGGATGTATCCTCCAGACGCAACCCTTTAAAGTGTTGGATCCCAAAGTAATACACCACTTCGCTGAGCTCGTAGTGTCCTTAATGATATCTTTCAGACATAAAAAAGAGAATACGTGAAATAAATATTATGAACTTTTTTCGTTTACATATCGCCTGTAACGTCATTGTCTTTCGATTCAAAACATAAAATTACAGTTCGTTGATTGGATCGTGTCCTATGCCTGACGTTTTTAGGAATGGTAATCATCTGTCCAGGACCTATTTCTTCGGTGCGATCTTCGAAATCGACAAACAGTTTACCCTCAATAACATAAAAAAATTCGTCGCTGTTTTTGTGAAGATGCCAGTGGAAATCCCGTTGTAGAACACTCAATCTTACAACATGGTCATTTATTTCGCTTACAACAAAATTCTTCCAATCATCATTGATATCTTTTGTCAGCTCACTCACATCCAATTTTTCAAGATGTCCGACCTTTTTATCCATGCACATTCCTCCTGCGATTATCTAAAATTCGACCAGATTATTCTCCCTTGTTTAATCAAACAACTGTGTTATTTGATTTCTTAATCGAGGCAAATCACTATGTGATTTGCTGATCGAGACAAATTTCTAAAGAATTTGTCGATTCACAATCCACCGCAACATAGTTGCGGGGATCGAAGCAAATCTTTCAGATTCGCTGACTCACGAAACCTTCGGTTTCGTCGAGAGTTGAATAATCTACGATTATCTAACTAAACCCATGGTTTTTGTCGATCGAAGTAAATCCGAAGAATTTACTGACTCACAAAAATTCTTCGAATTTTTGTAGAGACTCACGAAATCTTAAAGATTTCGTCGAGAATCTTACAGATTTTAAGATAGTGGATTGGCTATTCAAACTAGATATTAAAGCTATTTTTTGAACATAAATACAGTTTCCATCCTTGTTTTAATGGATGAGTCTTTTAGACTCTACAAACACAAGAAAAAAGACATATTCGTACCTGTGTTTCCATCCTTGTTTAATCAAAAACTATGTTTTTGATTTTTTGAAATCTTGTAAAGATTTCAAGATAATGGATTAGCTATTCAAACACTTAACTTTCATCCTTCTTTTATGCTTTTTCTCTCATAAATATCTTCCTATTTTTGACATATTTTTCTAGGTGCTGGATTATCAAACCCTTTATAAAAGCCAGAAGGATTATGCTGCATAAAACAAATATAATATTAAAAAAAGTACTAAAATAGGTCACTACCCATATAATTCAAGAAAGTAAAATTAAAAAATTATATATTAAATAATTTAAAAAATATTAGTTGAATAATCGTAGTTACCTTTACATGTGTAAATATGGAAGCTCACCGCCTATCCCTACTCATCCACACGTTTTAATGCCTTTCCAACCTCTTCCCCAATTTTTTTGGCAAAATCTATTTTATCAACACTACAGTACACAAAACCTTCCTTTGAGATTACAACCTTATGTCGGTCGGAGCGAAGCGAAGAGTTACAAAATCCGAAGGATTTTGTCTGATTTTCTTCTGCTACAAGTTCACACCTTAAATTTAAAACTTCGCTTTCTTCGTCATAGTTTGCCAGAGCTCCGAATGGTGCCTGACATCCACCGCCGTATTCTCTTAAAGCCCACCTCTCGGCAGTGGCTTCTAAATAAGTTTTTTTATCGTTTATTTTCTGCAAAATTTCATTTATTTCTTTATCGTCCTTTCTTGATGCAACACCTATAACCCCCTGAGCTGGAGCAGGTAAGATATCCAATTTTTTATAGTTAAATTCAGAGAGATCTATTTTTAATCTTCTTAAGCCAGCTTCTGCTATGATTATAGCATCGTATTGACCTTCCCTTAATTTTCTTAATCTTGTATCAACATTGCCCCTCAGGAGTTTAGTTTTTAAATTTGGATACTTAATACTTAAAAATTCAGTCCTCCTTATACTTGAAGTTCCCACTATTAATTCATCGTGTTCTATATCAAATTCATTCTCTTTTTTCCACAGTATTAAATCATGGTAGCTCTCCCTTGGTGGGGTTGCAGAAATTATTAAATTTTCATTCCAAACAGTAGGCACATCCTTTAAACTGTGAACAGCAATATCTACCTCATTGTTCA
Source organism: Methanothermococcus thermolithotrophicus DSM 2095 (assembly GCF_946463545.1). Classification (NCBI taxonomy): domain Archaea; kingdom Methanobacteriati; phylum Methanobacteriota; class Methanococci; order Methanococcales; family Methanococcaceae; genus Methanothermococcus; species Methanothermococcus thermolithotrophicus. Next base: position 70,152 of record NZ_OX296583.1, on the reverse strand, counting down.
ACATCTTTAAATCAAGTTCTTTTGTAAATACACCAATCCCTAGTTCTGATAGTTTTTTATCCTGTACCTTATCTCCAGTGGTTTTTACTATCTTTACTTCAACATCTACTCCCACTTCTTTTAAAAGCCCTTCTATGTAATGGGTTTGTGCAAGTGCCAGTTTACTTCCTCTTGTACCTATTGTTATTTTCAAAATTTCACCTATAATTATTCATTCAACCTAACCAAATGTTCTCATTCACCTATTCCAACAATTAGACGAAAACCTTCGGTTTTCGTTGCTCGAACCTACGGTTCGATTTCTCCATCCTTCATTCTTATAATCTTTGTTGCATATTTTGTAAATTCTTTATCGTGGGTGACCATTATAATAGTTATCCCTTCTTCATGGAGCTTTTTTAAGGTTTCCAAAACTTGCCTACCGCTCTTACTATCTAAGTTTCCAGTAGGTTCGTCTGCAAATATTATTTCAGGTTTATTTGCAAGAGCTCGTGCTATTGCTACCCTTTGTTGTTGTCCACCGCTTAACTGATTGGGGTAATAATTTTCCCTATGTCCAAGATCTACTGATTTGAGTAGCTCCTTAGCCCGGCTTATCCTATATTTTTCATCTTTTTCATCGAGTATTAATGGGAGCTCCACATTTCCCAGTGCAGTTAATGTATTTATTAAATGAAACTGTTGAAATATGAAACCGCTGATTTTTCTTCTAAAAACTGCTCGTTCATTTTCATCCATTAGTGTGGTTTTTTTGCCTTTTATATGTAGTTCTCCTTTATTGGGAACATCCAAAAGACCTAAAATATTTAACAATGTGGATTTTCCACATCCACTTGGTCCCATAATTGCTACAAATTCACTTTTTTCAATTTTTAAATCTATTCCTTTTAGTACCTCTGTTTTAGCCTCCCCTTTCCCATATATTTTCCATATGTTTTTGGCTTCTATCAACGTCATATCATTCCCCTCTTAATGTATCCACAGGATTTAACTTTGCCCCGCTTCTTGCTGGAAAGTATCCGCTTATAATCCCTACAAAGAACGAAAATGCCAAAACCCCAACTACGAGCTCCCATGAAATCCACGCCTGAATCATTCCGTACCCCATATTTTGAGCCGCAATTTCAATAAGTTTGGCAATGATAATCCCTATTATTAAACCTACTATTCCCCCAAGTAATCCTAAAAAACCTGCTTCTACTACAAATATTTTCAGTATTGTTGTGGTTTCTGCGCCAAGTGCTTTTAAAATACCTATATCTTTTCTTCTCTCCAATATGCTCATATGCATGGTATTTGATATCCCAACTGCCCCAACAAGTAAAGATATTCCTGCAACTCCTGCTACAAACATAGTCAAAACACTTAGTATTCCACCAATTGATTTTGCCATTTGTTCAGCAGTTAAAACGCTGAAATTATCAGTCCCCATAGACTTTTCCAAGGCATCTTTTATATCTTCCGATACTTTTTTAATATTTGCACTATCTTTGATTTTCACCATTATGTAGTTATATTCTCCTTTTTTATTAAATAGTTCTTCACCGGAGCTCATGGGTATTATTACCATATTATCATCTTGCTGGTTACCTACCTGAGTCATGATTCCTACAATTTTAAATTTTTTACCGTCAATATATATGGTATCTCCTACTCCTAATTCTTTTTTGAATAAATTATATGCCGCCCCATGACCTATTATACATTTATAGTTGTCATTATCTGACAACCATCTACCTTTTTCAATTCCATAGCCACCTACATCGGAATAAACGGATTTTAGACTGGATGGTTTTGCATAGAATATATTTACGAAATATTTTTCGTCCCTGCGTTCAATATTAGCTCCGCTATACCACCCATATAGAACTTCATCCACTCCCCGTATATTTTTAATTGCCTTAATTTCTTTATCTCCAAAAAGCTTAGATGGGGGAGTTCCGAACTGTTTCATAGGAAAAATTTGTATTTTATTGGCTCCTAACTTAGCAGTTTCATCTTTTACATAATTTTGAACCCCATATCCCAAAGAAATCAAACTAACTATGGCAATAGTTCCAATAACTATTCCTATGATGGTTAGCAAGCTCTGAGTTCTCTTCTGTTTTAGATTTTTTCCTGCAAAGGAAATAACATCAATTATTTTCATATGTCCCCTCAAAATTAACATTATAACTATCCAATTTATATTTTATAAACAATAATACTTAATAACATACATTCCAATTTGGGGGGAGCTCATGAAATATTTAAAAATTCTGTTTTCTTTACTTGCAATGATTCTAATTTCAAATGTCTATGGATTAGCCATTGACAGCCCGCAGTACAGGGTAGATAACCCGGTACCAGATGAAAAATCGCCGAATATAATTCATCCTGGTGACGATGTAAGTGTATGGTTTAAAATAACAAACAACAACTACGACAAGGAATTAAAAGATATTAAAGTTATTATAAAGCCACATTATCCTTATGAATTAAGACAAGTAAATCCAACAAAGGGAATTGCAACTATATCACACCTAAATGGGGGAGAGAGTGATACGGTTTATTTCAAATTACATGTAAATGAAAACGCACCTTCACAGGATTATAGGATAGATGTAACAGTAGTAGCCACAGAGTATGAAACTAAGGGAAATGAAGTATATGAAAGAGAAATAAACTTTACAAAGATTTACTACCTACCAATATATGGAATTGCAAAATTTGAAATTGATATAAACAACAATACCATAAGTCCCTCTGAATCTAAGGTTTTAAAATTAACTCTTAAAAATAAGGGGACTGGGGTTGCAAAGTATTTGATGGTTAATTTTGAAGGAACTAAAAATGTAAATCTATTGGGTAGTACAACCTATTATTTAGAATCACTAAATCCTAGAAATGAAAAAAGTATTCAACTTAATATCTATGCCACCCCGGAAGTCGAAGATGGAATCCATACAGTTACTACTAAGATATCGTGGATAGGGGAGGACGGAAACCAATACAACTCAACTATACCAATTAATTTAAAGGTCGTTAAGAAAATACACAACAATCAACCTTATATATATTTAGAAGGGTACCGGAAAACACAGGATGGATACGAAGTAACTATTGGTATGGCAAATAGAGGTACTACAAAACTAAAACACTGTGTTTTAGCACTGTCCGGCGGTCCAAAGGAATTGAATAATAACCACATTAAGTATATTGGAGATTTAGATGAAGACGATTACGACACTGCAATTTTTGACTTTAGTTATGACGACCTAAAAAATACAACAGTTTTAAGAGTGAATTTTACCTACTTTGATGAATATCATAATGAATACTACCTTACAGAAACCTTTAACATAGATACTCGACCTAAAATCCGATCTGATAGCAATAAATTATATTACTGGATTGCAGGCGGGATTCTAATCGTGGTAGTGACTTATTTGTATATAAGAAGGAAGAAAAAAGTATATGTTGAGGAATAATCTTTTCTTATTTTTTTAAGTTTCAAAATTAATTTAAAATTAAATAAAATAAAAAAATATAGGCATCAGTTAAGTTTCTCATCTTCTTCGCCTAGTTTAAGACGAATCAGCCGGGGATAATATCATCATTTGCCTATATGGTGTATAATCGTTTGCAAATTATTTGTCATTATTCAATCATGATAATTTCTAAAGAATGATAATTTATACCTTAATTTTTCATGGTTACATCATTTATATGCAAACGACCATATTTAAGAGATATATTTGTCAAGTACGTTTAGCACATCTCTTATTATCCCATTTTCGCTTATTGGATCCACTTCAATATTCGAATGAATTATAAGATAAAGAGGAATATCATTTTTCTTAATGGTTGTTATATAAATGTATTCATCTCCAGCCTTTACGATCACTTTCGATGCGTTTTTTACTATATTATTTACGTTTTGAAATATGTTACTGTACTGTGCAGCAACTTCTTCAGGATCCTTGAGGGTTGATGCAATGGTTAAACCTTCTTCGTTTACTATTGTTATATCTGAGAGCTCGTTATCAAGTGCAATTTCCAATAGGTCGTATTCATCTGAGGCTTTCCTACTATTTTCAGTTGTGTATTTTTTAAGCTCTTTTAATCCTTCAATAACTTCTTCTTCAAGTTTTTCAATATTCTCTTTGCTGTTTTTATAGTGATAGTATTTAGTGAGCTTCCAACACGCTATCGAACCCAAAAATCCCACTATCAACGAAAATATAAAAAGATAAACACTCCCCATAATAACACCTATTCAAGTTCAATAGATATACTTGAATCCATATCAATAATATAATTATCCAAAATTTTTTGAATGAGATCTTCAATATCCCCCGGATTAATTTTCTTTTTTATAACTCCAAAAACCTTTTTAGGCGTTATTTTAACGTTACATATGCATGAGTACCCATCATCGTACTTAACTGAAATACTTACTAAAAAATTCTCAATGTCACTTATGCCCTTAAGTGAATTCTCTATTTTTTCCTTTAATTCTTCCTCTATTTTCTTTAGATCCGATGCATCTGGAACTGTAATATCCTGAATTATCCTATTCACCATATCTTCATCAGGCGGTTGTATTCCAAACTTCTTTAATAGTTCTTCACGGGATAACTTAGGTTCTTCAGCAGATTCATTCTGAGTATCTACTTTATCGGTTCTGGTTTCTTCAGATTTATCTGAAATGTGCTTAAGTTCCCCTGTAGGTACTAATGACCCCTCAAAATCATTTTCAATGTCTTTTGTTACACTTGAAGAAGAAGTATAAACCGTAGGGATTTCAAGTTTTGCATTTGGATATAACTCCAGGAAAACTTCTAATTTTTTAGAATCGTATTCGTAGATATCAACAATTGCACCAGGTTCTTTTATAATGTTTTCCAAAATGTTATATGCTTCTTCCCCAAATATTGCCCCTGAGAGATCTTGATAAGCTGCTGCAAAAGGCACTTTATCTTTGAAAATAATGTATCCTCTTTTATAGCCATTATCAGCTTTTTTGAAAATATCCAAAAGTCGATAACCTTCCAGATACTCACCTAGGAGCTCAGGGATTTTTACACTTTCCTGTTCATCTAATTTATTATAGTCATCATAATTTATGATTACTCCCATTTTAATAGGTTTGCCTTCAGGAACACTTAAATTGATATTTTGACATTTAGTATCTGGAATATATTGGTTTTCCATGGATTCATTCTTTCTATTGTTTTTGTTTAGAAATATTTCCCCATATAGTTCCATCATTAGTTTTAATTTATTGGAGTCGTAAGCGAAAATATCCACCACCTGGTTTTCTTGCTTTTTTATTTCTTCGATTAAATCTTTGGCATCTGCTCCAAAAACTTCTTTTTCATAGTTGTAGTAATAACCAATAATCTCTTTATCTTTAAAAAAAACGTATCCTTCCTCAAATTGACCGTTTTTCTTTGTAGATATTCTTAGGTAACCTTGAAAATCCTCAGGCAGATTCTTAACAACTTCATCATAGTTTTCTCCTATTCCAAGGAATTTTCCTTCTAATATTTCCATTAAAATCCCCTTTTATCATTATTTCTTACGCGTATGCTAATCATCTCCTTTACCCTTATTTATTCTCCTATGGATATTTGCGGCAATTAGCCCTGCAAAAACGCCTGCACCAAAACCATTGTCCATATTTACTACTGTAAGACCTGGAGCACAGGAATGCAACATTGTGAGTAATGGTGTTATTTTTATCCCATACCCTACCGATGTTGGAACTCCAACAACTGGAACGTCCACAAGTGATGTTACAACTGAAGGTAACGCCCCCTCCATACCTGCAACAACAATTATGCAGCACACGTCTTCTTCTATCATCATCTTAAGTGGTCCAAAAAGCCTGTGAACTCCTGCGATTCCCACATCATAGGATGTTAAGACTTCACAGCCCATCAATTCTGCAGCTTCCCTAGCCTCCTCTGCAATTGGAAGATCTGATGTTCCTGCGGCAAGTATCCCAATTTTTCCTATTCTTTCTATCTTGTGATCTTTTTTTATTAATGATGCAGTTCTTGCCATTTCATTAATTTCTAATTTAAATTCGGTATTATCCTTTAAGATGTTTTTCAGCCCTTCGATGTCTTTAACTCTGGTAGCAAGTGCTATTCCATTATCGTGTGCTAAATGAATCATTATTTTTGCTATGTCCTCAGTTCTTTTGCCTTCACCATAAATTACTTCAGGAATTCCAGTTCTCAGTTTTCTGGTGGTATCCAATTTACACATGTTGCCTATCTCTTCAAAGTACGTTAGTTTTAATTTCTTTTCTGCTTCTTCCAAACTTATCTCGCCGTTTTTAAATTTTGTTAAAATCTCCTTCATAATTTCCCTTCAGCTTTTGATTATTACTATCTTATCTGTGAATGGTTTTATAATTTTTTCCTTCATAGCATATTTACAATAAAAATTAACTAAACTAATATGAATAATACAATAAATAGATATATAGTTAAACTAGATTTTTTTCCATTCAATACCTTTATTCTCAAAAAATTCAATGTATCTTCTTTTGTCGTCCCCCCGTAGTCCTTTCCAGTCAAAAACTACATAGTCGAATTCTTGTTTTTCTAGCAATTGTTCAAGTACACTCTCAGAGAGTTGAGCATACTTTGGGGTTAAGTATCCAATATAGTAATCACCGGATAGAGCTCGTCTTGTAAACTTGGAAGTATAGTGGCCCCCACCAAGCCCGATAATTTTTTCCTTTTCTTCAAATTCTTTATTTTTTAAAATATCTAATGTATCGACTACAGATTTTGCGATTATTTCTCCAGCTTCCTCAATAATCCATTCTTTTTCACTACTTCCAATTTCAACAAAAACAGCCGGAGCTCTCAAATCAGATGGTCCGTGATGTACGACTTCAAAAGAAACATCAAAATTTAAAGAACTGTATTCATCCAAACTGTTGTATTCAGAAATCTTATTAAGTAAAATGGTGTTTAAAACAGGATCACATGGACAGACTTCTTCTTTATTGCCCCCAAATGAATTATCCTCAGTTAAGTTTCCAGGGGTGTGGACCGTTAATGTAGGTTTGCCGCTTTCACTCCTGTGTTTTGATAAAAAAATATAGCAGTCGGAATCGGGTAAGTCATTTTGAGACAAACGTGTAAGCTTCTTATCAGTTTCAAAAATCTTAAAATCACAATTTTTTTGTCTTTTTAATTCTTCCAATTTATTCTTAATATTTTGACTAGCTAAATCTTCCGTTGTTGACACGAGTAAATATTCCATACTATCATCCTCATTGCCGTTGTTGTTATAGTTTTTAAATTATTTTTAAATACTACTACAATATACTAAGTATATTGTAACGCATTATTCGTTATTTATGACTTTATTAAATTTAATGTATGTAAATGTGTGACATCTTTCGTCAAACGACCTGTACTGACGACGAGTATTATCATTCAGTTTAAGAAATTACGGTGATAAAGTGGCTGAAGCTAATGAAATATTTGATGAATTTAAAGAACATTCAATTGCAGAATTTTTCAGAAAAAATAGACACATGCTTGGATACAGTGGAAAATTAAGAAGTATGACCACAATAATTCACGAACTAGTAACTAACAGCCTAGATGCCTGTGAAGAGGCAGAGATTTTACCTGATATCAACGTGGAGATAGAAAAATTAGGTGCAGACCACTACAAAATATCAATTGAAGATAATGGACCTGGTATTCCTCCAGAATTCATACCTAAAGTATTCGGTAAAATGCTTGCCGGTTCTAAAATGCACAGATTGGTCCAATCAAGAGGTCAGCAAGGAATAGGGGCAGCGGGAGTACTCTTATTTGCTCAAATGACCACAGGAAAACCTCTTAAAATCATTACATCACTTGGAGATGGTGTAATCCACACCATGGAAATTAAAATGAGCATCGAGAAAAACGAAGGGGATATTGTTTCACATACTACCAGAGACGGTTACTGGAGAGGAACCAGAGTTGAAGGGGAATTTAAAGAAGTTACATACAGTAGAAGAGAACAAGGGCCATTTGAATACTTAAGAAGAATAAGTTTGGCAACACCTCATGCTAAAATAACCTTAAAAGATCCTGATGAAACTGTAGTTTTTGATAGAACAGTTGATGCAATCCCAGAACGTCCGGAAGAAATGAGGCCCCACCCATACGGTTTAACACCTGATGAATTACTTTATATTTCAAGAAAAACGGATTCCGTTAGGATCTCAAGTATGCTAACTAGTGAATTATCAAGGGTTACCTCAAAAAGAATTAAAGAACTACATGAATACATTTTGAGGGATAAATTATTGGAAAACTACAGAGATAGTACTTTTTGGGATATAGTTATAGGATGCTACCTAAATGTTGATATCAACAGTTATTTGGATAAATATGGAAAGTACTTTGACAAGAAGGAAATAGAGGAAGTAAAGAACTTGATAAATGAGCTCCCAGAAAGTTTATCAGAACTTAAGATTTACTACCTGAAATACCTTATAACAGAATATTTGATTAACAAACTGGATGATGAAGAAATAAAAGAGATAAGAAACCAGTTTAAAAAGAAACCAGAAAATTTCATAGAGTACATGGAAAAGAATTACTTAAATGCAGCATTGATGGACGAATTCAAGAGAAAATTAAAAACAATTGCAAAACCTCCAAAAGAATTTATCGATTCACTTATAGAAATGGCAATGGTTTCAGATGAGGAGTTAAAAAGATATAGAAAGGAAATAAAGAATTTATTAAAGAAAAATCCGAGAGAAATGGGATGGGATGATGCCGAATTAATAGTAAGGGTACTTCAAGATATGCATTTTATGGCACCATCCACCACTGGTTTAAGACCTATAAATGACGAAAACATTCATAAATCCTTGGAAACATTGAATCCAGACTTTGTTAAAACATTGACAAGGAGACCAAAAACCTACAAGGGTGGAATTCCATTTGCAGTTGAGGTAGGTATAGCCTATGGAGGAGACGCAGGTAAAGTCGTCGATAGCTCCAGAAAAATGGAAATAATGAGATTTGCAAACCATGTACCATTGCTGTTCGATACTTCAGGTTGTGGAATAACCAATGCTGTAAAGAGCATAAACTGGAGAAGATATGGATTGAGAAGCGATGAAGATGCGCCACTTACAGTATTTGTTAACTTAATATCAACACACATACCTTATACCTCTGCAGGAAAACAGGCAGTAGCTTGTAGCACTGAAGAAAACGAGGAAATATTCAATGAAATAAGGCAGGCCTTAATGATATGTGCAAGGGAGTTGGAACACCACATATCAAGGATAAGGAGAGAAAAAGAAGAAGAACAAAAGAAAAAATACATTCTAAAATACGCGGTAATCTTTGCAGAGGGTCTTGCAAACATTACAAGTAGGAGAAAAGAAGAAATCGAAGAAAGAGTTATTGAACTATTAAAATAATCTCTTTAACTACATTATTTATCCATTTACCGTATTTTATTCGTTCATTTTTATTTTAATATTTTTTAATGAGGGGGGCTTTTTTGTGTTATCAAAAGAAATTGTGGTTGAAAAAATAAAATCTTACAAACCTTGCCTTAACTGCAACAATCCAATACCAAAAAATGTTCCAATAAATAAACTGAAAATAGAAAATAGAAAAAAGGTTTGTGGGTGTGGAAAAACTCATATAGATGACGTGATGTTGGATGTATTTGATATTATGAAAGATGAGGGTGAATTTGAAGATTCAAATAAGGTTTCCTTAAAGGATGTCGGAGCTCCGTTGATGGAAATTGGATATCCATTAAAATATTTGCCAGTATTAAGAAAAAATGAGCTAATTGTTATGACAGATGTTTCAAAGAAATGTGCAAAGGAAATTGTCAAGATAGATGAGGTAAAGGGCGTACTATCTAAAAATCAAAGACCATCTGGTAATTCTTCTGAAATAAATAAGTTATTGTATGGAAATGATTTTAGATGCGATGTTTTTCCAATAAAATCCATTAATGACTGTGTCATAGTTTGCAAAAATCAGTCAAAAATCCACATAGAGTTTCCAAGACTATACAATCCAAAAATATTAAAGGTAGAGAGACTTAACCTTAAAAATAAGGTTGTAATTGATGGTTTTTGCGGTGTTGGAACTTTAGGAATGATTGCATTAAAGAAAGGGGCGAAAAAAGTAATTTTTTGTGATATTAACAAATACGCCATAGGCGATTTAATTTATAACTTAAAGTTGAATTTTGGAGAAGAAGTTTTTAACCATGTTGAGATTGTAAATTCTGATTTTTTGGATTTGGATGTAAAAGCATATAATGGAGATATATGCCTTGTGGATTTGTTCCCATATATGGATCCAACTGAATATTTAAAAAAAGCGAAAGAAATTGCAGACAAGGTAGTGGTTATTTAAACTAAATGTAATTATTGTTGATTTTACTAAAAAAGCTACATTTGTGGGATTATGAGACAGAACAAGAAACTAGGCCAGTGTTTTTTAACAGATAAAAACTTTGTAAAAAGAGCAGTTGAAAGTGCAGAATTAAACAAAAATGATGTAGTTTTAGAGATAGGTCTTGGAAAGGGAATACTAACAAAAGAAATTGCAAAAAATGCAAAAAAAGTTTATGTTATAGAGCTGGACAGAAGGCTTGAACCCTATGCTGACGAAATTTTAAAAGAATTTTCAAATGTTGAGGTTATATGGAACGATGCTTTAAAGGTAGATTTAAAGCAACTTGGCTTTAACAAAATAGTTGCCAACCTTCCATACCAGATTTCATCGCCAATAACATTCAAGTTCTTAGAGAATGATTTTGAAGTTGCAGTTTTAATGTACCAGTATGAGTTTGCCAAAAGAATGGTGGCAGCTCCTGGAACTAAGGAGTATGGAAGATTAAGTGTTGCAGTTCAGTATAAGGCAAATGTGGAGTTTGTATGCAAGGTTCCACCGTCAGCATTTTCTCCAAGACCAAAGGTAAATTCTGCAATAATAAAATTGACAAAAAGGGAAAAACCACTATTTTATGTTGAAAATGAAGAATTTTTTGAAAAAATACTTAGGGCATTATTCCAGCACAAAAACAAGATCGTCAAAAGAGCTCTTATTAACTCAAGTCATGAACTTGGAATTGATAGGAAAGACCTGGAGGATATATTAAATTCAATAGATGATAAATTTAATTTAAATGAAAGAGTTTTTAAACTAAGTCCTGAGAAAATAGGTGAGCTCAGTAATTTACTATTCAATAATATCGCCAAAAAAGATAAAGATAAGTTATAATAATTAATTTTAATTTTTCAATTCCTTAATTACTTCATCAACAATTTGTGGAGCCAATCCAATGTATGTCTTGTAGTCAAATAATCTTTCAACGTCTTCCAAAGTTAAATACTTCATAACTTCTTCATTTTCTAGTAAAACTTCTTTTAAGTGCCTATTTTCATCATGAGCTTTCATTGCACATTTTCTAACTGTTTCATGTGCTGTTTGTCTTCCCATACCTTTTTTTGCAAGTTCCATCATTACTCTTTCAGCCATTATCAATCCTTTTGTTAATTCAAGGTTTCTATTTACGTTTTCAATATTTACAGTTAACTTCTTCATTCCTTTAATTGCAAGGTTTAAAATATGGTCAAGCAAAATGCAGCTCTCAGGGAATAAACATCTTTCAGGTGAGGAGTTTGTAAGGTCTCTTTCTTCCCATAGAGGTATGTTGTCAAATTCTGCCAATGCATTTGCCTTTATAACTCTTGATAAACCGCAGATTTGCTCAAATGTTATTGGGTTTCTTTTGTGAGGCATTGTTGATGATCCGGTTTGTTTTGAAGCATCAAACTCTTCTTCAAGTTCTTTTATTTCAGATCTCTGCATGCTTCTTACTGTAATTCCAATTTTATTTAATGTTTGAGCAATTAAAGCCAGAACTGCCATAAATTCAGCATGCCTGTCCCTTTGAACAACTTGATTTGATATTAAAACAGGATTTAATCCTAAAATTTCACCAACACGTTTGTGAACCAGCAATCCGTTTTCACCAATTGCAGCCATTGTACCTACTGCACCAGTTATCATTGAAACACACAATCTATCTTTACACTCCTTCAATCTTTCAATATGTCTGCTTATTTCAGCTGCCCATAGTGCAAATTTCATTCCATAGGTTGTTGGAACTGCATGCTGTCCGTGTGTTCTACCAATACAAACTGTGTATTTGTGTTCTTCAGCTTTCTTAAGTAACTCTTCTTTTAATTTTTCTAATTTATCTTCTAAAATTGCTATTGCATCCTTAAATTGGAGTGATTGAGCAGTATCTATAATATCGTTAGAGGTTGAACCAAAGTGTATGTATTCACCAGCATTTCCTTCACAAACTTCTGCAAAAGCTTTAACAACAGATACAACATCGTGTCTTGTTTCTCTTTCTATCCCCTTAACTCTTTCCAACTTAACATATTTTGTTGATGCCTTTCTGTTTATTTCTTCTGCAGCTTCTTTTGGTATCATACCGAGCTCTGCCTCAGCCTTTGCCAGTGCAGCTTCTACTTCAAGCATCTTTTGAAGTTTTGTTTCTTCTTCCCATACTCTTTTCATTTCTTCAGTTCCATATCTAAAATCTATTGGGTGTACCGCCATATTTTCACCTTTCTTTTTCTGGTTAAGATATAATCGCTCTGTGAATAGCTGTCATGAATATTGTTTTTTTATATTTAATATTTCGTTTAACACCTTTGATGTAATGATGTGAGTCATGAAAACCTAACGGTTTTTCGAACATCGAAGCAAATCGAAGATTTGTTGAGAAGTGAGAAACCAGCGAATCCGAAGGATTCGTGCAGTTCAAGACCCTTAACGGGCTACGAAATCTGAAAGATTTCATTTAAGTGCATAGATTCTTTTCACATCTTCTAATGTATTTATATCATTTATAGATTTATCCTCCCTAATCTGCACAACCCTCGGGAATCTCAGTGCATAGCCACATTCATACTTATCAGATTTTTGAATTTCTTCGTAAGTTACTTCCAAAACTATTTTTGGCTCAACAATAACTTCTTCTCCTAAATCTTCAATTTTTACCTCTTCTATCATCTTGGTTAATCTATCCAGCTCTTCTTCAGTTAAACCACTGCCAACATGACCAATAGAGTATAGGTTACCTTCTTCATCTTTTACTGAAATCTCAAAGGAGCCGTACCAGTCTTTTCTTTTTCCCATTCCCATCCTTGCCCTTGTAATTACAACGTCAAGATTTTCTAGCGTAGGCTTGAATTTATACATGGTCCTTACCCTGCTCCCTGGAGTGTATGGGGCATTTGGATTTTTGATCATAACCCCTTCGTGACCTATGCTCAAACTCCATTTAAAGAATTCCTCCGCCTTTTTTAAATCATCTGTTGTTAATCTATAAGATATATCGATTTTTTTATCTGATTTTATCTCACTTTCAATTTTTTCTCTGTCTTTTTCCCAGTCGTTTGTACCAACAATTTTTTCCAATATTTTCCTTCTTTCTTTTAATGGTAGGTCAATCAGTTCTCTATCGTGGTATAGTATATCAAAGAGATAGACCCTTAGATTTATCTCTTCAGTCATTCTTTTTATATCGTATTTTCTCCTAAATCTCCTTAGTATATCTTGAAATGGTCTTGGATGTCCTGTTTTTAAATCTATAGCCACACATTCTCCTTCTACAATAATATTGTCCATATTCATTTTTTTTACTTCATCTACAATTTCAGGAATTGAGTTAGTAATGTTTTCCAGTTTTCTGCTGTATATCTTAACAGTATCTCCTTTTTTATGGATTTGAACCCTAGCTCCATCGTATTTTGTTTCAAATTGCGGTTCTCCCATCTCAGTTATTGCATCCTCTATTGAAGAAATTAATTGAGCAAGCATAGGTTTAATGGGCCTAAATACCTTCAGCTTCAAATCTTTATCCTTGTCTATATCGACTCCTAACATTAATTTTTCTGCAATTAACCCTATATCGTTTGTAACTGCATATATCTTCTCCAATTTATCCTTAGGAACATTAAAATAGATCGAAAGAGAATTTAAAATCGTTGGAACATTTAAACCTATTCTCATATCCTCCAAAATAAGTCTAGCTAAGTACCTACGTTCAACTGGGGAAGCCTTTAACAATAAACTTGCAATATGCCTAACTTTCTTTTTTTGAGAATTTGTACCTTCGATTTCAGAGACTTTTTTTAGTGTTTCATATACTTCATTGAGTTTTAAAGGCTGTTGAAACAGTGAAACCTGCCTTATGTCCGAACTTAACTTCTCCACAGCATAACCTATGTCTCCAGTTTCTTTTATAGCTTTTAATAGCCTTTTTTCATCTATTCCCATAGATTTTATAGCTTCTATTAATAAGTTAGGGCCAATTCCTAACTCCTTATCCTCATGCTCTGCAAAAACTCTACCTATTGTGATATAACATATTTTTTTAAGGTCTTCAGGATTCCCTTCTTTTTTTACCCTATCTATCAATTCAATAAAATAATCTGTTTTTTCTAGCCTTTTGGGAGTTTTTTCTATTTTATCGAATATTTCGCAAATATGTGAAAAATTAATGGTGGTCTTAGAATCCATACTTGCATCTTTGACATCGTTATGGTACATATCCTTAAACATTTTTTCACTCGTTTTCTTATATTAATATGGTTAGCAAGGATGAACAGTAATAAAACTATCATATATACAGGGAATAGTCATTTGTCATTTTTACAGGTTAAACCGATAAAAAAATAAATTGGTAATAACAATCGTTAAAAATTTTAAAAAGGTACTGTAAAGAGTTAAAGGTATTTGTTGTCATGTCATTAATTAGTTACTATTATTTTGCTCGCTTGTCGATGTAATTATACTTTTTAGTGTTTCATTGAATTCTGTAATTGTGTTGTTGAGCTCCTCCAGACTTTTATTATCCAGAGAATCTAGGTTCATATTGATTACATCATCACTGAGAACATTATCTCCAACTTCCATCGTTTTATCTACCATATTCAAATATTTATCCACATTGAATATATTTAAACTACCCTCATTATCTTTGTAGTTCTTATAGGTGTTGACGTATCCGCTGTCCTCTAAAAACTTTAGCCCATAACCAAAAAGAATCAAAAGTATAATAAGAGTTAAAAGATTTTTGTAAAATTTTAAGAGCATCTTATCACGATTATAGTGTGCTTCCTAATCATATGATATTTATGTAACTCTTTATTTATATATGATGCGATAATCATTTATCACTTTGTAATCTCCGCCTAACGGCCTCTGCATGGTTGAAAAGACCCTCTGCTTCAGCTAAAGTAATTACTATGTCGCCTATATTCTCTAGTCCTTCTTTGGTGAGCTCCTGAACTGTAGGTTTTTTTATAAATGTTTCAACACTCAATCCTGAATACATTCTTGCACAGGCTGATGTAGGTAGTACGTGGTTTGTTCCACTTGCATAATCCCCTACTGGAACAGGTGAATAGTTTCCTAAGAATATACTTCCAGCATTATTTATTGATTTTAAAACTTCCCTAGGATCTTCTGTAATTATTTCTAAGTGCTCAGGTGCATATTCATTTGAAAATTCTATACATTCTTTTAGGTCTCCAACCACTATTGCAGAGTTTTCCATGGATTTTTCAATAATTTCAGTTCTTTGTACAGTTTTTAATGCTTCGTGTATTTTGTTTTTTATCTTTTCCGCCTTTTCCATGTTTGTGGCAGTTATTATACAGGAAGCATTTGGATCGTGTTCTGCCTGTGCAAGGAAATCCATTGCTACATACTCTTCATTTGCAGTATCGTCACAGATTATTAAAACCTCTGACGGTCCTGCAGGGAAGTCTATTGCAACATCTCCATAAACCAGTTTTTTTGCAGCAGTTACAAAGATGTTTCCAGGACCTACGATTATATCGACTTTTGGTATTGATTCGGTTCCATATGCCAGAGCCCCTATAGCCTGAGCTCCACCTACTTTATATATGTCATCTACATTTGCAATATCGGATGCTACCAAAGTTGCAGGATTTCCTTCGTTTCCAGCAGGTGGTGATGTAACAATTACCTTTTCAACTCCAGCAACCTTTGCAGGAATTACAGTCATTAAAACAGTTGATGGATAGAATGCTCTACCTCCTGGAACATAACAGCCAGCTTTTTCTATCGGCCTTATTATCTGACCTGCTTTGATGCCATTTTTATTTATTTCCCACTCCTTAAGGTTGTTTAACTGCATTTTGTGAAATTCTGCTATACTTTCTGCAGCTTTCTCTATTGCCTCTACGATTTTATAATCTATCTTTTCGTAGGCTCTTTCTATTTCATCCTTACCTACTTTAAAGTCTTCAATATCTACTTTATCAAATTTTTTTGTGTATTCTCTTAAGGCAGTGTCTCCTTTTTCCCTGACGTTGTCCAAAATTTCTTGAACAGTAGGTATTATATTTTCAAGGTTCATTTTGTTTCTGTTAATGATTTTGTCCTTTTCTTCGGGTGTTAGTTCATCTATTCTTTTAATTATCATAAAAAATACCTCCAATGTGTAGGGTGAAACTGTAAATATATATTGTCATAATATTTTTCATACATTCTAAAATATATCTAAATACTCTTTATAACAACGCTATTTTTTCACAGACTCGCTCTAAAGTACTACCATAACCTTTGATATCAAATACTTCTCTTATCTTTTTTTCTTTTTCTTCGTTCAGCTCTAAAACCGAATCGTCTATTTCTCCACCAACAACATCCAAGACCTTATTTAACGTCTCTTCGTTTTCACAAATTATACAAATATTTCCTTCTTTTCCTTCTTTTACTCCAATTGTTTTTATTGCATTTGTTATCTGTCTCTGTGCTGAAGCTCTTACCAATATTTCCATCCACATATTATTTGATATTGGTTTTTTTGTTTTTGCTTGATTTATACTATGAATTATGTGCTTTTTTGAAGCTACCAAGTCGGCATTCAGTATCTGAAATGGAAGATTTAAATTAAATACTTCCTTTGAAACTTTTGCATGTCTAATGCCTTTTATAATCATATTATCGCCAACACTCAATATTAATTAATGTAGGATAAAAATGGATAAAATAGATAATACGTTCTTAATCTTAAATCTTAACCTGAGATATATTATATATCAGTTTATATATATGTAAATGGGATAAATATAATAATCTACCCGATTGTAAGAAAACATAAAAGCATAACAAACATAACGAAAAAAATGGGGAGAAATAATGAAAGTTATTCTCGTTGGTGCAGGACCTGGAGATGAAGAATTAATAACCTTAAAAGGACTTAACGCAATAAAAAACGCTGATGTTATTGTTTATGATGATTTAGTTGGAGAAAATCTCTTAAAATATAGTAAACCAGATGCTGAATTGATCTATGTGGGCAAAAGGAAGGGAAAACACTCGCATAAACAGGAGGAGATAAACCAAATACTTGTTGATAAGGCAAAAGAAAATAAAACTGTTGTTAGGTTAAAAGGTGGAGATTCGTTTGTTTTCGGAAGAGGTGGAGAAGAAGTCTTAGAGTTAAAAAAGAATAATATTCCATATGAGATTATACCTGGAATAACCTCTGCAATTGCAGTTCCTGAAGTTGCAAGTATCCCTGTAACCCATAGAAAGGTTGCTACATCCTTTACGGTGGTAACAGGACATGAAGCAGAAGATAAAGATAAAAAACAGGTTAAATTAAGCGAGCTAAATGCAGATACAATTGTTATATTGATGGGAATAACAAATTTGGAAAAACACGTTGAAGAACTACTAAAAAACAATAAAAGAAACGAAAATACTCCTGTGGCCATAATTATGGATGGTACAAAGGAAAATCAGAAAGTAGTAAAGGGGACTTTAGGGAATATTGTTGAAAAGGCTAAAGAAAACAACATAAGGCCGCCGGGAATTATAGTTGTTGGCGATGTGGTTAACGTGCTTGAATAATATGAAAATATATTATTATAAATCGGCATATACATGCCACAATATTTGAGGGGGTATCATGCTTTGGAATGAGGGGATTTTTGTATCTATTATTTGTTTTTTTGTGATGGTGATTGGAGGGATAATTTCTTACTTTGTTAACTCTTTAAAACACAAATACGAATATGAGATTTTTTCCAGCGGTTTCTTGCTAGGGGTGGCTTTATTTATATTGATACCAGGAGGGTATTCAGAAAATTTCGCAGTTTATGTGGTTATGGGGATGCTTTTAGTTTTAATAATTGAAAAAATACTTGCATTTTGCCCTTTAGGTAAAAATTATTGTATGGACTGTGGGGTGGAGGATGAGATTAAAATAAGACTGATTTATCTAATCTCATTTTTTATACACACCTTTATAGATGGGATTATTATAGCTATAACCTTCGCTGGAAGTCTTGGAATAACCCCTTATTTAGCAATAGTATTACACAAACTTCCTGCAGGTTTTGTTTTATTATCTCCGCTAAAACCTTACTACAAAAATAAAGCCATTATCCTGGGTGCCCTAGTTTCATTTGGAACTGTTCTAGGTACGATTGCTGGACTGCAGTTGATACCTCAGATACCTATAAAACCAACAATATCATTTTCTGGAGGCGTATTTATATCTACATCCCTTTTACTGACTTCTCATGCTACTAAACATAATCCAAATATATATTATGCTTTCCTTGGAGTTTTAATTGCTGGATTAATAAGTTTTTTTTAAATAAATATATTTAATAGATAAAACATTTGTAAAAAAGATATAACATACAATAATATATCAAACAAAGGAAGAAGAAAAAATATTTGTTAAATTTCGAAAGGATCTGAATCTTTATTTCTATTATTTGTTTTTTTATTTTTGTATTTCCATCTCCAGCCACCTTTTATCCAGTCTTCTCCAAGATTTTCCTTTTCCGCCCATTCTTTCAAAAATTCTTCCCACTTCTGCCATAATTGCGGATATCCTCTCTTTATGAGATCAATTTCTCCAATGTCCATTGCAGGACACATAAAACATCCAACCCTGTCAAAGCAACTTTCATAAAGTACATTGTAAGGAGCTTTATTTTTGAACAAGTATATCCAAACATGCATTGCAGACCAATTTAAAATTGGGGCTGAAAGCATCTGTTTTTTAATATGGGGGCTATTCCATATTCTCGGTTTTTTTGATCTGTTTATGGATTCGTATTTTCTCAACCCGACAAAAGTTAAGCATCCATTTTCATATTTTTCGTTTATAATTTTTTCAAGTGGTTTCATCTTGCAAACTTCACTACACCATCTGTAATCTCTTCCAGGGGGGCCGTATTCTCTGACTTTTTCCCAGAACTCTCTAGATTCTGCTTTATGAATTTTTATATTGTATGTCTTTTCAATGAGCTCTACATTTTCAAGTGTCTCTGGGAACTCTATACCCGTATCTGTGAATAAGACATCAAACTTCACAGGTTCTTCACAATCCCTAAATGCCTTTAAAGCCAGTAAAAGAACAATTAAACTATCTTTTCCTCCAGAGTAAGCGATCACACATGGTCTTTTAATTCTCTTTATAGTATTCCTCATAAAACCTACAGAGTTACTTTCAAACCTTTCAATTACATCGTTATTTGCCTTTACCATCTTTTCAATGGCGTCCTCTCCAACTTCATTTAGTATATTGGCTTTTTTTGGCATTTCTGCCTTTCTGACTTTTGCCACCATACCCTTTTCTGAGTCTAGAATTTCGTCATAGCTCATTCTAGCTCTACCGACACCTAAGACATCTAAATCTGTGTATTTATTGCTATCGTTATTGCTACTGCCATTATTGTTTTTTTCAACCAAAATTATAACATCGTCGTTTTTTTCTATATCTTCAGAGGCGTATTTTACACCAGGTCTTAAAACAGAAGCTCCCTTATTCAATATATAAGGAACTACCTCCTCACTTATTGAGATGATCTTTTTAGTCCCTCCAACATTTATTATTCTCCTAGCTCCTTCTATAGTAGGAATTATTTTCCAAGAATAGTCTTTTTCATCAAATCTTAAGATCCCAAATACTTGTCCATCCAATATTATCTCTCGCATATACTCTATACCAGGTGCCTTATTTAGAAGAACAACTCATTAACTCCAAACTGTTTTTCCAGAGTTTCTCTTATTAAATTTAAATCCCTTTCAAATGCAGGTCTTGCATCACCTGGTGGGGTTATTTTTACATCAAAAGGTTCCTCGCCACATATGTTACATTTTTTGTCTATTATAGGTAAATTACAGTTTTTACACCATTTTAGGTGAATTTTTCCAAGCATGTTTTTCATCATTTGTATCACCGTTTTTTACTTAATTCAGTTTTTCATTAAAATATCATTTTAACACCTACTAAAAGCAAAATAATCCCCAATAGTTTCTTTAAAAATTCTGGTTCAAACTTATTTGATAGTTTAGCTCCAAATTGAGATAATAACATACTTGCAATAGCAATAGGTATCCCTACAAACAATGATACATACCCTACAAAGTATAAGTATTTAATATTGTCAAAACCATTTAATGGATTTGAACTTGTTAAATATCCTATCAAGCCGCTTAAGGATATTATAATCATCATAGCTAAAGAAGTTCCTATGCTCTTTTTCATAGGGATGCCCATAATCAATGTTAAAAAAGGCACGATTATTATTCCACCACCTATTCCAAAGATACTTGAAGATATTCCTGCTAAAATACCAAAGAGAAAAATTAATTTTGGGTCGGTCTTTTTAACTTCCATTGTAGATAATGGGTTTGTAGGATTAAGTATGCTAAAACCATGTTCTCTGTTATTCCTATCAATAAGCATCTTTATAGAAATAATTATCAGAAAAAGTCCAAAAATAATCTTATACGAATTTCCACTTAAATAATCCAAGACAATTTTTACTCCAATAAATGACCCAAAAATACCGGAAACCCCCAACATAAGCGAGTATTTCCAAATTACATTTTTATTTAAAGCATGTCTATAAGTTCCAGCTACTGAAGTTAAAAAGACCACAAACAAACTTGTAGCCACAGCTATCTTTACCGTATAATCCTCGGGAATACTTAAGAGTTCAAATAAGTAAATCAATAGTGGGGTGGTGATAAAACCTCCGCCCAATCCCAATAGACCTGAAGTAAAACCTACAAAAGAACCTAAAAAAACCAAAAAACTAAATATATAAACTATACTCATCATATCCCTTACAGTCTCTCATATTATATTCATTTATTACCGCAGATATCCTTTGAGCTCCATTTTCTAATTACCTCTTTTATTATATCGTAGGAACTGTGAAATGGGCATTCAACATATTCTTCAACTTTTACGACCTCTGGATTTAAGTTGTATTTTTTCAGTTGTTTTTTTAATTCTTCAACTTTATAGGTGGTTTGATCAGGACCCAATACAATTACATCAGGTTTAATTTTTAGTATTGGTTCTAATTTGTCATTTAAACTACCTAAAATTGCTTTATCAACTGGTTTTAGTGCCTCTACCATCATGACCCTCTGTTCTTCGGGAATTATTGGCTTTCTACCTTTTATTTTTTCTACAGTTTTATCTCGGGCTATTATTACAACTAATTCATCTGCTAAACTTTTTGCAAATTTTAATGTATTATAGTGACCAGGGTGTAATAAGTCAAAAGTTCCTGCAGTTACTGCTATCTTCTTTTTTCTGCAAGGTTTAAACGCCTCAGAATTTTCTATTTTCTCGTTAGTCTTTGAAATCATGTTATCACATTTTATATTATACAACGGAATATTGAAGTTATTTGTTCAATACTTTATCTTGGTGTTTAGTCGTTCCACAATTATTTGCATGTTGTATTAACTTCAGGAACAACTGTGTTTTCGTATTTTTTTACTTTAAAAACTGCATCCAGAGCTCCGACAATCAATGGTCCAAGTGCAAACCCTCCAAGACCTAGGGTTAATGGACCTATTAAAAAGGCTATCAATATTAAAACAGGATGTACATCACTTTCTTTTTTAACCACCATAGGCCTTATTACAAAATCTGGCATTGTAGATAGAAAGATTACCCCAAATATAAATAGTTCGATAGCTTTTACAACCTCTCCAGTAATGAGGTAATAAATAGAAAACGGCACATAAACCGCCCATCCACCAACTATAGGTAATAAAGCAAATATGCCCGTTATTACCGCCAAGATAAAGGCATTTGGTATCCCAATTAGGTAATAACCAATACCAGAAATCATCCCAATAACTATGGATGTAAATGCATTTCCAATAAATAAGTGTCTGTAAGAATCGTTTAAATTATTCAAAAATACGGCAGTTTTTTGATAGTATGCTTGAGGAATGTTGGGCATAATTACATTTTTGAGTCTGTAACCATCTTTTAAGAAATAATAAGTCATGAAGAATATCATAGTTATTTTTATGATTATTTGTGGTAGGATGGATATTTGATTTAACATACTATTTATTGTAGGTTTTAAAATCTCCCATGTCTGAGATAAGATTATATTTATATTGGCTGCAATCCTCTCTTGAAGACCAAAATAATCAAATAACTCAACAATGTCATTTAATATCTTGTTTACATCCAAATCCAGTAGAAACAAAAGTAAAGATTTTAGGACCATCAATCCCACAATTATGGTAGGTATTGTAAATACCAACAAACATGTTAATGCAGACAAGGATTTTCCTAAATATGGTTTAAGTCTGTCATATATGGGTTTTGCCATGTATGCAAATGCACATGAGAATGCCAATGCATCTATAAACGGCCAAATCATGTAAATTGAGGATAAAAACACAATTAAAACAAAAATTCTCATTATTACTCTAAATTCATTACTGTTCATAGTAACCCCATCCTATTGTAAACACAAACTATGATAAATTAGAAATTCAATATAATTAGTTGTAAGTATCTAATAGTTTTGGAGGAAGACTATATGAATATTTTGATAGACGCGTCAAATAGGAAATATGAAGTGGTTGATAAAGAGCTCCTTACATTAAATTGGGGGATATATTGGCATGAAAAGTATGAAACTTGGAAGTACGATGTGTACGATGATAAAAATGTATTTTGCTTTGGTAAAGGTGTGCTTCCAGTTATTGGGGGCCATAGGTTAATATTTTCATTTAGATCCCCTCTCTGGAATGGGTTTCACTTCTCAGCAATGGGGGGTGCAGGATATACATTTAAAAATACAGGATTACAAAATGTGGCGATAATAGGTAGATGTGAAAAACCAAGCCTTCTAGTATTGGACGGGGAAGGAGATACTCTAAAAATAGATTTTTTAGAGGTAAAAGAGAATTTTGATAGCGTATATACATTAAGTGATTATGTATTGGAGTTATTCAAAGAAAAAGACTTTAGAGCATTTGTTGTAGGCCCTGCATCCATTAGGACAAATATGGGCGCAATATTTTCCCCAGTAGTTAGAAATGGAAGTTTTGCAGAAGGTTCAGAAGATTGGGCAGCTCGAGGTGGTGGAGGTTCTGTTCTTTACAGGGCACATAATATATTGGGGGTTGTATTTTACGGAAAGAAAGAAAAAGGGGAAGATAAAGAAAAAGGAAAAGATTTAAAACATATAGTTGAAGAGCACTACAAAAAACCATATACCAAGGTAATACTCGAAAATACTAAAAAATACCGATACAACGATGAGACAAAAACAGGTGGAACCTTTGGGAACAACTACCTTGTAACAATGGATTTAACACCGATATTTAACTGGAGGATGCCCTACATAAATAGGGAAATTAGATTGAAACTTCATAAAAAAATATTAAAATATTTCGTCAATAGATTTAACGAAGAAGCCATAGAAACAAAAAATTGGACCAACTGTGGAGAACCATGTCCAGTATTGTGTAAAAAGTACAGAAAAGGGCTGCATGTTGATTACGAACCTTATGAAGCAAACGGGCCTTCTATAGGGGTATTTGATATTTATGCTGCAGATAAAGTTGTACATACTGTAGATTCACTTGGATTCGATGCTATAGAATTTGGAAACCTTTGTTCTTGGGTATTTGAACTTCTCGATGTCGGAATGCTAAAACCTGAAGAAGTGGGAATAGAAAAGCCAATTTTCAATGTTATGGATTTTGAGGATGATGAAGATATTTTAAAGAACTCAAATCACAATGCAGAACAGGCTGTAAAGTTAGCCAATATTATAGCTTTCCATGAAAATGAAATTGGAACCATATTATCGCAGGGAATAAGAAGAGCTTCCAAAATATTTAACGAAAAATTCAAAGATAGAATAACAAATAAAAATTTCAGCGACTATGGGGTTTATGTACCATTTGGCGATAACGGACATATATCTCCAACAATGTACTGGTCTATTGGAAACTACATGCCTTACTTGATACAGGGGAAATATTTAACCTACTATCAATGCGGTGTATTCTTGGAACCTGAAGAACTGGCGGAGCTCAGTGTTAAAAGTGCCATTGAAGAAATAACATTGGAAAACCTCGGGGTTTGTAGATTCCATAGAAAATGGCTCTATCCAGTGGCTGAAGCACTATTCAAAGAAGTTAGTGATATAGATTTAAAGGCTGCAACAGATCAGCTCTTTAAAGAAATCTGCAAATACGATAAGAATTTGGGATATCCTACAATGGAAAGTGAAAGAGTTAAAGAATTGATAATGGACGGAGCCTATGAGTTTGATAATGAAAAATGGGCTGAAGAGTTTGAAAAAGGAAACTTTGATGGATACATTAAAAGGGTGTTGGACAGATATAGTGAGCTCCTTGGGATTGACTGGAGAATTGATAAAACTTATAAAAAATAACTGAATTTTTTAATTTTTTAAATTAATATAAAAGAAAGAAAAAAAGTAAAATATAGGAATTTAATTTTATTTTATTTATTATTTATTTTTACTAGCTTTTAATTTGTGGTACAAAGGTGTCCATTTTAATCTTCTTGCAACTCTTTTAAGTTTGAAGTTCTTTTCACATTTTGATGAACAGAAGTACATTACTGAACCGTCCCTTTTTATGTATTTTTTACCGGTACCTGGTTCAATTTTTCCGTCACAAAAGCTACATGTTTTCCATTCCATAATATAACCTCCCTATGCGGGATTCTTCTTTTACTTGAAACTTTTATGCAACAAAGTTGCACGAACCGGTTTCAATTATCTTCTTTTACCTAATGGTTTAGCTTCTCTTTCTGTTTCTCTTAACATTACAATGTCCCCAACTTTGATAGGACCTTTTATGTTTCTTGTTAAAATTCTTCCTGTATCTCTTCCACCTAAGATCTTACATCTTACCTGGAAAATTTCTCCTGTCACACCAGTTCTTCCAATTACTTGGAGA
Organism: Methanothermococcus thermolithotrophicus DSM 2095; assembly: GCF_946463545.1. Classification (NCBI taxonomy): domain Archaea; kingdom Methanobacteriati; phylum Methanobacteriota; class Methanococci; order Methanococcales; family Methanococcaceae; genus Methanothermococcus; species Methanothermococcus thermolithotrophicus. The sequence goes on along the minus strand of NZ_OX296583.1, from coordinate 44,806 downwards.
ACTTCTGCAGCGACAGCTTCCTTGTAGATCATGTCATCAGACATTTAATCACCTGTAACGCTCCATGATAATAAAATAAATATTTAGTAATTAATAAATTAAGCTTTTAAACCGTTTAATTTTTCAACTAATTCTTTTAATTCTTCTGCGTCGCCTTCAGCTACAACTGCAACTGCTGAAGTAGGTACTTCTAAACCAGCAGCTTTTCCTAAATCTTGTTTTGTTGAAATGTATGAGTAAGGTATTCCTTTTTCTTCGCAGATTACAGGTATGTGTGCTACGATTTCTTCTGGTTGTACGTCTTTAGCGATTACAACTAATTTTGCAATGTTTTTTTCAACCGCTTTTGTTACTTCGTTAGCACCTTTTTTAACTTTTTCTGCTTTTGAAATTACTTCAGCTGTTTTTTCTTCTATTTCTTGTGGTACATCAAATTTTACATAGATAGCCATAGTATGACCTCCTTCATCATCTAAAAAAATGTTTTTATCCGGATTTATGCCCACTCATATCATCATGGTTTCGAAGCCATTCTAAAACTGAAATAGAATTTAGAATGACTTCATTAAAAGAGTGGTACATTCGATATATTGGAAAGGAGTATATATTAGTTTTGGTTGTAAGGTACTTTAACAATGATGATTGATATAAATATATACATAAATTAAAAAATATTAAAGTTCAACTTCTATTCCCAATATATCTTTTTTTCCCTTTAAAACATCTTCAGCAATCATCGCACTGCAACGACGCATCGTTGCATCGTGCACTAATACTTCCTCGCTACACTCGGAAGTATAAATTAATTAAAGTTCTACGCCTATTCCCAATATATCCTTTTTTCCATTTAATACATCTTCAGCAATCATCGCACTTCCAATAGCTGCACTTTCCCCCTCTAAAACAAAAATATTCCCGTCTATATGCTCTTTTATCATTTCAGACACATTTGGATTCTTCCAGGTACCTATGGACCCAGCTAAAACAATATTTTTACCTTCGTTTAAAAACATCAGTGAATTTATTTCCATAGAAACACTTAAAACAAGCGAATCTACGGCCAACTTACATTTATTATCTTTTTCGTAGTTGTTCATTATTTTAGCTTTTGTATCCTCCACGCCACTGTACATGTTTGTAATTTTAACTACCCCAGCTTTTGAAAAGGCTTCATTTGCAGTTATTTCTCCAGAATCTATTTTTCTAATTAGTTCTAAATCCAAAGGTCCATGAAGAATACCTACTGCACCTATGCAGGCATCGAACCCGCCAAATATTTTTTCGTTTTTAATAAGCAGAGTAACAGTATTTGAAGAAATATCGGACAGTATAAAATTTTTTAAATTAAATGTCTTATGGGCATTGTATGCTATGGATATTTTTTCAGGGGAAGCGATATGGGAATACAGAGCTCTGAATCTTTCATCCAAACATTCGCTATTCTTATGTAATCCAGGAATTACAATTGAGGGAATTTTTGAAGCTTTTATCTCTTCGTAAACTTTGGTTCCACCCCCTATTTTCTCACCAATTCCTTCAATATTTATTACTCCCCTGTTTTCTACTTTTTCTATTGGTAAGATTTTATTTATTCCATCACCCATTGAATAACAAACGCCAATTAAATCGATATCCTTTAAATCCACATGGTTACTTAACTCCGACAAAAAGGATTTGTTTTTTAGCTCAGTTCTCCTCATTTTGAAGATCGTGTTGTTGTTTTCTTCTCTTATACATGCCGTTATCCCTGAAGTACCGTGATCAATTCCTACGGTTATCATAAGTTCATCTCCAATTCTTAATATATTAGTTGTATAATTGTTCTGCAAAAATAACACTTAACAAACTTCAAATTTAAATTTAACTAAAACAGTCATAACATAACGGTCATATATAATCATCTATAATTTGCTGGATGATATAGCAGTCAAGGTTAACTGATTAGGTAAAAAATGGAAACTTTATATATAAAACAATACTACTCTATTAAGAACTTTTCATGTGGATGATATCAACAGTATATTATTTATTGAGGATGAGTATTGTTTAATTATTTCTTTATTTTACCATTACTGATGGTTGATAAAGTTCCATAGGATTTGCACAATTCCTGTGACCATGGTTGCAGTGGATATGCTGACCTTCACTACGTTCAGGTGATTGTATATGGATGTTTGGATAGATCTCACAAATTCCCCCCATGTTCATTATTTTTCACAGCTTATAGAGAGATTTGAAAAGGAAGGGATTGAATATTTAATAACAGCTAGAAAATTTCAAAATTTAGAGGAATTAATAAAGCTTTATGGTTATGAATATACTTCAATCGGGATTCATGGGGGAAGCTTAAAGGAAAAACTTATAAATTCTGCAAAACGGGTGATAAATCTCACAAAGATTTTAGAAAGGGAAAAACCAAAGGTGGCTATTGCAAAACATTCTGTAGAGCTCCCGAGAGTTGCATTTGGATTGGGAATTCCAAGTATTTTTATTGTAGATAATGAACATGCAGATGCCCAAAATAGGTTGACACTGCCCCTCTCAACTGAAATTATATCGCCATTGGGAACGAAAAAAAACCTCCTAAGAAAGCAAGGAGGGAGAAAATTTCTTACATTTGACGGCACCTGTGAAGTGGCAAATGTAAATTCAAGATTGGGTTCAGTATTTCCAATAGATAATGAAATAATAGATAAGCTGGGATTGGACAAAAACTTACCAACTATAGTTATGAGGGCCAGACCAAATTCCTCATATTGCAATGGAAAAAAGGACATACTGCCCAAAATTATCGAAATATTGAATAAAAAAATAGACTGTAATATTGTAGCTTTTCCAAGAAGTGAAAAAGAAAAAGAAAAGTATGTTTCTTTAAATGTCACTGTTCCAAACACGATTGATGCAATTTCACTATTATACCATGCCGACGCTATGATAGGTGCTGGAGGTACTATGAATAGAGAAGCTGCTGTTTTAGGGGTTCCAACAATTTCATGTTATCCTGAAAACTTACTTGGTGTGGATAGATATCTAATAAAAAAAGGCAGGATGATTCATACAAGATCAGCTACTAAAATAGTTAATTATGTTCTTGAAAACATTGGAAAGAGAAATAACGGCATAGTATTGGAAGATCCTACAGAACTAATGTTCCAGAAGGTCTGCGAATATTTAAAACAGTAAAAAATGTTTAAATCATATAATTAGTGATTAGTAAAATATATAGCTATAACTATATTTTTTCCACCTTTTTGCAGTACTCCTTTATCGTGTTAACTGAGTGCATGAACATTTCAAGTTCCTTATTACTTATTTTTATTGGAACTACTTCCTCAATACCTTTTCTACCTACCTTTACAGGTACTCCAATACATATTCCATTTATGCCGTCTATCTCACCATCAACATAGGCGGATAATGTTAAAAGTCTCTTCTCATCATTTGCTATACATTTAACTATGTTAACAATGGCAGAAGCTGGGCCGTATTCAGAACCGTTTTTCAAATCAATGATTTTTTTACCGCAGTTTTTAACGGCATCTATGACTTTTTCGTATGGGAAGTTTTCAAAGTTTGGGAGCCTACATATTGGAATTCCCCCAATTGCGGTGGCACTCAATAGTGGGACCATAGTGTCTCCATGTTCGCCTATAATCCTAGTTCTTACATCACCAATATGGACTCCAAAAAACTTGGCAATTGCTACCTTGAATCTCATAGAGTCTAAGTGAGTTCCTAAGCCAAAAACCTGATTTTTTTCATAACCACTTTCAATTAAAGCTTTGTAAGTCATTACATCTACAGGGTTTGTAATAACAAATAGTTTTGTATCGCAGACTTTTGAAATGCTTCTAGAATAGTTTTTAACTATCTCAGCATTTTTTTTAGCTAAATCTAATCTCGACATGTTTCCGTTTCTTGGAATACCTGAGGTTAAAATAGTAATCTCGCTTCCTTCCACAACTGACATGTCGCTATCGTCGTGAACCTCAATATCGGCGTCTGTACCAGACGCCGCAAGGGCATCGTAAATATCCATTTTAATTCCTTCAAGTTTGCTCAACGATTTACTTCTTGATATCATGTTAATATGGTTTATATAGGGTTCTTTTGCGAGTAAGTATGATAAAACAGACCCGATCTTTCCAGACGCCCCTATTATCGATACCTTCATAATCTCACCTAATATAACTAAATCTCACGTAAAAAGCTATTTCATATATTGTGGTTTGTGTTTATATATCTAACTTTGTTTATGTATGGCAAATATTAAACTAGATGATAAATTATATATATGATAATACTTAATTATAATTTATTATTACTTACGTATGCATATTATGGTGATAGTATGAATAACTTATTTAAAGATATGGATGAAACAGATAGGATTGCTATAAAGTTACTTGTTAAGGCACCGTTGATGTCAAAAGAAGAAATGAATAGTACAATAAGTTATTTAAAGAAAATAGCTAGGGAGAAGGATCGAAATAAAAAAGTAAATGAAGTTTTAGATTATTGGGCCAATAAGGCCTATTTAATTTCTATGAAATCATAAATAACTAAAAATTTTTATTTTTTTTTAATTATTCATATTATATTTATTAAAGTTATTATTAATCCATTTTTCTATATATTCCAAAATATCATATTTTTAGGGAGTTTGGGGTTTTTAACGTACATATTATGGGAAAATATATAGTTATAGATATTAAATTAATATCGGAAGGTAAATTCCGCCTATTATTAACTATATGGGTGATAAAAAATGTGGAAGAAGGTTCTATCCATAGGACTTTTAATATTGGTCGTTCTAAGTGCCGGGTGTGTCGGTGAAGGAACAGGAGAAACTGGAACCTCACAAGAAAATGTTATTAAGATAGGTGTAGTTGCAGATCTCTCAGGACCTCTCTCATACACTGGAGTAAGTGTTAAAAATAACCTGGAAATTGCAAAAGAAGACATAAATAACTACTTTAAAAAAGAGGGACTACCTTATCAGGTAGAACTTTATGTTGAAGATACTAGAACTGATCCAAAGATAGCACTGGAAAAAATTCAAACTTTGAAAAGTAAGGGCGTAAATGTCATAATCGGACCAACTTCTAGTGGTGAAGTTAAAAACATAAGAAGTTTTACAGAATCTAATAAAATAATAGCTATTTCACCATCATCAACTGCTGCTCCACCTTTGATAGGTGTCACAAGCCCTAATCAAAAAAAGTATTTGTTTAGATTTGTTGCGAGTGATGATCTTCAAGGGCAAGCAATAGCTGGTGAAGTATCAAGTCTCAACTTAAAACATGTTGTTATAATATATAGGGGAGATGCATGGGGTAAAGGTCTTTCAAATGAGATAAAGAAAAATCTTCCAGATGCAGGCGTTACCCTTGAAGAATCAATTGAATATCCAAGTAACCCATCACCATCAGACTGGTCACCATACCTAAGTAAAGTTGAAAGTGAAGTTAAAACATTAAGTGATCAATATGGTAAAGAGAATGTTGGGGTAATTGCAGTAGGATTCAAAGAATTAGCTACAATGTTCTCACAAATACCTGATGACTCATTCCTTTGGGAAGTTAAATGGGTTGGTTCAGATGGAACCGTTAAAAGTGATAAATTAGAAGAATTAAAAGACAGATTATCAAGAGTTGGATTCTGGAGTACCATATTTGAATCATTTGGTCCAGATGCAGAAAAAGTTAAGGAAAAATATGCTCAAAAATTCGGGGGTTCCCCAGATGCGTATGGGTTAATATCCTATGATGCATTGTGGGTTGCCAGTTTAGCCCAAGCCGAAGTTATCCAAGAAAATGGAAAATACGATCCAGATTTAATGGTCGTAAAAATGAAAGAAGTCATTGATAAATACAACAAAGGGGAGTATGGCCAAAAACCAGTAACTGGCGATATAACACTTAATAAATTCAATGACAGGGCAAGCGGTGACTATGCAATATATAAAGTTACTAAAAATGGATGGGAAAAGGTAGGAGTCTGGAAATTTGATACCAAGACTGTTGAATGGATTGAAAATCCATAATTATCCCATATTTTTTAATTTTATTTGATATGATTTTAATTTCTATTTTGGAGGTGTATTATGACTTTACTCGAGACAAGGAACCTCTCCAAGTATTTTGACGGTTTAAAAGCTCTTGATAACACAAATATAACGGTGGATGAGGGAGCTCTTACACTTATAATAGGACCAAATGGGAGTGGTAAATCTACGTTTATTAATGTTGTTTCTGGTTTTTTAAAAGCTGATGAAGGTAATGTATTGTTTGAAGGTAGGGATATAACAAATAAAGAACCAAATGAAATATACGACTATGGGGTGATTAGGACCTTTCAAAATCCCAATCCCTTAAAATCCATGACAATTTTGGAGAATCTTCTAATAGCTGAGAGACATCGTGGCGAGGACATCGTGAATAGTTTAATTTACAAAAAATGGTTAGATCAAGAGGAAGAATTGGTTGAACGGGCATTTAACACTTTGGAATTCCTTAAACTTGATCATCTATGGGATAAACCTGCTGGATCACTTAGTGGGGGGCAGATGAAGCTATTAGAGATTGGGAGGGCGTTAATGACAAATCCAAAATTAATAATAATGGATGAACCTATTGCAGGGGTTGCTCCTGGTTTAGCTCATGAGATATTTAGTCATTTAATCGACCTTAAAAAGAGAGGAATTTCGCTTTTAATAGTTGAACACAGGTTGGATATTGTTTTGCAGTATATAGATCATCTTTATGTTATGTTCAATGGGCGTGTAATAGCCGAAGGTAAGGGCAAAGAAGAAATTGAAAATGTATTAACAGATCCTGAGGTTGTGGAGGTGTATCTCGGTGATTAGGACAGAGAAACTCAGCGCAGGTTATGACAAATTACAGATACTTTTCGACGTCGATGTTAAAGCTGAGAAGGGGAAAATCACCACTATAGTGGGACCAAATGGAAGTGGTAAGTCCACATTTCTTAAAACAGTTTTTGGATTAACGACAATATATTCTGGAAAGATATATTTGGAAGATAATGAGATAACGAACGTCCCTCCACACGGGAAAACAAAATTTGGTATGGCATATCTTCCCCAGACCAACAATGTATTTACAAACTTGACTATTAAGGAGAATCTTGAGATAGCAGGCTATATCCTGAACAAGGATAAGACAAAGGAAGGAATAGAGTTTGCATTAAGCGTATTTCCCGAACTTAAAGATTTACTCAATAGAAAAGCCGGTACTCTTAGTGGGGGGCAGAGACAGTTTTTAGCCATGGCCACAGCTTTGGTAAGAGAAACCAAAGTTCTGATGCTAGATGAACCAACTGCTCAGCTCTCTCCAAAACTCGCTGATGTAATATTTAACAAAATACTCGAGCTCAGGGACGAGCATAATATGGCGATATTATTGGTTGAACAAAATGCAAAAAAAGCCCTTGAAATAAGCGACAAGGGATATATGTTTGTAAGTGGAAGTGTGGCTTACGAAGGTCCTGCAAAGGAGCTACTTGAGCATGAAAAATTCCAGAGTTATTTCTTAGGGCTTGTTAATGAAGAGAAAGGTGATTAAATATGGGAGTTCTTGAAGGTGCCTTGGTGTGGTCAAATCTTATTGTGTTACTTAGTCTTGGGCTGACATTGACATACATAACAACGGCAGTTCCAAATTTTGCACAGGCTTCATTTGCCATTGTAGGTTCTTATGTTGCATTGGCATTGCTGAGATCTTTGGGTTTGCATCCCTACCTTTCTGTCCCGTTAACATTCATAATTGGAGGAATAGTCGGGATATTAACATACGTTGTTGTTTTAAAACCTCTTGTTAAGAAGAAGGCATCAATTGAAATGTTAATGATAGCCACTCTTGCCTGGGATTTAATACTCTTTGGTTTTGTGGGGGCATTTTCAGAAACATTAGGTAGTATAACAAAAAGGACAGAGACTTTATTCGTATTTACAAACATTGATTTTGAAATCGGAGGGCTCTCTGGAAGATTTATAGTATCCACTCTTGCAGTAATTTTGACTCTTGTTGGATTGTATATTCTACTCTATAAAACCAAATTTGGTATTGCATTAAGGGCGTCAATGGAAAATCCTGCCTTAGCAGAGACAATGGGTATAAACGTTGAAAATACGAGATTGTTCTCATGGTTTCTTTCAGGAGCTCTGGCTGGAATGGCTGGTTCTTTATTGCCGTTCCTTCAGGAAATAGTACCTCAAACCGGTAGTTTGGTTATAGTGTCAGTATTTGCTGCAAGTATTGTAGGGGGATTACAAAACATTGTTGGAGCTCTTGTTGGAGGTTATGTTGTAGGACTTTCAGAGTCTTTAGTAACATACCAGCTCTCAAACATATTTGGTCCAGGAGTCTTAGTATATAATAAGGTAGTATCCCTCTTGATGATGATAATTGTTATATTATTAATGCTTGAGGGGATTACGGGAACTAAATTGTGGAGGAGGTTAGAAAGATGGTTGAACTTATAATTTTAATGCTATTCCTCTTTGGGGTATATCTCATAGTTTCACTTAGTCTTAACTTGGAGTTTGGATATGCAGGAATACCGAACTTTGGAAGGGCGTTAGCTGTTTTAGTAGGGGCTATAACTGTCGGAGGAATACTGAACAGACTTTTAATATGGTATTATGGCATTCCTGGAGACCTTGTATCTGCAAGTGGTGAAGCATGCTATAAAATAACTGAAGTGATTGCAAACGATCCTATTGTAGGTCTTGGAATACTGGTGCTTTCCATAGTCATAGCCATGGTCCTGAGCTCGATAGTGGGGGCCATATTCATACTTCCAAGTTCAAAACTCAAAGGCGATTACCTTGGTGTTACACTCTTAGCAATTAGCGAAGTTGCCTTCTTCTTTACCTACTACAACACCAGCATTATGGGAGGCTACTATGGAGTTTCTGCTCCAGACATACTTGCATTTGCAGCAGGTGGAGATAGAACACTTTACTTTACCATTTTAACATTAGTTATCGCATTTTTGGTATATTTGCTTAGTGAAAGGCTGTTAAATACACCATACGGAAGGCTTCTAAGGGCCCATAGAGAAAATGAAGATATTGTGAAAGCTTTTGGTAGAGACATAATGAAAATTAGAATTAAATCTGTTGCAGTAGGTTCTGCTATTGCAGCTATTGCAGGTGTTTTGTATGCATTCTACTCCTCAAACGTTATTGGCAATGCATTTACAAGAGTAGAATGGACATTTTTCCCTTTCCTAATTGTGCTCCTTGGAGGCAGAGGTAACAACAAAGGGATAATATTGGGAACCATCATATTCGTAATGGTCAGGGTATTGCTTGAAACTTATAAATTTGAACTTAGGCATATTCTAAACCTACCATTCGAGGCCGTATGGCTGGAGTATGTGTTCTTTGGAGTATTGGCTTTGCTTGTGCTGTTCTATAAGTCCGAGGGACTTCTTAAAGAGAAGCCGATAATGACTGAACCGATAAAAAATCTAAGAAAGTAAAAAAATAAAGAGATAAATAAAGAAAATAAATAAAGAGAATAAAAAATGAAGATAGAATAAAAATAAACTTCAGGAGAATGCGGACAAGGTTATAAATCAACGATATATCTTATAATCCATTCTTCATTCTCCTGTTTAATCTCCATTTTATGATATGTTATGGCCTTAACTTCTTCTTTAGGTTCGTGTTTTTCTTTGTTTAACTCTTCCCCGTATGCAGTACATTTTAGTATATATTTCTTAGGTTCTTCGTTTGATGTACTATTTTCTTTTATGGAAACTTCAAAATCAGAGAAAATTAAAAACTCACTATCGTGTATTATCAGTAATTCAGTTAAGAAATCGTATAAAAGTCCAAGTAAATCCTCTGAAGTTACTTCAAATTCCCTTTCTTCTTTTTTATCTATGGTATTTATATCCACCATTAAATTAAATAGTCCCTTGGCAGCATTTTTAAAAGCTTCTTCTAAAGACTTCCCTTTTGCAATTATCCCTATATCTGCCATAGTTTCAAAGTATTCAAACATTCTTTCACCACTAATTTAATAATATTATCCATCCAGTCCTATTAAAAATCCATTACAAATTCCTCTGGAGTATTCTTCAATCTTAAATTTACATCTAAAAATTTTTCAACTACATAGATGTTGGTTAAAGTATGATGTGTTATTTCAGATACTCCGACTGTGGATTTTGAATAATATAGAAATGGAATTATCTGGTCCCCCATATATTTGTCAAGAGCCATGCCTGTTTTTAGTTCATTGATTAAGTTTTCAGCCGCCATTTTTCCAACAGTTTCCGATCTTAATCCCCTTTCTCCCAATACATCTGTACCTAAGGTATCACACCACAGAGATATTCCAACTCCTGTGGAGCTCCCATTTGTATTTTCTATCTTAATGTTTGGTATGTAGTTGTTTTTCATTAAAACATCTATTGCAGATTTTCTTATTCTTCGTGGAATATCCTCACTTAGATTTTGATTGAAAACTATTCCTTCAACTTTTTTAACATTAGTTCCTCTATGTTCCACTAAATTAATAGGCTTTAAATCTGAAGGTTTTAAGGTTAGTTTAACTTTCCCGCCACCTTCTGGATAAAAACCTCTTTTAATTATTTCAATATCTCCGCGATAACCCATAAATCCTAAAACCTTTAAAGTAACGTTCTTAATGTAATCAATTGGTGGTGAATATTTTACATTAGTTCCTCCAATTATTGTTATTTCAACGGTTTTATCGATAAACATTGCCATAGGTAAGAGTGTTTGAATTACAAGGGAAACACTACCTGCAGTTCCAACATTTATTTCAAAATTTTTTGGTACTATCTTATTTGGGTAGAATGTGATTTCTTCGGAGCCTACCTCCAAACCATCAACTTTTCCATTGCATAGTTTTTTAATGGCTTTAACACAGGTTACATGCTGGTGTGCAAGACCTTTATTTCTTCTTTTTTTTCTTATGTTGGTGATTTTTACAGGTTTTTGAGTTATTGCAGAAAGAGATATTGAAGTCCTTATGATTTGGCCACCGCCTTCAAGGTAACTCCCATCTATTTCTATAATTTCTGTCATACTTTCACGTTATTATCATCCGTATTTTCTATTTTTCTCAATTTTGCAATGAAAAATGGTTCATTTGGGGGAACTACTCTTAAGGTACCTTCTATCTGACCTTCAACTACATTTATGCCTTTAAACATATCGCTTTTAATTTCAACCAATTCAATATCATCTCTGGTTTTTAGTAAATACTCAATTACTTTTTCGTTTTCCTCAACTTCTGAAGAGCAGGTACTATATACCAATATACCGTTTTCCTTTAGTAAATCTACTGCTGCTGTTATGAGCTCCTTCTGCCGGTTTGAGCAAAATCTAATATCGCTTCTAGTGGCAACCCTATGTTTGTCTTTTATAATGTTTCCAGTACAGGGTGCATCTAAAAGTATTTTATCAAATTCTAAACCATAGTCATTGAGTCCTAAAGCGTTCATATTTAAGAGTATGGTGTTTGTAATACCTAATCTATTTATATTTGACCTTAAACTCTTTATTCGGTGTTTGTTTATCTCAACTGCAACAACTACTCCTTTGTCCCCCATTATTTGAGATAGGTGGGTAGTTTTACCACCTGGTGCCGCACACATGTCTAAAACTAGGTCGTTTTTTGAAGGATTTAGAACTACAGGAGGTATCATGGAAGATATACTCTGAAGAAAGTAATATCCAAAGAGATACTCTGGGGTAGCCCCTACTGAGAATGGAGATTTTAAAACGTTAAATGCGTAATCTAAAAAAGTCTCCTCTAACTGTACTCCTTTATTCTCAAGCCTTTTTTTCAAATCTTCAGGAGGTATTTTCAGGGTGTTTACTCTTATAAATTGTAAATCTGTCAAGTTAACCACCAAAATCTAAAATTTTACCATATTATTTATCTTATTTATCTTCTTATTGTACTACTATTCATATCATTTATTCTTCATTTTATTTTGAATATCAAACCAAATCAAAGTAGCAATAACTGATATTACTGGAACATCAATATAACTGACCAAATCATGAAATAATATTGGATTTCCATACTTGTTGGATAATATTCCAATTAAAGCTATCCTAATTACATTCCCAAAATATATAAAAATTACACCAAACAAAGTTCCAATAAAATATTCCTTTACATTTTTTCCAGTAATAAATACAACTGCCAGGTATATCGATATTGAAGTTATCCCAGTACAGCCTTCAATGACTTCTATAGAAAGGTTGGGAAGGTATATAATATTATCCTTTAAACTGCACTCTTCAAAAATTTTTATAACAATATAACTATTAAATGCAATATATCTTTTTAGTATCCCTTCCAAAGGTTTTAAAATTAGATATATTATGGGAGATAGTATTAAAAACTTTAGAATTATGCCAAATCCTTTTTTTAATTCTTTTTTGTTCATGGTATAACCAATTATGGATAATAACTAACAGTTTACCAAGAATGTAAGTATCCTTTAAATTCAAATTCCCTATCATCGATATAATGTCCATCTTCAATTACTTTACCAATTTTTACCACGTTTAGATTTTTAATTCCTTTAACTTTAGAATATTCTTCAGTGGTAAAGAGTAATTCAAATTCTTCTCCACTGTTCAATGCAGTTTCTATTGGATCCAAATTAAATCTCTCACAGAATTCAACAACATCATTTGGAACAGCATCCATGAGCTCCTTTGAGCTCAATTCAAAACAGCCAATATATGAAAGATCTTTTGAAAGTCCATCTGAAATATCGCAGCAGGAATTAATAAGTTTGTTTATAATAATTCCTTCTTTAACCCTTGCCCTTGGCTCACACAATTTTTTCATGATTTCAGGGTATTCCTCCAAAAGATTTTCAAAACGACTTTTACTTATTATTTCTTTATCCTTCATTTCAAGAATCTTTAAGGCACAATAAACCCTTCCAACGTCATTTGTTAAGCAGATACTGTCCCCAACTTTTCCCCCTCTATAAATAGGATTGTCGGTTATTCCAAATGCAGTTCCACAGAGTGTTAATTCCTTTGATTTGTTTGTATCTCCGCCAACAATGGGACATTCATATTCTTTTGCAATAAAATCCATTCCTTTAGTTAATTCCTCTACAAAACTACTTTTTGGATTATTAAAGCCCATTGAAATTACAATTCCCAAAGGTTTTGCACACATGGCCGCAATATCTGAAACATTTGCAGTAATTACCCTCATACCGATTTGAAATGGCGTTAATATGTCTGGAAAATGGGTGGATTTAAACATCATATCTGTAGTTATAGTTAAATATTGATCCCCCAGTTTAAAAACTGCGCAGTCGTCTCCAATAGTTTTTATAGCATTTCCTTTGTATATTATGTTTTTGGAGATGGTTTTTATTATATCCAGTTCGTTCATAGATTCACCTTTTAGAAAAATATGCATCTGAGTATAGATAAGGCATCTAGCGGATGCAACTAGTCCGTTGTTTTGAGATGGTTTTTATTATATCCAGTTCGTTCAGATTCATCGCCAAGTTGAAACCAATATTATATATACTACTTTTAAATAATTAAGTTATGGTGGATGATGATCGGAGTAGCTTCTGACTGATGATGAAAGATGGGCGAGCTGACACCACTTTTCTTTTTTTAAGAATTAGTTTTAAAAAATGGACAGATCGAATATAACTTATGATAATCATTTTTCTATTTTATCATGGATTTATCGACAGGAAGCCACGACTTCCCGGAACATAGTTCTACTGGCCGAAAACCTAAGATCGAACAGTTATTATTTTATTTGAGATGCTGAATTTACATCAGTGTTCTTTAATAGGAAACTTTGAAAAATTCGTTAGTTTTGAACGCAATCGTGGGGCAGTACTCAACCATGTAATTTTATAACCCTAGTAAATATTAAATACTATAACAAGGGATATATAACGTTTATAACAAGATAGAGGGGTGGACCATGAAAGTTAGTATTAGAAACCAATTGAAAGGCGTTGTAAGTAATATAGATGTTGGACAGGTTATGGCAAAAATAACTGTTCAAGTGGGGGATCAAAAAATAGTCTCTGTTATCACAAAGGAAGCTGCTGAAGATTTAGGGTTAAAAGTTGGAGACGAAGTTACAACGCTTATAAAATCAACATCTGTTGGATTAGCCAAATAAATAACTCTTTTTCAATCTTTTGTATTTATTTAACCAATATTACACTATTTTAGTTAATACTTTTTTATATTATTATTTTAAAAATATAAACTCAGTCCTGAAAATATAGTGGTGTGCAATTTTAACTAAACTTATTAGAATATTTAAAATTAAATTAGGCAAAATTACTTTATTTTTAATTTAAAGAAAGGTTATACTTATGATAAATTTATCGGTAATTGTTAGTTTAATAGGGTCATGCACACCACTATAATATACGTTTAAAATTAGTATTTTCTCAGGGAGGTAGTATGGTCATTAAAAACGTTGCCTTAGTTTATCCAAACAAATTCAAAGGAGGAATATCCTGCCTAGCTATGCATGTTTTACACAATCAGTTGAATAAATACCGAGATATAAACTGCAATATGTATTTTATTGAGAATTATGAGAAAATAAAAAATAGTGACGCCATTATCATAACTCTACAATATGAAAACGACTATTTTAATGTGGTTAATATAATTAAAGAATTAAAACAGAAAAACCCGAATGCTATTTTTATTGGAGGAGGGCCCTGTGCAATTGCCAATCCTCTACCATTGAGCAGTTTTTTTGATGCCTTTGTAATTGGTGAGATTGAAGGAACCGATATTATGTATGAGCTCATACATGGAAAAACTGATTTAAAAGGTGTTTATTATCCAAAACTTGATGGAGTAGATGGGAAAGATTTTAGAAAAATAAAGAGAATTTATCCGAAAAAATTGGGAATTGAAGACTATCCCATAAATCAATTTACTCATCCATCTGGGGCCTATGGGGAAGCTTTTTTATTGGAAATTGGAAGGGGCTGTCCAAGGAGATGTAAATTTTGCATGGCTAGAAGTATATACTATCCACCGAGATTCAGAAAACTCGACGATTTAAAATATCTTGTTGATGAGGGCCTAAAACATACAAAAACAAATAAAATTGCATTAATATCCCCATCTGTTGGGGATTATAAATACATAATTGATTTATGTCAATATATAAAGGAAAAGGATGAGAACATTTCAATATCACCATCATCACTAAGGGCAGACACCATAACGGATGAGCTCCTAAAAATCCTTAATCTTAAAACCCTTACAATAGCACCAGAAGCTGGAAGCGAGAGATTAAGAGGGTATATTAAAAAGGACATATCAAATGATGATATTTTAAATGCTGTGGAAATAGCAAAAAATAACAACATTGATAAGGTAAAATTATATTTTATGGTTGGACTTCCAACAGAAACCGAAGAGGATATTGATGAAGTTATAAATTTATCCAAATATATTAAGAAGGATTTTAGAAAGGTAGAAATAAGTGTAAATCCATTTATTCCAAAACCTCATACCGAATTTGAAAACGAACCATTTAATTTAGAATCAAAAAGTAATATAAAATATATTGAAAAATCCTTAAAAAAGTCCAATGTGAAGGTAAACTATGAAAATTTCAACTCCATGGTTATTCAGTATGTTTTATGCCGTGGCGGTGCTGAATTAGGAGATTTATTGGAAAATTATAATAAGCCAGTGCAGTTTTTGAAGCATTTGAAAAAGAATAATATGTTAGAAGATTATTTAAATAGCAGTATTTAGCGCCAATTTTTAAGGTATTCTTTTCCGGCCTGAATGCATCTTGTTATAGTAGTTTGGAGGGGTAGGTTTAAACCTCTTATCCATCTTTTGTAATGAATAACTTTGATGTTGGAAATCCCTCAATGATTGTATATCTATTTTTCCAACTATCAAAGTGGCATTATCGCCCCCCTTAATTTTGACAATATCTTTAATTTCCGTTTTAGATGGTTGTGTAATTCTACTATCCCCATATTTTGAATTATTGACCTGAATCATGTATGAATGAACATCCCTTGAAATACTTTCCACAATGCTTGAAAAATAATTTAAATCACCATTATATTCTATTGCTATGGTATAGTCGTTTTTCCCTACTAACTTTGAACGATATTCTATGTCAGCTAGTTCATAGCAATTAAATACGCTGAAATAAGTTCCTCTCCATACAAATACATCTATTTCATGATTATCTTCGTTAATACCACATCGATCTATTAGATTATAACATACATCTGGTTTATGGTGATTGTGGTTTATTTCCTCGTTTTCTGCCGGAGCTCCGTGAAGTTTTAGATTAAATTTAACAAAAACATGTTTATATTCATCATCTTTGAAGGGTAAAGCGATGCATGTATAATTATATACATTACTATCTACTGAAAAATGTTCAATTCCAAATATCACTGCAATACTGTTTTTTCTAGAATAGTCTATTAATATGTCCATCCACTCAACAGGAATTGAGACCTCAGGAAAAATCAATACATCACATTTATGTTTTGAATCATTAGCCATATTTAATATATGATAAATGGCGTCTAATCTACTATTGTTATGATTTGGATTTCCATATACTGAGTTGAAGGTGTCATTTTTATCAACCGCAATGTTTGCAATTCCAATGTTTAACGATTTTGGGGCGTCTTTTTCATCATGCTGAATTATGTAATATGTAATATTTATGTCGTCTTTATTTAATTCATCTTTTTTGCTTTCTTTTTTGTCATTAATAAAAATTCGATAATACTGTTCTGATTCGGTAGAGTTATCGGGGCTCTTATTGTCATCATAATTGAAAATTTTTGATTTATTATTGTATATGTCTTTATAATTAACATCTTTACCTTTTGCCCATGATAAAAACCGTTTATAGAATAATATTTTTTCATGATGGTGTATGTATCTTGGGGAATATTTTATTTTATTGCCATCTATATTGTAAATTTCGTACTCACCATTATTTTTGCGTTTTTTAGTTAAATAATCATGTTTTTTATTTACAAATGAAATTGATTTAAAATCATCATCCTTAAATTCACAATAGTTAAACAACGAATTTGGTATATAATAGTGCCTGATTAAATTAGATTTTATTAAATTTAAAGCCCTTGAAAATAAACTATCAATTTTCTCGTTTTCTTCTACACATTTATTTAATTCATCTTTAAATTTATATAATCTACCTAATTTATTTTTATTTAATTTTTCTAATTCATTTTTAAGTTTTTTGTTGTAAAATTTTGGGTCTAATCCAATAGCTATGGCTAATGAATGAGATAAGTAATATTCTAAATCTTCTTTCATCTTTTCGACAATTTTTTGATTAATTACTCTCTCCCCATCTTCATCCTTATTTTTATATTCTATATTTGAAATAATGTCCAATAAATCATTTACAGCACTAACGAGCTCTTTTTCGTTTTTTGAAATTATGTAGTACGTAAATATCTTTTCCCACAATCTAAGTATCTCCAATACTTCCGCGCCTGAGAAAATATATTTTATTGTTTGATTATACTTATTAATATCTTCGTCAGGTAGTTTGGCCCTTAAAAATTTGTAGATTATGTTTTTGCTTAAATTTGTTGAGAGTAAAAAATGGTCTAAACTGTGTCCATCGATAGAGCTCAGTCTATTTTTTGAAGATGATGAGTATTTTATATTAATAGGACTGCTACCTAATGTAGAACTCATGTCATCATCTTCGGGCAGAGTTTTAAATATGCTCCTATTACGAGTAATCTGTTTTGAATATTCTTCAAGCAAATAAATAGGGTCGTTTTTATCAAAATCGTATATTTTAACTTTATTGCTATTTATTAAAAATGTATTTTCAATTTTTTTAGTTTCATCCTTTTCATCATTTTTTATTTCGAAATAAATAACGACTTCATCCTTAGTTTTTCCACATTTCTTTTCTTCATAATTTATTTTACAATTGCAATATTTAATTAATCTATTTCCACAACCCTTCATATTGCAATTTATGACTGATTCCAAAATTTTTGCAATTTTAAGTTTTTCATCGTATTCATCAATAGGGTTATTGTATTTATCAATTTCCAACTCTTCAACATACTCATTGGCAAAAACAAACAACATATCATCTACATATCTGCCGTAATATTCAGGTTTTACCTTTTTGATAATGATATCATCAAAATCTTTTAAAGCATAATTTGCTATAATGCTCGATGATAGCAGACCTATTGGTAATATTCTCTTTTCGGCATTATCCTTGTCAAGTTTAATATTATTAAAATTATTATCGTCCTTATTTTCATTGGCATATACATATTTAAATATACCATTATCTATAATATCATCTACAAATTTATCTTCTTTTAAACGATTTTGGAATTCCTCATGGATTTTTGACATTATATTATTCAGCTTTTTATTAAATTCATCTTCTTCATTTTTTGACAATTCCTTAAAGTCAAATGAAATATTGTAAAAAAATTTATTTATATCGATATTTATTAATATCACATCCGATTTGTCTTTATAGCACTTGATAGCTTTTTTAATGGCATCATCACGAAAACTGGAATATTTTTCATGATACTTCTCAAAAAGACGGAATTTGTTATCCTTTTCAAAACATTCATATTCATTTCTAACAAGTCTATATCCTTTGACATTATTAGATAATACCTCATCGAGTTTATGCCCTATTTTCATAATCCACAAAACAGAAATTAAATGAATTTCTATTGGACAATCGATAAAGATATTATAATCTTCTACTTCATATTTTCCAAATTTTGCATGGTTTTTATATATATTACTTGGATATTTTGGTTTTTCAACTTTTTTTGGTAATATCATATAATTTATATCTTCTAGATATTCATTTAATTCAGTTTTTCCACCGTTATAATCAATAATGGCTTTTGCTAACTCTTCAAATTTATTCTCAACATTATTATTGGCTTCAAATTCTGCTAATTTCATTCTTATATGTGGTAATGTATTATCATAGTATATATATGATTTAAATTTTAGATATGCTTGTTCAATATTCTTTTTTAATTCTTCAATCCCATCATTCTGTTTATTTTCTGATTGGGTAGTCATAGTTACCCCCCGTCCTAATTAATAAGTATATTAGCTGATGCCCATTTATATATGGATTTTATCTGAAAATTAAAACATCCTTAACTTTTTCACCATTATAACGCCCTCTTTCTTCTAGAAGATAGTAATTTTTCCAAATTTTCCTTCATAATCATCAATTCCGCTGATGATTCTTAGGTTATAGTTTTTCCGCCCCGTTATGTCCCCATAGTCTAATATTTCCCCGCTTTTTGATAGCATATGATAAATCTTTTATTGCCATCTTTGAACGTAGATTTTGAAACATGTTTAATATAATTCTTTCTATTGTTCCCAACGAATAATTATATATTAAATGATTTTGTAAATACACGTAATAATGGTTTTTAAATTATTAGTATTATTGGTATATTAATGATATATTGGTGAAAAAATACGTGAAAATCATATTTGAATTTTTTCACTATTATAAAGTCAAAGATTTTGGGAAATTAAAAACTCAAAGTTTTTAATTAAAAAAGAAAGAGCGTGAAAAAATACATAAAATCAAAAGATTTTATATTTTTTCTCCCGGAGGTCGAAAAAATGGCAATATTGGGACTAGTAGGAAAACCAAACGTTGGAAAATCAACCACATTCAATGCAATGACTGAAAAAATGGTAGATATAGGAAATTATCCATTTACCACAATAAACCCCAACATAGGAACTTCTTTTGTAACTGCAGAATGCCCTTGTAAAGAGTTAGAAATAGAGTGCAACCCACAGAACTCAAAATGTATAAATGGTATGAGATACATCCCTGTTGAAATAATCGACGTTGCAGGATTAGTTCCAGAAGCCCATAAAGGGAAAGGTATGGGAAACAAGTTTTTAGATGATTTAAGACAGGCTGATGCTTTCATACTTGTTGTAGATGCTAGTGGTAAAACAGATTTAGAGGGAAATCCTACAGAAAACCACAATCCCGTAGATGATGTTAAATTCCTTTTAAATGAACTTGATATGTGGATTTATGGAATTTTAACCAAAAACTGGGATAGATTATCCAGGAGAGCTCAGCAGGAAAAAAACGTAGTTAAAGTAATTGCAGATCAGCTAAGTGGTTTAAACATTTCAGAAGATCAGGTAAGAATTGCAGTAAGAGACTTAGACGAAAGTCCAATAAAATGGACTGAAGAAGACCTTTTGAATATAGCTCAGAATATCAGAAAGCTATCAAAGCCAATGATTATTGCTGCCAACAAAGCGGATCATCCTGGGGCAGAAGAAAACATTGAAAAACTAAAAAGCGAATTTAAAGATTATATAGTTATTCCAACTTCTGCTGAGATAGAACTTGCTTTGAAAAAGGCCCAGAATGCAGGTATTATAAACTACACTGGAAATGATTTTGAGATTTTAAACGAATCTGCGTTAAATGATGCTCAGAAAAACGCTTTAGAATATATGAGAAATTATTTAAAAAAATACGGCGGAACTGGAATTCAGGACCTCATAAATAAGGCCTACTTTGAATTACTCGATATGATTGTAGTTTATCCTGTTGAAGATGAAAATAAATACTGCGATAAAAAAGGAAATGTACTTCCAGATGCTCACTTAGTAAAAAGAGGAGCTACTGCAAAGGACTTGGCATTTAAGATTCACACCGAAATTGGTGAAAAGTTCATCTATGCAATTGATGCAAGGAAAAAAATTAGAATAGGGTCTGATCACCAGCTGGAAAACGGAGATATTATTAAAATAGTATCTGCAGCATAAACTTATCTATTTGCAGAATTTATTATATTATTGCCTCAGTAAATTTTTTAAAGAACGACCATAACGCAAACGATTATAAATATTATAAATCATATTAACTTTATATATGCTATGTTAACATTATTATATTAATAATTTTTTAGGTGATAATTATGAAGTGTCCCAGATGTGGCGATGAAAAGTGTGTAAATGATGATGCAGTTGAGATATATCTAGAATTGATAAAGATGTTTTTCAAATATAGGGATGAAAATAGTGATGTAACATTTAAAAAATATCCAACAGTTGGGGAAGTAGGAGCATGTGAAAAAGACGGTAAAAAAATCTGGTTCTGCCCATACTGTAAAAAACCATTTGAAGAGAATTATGAATTAGATAAAGTTACAGTTAAATGTCCACACTGTGATGAAACTTTGTGTATCCCAGTATCAAACAGGACGTTTTGCTAATTTAGTTATCTCTTTTTATCTATTAAAAAATTTCATACTTTTTCCCCTTTGGAGTTAGGAGCTCCTAACACCATCTAATATTATCCCATACTTCCACATAATTTTGAAGTGATAGAGATTCCCCCATGATTAACTTATATTTTCATTCATCCTATACTTAATAATTGCAACAATTTCAGGTTTAGCCAAATTATCAATAGTAGTTTGAATAGATTCACCCTTATTTAAAATTTTATTCAATTCTTTGATTAATTTTGAGATTTCATTTTCGGTGTTCCTTATTAAATCTGGAATATTATTATATTCTTCTAATAATTTAATAATCTTCTCCTTATCAGCACGAGGTAAAGTATTTAATTTACCATCATTTATTAATAATCTCCTTATTTTAGGGCTACAATTCCTACACAATCTCTTAATCTCGTTAGAGAGTTTATCATTCCTATTTTTAGACTGCATGAACTTGGTATCTATATCATTAATCCTATCATTAACCATCTTATTTATTACATCAAAATCATCATCAGTTAATGGTGTTTTGTACTCAATTGGGTGATAGGATAACCCTCCACAATAATGATTATTATTCCTATACTTCAATACAATAAAATAATCATCCTCATCACTATTTAAGGAAGTGTAAATAGATTTTCCATATTTTTTATAATAAAGGAGAACGCTTTCTTTTGAAATATTATACTGATTAATGTACTCCCTTAAAACCTTATCCTCCCTATTAACCGTACTACTAATACTCTTCTGCAAATCACCAAGACTTGAGCTAGCCAATTTATTCTTCCACTCTTTAATGCATCCATAAATAATATCCCTATTCTCATCTGAAAACTTATCAACTTTCTTCTGCTCAACAGCCCAAATTAAAAACTCCAAACCAACCGTAACAGCAATATTCTCAACCCTCTCCTTCAACTTATCACAGAGCTCTAACTCCTTATCAATACTATCATCAGGTTTGAAATTATATACTCTAATATGCTTTGGATTATTCAATCTGATAGCACGCCCTGCTCTTTGAATCAATCTAACAGGGTTATATGGTAAATCAAAGTTTATGACAATATCTGCCCTTGGAAGATTAACCCCCTCGCTTAAACTATCCGTAGTAATTAGAATATCATATATTCCTTTATTGAATAATTCTTGGATTTTCTTTTTATTTATTTTACCTCCTTTGCTTCCACCATAAGCCACTTCTATCTTATTAAAACCAGCAGATTCTAATTTACTTCTAAGATATAACACCGTATCCTTTGATTCTGAAAATATAATTGCAGGTTTATTCTCTTTTTTAAGGATTTTAACTAATTCTTTAACTTTATCATCTTTTTTTAATAATTCCTCTATACTATTTACTCTTTCCAGCATAATTTTAGTAATATCAATATCTTTCTCTATATTCTCTATTATCTTCTTTTTTGTATCTTCATCTAATGATTCGTATGTTGAAAATATTGTTTCCAGCCTATCGTTAGTAAATAATCTTTCAGCACCAGTCTTTACTAATTTCTTCCTGTTTATATCTTCAAAGGCAGTTAATAAATACTCATTTCTTTGGACAAATAATTCTAAACTTGTTTTAAAGGCATGAATACTACTTTCTAATCGTTTATACAATCTCCACTTATACCAAAAGATTAAGTTCTTACTTTCTTCGTATCCTTCATCCCCCCACAATTTAGCGTATTCATAATTTAAGTGTTCCAAATAAGGTATTACCCTATCAAAAACCGCCTGAATAATATCCTTATTGTAATTATACTCTACTGGCCGGACTTCTGGCATTTCAAAATCAGTAACACCTGCAATTTTAAGCAAATCCTCTTTAAAATGACTGATTACATCAATCCATTCAATCCTTACAGTAAATTCCTTAATTAACTCCCTTACTACACTAATAGCATTTATTGTATCTTTATTCTTAACATATTTTTTAGCAATGTTTATTTTAGTTAAAATACCAGTATTCTCAAATTTTCCATAATATAACGGTTTAAGAGTGAATAATTCAATCAAACTAATGTAATTATCCAATGAAGTATTAATTGGCGTTGCAGATACTAACAAAGTATGATTATTTTGGTTTATTTTTATGAGCTCATCTAAATTTTTCCTTCTGTTAGAGCTCCTATTCCTAAAATTGTGAGCCTCATCAATAATTATTAAATCATAATTATTATCGTAATCATATGGGTTAAAATCCCTATTTTGTAGTACTCCCATTGATAATAATTTAACATCTTTATTTGGGTTTAATCCTACTTTTTTTAAGGTTTCCGTCCATTGGTGTTTCACATTGGGAGGATGAATTATTAGTATTTTTTTATTCATTTCATTATAGTATTTTGCTATTGCACAGGAAACATCGGTTTTTCCTAAACCTACGGAGTTGGATAGTATGCATCCACCGTACTCATGGAGTTTTTCTAAACAGTAATAATAACTCATTTTTTGAAATTCCGCTAAATATCCAATTTCTACTGAAGGGTTTGATAATAAGTATTCTTTATCCATTATTTTAATTAAGTTTGAAAAGAATTCCTTTGGTGGTAAGTATATGGCTTTTACTGTTGCTCCTTGTTTGATAATGTCTATTGTTTTTAATTCTTCTAATTCATCAGTGGCATTATCCCATAAAGCATTAAAGAATAATTCGTAATTTTTCCGTTCAATGCTTGATGTTCCTGTTGGTACTACTAATTCTATATTGTTAGTTAATCCTGCTCTTGTAAGGTTTGCACTTCCTGCATAAACATCTTCTATAATGTCATTTGCTTTAAAAATGTATAATTTAATGTGAAATCGTTTATCCGTGTAAATTTTAAATTGAAAAATGTTTTTATCATATAATTCTTTTAAAAATTGATAATCTTCATTGGTTAAGTTTGTAGCATCATTTTTAATTAATTTCAATATTTCCTTTGTATCGTATGTTGTTTCCCGCCCCATTATGAGTTTAAATTCTTTTAATAGGTTTTTATTGTATAATTTTTTTAAATCTTCGATTAATTCCGATAAACCGTTAAAAAAGAAGAACCCTACTGCACAGTATATTGATAGTTCCTTGTTATTTGTTAGTGCGTCTCTAATTTTTGATTTGAATAAGTTTAATACTGTGTCCTCGTTGGGAATAATATTTGGTTTATTGTTGTATATTGGCTCTACTTGAAGAGACTGCATGAGCTCACCTTAATATATATATTTAAAGCTTACACATTTAAATCATCATTAACATCAGATGTTTTATATGAGGTATAATTTAATATACTAAATATATACTTCCACATTTTAATAATATATTCATCTATTTTTTGAATAAATTTATTAATTCGTCTTTTTCCTGTTCGTCTAACCATTATCAAAATTGCAAAATTTGGGAAAATATTTAATTAAAATATTATTTTTTAAATATTTCAATATATCAATTGTTTTCTTTTTTATTTTTTCATTTATTTCTACCAGTTTTTTACCCACATTTTTATTTATTTTAAATACATGATGCTTTATTAATTCAATTCCTCCACCAAATATTGTTAATCCACCTAAAACTGTAAAAAAACAGTTAATCATCTTTATCTAAAAAAATTAAAAGTATCCCGACTACTTAAAAAAATTAAAATAGTAATTATTAATCAATTAATTATTTAACTTAAAAAATTATCCTGAGTTTATAAAAAGTTTGTTTTTAAATCCTGTAATGACTTAATTTTGCATTGCTGTAACACTTTATTATCCTCAGGTACAGGGATAAACGCTGAGCCCCAGCATTCATCCTTTTTATTATTTGTTTTTAGATTATATCCATAGGCATTCTCCCAATAATTCAAATTATTTTGTAATTCTTTTACATCCAATATTAAAATTTTATCAATATTTTTATATATCTTGGTGCTATCTTCATATTCACAAATAATATATATTAAAATATCTGCATCACATTCTTTCAACTTTCCCCATTTTTTAATTGTTATTTTTTTATTATTTATTTTCTCATTGAAATTTTTTAAACCCCAAATTTTAATATAAGGAATGTATGCTGAGACATAATCTAATCTTATATCCCCATATTTTCTAAAATCATCTATGGAGGAATGTTGAAGTTCCATAATAATTGGTTTCGTTGTATCCTTAAATTTTACAGATATATCTTTATTGGGATGTTGCATATCCTCCTTATCGGTTTTAATTTTATCGTATTTCTCAATTAGATTTTTAATTCCTTTAAAATCCTTACACCCCTCCAAATAATCCAGGGACAATTTAAACAACTCCATTTCATTATTTTCAGATCCGTGTTCGAATCTACTTTGAGTCATTACAATAACCCCCCATTATGATTTTAACATAATTATTGTTTTTTATATTATTCATTATTCTTTGAATATCTTGATTATCTTTTAACTCTAAAATAAATTCTTCAATCGACGATATATCTCCAAGTTTTAATATTTTCCCACTTAATAACTTAGTTAATTCATAACCAATAACCTCCCCCAAGTAGAGCTCATATATTAAGAGGTTTGCTATATCTTCAATATAAGTTATTATTTCACTATATTTATCTCCATATTCTGCTTGATTTAATAGTATAAGGCAATTGCATAATTTAACAAACATATCTTGATTATCTGATAACTTAATTGGAATATCCTCTATATATGACCCAGAAAAGTGCATGGTTCTTACTGAATTAATGTATATATATTTATACACATACCAATTAATTAATTCTGAATGAAGAAGCAATAATAAGTATTTATCGTCAAATTCATCGGATATTAATTTGACATTTGTAATAGTATTTAGGTTTAATAATGGTTTTTCTAAATAAACTCCAGTTATTTTTATATGGGGTCTTGGATTTTGTATATGGGCAAGTATTTCCTGAAATTGTAGGTTTGAACCCTTAAAATTAATATTTTCTAAATATTTTTTGTCAATATACGATTTTGAACGCAAATAATATCTCTGAATATCATTTCCTCTCAATATTTCAACCGAATTTTCAGTTTTTTCACTGGAAACTTTATTATTTACTGACAATCCCTTATAATTCTCCGAAATATCGCCCAACAATACAGAATCTTTTAAAATGGTGGATACTATTTTTTCTTTTTCCTCATCCATCTCAGTAACAAATCTTTTGCTGGTAAGATATTTCATATCAATGGAGTATGGACGGGTGGAGTATTTGGTATAATTATAAAGATATAAACTATGAACAACAACATTATCGGCATTTTTACAGCCATTACCATTTTTAAAAATTATATTGGCCATTTCTAATTTAACATCTTTGAACGCTTTGCCATTATCCACAACCCGTTTAATATTGACTTTTTCCAATAGGAATTTTCTCGTCTTTTCCCACTCAGACACGTACAAAATTGCTTTTGGAACTATGAATCCTAAATACCCGCTGTTTTTTAATAAGTATTTGCTCCTTTCGATAAATAATGCAGCAGTATTCTTTGTTCCTTTTCCTTTTTTATCAGTTTTAATTACATCCAATATTTTTCCTTTTTCTAAAATCTTTTTTTCAATATCCATTAATATATTACCATAAGGAGGGTTACCAATTATAACATCAAAACCTTCTTTAATAATAAATCCAAAATCTACCCTCCAATGAAATGGGTTTAAACTTTCAAAATCATCATCAACGATTTTTTTACTCTTACTTTTAATTTCACTATTAATATAATTCAAGAAAGCAGGATTCACACTATTATAAATAACTTTCCGAATATCATCTAAAATTTCCTTTAATTGAATTGCCTTATAACCAGAGCTCACCCTATAAATCTTATAAAGAATATGTAATGTTTCAACATAATTATCTAAAATATTCCCCTTCATTAATTTAAGTAAATCACGAGCCTTTTTTAACGCTTCTCTTTCTTCAACACTTTGAGAAAATGCGATTAAACCCTTAAAAATCCCGTCAATTTTATCAGTATAAGCATACTTTAAAGTAGGTTGTAAGGACTCATCAACCCAACCAATCAAACTATTCCCACACTTGATATTATACTCTAAATTAGGTAAAGGTTCTAATTCAGAAGAATCATCCTTTAACTGGCTCACCAACCACAACCATAACCTTAATTTAGCAATTTCAACTGCATTCTCACAAATATCTACTCCATATAAATTATCCACTATAATATTTTTAACCTCATCATAGGCATAGGTATTATACTTTCTACTAAATGACTCATCTATCTTTTTCAACTTTTCACAAATACCATTCTTCATATTAAATAAGAGCTCCCCTGCACATACTAAAAAGTGTCCGCTACCACATGCAGGGTCTAAAATCTTAATATTGATTAGAGTTTCCAAAGATTTTTTCAATAAATCAGAAGATGCATTTTCAACAAAATCATCAAAATCTTTATACTGTTCGCTAACTTCCAATTTATCAAATAAGTATGGAACAATAGTATTTTCTGAAATATACTTAGTAATCTCTTCGGGAGTATAGAAGGCACCTACTTTTTTCCTACCTATTTTAACTTCCTTATCAATTTTTATCTCATCTAATTTTACTTCTCCAATATTCTCTAAACCAACAACAAACTTTTCATAAACATGCCCCATTACTTCTGGTGTTAAACTACCTACTGAATCATCATCCTCTTCTGCATATTCTCCAATTACCCAGTTATATTTGTTTAGTGTTTCTATTAAGTTTTTAGTTCCATTAAATTTTATTTTAGTTTCTTCAATGCCGTTAAATTTTTTTACACGATATAATCCACCGTTTAAGTATGGAACTCTAACAATTATCTTACCTATATTTTTAACATTATATAAAATTGGGATTAATTTTTTTTCTTCAATATTCTTATCATTTCCAAATCCTTCAAAGAATATTTTATTTAAAAAACTACATAACTCTTCATCATCTAAGTTTTTAATTAAATCTTTAAAAAACTCCTTTGTTTTATTCTTATTCAATATAATATACGAATTTTCTTCCCCATACTCCACTTTAATAATTCCTAATTGTGCTAAAAAGTAGAAAAATACTAATCTATCAATAAAGTGTTGGGCAATGAATAATTTATCATTATCAGTGAGCGGTTCAGTTATACTTTTAGCCATTTCTAACCTATGAGTCCATAAATCCTTATAGAATTTATCCATTACATCTTTAATATCAAATAATATATCCACATTATCAGGTGAGAATTTTTTAAGTTTATCCTGTTTGCCCTTTTTTCTTTCAGGTTTTGATATGGCATCAGAGTAATAAAACCATTTAACCCCCCCAGTTCTCCTAAATACTTTTATTTTATTATCTGTTTGATAATAGAAATAAATCATTTCTATTCTTGGATATTTATCTGAAATTAATTTTTTTAATTCATCCACTTCATTATTATCACTTACCTCAACATATGCAAGATAATTATCTATATCGACAATTATATCTTTACCATCTTCACCATACTCCCTTTGATTTTCAAAAAACCCTTTACTCTTTAAAAATTTATAATCATAATTTATCATGAGCTCACCTAATTGGGATAATTATATATGGTTATAATTATGCCCTATTTAATTTATTATTTATTCTGCATCTTTTCCTTAGCTTCTATAAACATCTCTTCAGGAGTATTTTCTTCAAAATCTAAATATTTAATAACGGTTTCCCCATATTTTAAGTACTCTTCTTCAACCGGGAGCTCTCCAATAAACAGACCTGGACAGTTATTTAAAAACCATCCATCATAAGTTAAAACAGGTTTTTTGTTTTTTAACTGGGGAGAATAAGGTCTAACTCTACAAATCAAAGGTCTGGCTTTATAGATCGTACATTTTTTATTTTCTCCTAAAAATATACACCTTCCTTTTACTTCTTTTATTTCTCCCCTCATTCCATCAAAATATGTTAGATATTTTTTTACAACTTCGTCAAATGGTATTTTCAAATGACCTGCAATATTTGCAATATCCTTTTTTGTAACGGTTGGAGAGTCGCAACATCTTCCGCACATTATACAGCTCCAAGCTATTCCCTTTGTATCCTGTGTAATTTTCGTTTTCATACTCTATCATCTTTTATTTTTTTAATTTTCAGAGCCTATCTATTTCTTTTTACTTTCAGTTACTTCATTCTCATGGTGCGAGTGAATATGAAATTCACCACTTAAATAATTCAAAATATTGTAAATCTTTAAATGGATATCCTTTGGTAGATTGTAGAGGAAATATGCAAATAATATTCCTGTAATAACATCAACAACCCAATGCTGTCCCATAATCAATGTAGAAATTGGAATCAATACACCTAACAGGTAAAAGATGTATTTTATGCTGCCGGGTTCGTTTTTAAAGTGTAATGCCATTAGAACAGAATAGGCCGTATGTAGTGAT
Source organism: Methanothermococcus thermolithotrophicus DSM 2095 (assembly GCF_946463545.1). Classification (NCBI taxonomy): domain Archaea; kingdom Methanobacteriati; phylum Methanobacteriota; class Methanococci; order Methanococcales; family Methanococcaceae; genus Methanothermococcus; species Methanothermococcus thermolithotrophicus. The sequence goes on along the minus strand of NZ_OX296583.1, from coordinate 15,058 downwards.
GGGATTTCGTAAGTTGGTTTTGTGAATATCCACATAAAGCGTTCGTTTACCAAATCGTGAGCCACACCAACTTGAAATGGGGCTTTAACTACAAAAATTGTGTATATCAATCCTGCTATGAACCACCCCATGACCAAATCAACCAATATTATATCAGATTTTAAAAAATCTCTTTTTACTATTAAATAGTATCCGATTCCCCCGATTATACATATGGTAAAGGCGTAAACATAGATTATTTTAAAAAATAAAATGATATTATAGGGCAGGGATTGTAAGGTATTATAGAACATGGAATTGCACAGTGGAATTTTTAGTAAATAATTTGTTAGATCCAATGGTGTTATGGCCTGAGAATACCACATCAACCCGCCCCACATAAGGTATCCGAGGGGATATACCATCATACGAACCCATATCTTTTTCATCTGCGGTCCCTTAGAAGTATTTATCAACCTCTTTTATACATGAAACTATGAGCTCTACAGTTTTTTCCAAATCATTTACATCCATAACTTCCACAGGTGTGTGGATATATCTTGTAGGTACTGAAATTACCCCTGTTGGAATTCCATCCCTTGTTAAGTGTATTGCTGTAGCGTCTGTAGTTCCGCCTTCCCCAACTTCATACTGTACAGGGATTTTATTCTTTTGAGAAACTTCTTTAATCATTTTTAAGACTTTTGGATGCGTAATTAAACCCCTACCTGATGCATCCACTATGCAGGCTACAGGACCTTTACCGAGCTCAACTGGAGCATCTTCCATTTTTATTCCTGGATGGTCACCACATATGGTTACATCAAGGGCAATTGCAACATCTGGATTTATTCCAAAAGCAGAAGTTTTAGCTCCTTTTAAACCTACTTCTTCCTGAACTGTACCGACTGCATAAACCTGGCAGTTTAAGTCCATATCTTTTATCTGATTCATAGTTTCTAAAAGAACTGCACATCCTGCCCTGTCATCAAAGGATTTACAGGTAATTCTATCTTTTCCAAGACTGTCAAATTCGGCTTTAAATGAAATCCAGGTTCCTATCTCTACACCCATTTCAATGGCTTCTTCCCTGTTCTTTGCCCCGATATCTATAAACATGTCTTCGTATTTTATTAATTTGTTTCTTTCACTTTCTTTCATTTTATGAGGTGGTTTTGAACCTAAAACGCCGATTATATCTCCTTTACTTCCATGAACTACTACCTTCTGATTTAACAACATTTGGTCGTTTATTCCGCCTATTTTTGTGAACTTTAAGAATCCTTTATCGTCTATGTATTTTACCATTAACCCTATTTCATCCATGTGAGCGGCGATCATTATCTTAGGGCCTTTGTTACCTTTTTTAGCAATTAAATTTCCAAATTTATCTGTAAAAACTTCATCACAAGATGTTTGAAGTTCTTTTTCCATGTAATTTCTTATTCTATCTTCTCTTCCTGAAATACCCCTTTCCAATGAAAGTATTTTTAGATGCGTCAATACACTCATATAATCACCCATTAATTATTTACCAAAGGTATAATCCAAAACAATTTAAATCTTTTGTATGCATATATAGTCGTTTCACGAAATATATAAATAATTATCTTAAATTTTAATAGATAATTGTTATTTGCCAGTGTTAATTTAAATTAAAATATAACTAAATAGTTAATTGTGAACAGGCAATTTTAATTTATGGGATTTATTAGTATTAAAACCAAGGTTGTAAAAAATAATTATAAAAACATTTATAAGTAGTGACATCTAAGAGTTATTGTTTTTAAAGTATCACTATATATAAGGATTCGATAAATGGTTCATACTAATACTTTTTTATATTTTGTTTTCATCTTATTGATGGTAAGATAAGAACCCAAATACATAAAGTCTAAAAAAGACTGGTTAAAAAAGGACTGATAAATTTTTATTATTTTGATTTGTTTGGCTATAGGGTGATAAAATGGAGAATAAAAACGTAGAAATCTCTGAATTAAAAGAAATTGCTAAAAAAATTAGATACAATATTGTAAAGATGATTGGATTGGCAGAATCTGGACATCCTGGAGGTTCATTATCTGCTACTGATATTATTGTTGCTCTTTATTTCAAAATAATGAATCACGATCCAAAAAATCCAAAAATGGAAAATAGAGATAGGTTTGTTCTCAGTAAGGGACATGCATGTCCTGCATTATATGCAACCCTTGCAGAATTGGGGTATTTTGATAAGGAAGAACTTTGGAAGTTGAGAAAGTTAGGAGCTCTTTTACAAGGTCACCCTTCAATAGAAATTCCAGGTATTGAAGTAAATACAGGTTCATTAGGACACGGTTTTTCATCTGCTGTAGGGATAGCATTGGGATGCAAGTTGGATAAATTGGATAATCATGTTTATGTTCTCCTAGGGGATGGAGAATGTCAGGAAGGACAGGTTTGGGAAGCTGCAATGGCTGCGTACCACTATAAATTGGACAATTTAATTGGTTTTGTAGATAGAAACAGGTTACAAATAGATGGCTGTACAGAAGATGTTATGTGTTTAGGCGAGTTAAAAAATAAATTTAAAGGATTTGAATGGGATGTATTTGAAATAGATGGTCACAACTTTGAAGAGATAATAGCCACAGTTGAAAAGGCTAAATCTATGAAAAACGGAAGACCTAAAATGATAATTGCAAATACTGTAAAGGGTAAAGGCGTTTCATTTATGGAAAATAACGTAGGATTCCATGGAAAAGCCCCAAATAAGGAGCAGTTGGAACAAGCGTTAAAAGAGCTAGAATAGTTGACAATATGGTCAATTCATCTATCTAATAAACGGTGATCTTATGGTAATGATTGGTGCATCAATACTCTCTGCAGATTTTGGTTATTTGGCAGAAGAAGTTAAAAAGGCAGAAGAGGCTGGAGTAAACTTTATTCACGCAGATATTATGGATGGTCATTTTGTTCCAAATTTAAGTTTAGGAATTGGTCTAACAAAGTATGTCAAAAAAATGACAGATCTACCTGTTGATGTTCATTTAATGGTTGAAAATCCAGATTTATTTATTCCCAAGTTGGCAGAAGATGCAGATATGATATCCTTCCATATCGAATCCTGCAAATACCCATTTAGAACGATAAATTTAATAAAAGAACATGGTGCAAAGCCAATAGTAGCTTTAAATCCTTCAACTCCCATAACCAACATTGAATATATTTTAGGGGAGCTCTACGGAGTTTTAATAATGACAGTTGAGCCAGGATTTTCAGGGCAGAAGTTTATAAACCCAATGCTCAAAAAAATAGATGATTTAAAGAACAGAATACTTAGAGAAGGCTATGACACAAAAATCTTCGTTGATGGAGGTATAAACACGGAAACCGCCCCGGCCGTGGCTGAATCTGGTGCTGATGCATTGATAGCAGCATCTGCAATATATGGAAAAGAAAACGTTAAAGAAGCGGTAGATGAACTTAGAAGAGCAGCAACTTTTAAAATTTAATTTGGGTGAAATCATGTCAAAGAAGATAGGAATGAGGAATGCCTATGGTGAAACATTAGTGGAATTGGGAAAAAAGTATGAAAATATTGTAGTGTTAGATGCCGATTTGTCAGGTTCTACAAAATCAGCAATGTTTGCAAAGGAATTCCCTGAAAGGTTTTTCAACGCAGGGATTGCAGAACAAAATATGATTGGAATGGCTGCAGGTTTAGCAAGAACTGGAAAAATTGTGTTTGCCTCCACGTTTGCAATGTTTGCCACTGGAAGGGCATGGGAGCAAATAAGAAACTCAGTAGCATATCCAAATTTAAATGTTAAAGTAATAGCTACACACAGTGGAATTACAGTGGGAGAAGATGGGGCTTCCCACCAGATGACAGAAGATATTGCAATATTGAGGGCAATACCGAACATGGCGGTTATAGCGCCTGCTGACTACTACGAAACAAAGAATGTAATAAGATGGTGTGCAGAGTACAATGGACCTGTTTATGTAAGAATGCCGAGAAGGGATACTGAAGTTATATTTGAAAGTGAAGAGGATGCAAAGTTCGAATTTGGAAAAGCAAGAATCCTAAAAGAAGGAAATGATTTAACAATAATCGCCACTGGGGAAATGGTTCCTGAAGGTTTAAAGGCTGCTGAAATATTGAAAGAAAATGGAATAGCTGCAGAAGTAGTTTCAATGAGCACTATAAAACCAATAGATGAAGAAGCTATCTTGAATTCAAAGGACTTTATAGTTTCACTTGAAGACCATAACATAATAGGAGGACTCGGTGGAGCAATAGCTGAGGTAATAGCTTCAAAAGGATTAAACAAAAGGCTCCTAAGAATAGGAATAAATGATGAATTTGGTAAATCTGGAAAAGCAGACGAGCTCCTAAAATATTATAAGTTAGACGGAGAAAGTGTGGCAAAAAGAATAATTGAAGAATTTAATAAATAAAAAATAAAATATACTAACTTTTTTAATTCAAACTTAATTTAACTTTTATATTATTTAGTTTATCTTTTATATTTTCTAAATCTAACTTTTCTAAGGGCTCCATACATGCCATTGTGATGATAAAAATGTATGGAAGTAAGTACCTTTCGTCCTGTGCAACCCATAACAACGGCATGATGAGAAATGTTATTCCAGTTAATAGCATGAAATTATTGAATTTCATTTTATTCCATATTTCCAATATTAAAATGAATATTGGAATTATCATGAGATGGATGAATTTTGGTAGATAATAATGAATATTATTTATAACAAGGTCCAGTGTTATGCCTCCTTTGATGGAAATTTCATCTAAATACCCCATAACTTGCCCGTATGTTAGGTTGAGGAGGATCACATAAAGTAAGATTGACAGGATGTTGTATATCAATGCGTTTTTATTTCTTTGGAATATTAGGTAAATTAAAGGTATAATCATAATGTGTACACGTATCAAAGCTGATATTGATGTTATTATGGACAATACAATGATATTTAATTTTGAGTTTTTAGAATTCTTTAAACCATACAGTATCACAGCCATAAAACCTAAAAATGTTAATTCTGTTGAAAACCAAGTAATATACTCCCTGAATAGTGGAATACTTAATAGAATCAACCATGCCGCTAAACCGAGCTCTTTCTTTTTGAAGTATAGGAATACAAAACTCATGAGTATGAAACATAGATACACCTGGTAAAGTAGTATGCTTTGAATACTTGGGGAGAATAGTTTAAACCAAAAATACAGGCAGTACGAGAGTCCTGGAAAATTTCTTCCATGTATTATTGTTTCATAATGTCCAAGATAGGTTAATGAAAGTGCCCCATCGAGGTAAACAAGTAATGTATCCCATACAACGCAGAATTTATCGAATGAGTGGATTATCCACAGTATAGTTATAATTGCGCCAAATAAGTAATATCTACTTTTTATAATTGAATAAAATATCCCCAATGTTATAGCCAACAGTATTATAAACTTGAAAAAATCGCTGGATGAATAATCTATATCTTGCTTAGAAAACAGTCTGCCTATTGTAATAGGTAGATTTTCGTCACTTCCTGTGATAAATAGAGTGTTGTTTGATAGTATAACTGCAGGACTGAATGAGACTATTTCTGGGATTTCCCTATGATTCCATGATTCATTCATTCCTGGGTTGTTATTTATATTTCCAACATATACATAAAATGTTTCGTTTTCTATATCATTACTTCTTGGAAGCTGATTTTCTACGAACTTTGACCATCTGATACTGATATCACTATTTCCAGATATAACCTTCCAATTCCTTTTTTCATCAATAAATTCTATAATAGCATTTTTTGATGGATAGTATATCAATTCACCTGATGAAGATATGTTGTAAAAATCTGATAGTATCATATAAGCGGTTTCAGCTCTATTTTTTCCAGAATATCTTTTATAATTCCCATAATTATAAATCTCAGGAACTGCTGCTTTCCCACCTACAATTATTACTTCATCGGGATTTAATGCTTTTATTTCATTTAAGTATTTTACATCCGTGGAACCCCAAGGTAATATTACCAATGATGCATTTAGATGATTGGATAGTTGACATGCCAGTGATTTATCCTGGTCAGAAGCAACTACAACAGTTTTTGCGTTTAATGGGTTTAAAATTATAAAAAGAATAGTCAAGACAATAAGTGGATATTTTAAATTCATGTTTTCACCGTACTGTAGTATCCTATTTCCCTAAATATAAAAATTATAAAGCCACCTATTTGATTCATACCACCATATAAGAATTAAGGATATTAATAATTAAGGATATATATAGGAAAATTATTATATTTTTAAATAAAATTTGTTCGTTTTTCATATGACGATTTTAAAGGGATATCATGAGAAAAATAGGGATTCTTGAAATTTTAGTTTTACTTGCTATATTGATAACTTCAGGAGCTCTGGCATATAAATTTTTAAGCTCCAATGGCAATAATAGTTATGAGTTTGATGGAGACCAGATGTATAAGTGTGCATGGATTTCTGAAAAAATAATGAAAAAAAATTTTCCATTGTATGCCAATGTAAAAGGTAAATGGACATCATCCAATGAAGAATTTAATGATATTGTATTAATAACGGGAGCTCGGGGAGGAACTCTTACTGCAGTATATAAAAACCAGTCCATAACAATAGGGGGAGAGATGGCTTACATCGAAGATATAGCAGCTAAAAAGATAGTTTTAAAACCCTTGGGAAATACTGTAGTTGAATATCAGATGAACCCAATTGAAGGAAATTCATTTAAAGAAATTGGGGACATAATAGAAAGTACAAAAAATAATTATGAAAATTCAAATATGACAGTACTTAAAACATATATTAGCAGTTCAATTGCAGTAGATTCAAAAACTTTTGCACCATCAGAACAACAATCCATAAAAAATAAGTTAAATTTGGATTTAAATAAATTATCTATTAAATTCGTTGAAAATGGCTTGTTTTTAGATGGAAAATTGGATTTGGAAATGTTAAACATGCTGGACAATATAATTAAACCAGAGAAAATAGCCACTTCAAAGATAACCGTATATTTAGTTGTAAATGAAACCGCGGATGAATTACCTAAAAATATCGGGCTAAATCCTGGGGATTTTGCTATTTATACATTACCTTGAATGACAAAATATAATTATAGTATAGGACAAAACCTTTTAAAAAAGGTTTTGAATCCAAACCCGATACCTACTCAACTTCGTTGAGTCGAAGCGAATCCTTTGGATTCGCTGATCGAGACAAATTCCAAGGGAATTTGTCGATTCACAAAAACCAAAGGTTTTTGTCGAACTCACGAAAACCTAAAAGGTTTTCGTCGAGTAGGTATATTTTAGGATTGAGTATTCGCTCAATGATGATTGTAAAGTTAAGTTTTTATGTCTAAAACTATAATAAAATAAAAAGGAATGAACATGGAGCTCCTAAAAACTGATTTAAGGAATTTGAAATTAAATGAAAAAATTAAAGCACATCATTTATTTGTATTATTGGTGTGCGTATATATTTTATTTTCCACGGTATCATCTTTTTCAGGATTTTTAGCACTTTTTAGTGCAATTTTCTTTTATATATCTTTCATGGTGGGTGAGAGGTTATATCATATTTTAAATTTAGATGAGTCAGGAAATCGAAGATTTTTGGCACATAAACCAAATTATTCAAAACATTACATATTTGGGATATTTTTAATGTTTATTGGTATATTGTTCATATTTTTTGATATTTTATGGGTAAGGGATATTCCACTCTTTGATCCGACTTCAAGAAGATTTTTGAATGTTCCTTTTACCGCTCTATCTCATCTTATGCTTTTAGGTTGGGCAATAGTAGTTGCATCAAATTTAAGTATGAGCAGAATAAAGGTTGTAATATATTCCATGGTTTTTTCAGCACTGATTATGCTTTTAGGATATAGAACAAATGTTATGATATTATTTTTATCCATACTTTTTGTAATGTATTATTTAAATAAAATAAAAACAAAGGAATTGATATATTCGGCATTTGGAATATTTTTGGTATTACTCTCCATGTCAATATTGAGGCTTTATACATTAGGAAGTGGTGGAAATCCAATACTTTCAAGAATAGATTTAACAATGAGCATTTTTGATATTATTGTTAAGAATTTTAATGGAGTATTTAATGGGGTAATTCATTATTGTGCGATTTATTCCTATTTAGGAATGGCTCCTGGAGCAAGAGGGGTTGTTGCAAAAAGTATCGGAGTTCAGGGTGTTTCAATAACTCCAACAATTTTTGGGGCAGTTATTGGTGATTATGGAATCCTTGGAATTATCCCATATTTTGGTATTTTGGGTGTATTTTTAGGTTTGTATTATAAAATAGCTGAGGATTTAAAAGGTATTTATTTAGGGGTTTATGCCATTTTAATAGCGTATTTATTGGTCGGTATTGAAACAGGAATTTTGGATCTTGATGTTATCCTATTCTACATGTTTGGATTTGTACTATCCATTTATGCATTGATAAAAGGGGTCTTAAATGCTAAAAAATAAATTAAAAGTAGATGATAGGTTCCTATTTAATCCAGTTTTTATAGTTTTAGCAGGTCATTTAATCATATTTTTACTTGCAGTACCGTATTTTAATAAATTCAATCCAGTTTTAATCTTAAAAATGTTCTTTATTGTTCTAACATATATTGCAAGCTTTTCAATTCCTTTTTTTACAAATATTGGCACCAATATTAAAAGAGAGTTCATCATTTACTTATCTGGAAGTTTAATATTCTTTTTGATATTTTATGGGGTTATGGCGGTGTCAGATTCTTTAATTTTGGCCATAATTTATCCTTTGGCGGTATTGGGTATTATCCACTTATTTGTAGCAACATATCCTTCAAAAAAGATGGATAATGTAATATTTTTTGTCGGGATATTTTCTTTTATTTTAATCGTAGTTCAAAATGGTGCAATACCAATATTAGATTATACCACGCGTATGGATATAGCTGCTGATCCCCTTAGATTAATTTCCTCTGGAGCATTGACTTATGGGGGTTTAAGCGGTGTACCGTATTTTTTAGTGGCTTTTGTTCTACTAATACTCTTAGGCTACAAGGCAAATGTCCTTATACTACTGGCGGCATTTTTAATATATCAGTATGGAAAAGGTAGAATATCGCCAAAACATATAATCTTATATGGTTTTGCCTCTGTGTTGTTACTTGGAATAATGGCTAAGTTGATACTCTTATCTTCAGGCCAGTCCTGGAAGCTTAATTTTATAGAAATTTTATCATATAGAGCATACTTTGACTTGATGACTTTGGATAGGATTATAAACTATCCTGAACTACTACTTGGGAAGGTTTCCTTTAATCCAAATGGAGAATCATTAATTGGGAATATTATTTTTAACTATAGTCATAATATAACTTCAACTATGTTTGGACCAATCTACCTTGATTTTGGGATTTTCGGGGTAATATTTGCCTTTTTATTGGGTCTGATAAGTAAGTTAATATATACAAAGGGAGATATTAGAATATACTCCATATATGGTGCTACCCTGTTATCAATGTGTGAAATAGGAATTAATTATGGGTTTTTAATAACCTTGTTTGTTATACTTTATGTAGTCATACTGCAATTATGTGACACACATACTTAGGTTAAATTAATTAAAACCAATATAATATCTAATTATAATTTTAAATAAACAAAGACAAACATTCGCAGAGCTCCATATTTAGAAGTTCTTCAAAAGATGCCACAAACTCGAAGAATTTTTATTAAGGCCATGTTTCATGTTTGAATAATATTCAAAATAATATTTGTTAGGGGTATTATGAATTTTGTTAAAGATGTTGTACCTAAAGGTAAAGATGTTAAAAAATATCTTGTTATTGTTGTTGATATGGATGATGATATCGGTAGAAAAGGCAATATAAGAACCCCTATTTTAGGTATGGAAGATAATATAAATGCAGCTGTAAAATTGGGTTTAGCTGATCCAGGAGATAGTGATGTAAATTCCATTTTAGGCGGAGTAAAACTTTACGATGAATTAAAAAAAGAAGGAAAGGATGTGGAAATCGCCACAATTTCAGGGGATAAGGATGTTGAATCTGAAAGATGTGCAATGCGAATAAAAGAACAGCTTGATTTTTTAATGTATTTATATGAACCTACTTTTATATATCTTGTTTCAGATGGAAAAGAAGATGAACTGGTTTTAAAATATTTGGAATCCAACGAAGTATTTGTATGGAAAAAAAGAATAGTTGTAAAACAGAATGAATCTTTAGAATCCACCTATTACTTAATACAGGAATTCATTAAAAAAACCATGTCCCAATACGTGCCGTTTTTGTTTACCTCTGTTGGATTTGCCATGATACTCTATGCAGTATTTGCAGATTTGGGTTGGAGGATAATTGCAGGACTAATAGGGTTATATATTTTATCGGAGGGCGTTAGTCTAACAGAGACTTTAAAGAAATCATTCAAGGAAGGAAAAGAAGGAATAGAGGTTGGAAAACTTACCCCAATTGGTAATGTTATAAGCTCATTAATAATAATTGTTGGGATTATTTATTCTTATAAGATGTCTGCAGGCTTGGAATTGGTTAAATTCGTTGGGACATTTTTAAATTATATGGCCAATCCTTTAGCACTTGGACTTTTCATATTTGTGACAATACGTTTTATAGATGATATAATACATACAAGTAAAAATGTACTTAGTTTATTAAAGAGAATTTTCTTTAAAATTATAGTCATATTTATGGCAAGAGAAATTTTGATGATATTTTCAATGTTCTTGATTGATGAAAGCGTCAAATTTGCCAACGTCATGGTATATGTTATAGCTTATACTTCGATATTAATTATAATTTCGGCTATTCTCTTTTACGAGCCTAAATCAGAGTCTGGGGATAAAGTTGAGTCTCAAACCCATTAATTATATTTATGTGATAGTATGCTAGAAGTCATAGGGTACAATGGTAAAAACATTGAAAAAATGAATTTAGACGATTTAAGTAAAGAATACGCCCTCTGCTGGATAGATTGCTATGCCCCATCTGATGAGGAGCTCCGTAAGCTATCCGATAAAATAAATATAAAAGTGGAAGAACTAATGCTTGGTCTTGACGAACAGGAGGTTCCAAGGGTTGAAGAAGAGGATGATTACTACCTTATAATTTTCAAAGCCCCACTTTTTGAAGAGGATATTACAACAACGTCTTTCGGTATATTTATAAAGGACAATGTGATCTTAACAGTACATACCGATAAAATAAAATCCATCGGGAGGTTATGCAACCTATTAAAAACTAAAAAACCTAAAATGTTACTTGACAGGGGGATTGGTTTTTTTATATACACCCTTTTGAATCAGATAACTATAAGTTATTCCAGAATCTTGCTTAATTTAGAAGATGAGTTAGATGAATTGGAGGATAGTCTTTTACAAGGTCATAATAGAAATATAACTGAGGAAACACTTCAACTTAGAAAAATGCTAGTTTACTTCCATAAGGCGTTGGTATCAAACAAAGATGTTCTTTCGGTCTTAAAAAGGAAGTATATTCCTATAACTACTCAGGAAGATAGGTGGCATTTTGAAGACCTGTATTACGACATTTTGCAGTTAATTGATATGGAAACCACGTATAGGGAATTGCTTGTTTCAATGATGGATATGAATCTATCACTCGAAAACATTCGAATGAACCAAATTATGAAAATTTTAACAATGGTTACAACGTTATTTGCCGTTCCAATGTGGATTACCGGAATTTACGGAATGAATTTCAAATATATGCCATTGATTGATGATCCACATGGTTTTTGGATAGTTTTTGGAATATCATTTGTCGTGATAGCTATCCTATTCTATGTGTTCATTAAAGAAAAGTGGATAAGGTGAAAATATGATAGCATCTAAGAATGATAACAATAACTCAGGGACAAAAGAAATTATAATCTGGCCAACGTACATAGATGCTAAAAAGAGTAGAAAAGAAGGTAGAAAAGTTCCAAAGGAATTGGGCGTTAACAATCCAAGGTTGAAGGACATAGAATCAAAACTTAGAAAAATGGGCTATGAATTTAAAACCGAAAAAGATAAATCCTATCCACGAGAAAATTGGAAAATTTGTGGATATATAAAGGTAAAAGTTAATGATGAAAATATTTCAAAATTAGAGTTTCTTAAAAGATTATGTAAAAGTTTGAAGGCTTAAAAATAATAAAAAATAAAAAATTAGTTGTTGATCGTTTCCATTAACTTTTTAGCTGCATCTTCCATGGAGAGCTCGTAAGGTATTCCATGTTCTTCCAATATTTTTCTTCCTTCTTCTTCATTTGTTCCCATCATCCTAACTGCAAATTTGACATTTGGATGCTCTTCTAAAACATCAACGATACCTTTTGCAACTTCATCGCATCTTGTGATACCGCCTAATACGTTAATGAAAACTCCTTTTACACCCTGCTTTTCTAAAACCTTTTTAAGTGCTTTTTTAACTATTTCTGAACTGGCTCCACCACCTATATCTAAGAAACATGCCGGTTCTCCACCAAACTCTTTAACAATATCCATACTAGCCAAAGTTAAACCTGCACCATTGCCTATAACCCCAATGTCGCCATCCAGTTCAACATAGGCAAATTCTGATTTGTCTTTTTTATTGAATTCTTCGAATTCTTGATAGTTGTGTCTGTAGAATGCATCGTCGTCCACATTTAAAACAGCATCTGCAGCAAAGATTCTTCCGTCCTCGGTAATAACCAATGGATTTATTTCAGTTAAAGTTCCGTCCATGTCTTTGAATACCTTGTAGAGTTTGTATATCACATCTGCAATTTTTGGGATTTCTTCGGACGGGATAGAAGCCTCGTTTAAAATATTTCTTGCTATGTATGGTAAAAATTCCTTTTCCAGGTCCACATAGTGTTTTACTATTTTTTCAGGCGTGTTTTTTGCAACTTCCTCTATGTCCACTCCACCTTCGGTTGAGAACATTATAACAGGCTTTTTTTCCGTTCTGTCTATAACTATACCAATATAGTATTCCTTTTTTATTGGAAGCTTATCTTCAATTAAAACTTTTTCAACTTTTTCTCCTTTTATTTCTTTCTTAAGGAGCTCTTCAATTTTTGCATTGGCTTCTTCGGTATTATCTGCAAAAAGAATTCCTCCAGCTTTTCCTCTACCGCCAACTAAAACCTGAGCCTTAATTACAACTGGTTTTTCAATGGATTCTATTTTTTCTGAAGTTAAAATACTTTCAGGTACTGGTATTCCATAATTTTTGAATATTCTCTTTGCCTCGTATTCATGCAACTTCATTTAATCACCTTATACCTGTTTATATTTTTATATCGACAATTAACAATAACAATAAATAATAACAACATAACATCATCAAAAATACAAAAAGTGAAAATTCTATTTTGAATATATTATGGAGCTAATGAACTTTTCACAGTATATGCATCTTATTTTTAAAGGATGTTTCTTTTCTACAATGAATTTAGACTCTATTTGTTCTTGGTTAGTGATACATTTTGTGTTTGTACACTTTAAGATACCCTCGATTTTTTCAGGGATATCTAATTTAGACTTAAATATTACCTTTCCATTTTTTATAATGTTTATTGTTGCATTAGGTGAAATAAGACTTATTTTATTAACATCCTCTTTGGATAACTCCAGACCTTCTATTTTTAAAATATCCTTTTTATTTCTTTTTTTAGAAGAAACATTCATAGCCAGTGTTACTGGTAATCCTTCTTTAATATTTAAGATCCTATAGACTTCCAGAGCTTTTCCTCCATCTATATGATCAATAACAGTACCGTTTTCAATCCTTTTTACCTTTAGTTCTTCCATGAGCTCACCAAGATAAATGTTATTTTAGTACCTCTTCATACCTGCTTAAATATAAAATAAATTATTGTGTTTAACTTAGTATAGAATAATATTTAGATTTTAATAATATATTCTTTAATTTTATACAACATCTCAAAAGCATCGCTTCTTTTTATATCGTCATGAGTTTTGAAGTAACTCAAAAGTTTTTCTTTCATATCCTCTTCAAATTTACTTTTTTCAAGTACGTTTTCAAAAGTTCTTAAAGGATAGTATAAACTTTTTGCTATTTTAAGTAAATCCCCACCATCTTTTTCATGTATGATTCCATCTTTTATAGCATTTTGCACCATTATTCTAAAATTAATCATTGAAAAAGTTATTTGATGGAAGTCTTCACTGAATGTAACTGCAACCTCATCATCATCTGTGATTATTCCGTTCTTATAATATTCGTATATTTTCCCTACCCCTATCATTCCATAGGTATCTAATTCAGAAGCTCTTAATGCACCCATTGAACTTGCTCCAAATATTTTCTTACCTTCGTTTAATCTCTTCAGTATCTCCCTGTGGGCCACTGCAGAATTCTGTAAAAAAACTCCGTCAATAATGCCAATAATATCGTAATTATCAATTTTACTGTCCATCAAGTCTCCTCTCTTAATAGGGGGAAATACATCAGCTTCTTTTAGAACATCCTTTATTTCATCTTCTTTTAAGGTTAATTTTGAAAAGATAGCTATTTTCATTTACTTAACCTCCATAAAAATTCAAAATATTCCTTTTCATCGGTGAGAATGTTTTTATCAACAATTGCTACGCTGGATTCCCTATTTTCAAATAAAGCCTTATCTGTCCAATTATGGCTCCCAACTACTACGGTATCATCCACAATTATGAGCTTATTATGGGTTCTTTCAGAGTTTAGAGTCCTTACTGAAATCCTTTCGCTACTGAGTCTGTTCCTGACCTTTTTATTTGATTCAACATTTCTGTCGAGAATTATTCTAACCATAACTCCTCTCTTTCTTGCATTTATCAGTTCGTTTATAAGTTCTTCAGTTTTTTTACAGCAAAATATGGAGAACATTACTATAGATATTTCCCTTTTTGCGGATTTTAAAAGGTTGATAACATAATAATAGTATTTTTCATCGTTTAATACTTTGATATCTTGTTTTGTTTTTTCTAGATTTTTAGATTCGTTTTCCACAC